>JAKSTM010000030.1 GCA_024402565.1 Treponema sp. | reverse complement strand
GGAAAAACCACGTTCCTTGAACTGATAACCGGCGACAACGGCCAGGTATATGCTAACGATGTATGGCTCTTCGGACGCAAACGCGGAACAGGCGAAAGCATCTGGGAGATTAAAGAAAAAATGGGTATCGTTTCCTACCGCATGCACGTTGAGTACCGCATGGTTGGAAACACAAGCCTTCGCGACGTAATCGTTTCAGGCTTCCGCGATTCTATTGGTCTTTACGGAGGCGCAACCGATATGGAAAGCGCCGCCGCTATTAAATGGCTCAAACTTGGTGGATTTGGCGGACGCGAACACGAAACTTTCGGATCTTTAAGTTACGGCGAACAGCGCGCAATCCTTATTCTGCGCTCTGCTGTAAAATGTCCTGAAATCCTGATTCTTGATGAACCGTGTCACGGTCTTGATGAAGACTACCGCGAAAAAATCCTGCATCTTCTTGAAATCATCGGGCAGAACGGAACTTCCACAATGCTTCACGTTACTCATGATCCTGCAGAAAAACTTTCCTGCGAAAAGCATATTCTGGAACTTCATCCCGATGAAGAACCTATGTATAAAATAATCGAAGAATAACAAAACATACGACAGGTGGGCATTCACCGCCCATCCTGTGCATTATGCTGATTTCAGATTTGTACTGATTGGTGATTCAACTTCTACTTCAACACGATTTGTAGCAATCAAAGATTCAAGTGTTACATCGAAAACCTGTGCCAAAACTATAAGGTTATCGATTGATGGCATGTTTTTTCCAGACTCCCAATTATATATTGCCTGTGGATTTGTCATGCCAAAAATTTCCTGTAATGTACTTACTGGTATTTTCTTAAACTTTCTAAGTGCTTTGATTGTTTCCCCAGTTCTTGCCATATCCAATACTGGTTTTTCGATTTTTATCTTAATAAAATTACTTTTAATCATTTTTTGCTCCGTAGTTTTTGTTTTAAGGTGGGAAGCTACGGGCAGTTCATCTTTGAACTAATAAATGACTACTCGATGCTTCTCACAGAATAATTCGACTGTGCATTTTCATTTAGGCGTTCAATCCAGCTACGCTGAATATTCTGTTTTCGCTGCTGATGCACAACAATTCCCAGATTAATGTGTGTCACTGTCACTGATGAATCCATGATTATTCTGTCCTCCGCATTAAGATATCGGAACATGCGTTCCGGTGAATATGTGTTCACTCTACCGAATTGTTTTAATTATGTCACTAGGGAAACTAAAAAAAACATTAAAATTAAAGCACCGCTTTAATCTCTAGATTCCAGCTGAGCCTTAAGTCTTTCGTTCTTTTCTATATCTTTATTAATTTCGTGAACCCGGTCCATTGCCTTTGAAGAATGATAAACATCAGCAATTTCCTGCATAAGATCACGAGCATAATAATAATCGCCAAGAGCATAAAGAAGCATAGCAGCATTATATCCAGCTTCCATATATCCTTTCTGATCGTAAAGATCAAGGAATGCATCACAAGATTCTGAAATATAACTTTTCTTTGCCAACTCATTTGCATACTTCATTGCCGGGTCTTTTGTTTTATCGCTCAAAAGTGTGAAAGTTACGTTTTCATAATACGGCTGCATTTTTCTTACGATTGATTTGGCAAAAGATCTAAGGTCACTTTCAAGAAGTCTGTCGCCAGAAGGCACAGAATAACGAGAATCATAATCACCGCTTGTTGCACGAAGTTCACGGGAATTAATATAAAGAATCTTATTTGTCTTTGACTCTACAATCTGATAAACGATACGGCAGGAAACTCTGCGGTAAAATTCATACCACACTTTTTCATTTCCTTCATCGTCTTTCTTTGAACGCTTTCTTTTTTCGATATCAGAATCATAATATTCAATATATCCTGTAACATAAACGTCACAAGGAATTTCGTTTCCATTATCGATCGCTTTCTTTACAGTTCGTGGTTCAATCAAAGAATAATAATCATCTTCAATGAACAAATCATTTAATTCATCAGAAAGAAAACGTGCAATTCTGTCTGTTTCTCTTTCCTCTTCAAAGAAAGTTGAAAAGAACGCCCAGATATCATTTGTTTTCTCAGTTTTAAAAGAAAGGACACTGACTGACTTAGCACCAGGAATATCAATTTCAGCAGGACGTTTTACTTTTGCCACAACAGTAGTTGCACATCCTGAAAACATAAAAAGTACAGTTAATAAAAAAAGAGCGTAAATTAAATGTAATTTTTTCATGAAAAACATCTCCTCGTAATTTTTTTTTGTAAAACAAACTATATAGAAAAGGAAGGATTTTGCATACAGAATAAAAAAATTTTTCAAATTTGAGATTGTATTGTATACTAATAGAGATATTTGATATTTTACACAAATTTGACATTGTTTTCTCATATCGAAAGGGGTTTATAAAAAGTGAAAAGTTTAAGATTTCGTTTAATTCATTTTGTTGCGATAGCAATCTTTCTTTCTGTTGGGGTTGTAGGAATGACGGCCTACATGACTTCTAAGAAACATCAGACAGAAACTGTAAATGAGCTTCTTCATCAAACAGCAGCAAAAGCCGCAGAAGACATTTTTAATGCAAATGAAAAAGAATTTGTTTTTCTAAACACAATTGCACGTGCTCCTCTTTTCAGAGATCCTAACGTTCCTCTCACTCAGAAACTTCAACAACTCCTGGCCTACATGATGGATAATCCAAAAAAATATCAGAGTATTGCATTACTTGATGAAAACGGCATTGCACACTTTGCAAACGGATATTCATTCGATTTCTCACAAGGTCTTTATTATAAAGAAGCAAAAGCCGGAAGAAACTTTATTTCAAATCCTCAGTACGACCCACAAACAAAATTAGTCAGTATGTTCTATGCAGTTCCTCTTTATGACTTAAATGACAATTTTGCCGGAGCCATTATGTCGGTAATCATGGGAGACTGGATTTCACAAATCTCAAATTCCATTACAATCGGAAATGGAAGTCACCCTATTATCATCAGTCAGAGAACAAAAGAAACTATTTCAGGAATTGCTGACCGCATTGCAGCCGGAAAAGAAGCAATGCCGATGCCTCCAGAAGACGGCTCTGAATACAGCAATCTGATAAATGATGTTATTTCTGGAAAAACCAGCGAATGTACATACACGGATCCTGAATCAAAACAGAAAATGTGTGGAGCTTACCGCCCAGTAGGAACAAACTGTGACTGGGTTGTACTGGCAGCCGCTCCTTATAATGATTACTATGGTCACTTAAATCAGCTTTTGACACAAATTGTCGTTTTCATAATGATTGCTTTGATTATTGCCGGACTTGCCAGCGGATTCCTTATTACACGAATGGTTAGGCCTTTAATCGTACTCAAAGAAAAGATTTACGAAATCGCAACAGGTAATGCAGACCTTCGTCGCAGACTTAAGGTTATGTCTCAAGATGAAGTTGGAAAAGTTGTTGAATCTTTCAATAACTTTACTGAAAAACTTCAGAGCATTATTTTTGGAATTAAAGAATCTAAAGAGGAACTCACCTCTGCAGGAGAAGACTTGAACGCAAGTACACAGGATACTTCTGCTGCCATTACACAGATTCTTGCAAATATTGAATCTGTTCATCGCCAGATTAATTCACAAAGTGATTCAGTACATGAAACAGCAGGTGCAGTAAATGAAATTGCATCAAACATTGAATCTTTGGAAAAAATGATTGAAAACCAAAGTCATGGTGTTCACGAAGCTTCAGCTGCTGTAGAAGAAATGATTGGTAACATTAATTCTGTAAATCATTCAGTTGAAAAAATGTCTACGTCTTTCGAACACCTTACAACAAGTGCTCAGGAAGGTTCTAATCTTCAGACTGCTGTAAACGACAAAATTGAAATGATCAAAAATCAGAGTGAATCATTAAGCGAAGCTAACACTGCTATTGCAGCAATTGCTGAACAGACAAATCTTCTGGCCATGAATGCTGCTATCGAAGCAGCTCATGCTGGTGAAGCCGGAAAAGGATTTTCGGTTGTTGCCGATGAAATCAGAAAACTTTCTGAAACTTCAAGTGAACAATCAAAAACAATTGGAGAACAGCTTACTCAGATTCAGGCTTCTATTATTTCTGTTGTTGAAGCCTCACAAAAATCAAGTGAAGCATTCCATACAGTTATCTCAGAAATCAATGATACTGACGAAATGGTTCAGCTGATTAAGGCTGCCATGGACGAACAGACAGAAGGTTCACGTCAGATCAACGAGGCACTCCACGCCATGAACGACAGTACTGTTGAAGTTCGTACCGCCTCTTTGGAAATGGCTGAAGGTAACAAACAAATTCTGAATGAAGTCCGTAACCTGCAGGATGCAACAGGCGTTATGCTCCGCAGCATGGAAGAGATGAGTATAGGTGCAACAAAAATCAATGAAACAGGCGTTGTGCTTACAGAAATCTCGGGAAAAATTCAGAACTCTATTGGTGAAATCGGCGAGCGTATCGACCAATTTGACGTATAAAATCCGGACCTCCTCCTGACCGGGACTTGCGCGTTTCAGTTGCATATATGACAAAAGTCAGCCAAAATATGCAGTATGAAACGCGCATTTTTTTTATCACTTTCATTTTGTCTTTTAACAATATTCTCTCAAAATATTCTTTCTGCCCAGTCTCTCAAAGCAGGACTTTTAAACGGACCTTCCGCTATTCCTGCTGCTTACCTAATAGAACATAAATCAGAATTCAAATCTGCAGAACTAGATTTCCAAATTTTCTCGGGGGCCGACCTGGAGCTTCCAAAACTTTTGAAAGGCGAAATTGACCTTGCCGTTCTGCCACCAAACGCCGCAGCAAAAGTCTGGAACATCTCAAAAGGAAATATTGTGACTCTTGCCATTATCAGCGAAGGAAATATTTCGCTTCTTACAAATGACAAAAACTACCGCGATCTGAAAAGCCTTGAAAGGAAAACCGTTTATTGTGCAGGCCGCGGTGCAACGCCTGAATACATTTTCCGCCACATTCTTTCAGAACAGAAAATTGAAAACGTGAATCTTGATTTTTCAATTCCAAACCCGGAACTTGCAGGAAGCCTTGTTTCAGGGAAAACACAATACATTGTGGTTCCCGAACCTTTTTCAACTGTTGCACTGACAAAAGGAAAAGAAGCCGGCGTAAAAAAAGCTGAAGACCTTTCAGACTATTTCACAGAAAACTTTCCTATTACAGTTTTAGTCTGCAACAAAAAATCCCTTGAAAATCCTGAAACTAAAAATGCAGTAAAAGAATATCTTTCGATTTATGAAAAAGCCGTAAAGTGGACAAATGAAAATCCAAAAGAAGCCGGCGTTCTGGTTGAAAAACATACACTTGGCCTCAATGCTTCTATTGCAGCCGCTTCCATTCCAAACGGACACTACGTTTTTATTCCGGCAAAATATGCCCGAGAAAAAATTGAAAACCTTCTGTCACTTTTTATGAAAGAAAATCCAGAAGCTATTGGCGGAAAACTGCCTGACGAAACTTTTTATTACAATGGAAAATAAATGAAAAATCTGAAACCAAAATTCTTTTTCACACTTTCAGTTTTACTCTTTGCAGCCGCCTGGGAGATAACCGCAAAAATCATTTCATCTCCCCTCGTTCTTCCGAATCTGGAAGATATTTTTTTCAGACTTCTGAAACTTTCTTCCGAAAAAAAATTCTGGCTTTCAGTTCTTGTCACATTTTCCCGCGTTCTCCTTTCATTTTTTCTTACTGTAATTCTTGGAACTCTTCTTGGCTTTGCTTCGGGCCTTTCTGAAAATATCCGCGCCTTTTTGATTTTTCCTTTTGCATTAATACGCTCAACGCCTGTAGTTGCTCTGATTATGGTCATGCTTTTCTGGTTTCCGTCAGAAAGCCTTCCTGTAATCTGCGGCATTCTTATGGCGTTGCCGGTTATGAGCGATGCAGTTTCAAAAGCCGTTCAAAACACAGATAAAAATATTCTTGAAATGGCTCAGATTTTTAAGTTGAAACTTCCTGTTCGAATAAAAGGTATTTACATTCCTTATGTGAAGACATATTTTGGCGGCGCCTGCCGTACAGTTTTTTCTTTGAGCTGGAAGGTAATTGCCGCAGGCGAGATTCTTTCTTTGCCCCGCTACGCCCTTGGCACTTTGATTCAGGACAATCGCATTCTTCTGGAACCTGCATCTGTTTTCGCTCTCGTTTTTGTGCTCACACTTTTATGCGTCATTTCTGAAAAATTTATTTTCAAGTTTTTTCATTTTCTGGGCGTCACCCTCGGCCGTCTTCGCCGGCCTCGGGTCGTGCCTTCCGCAGTTCCGGCTTCCGCCTCCATTCCCGAAAGCGATGCCGCTTTCGGGAACGCGTCCCGCGCTGCTCCAGCCACTGACGCAATTCTTGTAACCGATTTATGTTTTTCTTACGGCGAAAAAAATATCTTCACAAATCTTTCGCTGGAAATTGAAGGCGGAAAAATCACAGCTCTTTCAGCTCCAACCGGCACCGGGAAATCTACTCTTCTGAAAATCCTTTCAGGACTTATTCCCTCAAATGAATACAAAGGCACTATCACTTGTCCCGAAATCTCTTTTATTTTTCAGGACGACAGACTTGTTCCTGAAATTTCTGTACTTGAAAATATTGCTCTCCCGCTTTTCAAAACTATGTCAAAAAAAGGCGCATATAAAAAAGCTTACGAATATTTACAAAAAGTGGGACTTGAAGAAAAAGCTTTTTCTAAAACAGAAAATTTAAGTGGCGGCGAAAAACAAAAAGTTCAGGCAGCAAGAGCATTCGCTTTTGACGCTCCTGTCATTCTTATGGATGAAGGCACAAATTCCCTGGACCAGGTTTCGAAGAAAGAACTCTGGGAAACAATCAAAAATCTTCTTTCTGAAAATGACCGTACACTTATTTTTGTTACTCACGACGCAGAAGAAGCAAAAACTTATGCAGACAAAATCATCAGTCTTCCAGAAGCTGTTCGTAAGTAACGCCATATTTCAAAGCGATGTCCATAGCGTAAGACTGACCTACAGGCTTTGCCACTTTTACTTTGAAAGACCTTACTCCACCTTCTGAAACTACAATCATGCTTGAAGCTTTTGAGTCAGACTCAGAAACTTCACCATTTATTTCTTCCAGATCAAAAGCTAGCTTATGCATATGAGTATTGTAAATGCAACGGGCGCCTTTATTCAAAATGGCCTTCACCGCTCCACGGGCAATAAAATAGCCTTCCTCAAAAGAAGTTGTAGAAAAACTTTCATTTAACAAAAGAAGGCTGTTTTTTGTGGAAGCCCTGAAAGAATCTTTAAAACGACGCGACTCTTCTCCAAGGCGGCCAAGCTCCATAGTCTTGTTTTCATCAGCCGGGAAATGCGTGAAAATCTGATCCACTGGACTGAAAGCAAAACTTTCTGCCGGAACATAAAGACCTGCCTGCGCAAAAACAAACGCTAATCCTGTTGCTACTGTAATTGTAGTTTTTCCGCCGCGGTTTGCTCCCGTCAAAATATAAGTGCGGTTTTCTTTATTGAAAACCAGATCGTTTCCTACAACTTCAGGCGGAGTAATTTTTTCTGTAAGCTTAAGATTATAAAGACCTTCTGCTTTCAGTTCACGAAGTTCAGATAAAAGGACTTCAGGTTTATTCATGACAAATCCTTTTTTCATAAGTCCTTCAATATATTCAGCAAACTTTACATAAAACAAAAGTTCAGGAAGCAAATTATTGATAATCACATTGATGCTCACAGATGCATATTCTGAAAGGCGCGATTTAAGTCGTTTACATGTATCGCGGAGAACGCCAGACGCAACACGGTCCAGGGAGCGGACAACCTCCGTAGTTCCAGTAACCGGAAGCACAATGCCGTTGAAAAGTGCCATATTATTCAGATTCAGATCAGCCCATTCTGTATCGCTGGCAAATTTGTAAGCACCATCCCAGTCTGCGCCGTCTTCCTCATTTTTATATTTGTAGGCATCAATCATATTGTGAAAGATTTTTGAATTCTTAAAAGGCTTTTTATTTACAGAATTAATTCCGATTTCAACAGGTTCCATTTTACTGTTCAGGTTTATTCCGATTGTAAGTGATTTGATTTCGGAAGCATCCATTTTTAATTCAGCAATATCTTTTTTCATAGCGGCAAAATTTCCCGCTTCATGAATCTTCACCACATAATCTCTAATGGCTATAAGCCCTTTACTTTTTATTTCACCTGCAGAAAGACAGTCAGCAATTTCTTCAACACAAGTAATGTAATCTCCTAAGTCGCCAAGGCGATGAAGAAGCTGCCAGATTCCAGCCGCATCACTTTCCCGGTTCAGACTTGAAAACTGACGAATATAATCTACTTTCTCCAGAAGTGTAAGCATTCGTTCACGAATTACTTTGTTTATCAGAATATCTTCAAAAACATCCAGACGATATTTTATGACTTCTTCATTTTTCGAAAGGTTTGAAAGAATATGCAGCGCCACATCCTGTTCACTTTTCTTTTCCGTTACAAGCTGGCAGATTTCTAAAAGAGAAAGATCGTGAATTGTTTCTTCTGACATTGAGATATATTCCGGTTCAATACCCTCGGGACAAAGTAAACTAATCGGTGATTTCATAATAATTTATTATACTCCAAATGATTAAAAAAATTAGGAAAAATCTTTATAATAAGAGACAAAAATTACACGCTCGGAGAACAGCATGCTCAATATCAATAACAATACAAATTCAATTAAAACAGAAATTCTAGTGCGCATTATTAAGCTTCAATTGGAAGAAAACCTGGTAAGAGGCGTTCATTATATTCCTAAGCAGATGGCACCAAAAGATAGAGAACCATTTACATGCTGTATTTATCATGACCGTGAAATCCTCCGCCAGCGAGTAATAGCACGACTTGGCTGTTCAGTTGAAGGCCTTGATGAAGAAGCGGCCCTTGCTGATTTTGCACAGGAAGCTTTATGGCGCGAAAGTCCAACATGGCCAATGCTGACTGTTCTTCACGAAGCCTGCAATGCCTGTGTTCATACAAAATTCATGGTAACAAACGCCTGTCAGGGTTGTCTCGCCCGCCCATGTACAATGAACTGTCCTAAAAAAGCAATTACGGTTCAGAACCATCACGCTAAGATTGATGAAAACATGTGTTCAAACTGCGGACTTTGTATGCAGAACTGTCCGTATCACGCAATCATAAAAATACCTGTTCCTTGTGAAGAAGCCTGCCCTGTTGGAGCAATCGCTAAAGACGAAACAGGACGCGAAGTTATCGACTTCCACAAATGTATTTTCTGCGGAAATTGTATGCGAAGCTGTCCTTTCGGTGCCATGATGGACAAAAGCCAGATTGTAGACGTTCTTAAAAGAATAATGAACGGTGAAAAAGTTGTGGCTCTTTATGCTCCAAGTATTGCAGCTCAATTCAAAGCTCCGGCCGCAAATCTGGAACAAGCTCTTAAAAATTCAGGATTTACCAACGTTATGGAAGTGGCCCTGGGTGCTGACATTTGCGCTGACAAAGAAGCTCGTGAGTTTACAGAACGCATGGAACGCGGTGACAAACTTATGACCACTTCGTGCTGTTCCGCTTATGTTCGTGCCGTAAGGAAACATGTTCCTGATCTCGTTCCGTGTATTTCTGAAACAAGAAGCCCAATGCACTACACAGCTGAAATTGCTAAGAAAGAAGATCCTGACTGCATTACAGTTTTTATCGGACCATGTATTGCAAAACGCCGAGAAGGTATGGATGACCCGATGGTAGACTATGTTCTGAGTATTGAAGAAATCAAAGCTCTGTTCACTGCAAAGGAAATTGATCCTATAACAATTGAAGTTACAGATGAAGAAATCCTCAACAAGAAAAAAATTCCTACAGCTAGTGCAAGAAACTTTGCCCAGAGCGGCGGTGTTGCTGCTAGTATCAAAGCACGTCTTTCTGATCCTGATATTCTGCGCCCAACCGTTATCAACGGCCTAAACAAAAAAGGTATGGCACAACTTATGATGTACGGAAAAATCAATGCAGGAAAAATGACACCTCCAGCAAACTGTCCGAACCTTGTTGAAGTAATGGCATGTGAAGGCGGATGTATCGCCGGGCCTGGTGCAATCGTAAGCGCAAACATTGCTGTAGCCCAGCTTGGAAAATACGTTGCAGACGGAAATCAGGAAGAGCCTGAAAAGGTATAATAAATTCCTAAAACGGCTTCATTAATGTCACAAATCTTATTTAGTTACATCGTGAAGCCATTTTCCACTCAGAACTCGAATCAGACCTATTACCGCTTTCAAAATATTCTCAGACGAAATACAAATGTAAATCCAGATAATTGGAAGATTAAATACAAATGTCGCTAATATTCCAATTGGAACTGCATAAGCCCACATTGTAATTAATTCAGCAACAGCTGAAAAAATCGTATCTCCACCTGCACGACAAACACCAACTACCCAGTTCATACAAGATGAATTGAATGGATAAGAAATCATTAATACAAGGAGCATATATTTTGCAGTTAATATTATTTCCGGACTGACATTAAAAAACACTGGGAGTAGAAATGAAAGAGGTAATAAGAAAATACCGACTCCGGCACCAACTGCAGGCATGAACCACAAAGAGCGTTTTGCATATCCCCGTGCAAGGTCTGTATTTTCTTCCCCAATCTTTTTCCCAATTATTACACTCATACCATTTCCAAAACCCATACAGAAAACCCATGTCAGCTGACTGATTGTACCTGTAATGTTTACAGCGGTGATTGCATCCGTTCCAGCATGTGCATAAATTGCATTGGTAACAGTAATTCCTAATCCCCATAAAGATTCATTAAGGATTACGGGAATTGCAATCTTTACAAACTTACCGACAAATGCCCAGTCAAAATTTATATACTCTTTCAGTGATCCGCATACTTCATATTTTCTGTTATATGACCAGCCAATGATAATAAGCAGTTCGATTACACGCGAAAACACTGTTGCTATGGCTGCGCCTTTTACTCCCCAACCAACAACAAAGATAAGAAGATAGTTTGAAACTGCATTTGTCACCATAGAAATACTAGTACAAACTAAAGGCAACTTCACCCTTTCTGTACAACGAAACGCATTCGTATACGCAAATGTAATAGCTGTAACAATATAACTCAAACTTACAAGACGGAGATAATCTCCTCCCACTTTGATTACTTCTGGATCCGGCGAATACAAATGTAAAATCTGATGAGGAATCAAAAGACATAAAAGTGTAAATATAGTGGAAACAATAAGCGAAAGTGTCAGCATTATTCCAAGAGATTTTTTTATTCCACCCAGTTCTTTCTTTCCCCAGAACTGTGCAATAAAAACTCCCCCACCCGAGTTAATTCCAAAAAGAATCATATTTAATACAAAGAAAACTTGATTACCAAGGCCAACAGCTGCAATTTCAACACTTCCAAGCCGACCAATCATAATTGTGTCCAGCATATTAACAAAAGTCTGAAGGAGATTTTGCAGCATTACAGGAACTGCAATAGCAATAAGTGATGAATAAAATCCTTTGAGTTTCATAGCATAAATAATATCTGATATCCGCGTTTGTTTGAATAAAGGCGTAGTTTAAATAAAACGTACATTACAAATTAATCTCCTGAAAATTTACTCCCGGGCATAAAATGGATGTGCAGGACGCGCATATTGCGCTGCACGTTGAGCGTGTATAGAAACCTATAGAGCCACGCTCAAAGTGCCCTGCACATCACATTTTATTTCCTCGCGTAAATTTTCAAATGTTGTTAATTACTTTACGTTTTAGTTAATCTTAAAAAAACGTAGGTTTTCTTTAAACACTTTAAAAACATACTCCCTGTAATAATGTCTTTGAAAAATGGGGCCCAGCAACGCGAATTCATGTCGTGGCGTGCCACGGGTGTTGCTTTTAGGGCTAGGCTCCCGCGGGCCTAAGACGCAACAAGTGGCAGCCAGACCTGATTCGCTGCGTCCCATTTTTCAAGGTTTATACATACTCTATATATGTGTTTGAACATAAAATAAACCTACGTTTTATTTAAGCAATTTCTGCAGTTCTGAGTATACTGTGTCGGCGTAGGATTGTTTGATTTCTTTGCGGGTTAGATTTGAGACGTTTTTCTGAATGTGAAAGTCGTAAGCTTTTTCATTTATGCGGATACAGAAAAACGCTTCGCCCTGAACGGAATCAGGATTATTCGGGTCCACGTTTCCTGTGGTGCCTGTAATGCCGACAGAAATATTTGTGCCGTAAATATTTTGGACAACTCGAGCCATTTCTGCTGCACATTCAGACGAATACACGCCATAATCCGAAATGATTTTTGCGTCAACGCCCGCTTTAATTTTCTGTTCGTTGGAATATGTGACAAGGCTTCCTGTGAAAACTTTTGAGGCGCCTTCTGTGTCGGTGAACATAGAAGCAAGGAGCCCCGAAGTGCAGGACTCCATAAACGAAATGGTAAGATTTTTCTGGATTAGTTTTTTTGTAACCGATTCTGAATAATTCATAAAGACCTGATGCGTCAGGCATGCGCAGGGCCTGGTCGCCGAAGGCGACTGGAGGCGAAAGCCGGAACCCGGAGCTCGCCGACCCGAGCCTGCGAGGGGGACGCCCATTTTTTTTTATGCCAGGAAAATTGTTCCGTTTGCTTTTCCGTTCACAAGATTATCGAGGATGTTTTCCTGAGAACCGTTTGCAAGAAGCAGAGGAATTCCGTAGCTTGTAGTTTTTTCTGCAGCCTGGATTTTTGTTTCAATTCCACCGGTACCGAAAGCGTTTGTGTTTCCGATTGTAATTCCTGCGCGTAAAGCCGGAATATCTGTTACAGTTTCGATGAGTTTTGCGTCCGGATTTGTTTTTGGATTATCTGTGTAAATGCCGTCGATATCGCTGAAGAGAATCAGAAGGTCAGCGCTCCAGAGAATTGCTGTGAGAGCTGAAAGGTTATCGTTATCGCCGATCGCAAATTCGTCTGTAGAAACAGAGTCGTTTTCGTTGATGATTGGAACGGCGCCTTCATCTGCCAGAGTGAAAAGTGTGTTACGGATATTGAGTGAGCGGTGATCGTTTTCAAAATCTTCTTTTGTAAACAGAAGCTGCCCGATATGAAGATCCTGTTCGGCAAAAGCTTTTCTCCACTGAGTCATAAGCTCAACCTGACCGATGGCGCAGAGAGCCTGACGGAAGTGCACATCCTTTTTACGTGCCCATTCCTTAAGTGTTGAAACGCCCGAAACCTGAGCACCCGAAGAAACAACTACAACCTGTTTCCCCATATCGATAAGACTTTTGCACTGACGGGCAAAACTCTGCATGAACTCTGTGTTCTGAGTTCCATCTGCTTTTGCCAAAGTGTTGCTTCCGATTTTAATTACAATCTTTCTGGAAGTTCTAAGAATTTTTGAAATATTAATACTGTTTGTCATTGAATTACCTTCGTTCATAAAAACAATCTCCCCGATTCTTATTTATTACCTATTATTTCTTATCGAATCTGTCCATCACCATCTATTAAATACTTTGTAGTTGTAAGGGCCTTAATTCCCATTGGACCGCGGGCGTGAAGTTTCTGCGTACTGATTCCAAGTTCTGCGCCAAAACCAAATTCACCGCCGTCTGTAAAACGAGTAGAAGCATTTACATAAACACAGGATGCATCAATACGATTCTGAAATTCACGTGCCCGTGTTCGGTCATTTGTAATAATTGATTCTGAATGTTTTGTATTGTGACTATTAATATATTCAACCGCTTCATCTAAGGAATCAACAGTCTTTACTGCACATTCATAATCCAAAAATTCAAAACCATAATCTTGTTTTACCGCAGGAACAAGCCAATCCACTTCTGGTGCCAGTTCCGAAGACTTTGATTCTTTTGAACTTTTCTTCTCGCTTGTCGAAAGTCCCAAAACATCTTCAAGTCCCGAAAGTGAAAGAACATCGTCTTCTTCCTTTTCTACAACTTCAGGAATAATTTCTGGAACTTGTGTTTCAGTTTTCTCCACAGGACCATATTTTTCAATCAGATATTTCTGGAAAACTTTCATACTTGGTCTGTCCGCATGGATTTTCACTTTTCCATCAAAAGCATCTGCAAGTCTTGGAAGGAATTCTTTAGCTGCTTTTTTATTTACAACGATACATTCGATAGCATTACAAACACCAGGACGCTGCATCTTTGCATTTTTTGCAATACGCACAGCCATTTCCATATCTGCCGATTCATCAATATACAAATGACAAACCCCGCTTCCTGTTTCGATTACAGGAACTTTTGCAGTTTCTACAACCATCTTAATCAATTTTGCGCCGCCTCTTGGAAGAGCCATATCGATTTTTCCTACAGCAGTGAGAATCTGTTTTACTTCATCATGACTTTCACAAGGTGCAAGTTCTATTGCTTCAGGAACTCCGCCTTCTACTGATTCCAGACCATCTTTAATTGCTTTGACAATAGCTTTATTTGAATTCAGCGCAGATGAAGAACCACGAAGAAAAATTGAGTTTCCACTTTTGTATGAAAGACAAAAAGCATCGGCGGTAACATTTGGCCGACTTTCATAAATAATTGCCACAACGCCTACAGGCACTCGAACCTGGCGAATAGTAAGACCGTTTGGAGTTTTCCAGCCACCAATTTCTTCTCCAATCGGATCAGTCTGAGCAATTACCTGATTTATACTTTCGATTATCCCGTTAATTTTTTTATCATCAAGGGAAAGGCGGTCTACCAGGCTTTCTGACATTCCGCCGTCTCGAGCTTTCTGAACATCAATCGCATTAGCTGAAAGAATCTGGCCTTTTTGATTTTTTATGGATTCAACTACAGCTCGTAACGCCTCATTTTTCTGTGCAGCTGTCTGAAGTGCCAGTTTATTTGTTCCAATTCTCAACGATTTACAAATATCATTCAAATTCATATTTTTCTCCAAAAACAAAAAAAGCTTCCTCATAAGGGAAGCCTTTACTCTCGAACATCGCCGAGACTTAGTAATTTGCCAGAAAGTACATTCCAAGAAGAACAGCCAAACGACTCTTTTCTTCTGACCAATCACATTCCTTTGGCAGGCTTCCTATATACCACCAGAAAATCCCGAATTCGGGGTCTATACGAAGTGAATATTCCAGAAAATCTTCTGTTTTAGCCTGTTTTCCAAACATAAGGAATACAGCATCATCAATCAAAGAAAGGAAAGCAGGATAGCGTTCTGACCACTTTTTTTCATTTTCAATAGAAAACTGTTCCAATTCATATAAAAGCTTATCTTTCAAAGCGATATCAGATTTTTCTACCCATGTCTTCTGAATAAGAAGTGTAAGATTATTATTAAAACTATGTGATAGTTTTACTGCATTTTCTGGAGTAATCTTTGAAAAGCCAGATTTTGAACCAAAAGCAATAGCGATTTTATCGGCGGCTTTTTCGTATTTTTCTGCTTTATTAAGGAAATTAGCCAATTCGCCAATAGTATCCTTATCTAAAAACTCACTCAGTAAATCGTTTATATTATTCATACAATACAAATATTAAAAGTTTATAGCGATTTTTTCAAGATATAGGGGATTTCCCAAATTTGACTAATCCAATTTATGCAATAAAATAGAACAAATAACCAAATTAAATTGGTAAAGGAGTCTTTATATGAAAATTAAATCAGTTTTCAGTCATTCTTTCAAAAAATATGGTAAAGTTCTGACAGGATACGATGTAACCGCTCTTCTGGCAAAACTCGATGAAAAAACAGAAAAACCTGCAAACGCAGTTATCTACGAACCAAGCGATTCAGACCTGGAAGCAATCATGGGAGACATTTTCTCTACAAATGCTTACGGCGGAATGCCAATCCAGATTGGTTACTGTAACGGTAACAACACAAAACTGAACTGTCTTGAATGGCACCGCGGTTCAGAACTTAACATCCCATCAAATGACTGTATTCTGATGCTGGCTTCACTTGAATCAGTTAAAAACGGAAAACTGAACACAAACTGTGTAGAAGCTTTCTACGTTCCAAAAGGAACAGTTGTTCAGGTTTACGAAACAACTCTCCACTACGCTCCATGTAACGCTGTAAAAGGCAAAGAAGTTTCTAAAGAAGGTTTCCGTGTAATCATCGTTCTTCCAAAAGACACAAACACAGAAAAACCAGCTCTTAAAGAAGTTGATTTCGAAGACAAACTCCTTTGGGCACGCAACAAGTGGCTCATCGCTCACCCAGATACATCAGAAGCAAAAGCCGGTGCCTTCGTTGGTCTCATCGGACCAAACCTGGACCTGGCAAAGAACTAAGCTCTTAAGATTATTTGAAATATCAGAAAGATTTTTCCTTTCTGGTATTTTAAGCTGAAAATCTGCGCAAGTAAGAAAACCGTGCCACCAAAAGCACTCTGAGTGCGGTTCCATAGTTTCCTTGACGCACTCAGCGTGCAGCGAGCTATAGCGAGCGATTTTGTGTGGCTGGTTTTCGCACGGGAGCAGATTTTCAAAGAACTAAATTAACTGAAAAGGAAAAACATTTATGAAAACAGTAGCCGGAATTGATATGGGTACACAGTCAATGAAAGTTGTACTCTACGATTACGAAAACAAAAAAACTATTGAAAGCGGCGCATGCCCAATGGACCTGATTTCTGAAAATGACGGTACACGTGAACAGAAAGTTGAATGGTACGATGAAGCACTCAGCGTATGTTTTGGAAAACTTTCTGCAGAAGGACGCGCTTCTATCCAGGCTATCGGTGTTTCAGGACACCAGCACGGATTTGTTCCTCTTGGAAAAGACGGAAAAGCTCTTTACAACGTAAAACTCTGGAACGATACATCAACAACAGAAGAATGTAAGATTCTTACAGATGCTATCGGCGGAAAAGAAAAGATGGTTGAAGCCGTACAGAACTTCATGCTCCCAGGCTTCACAGCTCCAAAAATCTTCTGGCTCAAACGCCACAAGCCTGAAGCTTTTGCAAATCTTGCTTACATCATGCTTCCACACGACTACATCAACTTCGCTCTTACAGGCGACTACGTAATGGAATGTGGTGATGCTTCGGGAACAGCAATCTTCAATTCAATCGAAAAGAAATGGTCAGAAAAAGTTTGCAACCTGATCGATGAAGGTCTCCTTGCAAAACTGCCAAAAATCATCTCTGACGACCAGCCAGCAGGTTTTGTAAACGCAGAAGCTGCAAAGAAATTCGGAATCCCAGAAGGAATCCCAGTTTCTGCCGGTGGTGGAGACAACATGATGTCTGCAATCGGTACTGGATGTGTTAAGGGTGGTACTCTTACAATGTCTATGGGTACTTCTGGTACTCTTTACGGATTCAGCGAAAAATCAGTTGCTGACCCGGAAAACGGAATCTCAGGTTTCGCATCTTCTACAAACGGATACCTTCCACTGCTTTGTACAATGAACTGTACAGTTGCTTCAGAAGAAATCCGCGACCTGTTCCAGCTTGATGTTCGTGCATTCGACGATGAAGCTGCAAAAGCAAAACCAGGTTGTGACGGTGTATTCGTTCTTCCATTCTTCAACGGTGAAAGAACTCCTAACCTTCCACACGGACGCGCTTCTATTACAGGTATGACTTACGCAAACTGTTCACGCGCAAACATTGCTCGTGCTGCTCTTGAAAGTGCAGTATTCAGCATGCGCGGTGGCCTTGACGGATTCAAAGCTCTGGGATTTGATGCAAAAGAACTTCGCCTTACTGGTGGTGGAGCAAAATCTCCAATCTGGCGCCAGATCGTTGCTGATATCCTGAACCTGCCTGTAAAAGTTCCTGTAAACTCAGAAGCTGCTGCATTCGGTGGTGCTCTCCAGGCTCTCTGGTGTCTTGAAACAAAAGCCGGAAAGAAAGTTTCTATGGCTGAACTTGCAGACGCTCACGTTGAACTGGACGAAAGCAAAACAACAATGCCAATTGCAGAAAATGTTGAAGCATACGACGCTGCTTTTGAAGAATACAAAAAAATTCTTGCTCAAGTAAGTCCAATGTACGTATAGCAACGCAGCGTCGTTTGCCTATAGGAAATTATTTATGTCGCCGCGCATCAAAGCGCGGCTTGGGCATACAATGCTGCCTTTGAAGAATACAAAAAGATTCTTGCTCAGGTAAGTCCAATGTACGTATAGTAATTCTATAATCATCATGCACAATTCGTATTTCGGGTTGTGCAGACGAAAAAGCCCGTTCTGTGAAACCTCATAGAACGGGCTTTTTGTTATTTTATAGCTTTTTCAACCGCTTTACGTTTTCCTTCCCATATTGTTGGATTACTCAACAAGAAGTACTTATTCATTGTATAACCACCATTATCTATAATCCGTTTTGTTGTATCATGATCATAAATCAAACTTGGACTATTAATGTATGGTTCAACCAGAGCCTGCCAGGCTTTAATTCTTTCCTGACTCTGCTCTTTTCCAAATCTTGAAGCAGGATCAGTAAATTCCAAAAGATATTTTTTATAAAGTTCCATATATTCAGGAACTGCAATCATTTTTTCCATAAGAGGTCGGTCCCCTGGTCTTGCCCCACTTGCCTTCCCCCAATTCAAAGGATTTTTATTTGTAGGGTCACCACCAACAGGATTTCCAAATGTATGGTCATAATCAAAAGGAATCATATAAAGTTTTCCAGACCCTTTAGCCGAAGTATCAAAATACAAATAGAAGTTATTTCCATTCCCCCAATAATCATCATCCATTCCAAGAATTACGTTACAAGCCATAGTTCGCAGGAACAAATCCACTTCCATATGAGAATCAAACCATTCCTTTGCTTTTTCCGGCCCGCCATCTTCATAAACATTAATTGCTGCCAGCTCTTCAATCCATTTTACCAGTTCATCTTTTGCTGAATCAAAGTCTTTCTTATTTGATTTCAAACAATATCTATAAGACTGACTTTCATCCTTATTTGCAGTAAGAACATCAATTCCAATATCAATTTCAGGCTTATATATACTGTAAGGAGTAAAATCCGAATGTTCCTGACATTTCCATAAATTTCCTTTTGTAGAAGTCCATGAATCATCTGTTTTCTTTGAACGTTCTGCCAAAGATTCTTTTCCAATCTCTTCAAACATTTCATAAATTCCATAATTCAGAAGAGTATAAGAACCGTCTGTATAATCTTCAAATATTTGAATAAATAAACGGGTATAAGAGGCACGAGGAGCTGTCCATACTCCGTAACCTCGTAAAAGATCAAAACTATATATTTCACGGATATATGCAGAATCTCCCTGAAATCTTTTCAGATTCACACCTTTTATAAATCCTGCCATTTTTACATCTTCTTTCTGCTGATCAGTTGCATCATCCGGAAGAAATTTATCAAAACTTACTTTAAAACTAGACTGACGATATTTATCTTCCCCAGCTCCCTGAAGTCCCTGCCAATTACTCCACCTATGGTTTCCCTGACTATGCGAATAATCTGGTCCTTGTGGTCGAACACGGGTTGTGTTTCCGCGAAGACGGAACCCTGCATTAGAAAGGATCCAACGTTTTCCACCTTTTTCAAACATATAATCTGCATGAACAGGAATTTCATTTCGGTAGTAAGAATCATAATTTTTCAACATCGTATCCCATTCTGAACGAGGAATAGTAATTGTTGTTTTTCCCAGAACATTATTATCAAAAATGTAATCCAAAGCCTCTGTATCAGTTGCAAAAGGAGTCGGATTTATAACAGAATCATATTCATATTCAAATAACTTCTTCTTTTCATTCGGGTCTTTTGGCTTTGAAGCACAAGAAACTATGAGGGTCAGTCCCAAAAATAAGGCAAGAAATTTCATTTTTTTCATATCGATCTCCTTTTTAATATTTTATCATGGAAAATAAAATAATTTAAGAATTAATAATGAACTTGCGTTATAATACTAACGTTATGAAAATTCTTACCTGGAACGTAAACGGTATTCGTGCCGTTGAAAAAAAAGACTTCTGTACCTGGCTTGATAATTGTGGAGCCGATGTAATTTGTATTCAGGAGACAAAAGCAAAACCTGAACAACTTTCTGAAAACCTTACAAATCCTCAAAAATACAAATCCTACTGGGCAAGTGCTGAAAAAGCCGGCTATTCTGGAACTGCAATTTATTCAAAAAAAGAACCTGATAAAATCGAATTTTTAGGTGACTCTCGATTTGATGATGAAGGCCGTACACTTATGGCTTTTTTTGGAAAGTTTGTAGTAATTAGTGCCTATTTTCCAAACAGCCAGGACGCTGGTGCCCGCTTGGACTATAAAATCGCATTCTGTGACTGTATGTTAGAACGATTAAATAACCTTGTAAAAGAAGGTTACGACATTTGTCTTTGTGGTGACTACAACATCGCCCATAAACCTATCGATCTGAAAAATCCAAAAACAAATGAAGGAAATGCCGGTTATCTTCCGGAAGAACGAGCCTGGATGGATAAATTCCTTGAAGCAGGATACTGTGATTCATTCCGCCATTTCTGTCAGGACCCAGGCCAATATTCCTGGTGGAGTTATCGTTTCCATGCCCGTGAAAAAAACGTAGGATGGCGCATAGATTACGCAAACGTAAACGAAAGACTAATGCCAAAAGTTCAATCTTGTGTAATTCGTCAGGATGTTTTTGGAAGCGATCACTGCCCAGTTGAAATCGACATAGATATTTAATTAGATTCTTAATATTAAAGGATTGAAAACAAGGCCTATGACTAAAGAAGAAATCGAAAAAGCAAAAGAAAATGTTACTGGTACTCTCCAAAAAATTTCTGCAATCGATGCCAAAATTGTTGAATTTCAGGAACAATTAAAAAAACTACAGGATATGAAAAGACGGGGAATTTTATTTTGTGCACAAAACTTAAAACCCCTCGATCAAGAAACTCGTGATGAACTTTTGGCAGAAACACCAGAGGCTCTTTCCGATGACATTCAACGAAACATGCTATCATTTTCTGATCTTGCAAAACTTGATAAACGTGAACTTCAAAAACTCCTTTTCAAATGCGCACTGGATGATCTAGCGGTTTCAGTTGTATTACTTGATAATTCAGAAGTAAAAAAACACATCTATTCAAACGTTAGCAAAAATAATCTTCAACAGATTCGTGAAAAAGAAAAACTTTTAGGAGATCCACAAACTGTTAGCAAAACAGATATTGCACAGGCACAACGCCGTATTCTGGATCTTGCACTTTCTATGGAAAAAAATGGAGAGATTTTGTTCCCAGAAGGAATATAATTCAGACAATAAAAAACCCGGAATCAGAAATGATTCCGGGTTTTCCGTTTTTACGCATTCACGTATTCACTAGCTAGTTTGCAAGCAAGCTCGCAAACTAGCACATAAACTTATTATGCGAATGGATTCTCGGTTGGATAGCGAACACCAGCTGGCTGGTTGTAGCCAATTTCTTCTACTGGTACACCGATGTACTTGAATACTTCGTAAAGTGCTTTACCCCAGTGTCCGAATGCAACTGCACCGTGGTGTGGGTAATTTCCTTCGATAAGTACGTGGCGGTAGAAACGTCCCATTTCTGGAATAGCGAAGATACCAATACCACCGAATGAACGTGTAGCAACTGGGAGAACTTCACCATGAGCAATGTAAGCACGGAGCTTAGCATCAGCTGTAGACTGGAGACGGAAGAATGTAATATCACCAGGAACGATATCACCTTCAAGAGTACCGTTTGTAACTTCAACTGGGAGGCTGCGAGCCATGATCATCTGGTATTTCATTTCGCAGAATGAAAGTTTAGATGATGCTGTGTTACCACAGTGGAATCCCATGAATGTATCTTTGATTGTGTAAGATCCATGTTTACCTTTGATGTCTTCATCATAGATATCCTGTGGAACTGTGTTGTTGATGTCGAGGAGTGTAACGATATCATCAGAAACAACTGTACCGATGAATTCAGAGAGACATCCGTAGATATCTACTTCACAAGATACTGGAATACCTTTTGCTGTAAGACGTGAGTTTACATAGCAAGGTACGAATCCGAACTGTGTCTGGAATGCTGGCCAACATTTACCTGCAATTGCAACGAATTCACGGTAACCTTTGTGAGCTTCAACCCAGTCAAGAAGTGTAATTTCGTACTGTGCGAGTTTTTCAAGGATTTCAGGTTTTTTGTTTCCTGCTCCAAGTTCTTTAGCCATGTCAGCAGCAACTTCTTTAATACGAGCGTCGCCAGCATGTTTGTTGAATGATTCGAACAAGTCAAGTTCTGAGTTTTCTTCGATTTCAACACCGAGGTTGTAAAGCTGTTTGATTGGTGCGTTACAAGCAAGGAAGTTTAATGGACGTGGTCCGAAAGAAATAATCTTCAAGTGATTCAAAGCGTAAACAGCTTTTGCGATTGGTGCAAATTCGTGAATCATATCTGCACACTGTTCAGCTGTTCCTACTGGATATTCAGGGATATAAGCTTTGATGTTGCGGAGCTTAAGGTTGTAAGAAGCGTTGAGCATACCACAGTAAGCATCACCACGACCCTGGATAAGTCCACCGTCTTTAGATGTTTCTTCTGCAGCTGCAATGAACATCTTTGGACCTTCAAAGTGTTTTGCCAACAATGTTTCAGCAATTTCTGGACCGAAGTTTCCGAGGTAAACACAAAGTGCGTTACATCCGTTCTTCTTAATGTCTTCCAAAGCCTGAACCATGTGGATTTCGCTTTCTACGATACAGATTGGACATTCGTAAATTTCATCTGCACCATATTTTTTTGTGTAAGCTTCAACTAAAGCTTTTCTTCTGTTTACAGAAAGTGATTCTGGGAAACAGTCGCGGCTTACTGCTACGATACCAATTTTAATTTTTGGTTTGTTCATATTTTTAATCCCCTTTTTATTGAATCCGTCCGCTGTCTGCGGCTCAAGACCCATTTATTACAAGTATATACGGATATTTTACTACACAATTTTTGGAAGTCAAATAGGTAAAATTCCTATCACTTGCATATAGAAAATAAATATACTGTTATTTTAAGTCAACTAAATTCCTTTATTTATCTTATTTGACTAACCTAAAACAGACGTGATAAAATAGAGAAAATAGACAAATGGTGGACGATACAAAGAAAGAAATCGACAAAGAAAAAATAAAATCCTCGATTCGCCTGTGGCTCCCAATTTCTATCACCACGTATACCCTTCCACATACTATGGAATTGTATATGCAGGATGTTCTAAACACTTTCCTTTCTGAATGCCATCAGGAGCATATGTCTGTCTATTTAAGTTATTGTCTTAGCGAACTTGTTACCAATGCAAAAAAAGCCAACACAAAGTGGATTTATTTTAAAGAAAAAGGCTTAAATATTTACGACGAAGAAGACTATGAAAAAGGAATGGAAAGTTTCAAACAAGAAACTCTCGATAACATAGACTACTGGCTTCTTACTCAAAAAAAAGAAGGTCTCTACGTCCGCCTGGTTCTTCAGGAATATAAAGACAAAATTAAAATCGAAATCCACAACAACCGGGAATTAACACTTTTTGAATACAAACGAATCCATGATAAACTGGCCCGTGCAAGAAAATATAATTCTGTAGATGAAGTTTATTCACAGATTTTAGATAATTCAGAAGGTGCTGGACTTGGAATCATCATCATCATTCTGATGCTGGAAAAAATCGGGCTTACAGAGGAAAACTATCAGGTTATTTCTGAAAACGGAGAAACAATTACACGTATTATTCTTCCGGTAAACAAAGAGTCCGATTTAGCATTAAAAGAACTTTCTAAAACTTATGCGGATAACGCAAATACCATTCCTGTTTTCCAGTCAAAACTCAGCGAAATTAGTACTCTGTTGGACGAAAAAGACATTTCATATCCATCACTTTCAAAGAAGATCAGCAAAGATATTTCGCTTTCACTAATTGCTTTGCATTATGTAAATTCCGTTATGCAAATTCCATGTAAATCTCTTCCTAAAGCACTGGAATTGATTGGACCTGATACATTAAGACTTTTATATAGCCATAAAAATCAAATGCTTCGTTATATTACCACTTTGGACGATGATCAGAATCTTTGGGAACATTCATCGCGCATTGCTTTTTATGCTTATAACCTTGCACGAAATTTGGCTTCGGAAGATTCTGTTGTATCAGAAGAGATTTTTATCTCAGGACTTTTACATGATATTGGAAGAATCTTCTTTATTACCGCCAGTACAGAACAAATGGATGCTGTGACAGATGTTCTTAAAGAAAGAAACTTCCCGTTCACCGCTATCAATGCATTATCCGCTGGAATTAACCACAGTTATTTAGGCTATTGTATTGTTAAAAATTGGAATTTCCCTGAAGACCTTTGCAATACAATTCTTTACCATCATGATCCACTTTATGCGCCAAGAAGCATTTCAAAATCGGTTGCAATAATTTATATTGCGGATATGATGAGCCGCTATATTGAAAAGACAGTTGATTTCTACCAGATTGATAAATCAATTCTTCGCCAGTTCAACATCATAACAGAAGAAAAATTCAGCAAACTGGCAAATATGGCAGAAGAAGCCTTTGTAAAAACAAATCTCTAAAAACGCTTCTCCAAAGATTCACACCATTTCTGCATCAAAATGCCAAAAGCCACTCCAACATTCAGACTAGCTTTTAATCCTATCATTGGAATTGTTACGCGCCCATAAGTTGCACGCTTCAAAGCTTGTGGACTAACTCCTAGTTCTTCGCTTCCGATTATACATATACCTTTTTCAGGAAATTCAAATTCTTCAATTGGAGTTCCGCCAGTTTCAAGTGCAAAAACAGGAATATCCTCTGGAAGGTTTTCTACAGCCATGCGTTCATAACCCATAGTTTCTATACATCCCATACCGCTGCGAACTGCTCGTGGCTGCTCAGGATCTACACATAAAGGTGAAATAATCACTTTTTCGGCACCCATTCCTTCAGCTGTACGGAAAATACTTCCAAGATTAAAAGGAGAGCGAATATCTTCGGCATAAACTGCAACACCAGGATAAAACTTTCGCTGACGAACTGTACCGTCGTCTTCCACAGGATTTGCATGAGGCGCAATAACCAGATCCCATTCTGCCGGAAATGTTCCGATTATTTTCAAAAGCTGATTACGACAAACATTACAAAGACGGAGTTCATCAAAAGGTTCTTGTGAAATTAAACGGCGGATTTCATCAGCAGCTTCAACAGGCAACTTTTCGTCTTTCAAAAGGACTTCTGCGATTTTTTTTGTGTAAGTCTGACGCGGCATATTTTTGAAGGAATATTCTGTCCCCTTCTCTGCAATACCTGCAATATCCCGTTCCAAAGCCCCGAATGTTAGTGCCAGTTTTCGACGTTTTTGACCGCCTGAAAGTTCCTGAAGTTTTGTTGGTTCAATCATCCGAATATTTTCCCAAATTAATATGCCAGTTTTACCAGGTCAAACAAATCATCTGCTGTCATAGAACGAGGAAGTTTGTTCACGATTTCAATCTGTCCTGCATCTTCGCAAGCAAGTGCCAGCTGATCAACAGAAAGTTGAAGATCTTTAAGACGTGCAGGTAAATTGGCCTGTGCTATACGCTGACGAACATTATCTGCTAATGCACGTGCTGCATCTTCCTGGCTCATTTCATCAGATGCTATTCTCATTATTTTTGCCAGTTTTGCAAGACGTTCAGCCTTAAACTGAATCGCATCCTCAATAATATATGGGAAAAGAATTGTCGAAACAAGCGATTTTGAAACTCTGTATCTTGCATTTATTGTCATGCTCAAAAGAGATGCTACACCAAGAGCGCTGGCGCCATTTGCAATGGATGTCATAATACCACCTTGAGCAAGAAGAATTTCCTGTGGAGTAGTAATTTCCAGACTATTTGCACCATCCATAGCATAACCTAAAAGTTCGACTGCTTTTTCTACAAACATGTCACTGAAGAAGTTTTCTTTTTGAGAAATATAAGCTTCTACTGCCTGGCATAAAACTTCAAGCATCATTGAAGCTCTCTGATTTTCTGTAAGGGTCAGCATCATATTTGGATCTTCCAGATGAAGTTTTACAATATTGTTCTGAACATGAACAAGTTTTAACTGATTGTTTCTGGAATCAATAATTGGACATTCACTAGTAAAAACAAAAGGAGAACGGAAAGTAGTTGGAACACAAATACAAGGCAAAGCCTGCGTATTTGGAATTGCTCCATCAATAAAGTTATACATATCATGAGCTTCATTAAATAAAGCAGAAACCATACGACCAATATTCATAGCCTTAAGCCCACCTACACAGATAATTCCGTGGATATGACCTTCCTTTGCCAAAGTCAATGCTCGCTGTAAGGTTTTTGTAGAACAACCATCTGAAAAATCACTGAATGTAAAGTTTTCGATTTTGCGCTCATTTAAATTCTGAATAATTTTCTCACTCAAATTTACTTCAGTAAGAATTGGATCCATTATTACAAGGAAACGAGTTCCCCATTCACGAGCCAACTGAGCCAGTCGGGAAGTAACATATGAACCCATAATTACATTTGGTGACATTCTAAATACAAAATCTGACATTTTTTACTCCACAAAAAAAAAGACGGGAATGTACCCGCCTTTTTTCACATTTTGTTTGATTAATTGATTAGAGACCGAAGCTAGCCATTATGCCTTCAGCTGCTGACATAATAACAGCATTATTCAAATAAGACGGATCCTTAAGTTTTTCCTTTACTTCTGCTACACGATCAGCGCGGATATCAGGTGTCTCGTCTGCAACCTGTTTAAGGTAGTAAGCTTCTGCTCTGACTTTTGCTTCATCAGACACATCAACTGAGTCAAAACCTGCACTTGGCTTGGCAACGTTTTCAGACTTTTTTGTGCTCTGAACATTGTTTACAGGATTTACTCCACTAAGTTTATTAATCATCATATCGTCCTACCCCTCTACCTTTTAATTATCGGCAGATTCATCAGAATTCTGAATACTATTTTTATCTCCAGCAATAAAAACCGCAAACTCACCTTTGATTGACTGACGGCCTGCATAGTCATCATATAATTCCTGTGCTGTACCGCTTGTAATCTCTTCATGAAGCTTTGTCAGTTCACGCCCCACCACTACACGCCGATTACTATCAGTATCGGCAATATCTTTTAACAACTTTACTATTCTGAACGGAGATTCATAAATAATTGCTGCAGCTCCGCTTGCCATTAATTCTTTCACCCGATTACGACGGCGCCCTGGTTTGGGACTTAAAAAACCTTCCATAATGAGGGTTTTTCCGCCTGAACCAGCCACACTAACCAAAGTAGCAAAAGCACTTGCCCCAGGAATCGGTGTAACTTTGAAACCTGCTTCACGAACACAGTCACAAAGAACTGCTCCAGGATCAGAAATTCCCGGAGTTCCGGCATCTGAAGCATAAGCAACAGTTTTTCCTTCGTTCAAAAGCTGAATTATCTTTTCCGAAGCCTGTTTTTCATTCTGAGCACGGCAGGAAATAAGAGGTTTCTTGATTTCCAGGTGATTAAGAAGCTGCAATGTATGCCGTGTATCCTCACAGGCAATTACATCTGCGTTTTTAAACGTCTCAATCGCACGGAGAGTAATATCCCCAAGATTCCCAATCGGTGTAGCTACGATAAACAGTTCAGCCATTAAAATAAAGTATAAAGTCTAAGAATGAAATAGTCAAATTTCACTCTTACAGCGATTCAAGGTCGATTTCACATGCTGCACAAGGAACTGTAATTGACCAGTTTTCAAGTACTGCTGGGTGAACTTCACCAAAAATTCCAACTTCTTTTCCGTCTACCAGAAGAGCTGCCTGACGACCAGGGATGAAACGTGGGTCAGAAGCTTCTTTTA
Source organism: Treponema sp. (assembly GCA_024402565.1). Lineage (GTDB taxonomy): Bacteria > Spirochaetota > Spirochaetia > Treponematales > Treponemataceae > Treponema_D. The sequence goes on along the minus strand of JAKSTM010000030.1, from coordinate 1,550 downwards.
CTTCGTATTTGTGATCCAGGAAGTATACAAGGGAAGCAACTTCTGAAGCCAAGTTGTTGAAGTTTGCTTCAGCACCAGCGTACAGGAAACCAAGGTGATGGCGTGTTGTTGTACCTGTATTTTCATCTTCCTTAAGATATGCAACTTTACCGATTTCAAAGATTTTATGTGGGAAAATTGCATTTGCAGAACCACTTTCAGCTCTAAGAAGTGAAGAAATGATTTCAGGACGGATAAACTGGTAGTTTTCGCTCATTGGGTTAGCAATTTCGATAACTTTTGAGCCGTCAATCAGCATATTGTCGATATAGTCTTTTTTGCTTCCAACATAGTTGAAAATCATTTCCTGGTAACCAAGACCTACCATCAGGTCGCGAGTTTTGCGGCTGAACTGTGTAAGTGGTGAAAGACGACCGATTGTGAATGAATTTGGCTTCTGTGATTTAAAGCTTGAAAGGTTCATACCAATCATTACGTCTTCGATGATATCAACTTCGTGGAGGAAGTCATTGCGGTAAGGTGCAGGCCAGAGAGTGATTTCTTCACCGTTTGTTTCAACTTTGCTTCCCATGCGTGTAAGGGCATCTACTACTGTAGCCATATCAAGGTCAGAACCCAGAAGTTTGTTTACAGCACCGAGAGTTGTTTTTGTAGATGGCTGGAAGTAGTAAGGAACAACGATATCTTTTCCAAGACCTGTATCATAAGGATGTTTACAAAGGATAGGTTTGATTTCGTATCCCTGATCAGCAAAGTCACATGCAACAATGTTTGCAGAAAGAATCAGGTTTTCGATGTTATCACCTGTAAGTTCAACCATAAGGTCTTTGTCACCAACCTGAACGGCACCAAGAGTTGCCGAGTTGATGATTGGAGCCATAGAAAGTGTTTCACCTTTTGCATCTGAAAGAAGTGGGAATTTCTTCATATCCTGAAGAATCCATCCGAAATCCTTTCCTTTGGGATGATCTGTAAGGATCTGGCGGCAAGTCATTGGTTCTGTGCACTGAAGAGGAACGAAAGATGTTTTATCAGGGTCTACAGCGTGATATTCAACAGGGAATTCAACCTGGTCAACGCGGTAAAGTCCCATAGAAATAGACTTACGTTTGCGACCGAAGTTCCATGCCAGTTTTTCCTGTGTCTGGATAATGTCACGAAGCATAGGATCATCGATTGGTTTACCTGCAATCATGAAAGCAACCATATATGGACGAACGTCTTTCAGTTCAGGATCAACGTTTACAACGCGATTTTCATAATCGAGGATTTTGCCTTCGCGGCTCAGGAATGTTTCGTAATCAGCTGTTTTTCCGCCTGCGTGAATACGGAGCTGACGTGCAACACCGTTTGTAGACCAAAGGTCAGGGCGGTTTGTATCGTTAAGTTCGATCTTTACAACGCGTTCAGCTTCCGGAAGCGACATATCCGGTTTTTCATCAAGTTCAGCTTTTGCGCATGGAAGAAGATCTTCGAGTGTATCGTAGTCGTATTTTTTTCCAAGACTCTGGAAGAATAAATTTTCATTACATTCAATTTTTGGCATAGTA
>JAKSTM010000003.1 GCA_024402565.1 Treponema sp. | reverse complement strand
CTTTAGCCATTGAGCGGCAGTGTCCAAGCTGAAGCTTAGCAACACGCCAAGGGATTGCATTAAAATAGTTGTTTCCCATTTTTATACCTCTATTTTGATTTTTATTATTAGCATATTAATACTAGTACTACTATTATATAGCATTAACATAAATCTGACTACTTTAATAATACTAAAGTTATTAAATATTTCTAAATATTTGCTCTTTTTTTATGATTTAATCCTTGTTTTTGCATTTTATTTCCATCATTTCTTCGATTCCGTGGTGGAATAGGCGACAGATTGGTGTATCAGGAGCCTTATAATAGACTTCTTTTCCTTCTCTCCGGCTTTCAATCAGACCTGCTGTTTTGAGGAGTTTTAAGTGATGGCTTACGGCCGGGCTAGACATATCAACAATTGCAGAAATGTTTGCAACACATTCTTCACAATGGCATAACAGCCAGAAAATCCTTAAACGGGAAAAATCATCAAGAAGTTTGAACATTTCTGCCATAGTCTGGAAATCTTCTGTTTTAGAAAGTGTTTCCTTAATAAAAGGGACTATTTCCTGTTCTCCATGATTATGGGGTAGTGTGTTTTCCCGTATTTGTGAATGCAAATGGTCTATATGATATTTGGGTTCATTTTGTGACATAAATAAATAATACTGCAAAATCCTTGACAAAGCAAACAATTAAACATATATTTAATTATATAATTAAACAATCGTTTAATCGTTGGAGGAAGAAAATGAAAAAGACATACAAAATTGAAGTAGACTGTGCAGCATGTGCTCAGAAAGTAGAAGACGCAGCAAAAAAAGTTGACGGTGTTGTTTCCCTTACAGTGAATTTCATGACTCAGAAAATGACTGTAGAAATGGCTGACGATGCAGATGAAAAGAAAATCATGAAGGCTGTGGAAAAAGCCGGAAAGAAAGTAGAAGATGATTTCGAAATCGAATACTAAGACAAAAAATAATTCACAATTCACAATTCACAATGAATAATTCACAATGAATAATTATGCCCAGACGGAGGGTTGAGATGACAAAGAAGCAGAAAAAGATGCTTATGCGGATAATTATCGCATCCGCACTTTTTATAGTTTTGAATATCATTAACAAAGTTCTTGCCAGTGGGGGACTCAGAAGTCAACTTTGGTATAAGATCACTCTTATTTCATTTTATGCCGCGGCTTATCTGGTAATCGGTTATGACATTCTGAAAAAGGCGTTCAAGGGAATTATAAAAGGGCAGGTTTTTGATGAGAACTTTCTTATGGCCGTTGCAACTCTTGGTGCCATTGGCGTAACAGTTTACAATACCGTAGCCCTTGGAAGTACCGATTTTGATTTCAACGAAGCCGTAGCCGTAATGCTTTTCTATCAGGTTGGTGAGTTCTTCCAGTCAGTAGCTGTTGGAAAAAGCCGCAAAAGTATTACAGCTCTTATGGATATCCGTCCTGACTATGCAAATATCGAAAAGGATGGCCAGCTCACGCAGGTTGATCCTGAAGAAGTTTCGGTTGGTTCTGTAATTGTTATACAGCCTGGTGAACGAGTTCCTTTGGACGGTTTTATTCTGGAAGGTTCTTCAACACTTAATACCAGTGCCCTTACAGGGGAAAGTCTTCCGCGTGAAGTTTCAGTTGATGATGAAGTAATTTCGGGATGTATCAACATGACAGGGGTTCTGAAAATCAAGACGACAAAAGCCTTTGGTGAATCAACTGTTTCAAAGATTCTGACACTTGTAGAAGAATCAAGTTCAAGAAAATCAAAATCAGAAAACTTCATTTCAAAGTTTGCCCGTGTATACACCCCGATTGTTTGTGCCGGTGCTCTGGTACTTGCAGTAGTTCCTCCTGTAATAAATCTTGTTTTAGGAAATGAAGCACTGTTTGCAGAGTGGATTTACCGCGCTCTTACATTCCTTGTAATCAGCTGTCCTTGTGCTCTGGTAGTAAGTATTCCGCTTTCGTTCTTTGCAGGCCTTGGAGCCGCAAGTAAGGAAGGCGTTCTGATTAAAGGTTCAAATTATCTTGAAACTTTGAGCAAGGTGCGCACTGTTGTTTTTGATAAAACCGGAACTCTGACAAAAGGGGTTTTTGAAGTTGCAGGTGTTCATCACAATAAAATGGAAGAAGAAAAACTTCTTGAATATGCAGCCCTTGCAGAATGCAGTTCAAGCCATCCTATTGCTGTAAGCCTCCGCGATGCTTATGGAAAAGAAATTGACCGTAACCGCGTAACTGACATTCAGGAAATTGCAGGCCACGGACTTACAGCAGTGGTTGACGGAAACAAAATCGCCTGCGGAAACGGAAAGCTTATGGAAAGCATGAACCTGGAATACAAGCCTTGTTCACATACTGGAACTGTTATTCATGTTGCCGTAAACGGTGAATATGCAGGTCACATTCTTATAAGCGATGTAATAAAGCCTGAAGCAAAAGATGCAATCGGAAACCTTAAAAAGGCTGGAGTTAATAAAACTGTAATGCTTACAGGAGATGCAAAGTCTGTTGCAGAAAAAGTTGGACAGGAACTTGGACTTACAGAAGTTCACGCAGAACTTCTTCCTCAGGATAAAGTTTCAGAGGTGGAACGGCTTCTTGAAGTTCAGGCTTCAGAAAAAGACGGTGGAAAACTTGCCTTTGTTGGAGACGGTATAAATGATGCTCCTGTTCTTAGTCGTGCAGATATAGGCATTGCCATGGGAGCTATGGGAAGTGATGCTGCTATAGAAGCGGCGGATATAGTTCTTATGGATGATAATCCAGTAAAGATTTCAAAAGGAATAAAAATCAGTCGAAAGTGTATTCGTATTGTGTACGAAAATATTGTGTTTGCGCTTGGAGTTAAATTTTTATGCCTTATTCTAGGTGCATTAGGAATTGCCAATATGTGGATTGCAATTTTCGCAGATGTTGGGGTTATGATTCTTGCTGTTTTGAATGCAATACGTGCGTTGAGATATAAATAATCTGTGTTATAATTACTTGATGAAAATAAAAGTAAAAAACGCAGATTTTGAAGAAGTAATAAAAAAAGCAAAGGGGATTGATAGTCGTCCTCATAAACAATGGTGGGCCTTGAAGCGTCTTGTTGAATTTCTTTCAACAGGCGATTTCAAGGCCACAAATTTTTCTTATACTACTGAAGGATTTGAAAAACTAAATAAAAAAGAACCTTGCCTTATTCTTATGAACCATTCAAGCTTTATAGACTTGAAAATAGCTTTCAAAATATTCAGGGACAGACGGTTTTCTATTGTTTGTACAAGTGATGGATTTATAGGAAAGAATTTTCTTATGAAAAAACTTGGTTGTATTCCAACTCAGAAATTTGTTCCAGATGTACAGCTTGTAAGAAATATGATTTATAGCGCAAAAGTTCTGAAACAATCTGTTTTAATGTATCCGGAAGCAAGTTATTCTTTTGATGGCACAGCAACGGATCTTCCTGATACGTTAGGAAGATTTGTTCAAGTTTTAGGTATACCAGTTGTGATGATTAAAACAGAAGGAGCATTTTCTAGAGATCCTTTATATAATAATCTGCAGTTAAGAAAAGTCCCTGTTTCGGCTAAGGCAAAATATCTTTTAAGTCCAGAAGATTTGAAATCCAAAACAATATCAGAATTAAATGAAATTTTAAAAAAGGAATTCACATTTGATAATTGGGCTTGGCAGCAGAAAAAAGATGTTAGGATTAGTGAACCTTTTAGAGCAGATTTTTTAAATCGTGTTCTTTATAAATGTCCTGCATGCGTAAAAGAAGGTTTTATGAAGGGAAAGGGAATTAATCTTACTTGTAATTCTTGTGGGAAAAAATATGAACTGACTGAAAAGGGGTTCCTAAAAGCATATGAAAAGGAAACCGAATTTTCTCATGTTCCTGATTGGTATAAATGGGAACGGGAATGTGTTAAGAAAGAAATTGTCGACGGCAAATATAAACTTGATATTGATGTTGATATTTGTATGTTAGTTGATACAAAATGTATTTATCGTGTAGGGGAAGGACATCTGGTTCATAGTAGGGAAGGATTTCATCTAAAAGGTTGTAATGGGAAATTGGATTTTGTGCAGAAACCATTGGCCTCTTATAGTGTGTATTCGGATTATTATTGGTATGAATTAGGTGATATGATTTGTATTGGAAATATGAAGGCCTTGTATTACTGTTTCCCGAAGGGGACAGGAGATATTGTCGCTAAAACACGGCTAGCACAAGAAGAAATATACAAGCTTGCAAAAGGGATTTAAAAAAAAGAACGGTAATCATTCGATTACCGTTCTTTTTTTATATTTATTTCAATTTGAAATATGTGGTTTTTTCTGACAATTCGTTTGTTGAAGTTACGTTCTCTTCAACGGCAGTATGAACTTCTTCCAGGGAACCGTTTACTGTTGTTGTCGCATCTGCAATTGAATTCATAGCATTATTGATTTCAAGTGTAATTTGCGAAAGTTTTTCCATTTCAGAAAGAACCTGATCCGAACCTTCAAGCATATTGTTTGAATTGTTTTGAACGACTTGAGTTGATTCTGTAATCATTCTGATTGCTTCCAGAATCTGGCTTGAACCTGCATTTTGTTCCTGCATTGCAGCCATAATAGCTTCTTCCTGATGCTGGACTTTCTGAGTAAGGTCAAAGATTTTTGTGAACTGTTCCTGAACGGCAGTAATGTTGTTGGTAACATTATCGATAGAAACTCCAAGAGCACCAAGTCTATTGGAAATAGATTTTGACTGTTCATTTGAATCTTCTGCCAGTTTACGAATCTCGTCAGCAACAACGGCAAAACCTTTACCGGCATCTCCAGCATGAGCTGCTTCGATAGCAGCGTTCATTGCTAAAAGGTTTGTTTGTTCTGCAATATTCTGGATTATAGAAGAAGCTTCCAGCATGCCTTTTGATTCTTCTGAAATCAGATGTGAAATTTCTACAGCAGCTTCAACTTTTTTCTGACCTGTGGAAGATTCTGTGTTCAAGTTATCTACAGTAACTGAGTTCTGACGAAGAATATTTGTTACGGAGTTAATGTTTGCAACCATTTCTTCAATAGCTGCAGATGACTGTGTAACGCTTGCTGCCTGGCTTTGAACGTTGTCGTTCATAATGCTGATGTTGTCTACAATGTTTTTTACTGAAGTCTGTGTCTGGTCAACACTTGAGCTTTGTGTAAGCATATCATTTTTGATGTTAGAAATGTTCTCGGAAATCGATGCAATGTCTCGTGTGATATGTTTAACGTTTGTTTTCAGCTGGAAGGCTGTAGCAGTCGAAGTATTACTTGCATCCTGAATGCTTCCTAAAAGATCGATTGTTGTTTTTGCGAATTTATTCAATCCGTGAACAGCAAGACCTAAGTTATCTCGGGATTCAACATCAATGTGAGTGTTTGTATAATCTCCATCAGAGATTCGTGAAATAAAGTCTGTAAGTTCATTGATTAATCGCTGCTTTTCGCGCATGTTAGCATGATTTGAGATAGTACCCATTGTAACTAATAGAATACCTGTTGGAAGAATGTTTCCTAAGAAATACAAAGAAGGATCTTCTAGTGTTGGATCCATTAATTTCAGACAAGGGGCAAGTACTCCTAAGAATGTACCGATAAGGGTCATCATTGTTACAATTTGTGAAAAGCGGGACATTTTCATGGCCATGATTTCTTTACGAACTTTTACGAATTTCATATAGCGTGACAGTTCTATATTCATTAATACGTAAAAAAGGGTGCCAACAGAAAAATATGAAGAAATAGCGGTAGCAACAATGGAAAAACCAAAACCATTTGTAAAGCTGACGTTAGTCATAACGCACGCAATAATGGCACAGATTGTCAGGATAAAGAATGGTGTTGATGACGCAACCCATAAGAATACTTTATATGCATAGGATGCTCTTTTTATAGATTCATCAGAGCCATCAAAATAACGGATTTTCTTAATACATAGAAAATAGAAGACACCAGGTCCGACCAGAAGAACAAGATTTGCGAAAATCATAGGTGGGCTGCTTCTAAATGCTTGAAGTTTTTCAGGTGATAATAATAAACTTCCTTTTGTTCCAATTGCAAAAAGAGCGAGTGGAACAAAGCAAGTCAGGTAAAAATAGATAAGAAGTTTAATCGGTGGTTTTGGTACATTTGGGTTGATAGGACGTGTTTCAGCCATAAAAAAGTCTCCTTTGCTAAATGCAAAAATAATATGATTTTGTGTTTTTTTTGCTCTACTTGAAGCTTTCGCTTAGCATGAGCAGACTTTTTCTGATAGTTAAATTATCACATGAGTATATTCAAAATGCAATTAAATTATGATTACTTTAAGTAACTAAAACGTTTTCAATTTGTATTATTTTTTGAAAAGTTTGTTATTTTTGAAAATTCTGCTGAAAGATTCTTTTTCAGCGGTATAGATAGGGCTTCTCGTTCCATTCTTAAGAAAGCCTCTCTACTGATGTTTTTTGCTCCGTAACGAGCCATGTTATCAGTATAACTTTGACTGTCTATAAATTTTCCTCCACAGTTTGTGAAAGCTTTCATAAAGAATGCGAAGGCACTTTTTGAAGTGTTAGGTTCTAAAGTAAACATGCTTTCACCACAGAATACGCTTCCTATAAGGACTCCATAAAAGCCACCAACCAGTTTTTTACCGTTCCAGACTTCAAAACTATGTGCATATCCCATTTTATGGAATTTGGTATATGCTTCAATCATTTTTTTTCCAATCCAGGTTGAATTCTGCCCATCGCGAGTCATTTTGCCGCATTCTGTAATTACCCGATTAAAACATTTATCCATTGTGTAGGAGTATGGAGTTTTCTTCATGAATTTGGAAAGACTTTTTGGACAGTGAAAATCATCGGGCATGAGAATGAATCGAGGGTCTGTTGAATACCAGGTGACTGGTTCTCCTTCATTTTCATTGAACCATGGGAAAATCCCTTGCATATATGCCGAGTATAAAAGCTGAAGGGGAATATCATCAGTAACAAGACAAATTTGTCGTCCTAATGCAGAATACTTTGTGTTTGGTTCTGGAAAAGGAAGAATAGTATTGGTGTCAATTGTTTCAGGTTTTGAAGCTAAATCTTTTCTTAAAAAGTCTGAAAGTGGAATTGAACCCTTTGTTAAGTCCAGACGGTAAATGTTTCTTGCGTTCCATAATTCTTCCTGTTGTTCACGGGAATAGTCTTTAGCTCCATAACGATATTTGTAAAGAATGGACATCCCAAGATCCCAATAGGCAAATCCATTTTCAAAAAGGTATTTGCCAAGAATGGCCATTTGTACGTTTCCTATATCATCAACAAGATGGAAGCCTGAAAGTGAAGCATAAGTATTTCCTGTAATGAATCCTATTTCTCCGGCAATTATTTTTCCATCTTTCCAGATTTCGACGCTATTTACGCTAATATTTTCATCTGGATTTTTGTTAATTTGCTTTAATATTTCTACCAGTTTCGGGCAGAGCCATGTATCAGGATATGCTTTCAGGAGTTGTTCCAGACATAAATCAAAATTTCTGTTGAAGCTGATAGTACAGTCAGAAAACTTTTTATTTATCAGGTTTTTTATGTTGTGAGGAATTCTGAATGTTTCTGGAGTAATAATGCATTTTGAAGAATGATAGCGAACGCTGAAAAAATCAGTTCCACATATAGAAAATGACATGGGGTAGAATCCTAAAAAGCAGGCTTTTCGTATTACTGTTTCGTCGAAAGTATCAGAGGTTCCGTAATCTTCTATCCATTCAAGTATTTGTGATTCAAAATAATCTGAATAATTTAAAGTATCTTCTGCTTCTTCTGATTCAAATTTTATATTTTCTTTTAATTTATTATCGAAATTATTCAGATCTTCAGGACAGGTTATTTCTACTGAGCGAGATGCAGAAACTGTATAAAAAATATCGTTTAGAGAAAAGTTATTGATACAGGCATCTAATTCTTCTTTGTTTTTAAATCCATTTTCCATGGAAATTTTTCCGAAGATCTGTTGTGTGGTCATGAGTATAATATACTGAAAAAAAGGTGGTTTTTCATTAGAATACAGACATGAGTTTAATTTCTATTATTCTATTAATTCTTGATATGGTATGTCTTGCCGCAGCAATTGTTGTATTCCTTGTATTTACAATAAGGGCAGTGGTTTTGAAAATCAAAAAGCAGAAAGCAAAACCTGTTTTTATGAAAGGACTTTTGTATACGATTTATTGTTTTATGGGCTGTGTTGTTATTACCTGGATTATGAAAATGGGTCTCAGTATTATTGGAAAAATAAGGGCAGCTTAAATAAACATTAATGAAACTGTAAGTTGATAAAAATTTATGTGGAGAAAAAAATGATTCAGAAAGTAACAATGATTGGTATGGGTGCTGTAGGTGCTATTGTTGGTGAAGCTATTCAAAAAATACTTGGCAAAGAAAATGTTGAATGTATTTGTGAAGGCGAACGAAAATCCCGTTATGAAAAAGACGGTATCTGTATTAACGGAGTTCGTCAGGATTTTAATTATGTTACTCCGGAAGACGTTCAGGTTTCGGATCTTGTAATTATCGCTACGAAAAATCTTCAGATGGATCAGGTTCTTGTTCAGATAAAAAATGCTGTTGGACCCAAAACAACAATCCTTTCTCTTTTGAATGGAATTCAAAGTGAAAAGGAACTTGAAGAAGTTTATGGAAAAGAAAAAGTTATTTACGGATTTATTATCGGTCTTTCTTCTGTTCACGAAAAAAACAATATTATCTGTACTGATACAGGAACGATTGTATACGGTGAAAATGATAATTCAAAAAGCGAACGTATTCTTGCAATCGGAAAACTTTTTGATGAAGCGGGACAGAAATCACGTAATCCGGATGACATTCACCTTGAACAGTGGAAAAAATACCTAATGAATGTTACCTGTAACACAGTAACTTCTCTTTGTCGTGCTCCATACGGTACTTTCAAAAATGACGTTCTTTGTGATGTTGTGCGCCAGGCTGCAAAAGAAGTTATTGCTGTTGCAAATGCAGAAGGGGTTGCTCTTGAAGACGAGCACATGGAAGTAAATATTCGCATTATGGATTCAATTGATCCAAGAGGAAAAACTTCAATGTATCAGGATATTGAAGCAAGACGTAAAACAGAAAACGCCTGGTTTTGTGGCACTGTGGTAAAACTTGGTGCAAAACACGGAATCGGAACTCCAACCTGTGCACTTCTGGAAAAATTGATTGCCATTACAGAAGCAGGATGGGAATACAATTAGTTTTCAGATTTTATAAACCCAGAAGTTTAACAGCGTTTTCGCCTAAAATAAGTTTACGGTCTCCCTCGTTCAGAGGGAGATTTTTTATGAATTCAAGATCTTCAGTTTGACTGTCCCACGGGCTGTCAGAACCAAAAAGAATATTTTCCGGTCCGTTCTTTTCGATAATTCGCATCATTTGTTCTGTTGAGATTCTTTTATTTACAAAGGCTGTATCAAAATAAAGACCTTTGCCACAGATTGTTTGTTCAACATCATACCACATGTAGTTTGCGCCCATGTGTGCCATAATAAGTTTTTTAGGCTGGATTCTCTTCAGTATGTTCAGAATGCGAAATGGAGTACAACGGATTTCGTGAAAGTCAGTTCCATCGTAACCTGAATGGACTATTGTAATCAGGTCATTTTCTTCTGCGTATTCAATGATTTTCATGTAGTTTTCATCATCAATGAATGTGTTCTGGTTATCGGGATGAAGTTTGATTCCTTTAAAACCCATTTCCTTAATGCGATAAATTGCATTACGTAAATCACCCATAGCAGGGTGTATTGCACCAAATGAAAGAAGTCGAGGTTCAGTTGACGAGGCAGGAAGTGATGCATATTTTTCGTTTATGCTTCGTGCAAATTCATTAAGATTCCAACACTTTTCTGGATTAGTGCAGACTGGAAGCAAAACTGAAAGATTAATTCCGTTTCCATCTACAGAAGAAGCTTTTTTCATGCTTTCCAAAAGAGCCGATTCTATTGGTATGATATCAATTGGAAAGCCAGTATTCTGCTGCATTGTTTGAATAGCTTTTTCTGCAATCTTATCGGGAAAAATATGTGTGTGAAAATCAATAGTCATTTTATATCTGCTATTTTATTTGCTATTTTTTTGATTTCAGGCTGAATTTTGATTCAGATCCTTTTGCAAGACGTTTAATATTTTCTTTATGTCGCCAAGTCATAAGTGCGCAGGAAAGGGCACAGACACAAATCATTGAAATGTGTTCTGTATCAAAAGAGTCTGCGGTTATTGGCCAAAAGTATCCGAAAGGAAATGCAATCATTATAGGACAAAGCCAGGCTGCAATCATGGTACAGAGTGACATGTATTTTACTGTGAAAAGAAGAATCAGGAAAATACACATAGCAACAAGGGCAACTCTCCAGTCCATAAACCAGATTGCAGAACAAGCTACTAGAAATCCTTTTCCGCCTTTGAATTTGTACCATACAGGAAATGAATGTCCCAGCATAGCAAAGAAACCTGCATAAGAAGCACCAAAATGGAATTGTCCGTTTATTGCACGGAATGCGTAAGCAGATGCCAAACAGAGAAGAACACCTTTGGAAATATCCATAATGAAAACATACCAGGCAAATTTATTTCCATAAACACGTTTGAAGTTTGTGAATCCTGGGTTTCCGCTTCCTTTTGTTCTAATGTCTTCATGGTAAACTAAATGAGACATAACGATGGCAGGGTTAATTCCCGCTACAAGGAAAGGAATTACTGCACAAAGAACATATAAAAGAATCAGTGATAAATTTTCCATCTTTATAATCCTAAAATAATTATTGGAGAATCAGAAGGTAATCGTAGACGTCCTGTCCGCCATCTATTTCATAGAATTCCATTCTTGGGTATTTTGTTTTAAGTTCATTATTGAATTCTTCACGTTCCTTCTGATTTACGCTATTTCCATAAATGACAATCATGAATTCGTGTTTTGCGGCATTCATTGCTTCTGCGAGTTTTTTTGCAGTTTCAATTCTGCTTGGGTCTGCGGCAAGCATTGTTTTTCCTGAAAAACCGATGTAGTTGTCTTTTTTAATGTCGATTCCGTTCAGGTTTACGTCACGAACAGACACTGTAACTTCACCAGTTTCAACACCAACCATGGCATCATTAAAGTTCTGAACGATTTCGTCTGCATTTCCAGAATCGTAAGAAAGCATAGTGAGGGCCGCGTAACCCTGACCAATTGATTTACTTTCGATTACGCGAACGTCAGAATCTTTATAAAGTTTTGCAGCTTGTTGTGCAGCAAGAAGAATATTTCCGTTATTTGGAAGAACGAAAATAGTTTTTGCATTTACTTCATTAAAAGCGTTGATAAAATCTTCTGTTGAAGGATTTTTTGTCTGACCGCCATCTACGATGTAATCGGCGCCAAGGTCTTTGAAAGTCTGTTTGATTCCGTCACCATTGGCAACAGTAATAGTAGCAAAGTCTTTTGGTTCTGAAGATTTTTCTTTTGCAATAGTTCCGAATCTGTTTTCGACTGTGGATTCATTATGTTCCAGTGTCATGTTTTCAATTTTGAGAGTTAGGAATTCTCCGAACTGCTGACAATGATCCAATACAAGACCTGGTTTTAATGTATGAACATGTACTTTTACAATGGTTCCGTTCTGGAAAGCAACTATAGAATCTCCCATTGTGCTTAAGAATTCAATAAGCTTTTCAATTTTAAAAGATTCTATATCAATTTTTGAAGTCTGAAGGCGAAGAAGGAATTCTGTACAGTAACCATATTTCATTACATCGAATTCAGTGAACTTTGAAAAATCTACTTCTTTCTGACGTTCTGCAGAACCAATTGGTGCAGATGAAGAAGCCTGGTGATTTTCAGCAGAAGCAATTTCTTCTCCATTCATTGTTTTGAAGATACCTTCTGCAATAAAAAATAATCCGGCTCCACCTGAATCGATTACACCTGCTTCCTTAAGAACTTTAAGAAGCTCTGGTGTTCTGTCCAATGAAGCTTTTGCTTCCTTAAGGTAAGCTTTAGCAAATTCTTCCAAAGTTGTGTTTTCTGTTACCATTGAATTTACGTATTCAGTAGCTTCACGGGCAACTGTAAGAATTGTTCCTTCAGTAGGATTGATTACGGCATTATAACCGCACTGAACGCCTGCTTTGAAAGCTTCTGCAAGTTCTTTGATTGAAGCTTTATTTTTTCCAGTAGGATTAAGATTTTCTTCCAGACTTTTAGCAATGCCTGCAAAAAGCTGTGAAAGAATAACTCCCGAATTTCCTCGGGCACTCATAAGCATTCCGTTTGAAAGTGCACCTGCAGCTTTTACGATAGATTCTTCATTCGGATCTTTGAATGCGTTAACACCACCTTCTATTGTCATACACATGTTTTCACCGGTATCGCCGTCTGGGATAGGGAATACATTCAGGTCATTAACAATTTTTGCATTTGCACGAAGGTTTTTGGCACCTCCAGTAACGAGTTTTATAAAATCTTTTCCGTCAAGTTCTTTGGCGTTCAGCATTGAGGTTCTCCTAAATTATTCAGTCTTTCCTGTTGTTACTTCTTTACCGAAAGCCCAGAGCCCGATTGTATCTGGTCCAACAGAAGCACCGATGATTGGTCCGATAAGGCCAATTTTAATTTCTTTGAATGGAATTTCTTTTTTTACGATTTCTGCCAGTTCTTTAGCTTCTTCTTCGCAGTCAGCATGCATAAGGTAACATGTCTGTTCTTCTGGTTTGATTACTGCTTCTTTCATAAGTGAAACTACTTCCTGAAGCGAAGCCTGACGGCCTTTTACCTTTTTAAGTGCGAACTGATTTCCTTCGTAATCGGCTATAAGGATCGGTTTTACACCGAAGAGGTTTCCGAAGAATGCAGAAGAGGCTTTTACACGACCTGCGCGTTTCAGACAGTCCAAAGTGTGAACTGTTACAAATTCGTTAACTGTTTTTCTTTCTGGAATGATTTTTTCGTAGATTGTTTTTGCATCCATTCCCTGATCACGGTATTCTGCACAACGGATTGCAAGCATACCTTCACCAATACATGCGTTCAATGAGTCTACACAGAAAACATTTGCGTCTGTGTATTTTTCAAGAAGCTTGCGTCTTACAACAGCACCAGTGTTTACTGATCCTGACTGTTTCAAACAACATCCGATATAGATAATATCCATTCCTTTTTCAAGGTAGCTTCCAAAAACTCTTTCAAATTCTTCTGTTGGAACCTGGTTAGTAAATACACGGTTTCCTGCGCGCATAATATCGTAAAGTTCTTTTGGTGTATAATATTCAAAATCAAGACTGGCCCAAGTTTCTTTTCCTTCGTAAACAGTCTTCATTCTTACGTAATCAATGTCGTATTTTTCTCTTAAATCTTTTGGCAAATCTGAACATGAATCTGTAATAATTTTTACTGGTCTCATAATAATCTCCTGAGAAAATAAAATATTATCATAGATAATAGAGTGAAAAAAGAAATAGGGAAATAGACAAAATATCCAAAAATGTTAGAATTTTAGACAAAATGGAGAAAATGCCTAATAAAATTACTTGATAAGCAGGGTTAAAACCTTTTCTTCGGTAATCATTTTTTGGTCAAAAATGCTTTTGATTCGGGATGCATATTCATCATCCATGCCGCGCATAAGCCATTCTGAAAAAACGCCGAAAAATTCAGAACGATATAAAAGGACAAGAATTTCCAGGTTTTCTTCAGACATATTCATTTTATCTGTACGTTTTTCGAAGTATTTTCTGACAAAACGGTCGCAGGTCATAAGAAGGTCCTGTTCAAAAACTTCCCGGTTCATAGAGTTATAAACGTTCTGGAATGCTTTTTTGTATTTTGTGGCAAATTCGATGAATTCCATAACAATTCCTTCTATTGAATCAATAGATTTATGTTTCTCAAGGACTTCATCTGTTGTGCTTTCAATAAGTTCTGTTGCTAATTCAGAAATGTCGCGGAAATGATAATAGAATGAATTCCTATTGATGCCGCATTCTTCTACTATCGTTCGGACTGTTATCTGATTCAGAGGTCTTTCATTCAGGAGTTTTATAAAGGTTTTCTGGATTGCAAGTTTTGTGAATTTTGCCATTTAAATTCCTTTCTCTTATTCTGCTGAAATAGGAGTGTCTTCCAATTCTGGATAAATGTCATCATAGATTACTTTACGGACTTTTGCTGCAATTTCATCTGTTTTGTGACTGCAGACTTCCTCAGTTTCTATAACTTCTGCAACATTAATTTTTACAGGCGTTTTATGCCATGGAAAATTTGTATGAATATTTTGAGTTCCTTCAACTGTTAGTACTACAATAGGAACCTTTGCCATTTTAGCAATTTTGAAAACTCCATTATGGAAGGGAAGAAGTCCTTTTTCATAATTTTTGTTTCTAGTTCCTTCAGGGTAGATACCAATGGAAACTTTATCTTCTTTTAAATATTCAGCAGCTTTCATGAGGCACATTAAAGACTGCCGAGGATTATCACGATCAATTGTAAGAAAACAGCATTTTCTTAACATTCGCCCTACAATTGGAATATGAAAGTTTCCTTCTTTTGATATGAAGGCGGGACGATTTTTTTTGAAGATGTGCCAAACTAAAAGAGGATCGTAATTTGAACGATGATTACTAACAAAAAGGCATTTTCCGTCAGGTACTTTTTCGGCTCCTGTTATCTCAATTTTCACACGGCCCCAGCGAATTAATTCTCTTGTAACTCGTAAAATATTTGTGTAATAAAACTGACTGAATTCCGGATATTCCTTGTTTGGATTTACAAATCTGGAAATGATAAATAAATAGATTAAATAAAACATAATATTCTTTCCAATAGCAAATATTATAAATGATTTCTTGTAATATAGATAGTAATTGAAGTAAAAAAGCAGAATCGCTAAAATATTATAATATATATAGAGGATTTAGAGGCCTTATCATGATTAAGTTACCATCAAAGTATAAAAGTGTTCTCGGTGCAAAAGAAACCGAACATGCAATTGTTTCTATTAAAGATTTTTTCCAGACAGCTCTTTCAACAGAATTGAATCTGTCTCGTGTTACAGCTCCACTTTTTGTAAAAGCAGGAGTTGGAATTAATGACGATTTGAATGGTGTAGAAAAACCAGTTTCTTTCAATGTAAAAGATATGAATAACCAGAAAATGGAAATTGTTCAGTCTCTGGCAAAATGGAAGAGATTGAAGATTACTGAAATGGGTCTTAAGCCTGGTTTCGGAATCTACACAGATATGAATGCCTTACGTCCAGACGAAGATCTTGATGCTATTCATTCAATTTATGTAGACCAGTGGGACTGGTGTATGGCTATTGATGAAAAAGACCGTACAGTATTCTATCTTCACGAAATTGTAAAAAAGGTTTATCGCTGTATTAAAAGAACAGAATTTTTCCTTTACGACCGTTATCCAGCATTGGAACCAATTCTCCCAGAAGATATTAAAATTCTTTTTGCAGATGATCTTCAGAAAAAGTATCCTGATTTGACACCAAAGCAGCGTGAAGATAAAGTTGCAAAAGAATATGGTGCTGTATTTATTACAGGTATCGGTGGAAAACTTCCAGACGGTAATATTCATGACGGACGTGCTCCAGACTATGATGACTGGATTACAGAGACTGGCGATGGACATCGTGGGCTTAATGGAGATATCCTTGTTTGGAATCCTGTTTTGAATTCAGCATTTGAACTTTCATCAATGGGTATTCGTGTAAGTCCAACAAGTCTTAAAATGCAGCTTGAAGAACGCGGTTGTATGGAACGTTCAAAATTCGAATTCCATTCTAAACTTCTTAAAGGTGAATTAACACAGACTCTTGGTGGCGGTATTGGTCAGTCACGACTTTGTATGTTCCTTCTTCGTAAAGCTCATATTGGTGAAACTCAGGTTTCAGCATGGAGCGAAGAAATTCTGAAAGATTGCAAGAAACGTGGAATTACACTTTTGTAATTTCTATATCTTTGATTTTCTATATCTTTGAAATTGAGGAATATTATTAGAACTAATGATTGCGTCAAAAGATGATTTGCTGAAGCAGATAAAATCTGAGAAGCGGCAGGATAAAAATCTGTTTACAAGTTTTTTTGTAGAGGCTTCTTTTATAGACAGTGAAGTTTGTCGAGAAGCACAAAATATTTTCTGTTCTTTTGATATTCCTCTGAATCCTTCAAAAAAAGGAGATAAGCTTTTATTCGATAAGAAAAATTATGCTTCAAAAGCTAATCTCCTGAATAATGCCGGACTTATCTTTGGTTTTTGTCTTTATTATGCCAAAGATTCCGGTGATTCTTTTAAAGCTTTTTCTGATCGTTTTGATTTTGCTCTTAATCAATATCCAAATCATGTTGAATTTCCTCAGTTTGATATAACTCCGGGAGAAAATGGAGAACCTAAAGTTTCTCAAATTTTTTCAGCTCAAGATATTCGTAAAGCCCGAGATTTATCATTTGCAGCAAAAACTTTTTATTCCATGGGTCGTGCTGTACCATGGTTTCTTTCAGTATTAAAACCTTTACGTATTACACCATCTGCTTTTTTTGCTGATTTTTCTGAATGGCAGCAGGTTAATAATTGCGATTATAAAAGTGGTTTTAACCCTGAAAAAGAAAGTCATGAAGCGATTGAAAAAATGCAGTTGCTTTTTTTAGAGCAGAAATACGAAGAAAAAAATAAAGCAGATATGTTTACTTTAGTTTCTGATGTTGTTCGCTTAAATGGAGCAATGAGTAGACTTTGTGACGAATCGTCTGGAAAAAATCCTGAAATAAAACTTAATACGTCTTATAATCCGGATGATCTTTTTAGTGAAGAAATCCTTGATCTTGAATATTTCTTTGAGAATGTTTGTATGGAAGAAAGTAAAGTTCGGCTCTTTGTGACAGATGAAGGTCCGGATTACGAAATCAAGTGAGATTTGACAAAAATTGACAATTGATAATTTACAATTGGGAATCATGTTTGGGAATAAGAGTTTGCTATGAAGAAATCCTTTTTTTCGGGTCAAAAGCAATCATTAAATGATTTTCTCAGAATTGAATTAATGAAAATTCCTGAATTATCTGACAAAGAAGTAAGTAATTCAAAAATCAGGCGCCTTATTGTTGCCGGCTGTGTTTCTGTAAACGGACGAGTTGTTACAAGACCTGGCTTTGAACTTCGCGGAAAAAGCGTAGTCGACTGTGAAATTGATTTTGAAAAATTCTTTTTTGAAAAGCAGCCTGATGATATCGATTTTGAATTAACAAAGAAAGATGTCCTTTTTGAAGACGATTATATTATTCTTGTAAATAAACCTGCTTTTCTCCCTGTAGAACAAACTATAGTAGGAAATCGAAAAAATCTGCATGACTGCGTTGTGGATTACTTATGGAAAAAAAATCCTTCTCTACGAAATCCGCCTTATGTTGGGATTATGCATAGACTGGATCGGGAAACCAGTGGCGTAATTCTTTTTACAAAACAACGAGTCGCAAATAAAAATATTTTTGAACAGTTCGAAAAACATTCCATTACAAAAACCTATATTGCAGTTGTCTGTGGAAAACCAAAGAGAAAATCTTTTACTGTGGAAAATACGATAGGTCGTATTTCTTCAAAAAGTCAGGCTGCAAAGTGGGGAAGTCTTCCTGAAAGTCGTGGTGGTCTTTATGCGAAAACCTCTTTTAAAGTTTTTGATGAGACTGCTTCTGGTAAAAAAGAGATTTTTTTATCTGAAGACAAAAATTGTCCATTATCGATTATTCATTGTGAATTGTTTACAGGTCGCACACATCAGATTCGTGTTCATCTTTCTGAATCTGAGCTTCCAATTTTGGGAGATACTCTTTACGGTGGAAAATCATACAATAGAATTATGCTTCATTCAGATATGCTTGTTTTTACACATCCAATAAGTGGTGAAAATATGACTGTAAAAGCAGAATGTCCTGATTTTGTTTCGTTTTTACAGTAAGAAATGAGAAGATATTATTAGAAGGTTTCTTTTAAATCTTTACAGTTCCTATACAAGGATAAACTAATTCCTTGTATCCAGTTTTTTTTGCAAGTTTCAAAGCTTCTTCAAACCCAAAATCCAAAAGATCTGTGTTATGGGCATCGCTATTTATGCAGACTGGAATGCCTTCGTTGAAAAATAGTTCCAGTAAGAAATCACTCGGGTAGAAATCTTCGGTACATCCGCGTGCTTTTCCGCCAGTATTGATTTCCGCAATTACACCAGATTTTTTGACTGCTTTGGTAAAATCTTTAAGCAGGTCTTTATACCAGTTTTCAGTTACATCAAAGATATTCAGTTCTTTGTTTCGTTTTCTTATTAAATCAGGATGTCCGAGAATATCGAAATTTCCATACCGCAGCATTTCCATTTGTGCTTCAAAATAATCGATTACTGCCTGTTTTCCATTTCCTTTATAAATAATTTCTAGACCACGTTTTACACGTTCTGTAAAAGAGTCTACACCGTAGTGCATATTGTTTCGTGTAACATAATGAACAGAACCGATAAGAAAATCAGGTTTCAGTTCTTTATAAAATTCTTTGTCAGGACATGTTAAGGAAGGGTAATAGTCACATTCAAAACCGCAGAAGATTTTTATTTTATCAGCATATTTTTCTTTAAGTCTGTTTATTTCTTCAACATATAAAGGCAGCTCTCTTGGTGCAATATGCCATTTTCCTCCAAAAGGAAACATACTGTGACCAGAAAACCCAAGAATCGAAAAACCTTTTTCTATAGCAGCAAGAACCATTTCTTCTGCAGTGTTTTTTCCATCGCAGAACGTTGTGTGAGTGTGAAAATTTATTTTATTCATTTTAAATAATTTTTTAGTTATATTTTTTTATTTGTATATAAAAAATTATTAAATATTTTTATTTAATAATGAAATAGCTTTGTTCAAAAGAACTTCAGGCTTCTGAGGTTTCATAAGGTATAGAGCGGCGCCGGAACTTAAAACCTTTACAATTAAATCACGCTGTGCACTTGCTGAATAAACAATTACAGGAGGTGCCATGCGGTCTGCTTTGAATTGATTTAGAATTTCAAAACCATTTGAAGCCCTTTCCAGAACATCAAGAATAACCAGACTGTATTTGTCCGGAACAAAGGAATTAATGAAGTCCTGTCCTGTAGAATAAATATCGGTGCGAGCTCCTACTGAAGAAAATAATTTTTGAATAGAGGCTGCGCTTTGAGGGTTTTCATCGATGAGGGCAACGGTAAATACTGATCCAATGGAATCATCTTTTTCAATAGCACCAGTATCGGAGTAAAAACGTGTTTCAATTGAAGATGATATTTCATCTCCAGAAGATCCTGAAAGAATTTTTTCTGTAATAAGGTCTGAAACACTTGTTGTGATTGAACTTTCTACCAGGGAATTTAAAACTTGTGGAAGATTATCTGTAACTTCGATTCCATCGTATTCAGAGTGGCCGTCCACAAGGTCGCTGACAAATTGGCTTAATGAAAGAATTTTTACGTTTTTCCTATGAATTTTCGGATTATCCAGAACGTTATCGATAAGAAACTCAAGATTTAATCCGTCAATAAAGGTTAAATCCAGATTTGTAAGCATGATAATGATTTTTGGACTTTCAAGTTCTTCCGTTTCGATCATTTCTGCAAGTTTAAACTTCAGAAGTGCCAGTTTTTCACGGTTTAAACCTTGTGCAACTTCAATGAAAATAATGTTGCTGTTTCTGTGAATGTCTAAAACACAAGGTGTTGTATCCATGATAACCGGAAGATGGAGAATGTTTCCGATGGCTTCAAAGAAAAGGTCAAATTTGATTGGTTTTGTAAAATATTTGAAAACGCCGTAACGGGCTAAAGATCCAATAAGTGCTTTGTCGATAAGGGGTCCTGTCATAATAATAGGGATTGAAGCTGTGTTTGGATCGGCAAGTTTTTTCTGCATGAAATCAGAAATCTGTTCCTGAGTTTCGCCTCTATCCATAATAACAAGGTTTGGAAGGGTAGTAATCATCTTTGTAAATGCATCGCGGTCTTCACTGGCTGTATTTACTTCTATTTTTCCTGCTGCAAGTTTTTCTTTTAAGAAATCACGGAATAAAGGATGAGCATCAACAATTAAAACACTTTTCATAGGTGAATTTTAGCACATCTTGGTGTAAAATTAAATAGAAAAAAAATCAGATAATTTGATAAAAGTATGGAGGCCTATATGGTTGCTGTTTTTCTTGCTGATGGTTTTGAAGAAATAGAAGCTCTTTCTTCTGTAGATTATTTAAGAAGAGCAAAGGTTGATGTTAGACTTGTTGCTGTAACATCTAAAAATCCCATAGACCCTAGAATGGTAAAAAGTTCTCATGATGTTACAATTCTTGCAGATATTACCCTTGAAGATTTTTTATCATCGATAAATATAAATGAAAAAGATTCTTTACCAGATGCTTTATTCTTTCCTGGTGGGCTGCCTGGGGCTACAAATCTTGCCGCTTCAGAAGATTTAAAACAACTTATTCTTTCTTGTTTTGAAAATGGAAAATATGTTACTGCTATGTGTGCAAGTCCTGCACTTGTGCTTGCTCCAACTGGTATTTTAAAGGGAAAAAACTGGACCTGTTATCCAGGAATGGAAGAAGACGTTGATCCTGAAACTGTGGAAGATAGTACTCATGCATCAGGAGTTCCTTTTGTAACAGATGGAAAATTAGTAACTGGCGCTGGTCCTGGAACTGCTGAACAATTTGCTATGGAACTCGTTCGTATTTTTGCAGGCGAAGAAACTGCTGAAAAAATTAGAAAAGGTTCATGTCTGAGGTAAGAGGAAAAGAATATGAAAAAGTTTTTTAGCTGCTTGTTTTTTATTCTTGCAGCAACATTTGTTTCTGCTCAAGACGTTGCTTTCTCTGAGTATACACTCGAAGCTGATGTCCTTATGAAAAGGAGCGATGTAAATCCAACAAAGCTTGCATGGAGAAATATTCTATTTGCCCCAAATATAGTAATTGAAGGGGATGGTGCTGAATATCTCTTGAAAGTAAATAATTTGAAGAAAGGTTATTCGGGTTTTACATTGTATCAGCCAGATGCACCTGCAGAGGTGCAGTCAAAACCAGTTACGGTGAATACAAATGGAAAAGAACAAAAATTCATTCCTGGAAAAGTGTTTTCGAAAGCAGGTGGATTAATTTGGATTTCATTTACTGCGCCGGATAAAAAGAAGTATAGCCTTCCTACAGATATTAGAATTTTTACTCCTGAAGAATATGAGTCTTATTTGAATCGTGAATTTAAAAAAACTCAAAATATTGAGGAAGTAATTTTCGAGGCCATAGATATAAAAAACATAGAAACCGAAACTACCATTGAAAACCTAATCGAAAACCCAATCGAAAATGCAGTAGCTGAAATTAATGCAGTAGCTGAAATTAATATAGATGACATTTCGAATGATGCTTCAAGTGATAACCTTACTGATATAGAAACTTCAGATGAAGTTGAATCAGTTTCAGAAATTGTAGAAGTGATAGATGAAGAAAATGATGATGTAGAAAGTGACGATGAAGATAGGATTATCGAAAAAGGGGAGTATAAGCTTGTAAGAGATTCCCGTAATCTTCCAAAGTTTCCTTCAGAAGAAATTGCATCTTTTGTTGGAATGAATAAACAGGCAGCGGAAAAGGGAACTAATGTTCAGGTTCTCGTAAAGAATCTTCCTGATGGAACAAAACCAAAACTGTTTTTTATGAATGGTGTGGAAGTTCTTGTTTATATTGCTCCAGATCTTACACTTCGTACTGATGACAACTGTTATTCACTTTTTTATTCGACACGACGTTATGGTCGTGATGAAGATTTTTCTGCACCAAAGCGTGTAGTTGAAAATCCTAAGATAAATGGAAAACTTACTAATATGTTGGACTTCGATGGAATTGTGACAACTATTGGAGGAAAACAGAAACTTGTTCTTTGCTGGACTCAGTGTACCATTCAGGTTACAGAAGAAACATCTGAAGAAGAACTTTTAAAAAAGACTGCAATTTACTGGTCTTCTTGGAAAGAAAATGATAAATCTTGGGAAAAAGTAGAATGCATTTCAGAGATAAAAGGAAGTCTCCAGTTTGATCCGGTTCTTTCAAATGGTGGAAATGGGGTTTGTTTGAAAGTCAGAAATCGTCCTGATAATACACTTTTTTCAGATGATAATAATCCGGCCTTTGCCGAGAAGCAGTTTTATTTTTTACTGAATAAGAAAGGGCTGTGGGAAAATGCAGGCTCTGCTGATTTTGTAAACATAAAGGAAATGTATCCTATTTCAGATGAAAATAATGCAGTCTCAGAAGATCTTTGTTTTGTTTCAAATAAGGAAGGTATTCTTTCGGGTTGTATGTGGAATTCTGGAAGTAAAATATTTGCAAAAACTTATTTGAAAAGTCCAGAAACAAAAAAAATGATGTGGACTGAAAGTGTATCAGTTATTTATCAGAAAAATGGAAATGAAGGACAGATTCTTTATCCTCATGCAGCAGTTCGTGATACAGGAGATTGGATTGTAACTTATCTTTTAAAAACTGAATATGGAAACCATATTTGTGTGTCAAAAGTAAATAATGAGCCTTGTATGGTAACTAGAAATTTAAAAGTTGATTTACGAGATATGCAGAAACCTGGAAATACAGTTCATTTTAGCGTAGAAGTGGAAAATCTTGGAATCGGTATTGCTCAGGGAATGGACGTTGTAATTAAAAATGAGTTCAAGACTGAAGCCGGTGTTGTAAGTTATAAAAACAACTTTTATCCTGGAACGAAATATCAGCTGAATGGTGTGTATCAGAAACTTAAAGGAAAAGATGGAATTGTTCCTGTAGAGGATATATATGCAGATGTGAAATTCCCAAAAATGAAGAAGAACAGTGAATTTGCTTATTATGATGCACGTTTTACCCTTGGAATTCCAAAGCTTGCTATTGGAGATATGTTTGTTTCAACAAAAGGTAAAAGTCAGAAAGTAATCTTTACTCTTGGAACTTCAAATGGAATTAAGGTAAAAGCTCCTGCAACGGAAGTGGTTATCACTGAACATGTAGACAGTCCTGATTATGAAGATAATATAGTTTCTGTTCCTGTAGAAAACTATTTTTCAGATGAATATTATGAAATGAGTTATGAATATGAAACTTCAGAACTTGATGAAAAATCATTTGATTTTGATGTTCTCTTCCATTACGAAGCAGAACGTAGAAAATTTCCTGGATGGAGACCAGAGGATATTGAAGCCGAAACTGCAGTAACAGGTTTCTGTAAAGTTTGGAATCCAGTTTATTCTAAACCTTCATATTATGCTTCTGTAATGAGTACATCATTTGTAAAGAAAACAAAGGTCATGACAGTAGATTTTGTTGTCGCAAATAATTGGGCGGAAATGATTTCAGAAAACCTTCAACTGTCCCTGATTAATACTATGACAGGGGCTGTTGAACAGACCGTTGAAATTCCATTTAGTCTTGATGTACTTCAGAATAAGAAAGGAACTGTTTCTTTTGAGCCGGCCCTTTCTGAAAATGCCGCAGATTATATTGTTCAGATAATCAAAAATTAAACCGGGCTTAAAAATCTGTTAAATAGAAACGGCGTCTTGTTTTTCAAGACGCCGTTTTTTTTCACATTTTACTTTGCATTAAGTATTGTGCATTGTGCATTGTGAATTGATTTAGCATTTTGGTGGACGTGCAACAACTTTTGCGATGTTTGGACGTTTTACCAGGTCTCCTTTCAGACCTTCTTCACGTGCTTTGTTTACGTAATCTGGGCTCTGGAAAGAGTATGTGAAGTTTGTATGAACGTCGTATGTTCCCTTCATAAGAGCGTAAGCATCTTCTGTCATAACAAGTTCTTCGTCTGTTGGAATAACGAAAATCTTTGTTGCTGAGTCATCAGCAGAAATACATGTTTCAGCGTTTCCAGTGAAAGACCATTCGTTTTTCTGTGCGTCAATTTTGATGCCGTATGCTTCAAGCCCTTCTGTTGACTTCTGGCGGTAGATAGGTCCGCGTTCGCCAACACCAGCTGTAAATACGATTGCGTCTACACGGCCAAGTTCTGCCATGTAAGCACCGATGTATTTTTTGATGCGGAGAGCTTCCATTTCGATAGCAAGCTTTGCTTTTTCGTCACCGTCTTTTGCTGCGATTTCAACGTCGCGGCGGTCAGCGTATTTTCCTGTTACACCAAGACATCCTGATTTCTTGTTCAAAGCTGTATCCATTTCGTCAGCAGTCATTCCTGTTTTTCTCATGATGTAGAATGGAAGAGCAGGGTCCAGGTCACCTGAACGTGTACCCATTACGAGACCTTCAAGAGGTGTGATACCCATTGTTGTGTCGTAACATTTTCCGTTTTTTACACAGCACATAGAAGCACCGTTTCCGATGTGACAGATGATAACGTTTGTATCTTCTGGTTTCTTTCCAAGAAGAACTGATGCACGTTTTGCTGTGTAAAGGAATGATGTTCCGTGGAAACCGTATTTACGTGCAGCATATTTTTCGTACCATTCGTGTGGAATAGCGTACATGAAGTTTTCTGCTGGCATTGTCTGGTGCCATGCTGTATCCATAACTGCAGCGTGTGGAACGTTTGGCATAACTTTCTGTGCAGCTTCAATACCCATGATGTTTGCAGGCATGTGGAGTGGTCCAAGGTCGATAACGCTTTTGAATGTTTCAAGAACTTCTGGAGTAACCAGTACAGATTTTGTGAATTTGTCTCCGCCATGAAGTACGCGGTGTCCAACAGCTCCAATCTGATCGAGAGATTCGATAACACCAGTTTCTTTGTCTGTAATCATCTTAAGGATGAGTTCGATTGCTTCTTTGTGTGTAGGACAAGGGCTTTCCTTTTCTACTTTGTTGCCCTTAGCTTTGTGAGTGATGCAAGAACCTTCGATACCGATTCTTTCTACTACACCATTGGCCAGAACTTCTTTGTTGTCCCAGTCATAAACCTGATACTTTGCAGATGATGATCCGCAGTTCAAAGTTAAAATTACCATGATTTAAGTCCTTAATTAAAAAGTGATATGAAATAATAGAAGATTATAATTATTTGCAGGAGAGTTTTCAATAATTTTCAATATATAGAAAACACTATGAAATTTAGTTAATTAATAGTATAATGAGATACTGTATTTTTACTGGGGAAAAAGTTTGAACACAAAAAACTTTGGGGAAATAAAAGCAGTCGCATTTGATATAGACGGGACTCTCTACGAAACGTGGAGGCTAAATATTCGTCTGCCAATTCATTTCCTTTCACATTTAATTTTTTTCGCAAAATATGGGAAAGCCAGAAAAGTCCTTCGTGAAGAAAAATTTTCTGAGAATTTTACTGGAAGTTTCTATGAAGAACAGATTAAGTATATGGCTAAAGCTCTTCATATAACAGAAGCAAAAGCAACGGAAAAACTGGAAAAAATAGTATACAGTGGTTTGAAATCTCATTTTGTAAAGATTAAGCCATGTAAAAATGCATTGGAATGTATAAAAGCTTTCAAAGAAGCAGGATTTAAAATAGCTTTGCTTTCAGATTTTCCTCCTGAACAGAAAGGTGAATTATGGGGAATAAAACCTTTTTGTGATGAAATATTGGGAACTGAAGAATGTGGGGCCTTAAAACCTTCGCCTGTTCCTTTTTCTATTATGGCAAAAAATCTTGGTATAAAACCGGAAGAGATTTTGTATGTAGGAAATAGCTACAAATATGATGTTGTAGGTTCAAAGGCGGCAGGAATGAAAGCTGCATGGTTTACAAAAAAGAAACCGAATAAAGCCGGAATTTCAGATTTTGTGTTCCGGGATTATTTAGACTTGATGCACGCTGTGCTTGAAAAATAAATTATTATAAAAACGGGTGGGAAAAAGTGATTATCATAATTTCAATTATTATTGCCATTTTGTCGGCAGCAGCATTTTCTTATGGATTTCATGAACTGGAAAAGAGAAATTCTTCTTACGAGAACGTAAAAAAGTATGCGGATAAATGCAATTCACAGCTTGAAGAAAAGTTTAATGGAATTAAAAAAGAGTTTAATCATCTTCTTTCAGACCTCGAAGGAAATCAGACTCGTGCTAATGCGGCCGTCCGAGTTTTAAAAGAACGTACAGACGAATTTAATGAGGAAATAAAAAAATTATCAGATGATATTAAAGCAGTTAACAAGATAGAACAGAAAATTACTCAATATGATTCAGTTTTAAAAGAACTGGACGTTATGACCGAAAAGGTGGAAGAGAATCTTCTTCTTGTAAAAAAAGAAAGTGGCATTGTTGACACTCTTAATAGTCGTCTTTCTGAACAGCAGAAAAAAGTTGAAAATATAAATAATCGTATCCCACAGATAACTAAAGATTTTAATGATAAAAATGAAGAACAACTTAAGAAAGTTGGGACAGTTTTGTTAAATGAATATGAAAAATATGCTGACAATGTGAAGCAGGATTTGGATGTTCAGAAAAATGAAGCTTCAAGACTTTTACTTCAGATCAAATCTGATATTCAGACTGCATTTGATTCAGCTGCAAAAAGAGCAGATGAACTGGAAGATACAGCTTTTCAGCATTTAAGTCAGCAGGCAGAAAAACGTGCCGCAAGAATTACAGATGATTTTAATACCAGAACAGATAAACTCGAAAAGAAAGTGGAAGAACTGTCTAAAGCTTCTGATGCAAAAATAATTTCAGATGTAAAAGAAAAGCTCAGTTCATTTAACAATGAAATAAATGGAAAAATCCAAAAAATACAGGACGATATTTCAGGTCATGTTTCTTCTCTTGATACGGGTGTTTCAGAAAAACTAAATAATATAGAAACAGAAGTGATGGGGCGTGTAGAAAAGTTGGATTCGGGAGTGTCAGAGAAACTTAATGTAATAGAATCTGATATTACTGGACGTGTAGAAAACATTGACGCAAATGTTTCAGAAAAACTTCTTGCAATAGAAACTGAGGTTACAGGACGGGTTTTAAATCTTGATTCAGATCTTTCTGGAAAAATCGAAAAAATTGAAACAGATGTGAATAGTCGCGTAATAAATCTTGATAATGGAGTTTCAGATAGAATTCAGGAAATGGAAAGGGAATTTAGTGGTCTTCTAGATTCACTTGATTCAAATGTTTCAGATAAAATTATTAAAATTGAAAATGAAGTTAATGGTCTTGTTACAACGCTTGATACGGGAGTTTCAGATAAACTTAAAGAAATGGAAACTCAATTGTCCGACAAGATTTCTGGACTTGATGCAGATGTAAATGGAAGAGTATCTTCTATTGAAACAGATGTTAAGGCTCGTATAGATTCTATAGATACTGAACACACGATAAAGATCAAATCTCTTACTGATGAATATGAACAGGATTATAAAAATCTCATGGCTTCTTACAAAGAAAAGTACGAAGCTCTTTCTACAGAAGTAAAAGATTATATGGATAAGCTGAAGACTGGAATGAAAGAACATGTCGAAAAGCTTACAGAAAGTTATACTGCAAAGTTAGATGGGGTTAAGCAAAATTATTCTGCCCAGCTTGATACAATTGCTGGTAAGAATGACAATATAATCAATAAATTTGAAGAAAAATTTAAAACTGATTATGAAAAACTTTCACAGAAAACAGATGTTTTCTCTCAGAATTATCAGAAAAAAGTGGAAGATTTTATTTCGGACAGTGGAGCACGTCTGAATACTGTAGAAACAGAATTTAATACCAGAGCAGGAAATCTTGAACATGTTATGGAAGAACTTCGTTCAAGAATGAGTGGTGAAGAAAATGAACTTGCTGTTTCTATGGAAAAACAGCTTAAAGAACTTGATGAAAATTATAAGAAACAATTCGATGAAGTACAGAAAAAACTTGAAGATCGTTTTAATACATATGAACAGAATTCTGAAAAAGTAAGTCAGAAGGTTGATACTTTTGATTCAACTCTTAAAGAAAAGTATGAAACTTATACAGGAAATATTCAGACAAAGATTTCTACTTTCCAGGCAGGCATAACAGAGTCTTTAAAATCGATAAAAGATTCATCAACTGCAGTATTAAAAGAGACAAAAGAAGCGGTGGTTTCTTTGAAGAATGAATGTGAAATCGCAGAGAAACGGGCTTCTGAAATTAAGCCAGAGGTTGATGCAAAAATCCAGGAAGTAGAAAACCGTCTGGAAGAATTTAAGATTTCTTCCCAGTCAAAAATGGAATCTCTTAATAAAACTTTGCAGGATGAAATTCGTAATGCACTCGCAGATGGTGAAAGCCGCCGATTAAGTATCCTTGAAAGTGCTGATGATCAGCTTGGTGAATACAAACGTGATCTGGAATATAAAATCGCACAGCTTCAAACTTCATCTAGTGATATAGATATGCTGGACAAAAGTTTACGTGGAGCTATGAATAATGTCCAGGATAGAATTTTAGCAGATTTTGACAAATTTACAGAGGAACAGCAGAAGCGTCATGAAAGATTTTCTTCTGGTATAAAAGAAAGTTCAGATGCACTGGAAGAAAAGATTCGTGAAATTGATGAAGCTTTGTCCGGACTAAAAGATAATGCAACTGGAACAATGAGTGCAAAACTTTCTGAATTTGAAAGTGCTTTTGAGAGAAAACTTTCAGACAATACAGAAAAAATTGATTCTGATTTAAGTCAGTGGAAGAGGGACTTTGATGGTCGCCTTTCAATTATGACTCAAGAATATGAAAACAGTCGTCGTGAAATCGAAGAAAGTTATGCAGATAAATTAAAAGTAAATATCCAGGCATTGCAGTCAAAAACAGACGGTCAGCTTGATTCTGTTATTTCTGAAGTTGACGGTACGAAAACAAAACTTCAGGCAGATATTAATACAATCAGATCTTTGTTAAATGAATTTAAAGAAGAAACAACTGATCGTATGGACGAAGTAACAAAAAATACAGCAGATGAAATCAAGGCTTTAGGTGAAAAGAATATTTCTCAGATCAGTACGGCTGTAGAAAAACTTCAGAATTCCATTGAGGAAGATCTTGAAAATTTTGAAGGTGATATTAAAAACCGTCAGGAAACAAGTTCAAGTTCCATCGATGCAGCTATCTCAGAATTTAATACATGGAAGATGCAGCTTAAGCAACAGATGGCTGAATCCACAAATATGTTTAAAGAAGAATTGGAATCGTTCCAGAAAACTTCTTCAGAAGAAATTCATAAAAAGGAAGAAGAATTTATTTCTGAACTTCAGGAATATAACCAGTCTTTAAAGAAACAAATTGAAGATTCTGACAGTAAGATTACAGATCGTGAAAATGAAATCAGTGATCGTATTGATGAATTAAAAGAAAATCTTGAAATTGTAATAAAAGAGAATCGCCAGAATCAGAATGCCTTGATTGAAGATTTACAGACACAATCAAATGACCTTCTCATGAGACTTTCTGAAATTACAAAAGAAGTAACTGCAGTCCAGTCTCAAATGTCTGGTTATGAAAAAGCTGATGTCATGAAAAAGCAGCTTGATAATAAAATTGAAAGTATAAAAGAGGCCTTTGAAGATCTGGAAAAATTTGCTGATGTTGCTGAAGATTTCCAGAAACGTTTCTCTGAACTTCGCCGCATGAATGATGATATCGGAGACACTGTATCTGACTTTGAATCCAAACATAATAAGGTTGAAAGTCTTGAACAGCGATTTAATTATATGATGGAACTTTCAGGTCAGATTGATTCCAAAATCAGGACTCTTACAGATAAATCAGATGATCTCGTAGATCTGGAAGTAAAAGTTAAGAATTTCCAGGATGCTGTAGATGCTTCAACTGATAAACTTGATAGAATCGAACAGAAGAAGTCTGTTCTGGATAGAGTTAGTCAGGATATTTCTGATGCATTTGAAAAACAGAAGGAACTTTCTTCAGCTCTTTCAGACTGTCAGCGTCAGGTTTCTTCTCTTCCAAAAGAAATTAAAGCCGTACAGGACGATGTTGATGTTATTCTGAAAAATGCAAAGAAGATTTCTGATACTGCAAAGAAACTTTCAAACGTCGAGGCTATCCTTAGTGATTCTGAAAAACGAATTGATGATTTGAACAGTGCTTCTACCGGAATTACAAAACTGGAACTTAATCTTGGTCAGCTAAATAAAGAAGTTGATGATAAGTTTGAAGCTTTAAGAAATGTAACTGTAGCCGCCCCAAAGGCAACACGTACTTCAAGAGCTTCTTCTGCAAAGCCAGATATAAGAACTTCTATTACTCCACAGATTCGACATAATGTTCATGTGCTGAAGCGTCAACAGAAGTGGTCAGATGAAGAAATTGCACAGCGAACAAATTTGTCAGTAGGAGAGGTTGAGCTGATTCTTTCTCTTCCTGATGAAGACAGTCTGGTTTAACGGGATAAAAGACAGGTGGTAAAAGCTTCCACCTGGTTTTCCCAGTTTCCGATTTTTTCATATGTTTTTGCTTTCACAAAAACCGAATCTTCGGGAACTTGCAGGATGCCTGCAATGCTTTTAATTACTTCTTGTCGATAAGGCAAAAATTTAGGTTTTTCAATTTTTATTACACAGTCAAGGTTTTCAAGCTTCCATCCTTTTTCTGTGATTTTATCCCATACTGTTTTTAACAATACTTTAGAATCAGCATCTTTCCATTCTGGTTCTTCTGGTGGGAAAAAGGAACCTATGTCGCCAAGTCCTGATGCTCCGAGAAGTGCATCTGTAATAGCATGAAGAAGAACGTCTCCATCGGAATGTCCGTCTTCTCCTTTTTCAAAGGGTATTTCTACGCCTCCAAGGACTAATTTTCTTCCTTCTATAAGGCGGTGCATATCATATCCAAGACCAGTGTGTATCATATTTGTTTTCCGGTAATCATCAGGGTAAGTGATTTTAATGTTTTCTGGAGAGCCTTTTACGGTTGCTACAGGGCCACAGTATTTTCCCCAAATTTCTGTATCATCAGTATATTCAAAACCATCTGTAGAGGCTTTTGTATGTGCTTCAAAAATTTTTTTTAAGTTAAATATTTGAGGTGTCTGTACTGAAATAAGGTTACTTCGTTTCAGATGTTTTGTAACAAGTCCTTTGTCATCTTTTTCTTTTTGAGTTTCCGTTGGTTCAAGACCTGGAAAAGCAGCACCATTTATAAAAGCCGCTTCAAAAGTACGGTTAATTAATTCTTCTGAGATGAAAGGACGTGCACCGTCATGAATCGCAATAAAAGTTTCGTTAAAATCTTCTTCAGTTAAATTAAGAGAGCTAACAACAGTTTTTATTCCATTATAAACAGAACCCTGTCTTGAGTTACCACCCTCAGTAAAAATGATTCTTGTATCAGGATGATTTGTGAGGGTTTTATTTAAATCCTCATCACAGAAAACTGCCTTCTGGGCTTCTTCTATTCCATTAACTGGAACTGTAACAACAATTAAACTGGGTAATATTCGAGGATTTGTTGTTTTAAGGAATTTCTTTATGGCAGTAGATAGGACTGTGCCTGATTCCAATGCCAGATATTCTTTTTTGACAGGACCGCCCATTCTTGTTGAAGAACCGGCGGCTGTAATAAGAACGACAATTTTGCTTTCAGGAAAATTATTCTTCGCCATCGAAGTCTTCATCTTCGTCGAAATCACCGTCTTCATCAGAATTGTTTTTGCTTTTTTCTTTTACATCGTCCATAAGATCATCATCTTCGTCATCATCCATGGCAACAATGTGTTTTACTTTAGGAGTTGATCCAGGTGGTTCGAGTTTAAGGTGAATCTGGTTTTCAACTTCCTTATCTGACATTCCTAAAGCAATTGCGATTTCATCGATAAGAAGTTTTTTTGCCGAATCGTAAAGCTTTCTTTCGAGAATTGGAAGTTCTTTAACTTTGCTTCTTGTATAAAGAGTGCGAACGATTGTTGCAATATCTTTTACAGTTCCTTTTTTCAGAAGTTCCAGGTTCTGCTGGTAACGAAGTTTCCAGTCTGATGTTGGTGTTTCACCTTCTTCTGAAAGAAGATTAAGTGCTTCTTTAGCTTCATCAGAACCAACAATCTGGCGTATTCCAAGGTTCTGTGCGTTTGCAACAGGAACCATAACAACCATATCGGATGCTTCTATATAAATTTTGTAATAAGGAACTGATTCTCCTTTGAATTCTTTTTCAAAAACTTCTAGGATCTTTCCTACACCCTGGCTAGGGTATACAACCTTCTGATTTACTCTGAATTTACTACTCATACTTGAAATTATACTACAAAATAAGTTTTTGTGAAATAAAGGTTATATTTTATTGTTATTTTTTATTTTGGAAGATTGTTATAATTTTCCCAAAAAAATAAGTATTTTTTACTTATTTAGTTGAGTAGATTAAATGGAGATTATTATTTATATAAGGAATTTGATTTTATGTTAAAATGGGTCTGGTCTTATATTAAGAAATATTCAATTTGGATGTTTGTGGGTATAACACTTACAGTGATTGTTTCTGCTCTTAATATGATTAATCCTTCCATTACTGGAAATATTGTAGATAAAGTTATTGGACAGGGGAAAAAAGAACTTCTTCCAAAACTTATTCTCATCATGATTTCTTGTACTTTCGGAAAGGCTGTTCTTCGCTATCTTTATCAGACAATATATGAGCAGGTTTCTCAGAATGTTATGCGCTCAATGAGAGAAGAGCTTTATGCTCATATCCAGACTTTGGATTTCTCCTGGTATGACAAATCACCTACCGGAAATGTAATGACTATGCTTACAAGCGACCTGGATATGGTTCGTCATTTTGTTGCCTGGGTGATTTATATGACAATCGATAATATTCTTGTTTATGTTTTTTCGATTGTTGTTTTGAGTCGTATTAGCTGGAAGCTAACCTTGGCTTTCCTTGTAATTGCTCCATTTATTATGTTCATGGTATGGAAGTTTAAAGGAGAAATTAAGCCTTCACACCTTGCTGTTCGTGATCAATTTGCCAAACTAAATACAAAGGCAGGTGAAAATATTGCAGGGAACCGTGTTGTAAAAGCTTTTGTTCGGGAAGAGTATGAAATTGAAAATTTCGAACAGGAAAATCTTGGATTTCATGATCGAAATATTGAAAATGCTGATATTCGAATTAAATACACTCCGGCTATAGAAGCAATTTGTGGTGTTCTCCCTGTTATTTTGATTCTTTTTGGTGGATTTCTTGTTGTAAAAGGGGAAATAACTCTGGGAAACGTTGTAACGTTTAACGGACTTATGTGGACTTTCAGTCAACCTGTAAATATGTTTGCTCATCTTATGGATAACTACCAGAAATTCAGTGCCAGTGCCCAGCGTTTGTATGAATTGTACCTTACAAAGGGAACAATTAAAGAAGATGCTGCCGTCAGTGAAGTTGGAAAAAAGAATCTTCTCTTAAAGAATACAGATGACGACTTAAATGATATAAATATCGATAATTCAGATGAACTTAAGGTTGAGTCTTCAAATGTTTCTTTTGGAAATATTCAGTTTAAAAATGTTTCATTTGCATATAATGAAACTCCTGTACTGAAAAATCTTAGTTTTGATGTTACACCGGGAATGACTGTTGGTATTCTTGGGCCGACTGGTAGTGGAAAATCTACAATCGCACGTCTTCTTTGCCGTTATTACGATGTTACCGAAGGTGAAATCCTTATTGATGGAATAAATATTAAAGATTTTGATGTAGAAAACCTTCGAAAACATATCGGTATTACTATGCAGGAAGCCTTTTTGTTCAGCGATACAGTTGCTGGAAATATTAAGTTCGCAAATACAGATGCTACATTTATGGAAGTGGAAAAAGCAACAGAATTGGCTCGTGTAAAAGACTTCTTAAATGATCTTTCAGAAGGTTATGATACAGTTGTCGGTGAACGCGGAGTTGGGCTTTCAGGCGGTCAGAAACAACGAATTGCACTTGCGCGTTTGTTCCTTTCAAATCCACCTGTAATGATTCTGGATGATACAACATCTGCAGTTGATATCGAGACTGAAGAAAAAATCCGTGCTTCAATTAAAGAAATGTCCGTAGGGCATACCACATTCATTATTAGCCATCGTGTTTCATCTTTTGAGAATTGTGATTTGATTCTTGTAGTGGAAAACGGCCAGATCACGGCTCGTGGAACTCATGAAGAATTGAAGAATCAGCCTGGTTATTATCAGGATGTATGGAATCTGCAGAAATAGGAGGAGGAAAATATGGCAACAAAAACAAAAAATCGTTTTGATGAAGACGAAAGAACATATGATCAGAAATTGAATCTTCACGTTGTAATGCGTATTTTCCATTGGATTAAGCCTTATAAAAAACAGATGATTATGGCCTGTATCATGATGCTTTCAAGTGCAGGAATATCCCTTACATCACCTCTTCTTATAAAAATTGCTCTGGATAAAGCAATTCCAACAGAAAATTTTGTAATGCTCGGTTGGATTTCCGCTGGTATGCTTGTGGGAATTCTTGCAGTATGGCTTTTACTCCGTGGAAGACTGAAATTAATGAGTCGTGTTGCTCAGAATATTATTGTACAGATTCGTAGTGAAGTGTTTGAAAAACTTCAAAATCTCCCATTTACATATTTTGATTCACGTCCGCACGGGAAAATCCAGATTCGTGTTGTAAACTATGTCAATTCTCTTTCGGACCTCTTAAGTAACGGAATAATTCAACTTATTACAGATCTCTTCAATATTATTGTTATTTTGTGTTTCATGTTTGCAATTGATGCACGACTTACATTAATTTGTATGGCTGTTCTTCCAGTCCTTTTTGTTGTTCTTTTCAGTTTGAAAAAAGTTCAGCATAGAGCATGGCAACAGGTTAGCGCAAAACAGTCGAATCTTAATGCATATCTTTCAGAAAGTTTGAATGGTATGAAAATCACCCAGAGCTTTGCCCGTGAAAATCAGAATCAGCAGATTTTCAATAATCTTTGTGATAACTGGAAAAAAACATGGATTAAAGCCGTTTCTATAAACAATGTTATCTGGCCTACAATCGATAATCTTTCGACGATAGGTGTTTCTCTTGTTTATATGGCTGGAATCAGCTGGCTTGCCGGGGAAGGGGAAGGTGCTGTTACAGTCGGAACTCTTGTTGCTTTTGCAGGTTACATCTGGCGTTTCTGGAACCCTATTCAGAACCTTGGAAACTTCTACAACTCAATGGTTACAACAGGCGCATACATGGAACGTATTTTTGAACTTCTTGATGAACCCGAAGATATTACTGATAAACCGGGTGCTGTTGAGCTTCCACCAATTCGTGGTCACGTTGATTTTCAGAATGTAAATTTCAGCTATGAAGAAGGAAATCCTGTTCTTAAAAATGTTGATTTCAAAATTACACCGGGTATGCAGGTGGCAATTTGTGGACCTACAGGTGCTGGAAAAACCACAATCGTAAATCTTCTTTCCAGATTCTATAATCCTGATTCTGGAAAGATTCTGATTGATGGACAGGATATTCAAGATCTTCAGATTAAATCAATCCGTAAACAAGTTGGTGTTATGCTTCAGGATTCTTTCCTTTTTAGCGGTACAATAATGGAAAATATTCGTTACGGACGACTGGATGCAACAGATGAGGAAGTTATGGCAGCCGCTCGGACAGTTCAGGCAGATAAGTTTATTCAGAATCTTCCAGATGGTTACAATACTATGCTTCATGGAAATGGTGGCGGTTTGAGTCAGGGACAGAAACAGCTCATTAGTTTTGCTCGTGTTCTTCTTTCCGACCCAAGAATTCTTATTCTTGATGAAGCTACTAGTTCTGTAGATACAGAAACAGAACGAGCTTTACAGATAGGTTTGGATGAACTTTTGAAAAATCGAACTTCCTTTATTATTGCACATCGATTGTCTACAATTCGTAATTCGGATGTAATTTTCTATGTAAATCATGGAGTAATCGAAGAACGAGGAAATCATGACGAATTGATGGCCTTGGACGGCGAATATGCCGGAATGGTAAAACGAAGTGGAATTTAAGTCTTTTTAGAAGGAAAATATAAAAATAGAAAATTTGGGCGTCCGAAAGGGCGCCTTTTTTTTGTTTTAAAGAAAAAAAACGTTTAATTATCAATATTTTCCATAAATTACAAAAATATTAGTTACTAGGAAAAATCCCCTATTTACGGTAAAGGGTTTCAGTTAGAAAATGAAGTAAATATATGAAAAAAATTCGTATATTTATAGCAAAATTTTTGTGAAAAAAGGAGTAAAATCATGAAAAAGTTGATTGCTATGAGCTTAATCGCTCTTACAATGACAAGCCTTGCTTTTGCAGCACCAAAGAAAGCAAAAAAAGCAAAAAAAGGCAAGGGAATGAACATTTCAGTGTTCACAATTCAGCAGCGTCAGCAGCCACCTGCAGACAACCGCGACTACAAATGGATCGAAGAAAACTTCGGTGTAACATTCAACTGGGATATCCTGGTTGGTGACAAAGACCAGAAAATTGGTGTTCTTATCGCTTCTGGTGACCTCCCAGATATGGTTGAAGTTGATTCAGAAAAATTCCAGGGTGCTGGATGTCTTATCGACCTGAAACCACTCGTAGAAAAATATGGTCCAAACCTCATGAAACACTATGCTCCAGCATGGAAAAAAATGATTGACCAGGATTCAGAAAAAGATGCAAGCGGAAAAATCGTTAAAGAACACATCTATTCTCTTCCAAACTATGGTGTAATCAATGGAGCAGACCAGAACGCTTCTTACAACCAGAACGGTTTCTGGATTCAGAAACGTGTTCTTAAAGAATTCGGATACCCAGAAGTAAAAACAGTTGACCAGTACTTCGACCTGATCGAAAAATACCTGGCAAAATACCCAGAAACAGACGGTGCTAAAACAATCGGTTTCAACATCATTACAGCTGACTGGGAAGCATTCAACCTGTGGAATCCACCTAACTTCCTGGCTGGTTATCCAAACGATGGTAACGGACATGTTACAAAAGAAGGCGGAAAATATGTTTACACAGACAACTTCGCTGATGCTAACGCAGAAAGATGGTTCAAACTGGCTAACGGATACTTCCAGAGAGGCCTGATTGACCCAGCTTCTTTCACAGACAACCGTGACCAGTACTATGCAAAGATTGCTCAGGGTCGTGTACTTGGTATGTTCATCCAGGGATGGCAGTTCATGTACGATGCTGAAAACACAATCAAAGCATCAGGAAACTACGACAGAACTTACGTAGCTCTCCCAGTTGTATTCGATGAAACAATCAAACCTCACTACCGTGATCTTACACTTCCTAACCTCCAGCGTGGTTATGGTATCACAACAAAATGTGGTGAAAAGAAAGCTATCGAAATCATCAAATTCCTCGATACAATCCTCGAAGAAAAGAACCAGAAACGTCTCTACTGGGGTGTTGAAGGTGAAGACTACATGATCGATACAGACGGTTCTGTAACAGGTCAGAAAGGTGCACCATACTACACAGCAGAACAGAGAGAAAGAACATCTGATAACAACTACACTCTCAAGAATAAGGCACAGCTCTTCACAGAAGAAGCTCCAAAAATTGAAGGTTCATTCTCTGATGGATATCCTAACGCAATTGCTAACACAAAATATGAAATTGCACAGTTTATGAAACCAATCGATATTGAACTCCTCGATGCATACAAAGTAAACTCTTACGCAGCTCTCGTTGACAAGAACCCACCACAGAATGCTGGTTGGTACCCAATGTGGCAGTGTAACCCATCTCCAGAAAACGATGGTCTCGAACACGATGCAGCAGTTGCTATGACTGGATTTGAAACTCTCCAGAGAAAATACCTCCCAATGATGATTATGGGAAAACCAGCTGATTTCGACAAAACTTGGAAAGAATACACATCTCAGATGAAACCTCTGACAGATGTATACAACAAGTTTATGCAGCAGCAGCTTGATCACCGTGTAGAAGTATTCGGTGGACAGGACTAATTAGTAACTGACTAAAAACAGTAGATGTCTGTTGGCTTCTACTGTTTGGTGAAAAAAAAGGTCCGCAGATTTCTGTGGATCTTTTTTTTGAAAATTTTTGATTAGGTGTTTGTTATGAAAAATAAAGAAAAAATGAGTTCGGCACCAACAACTGAACTTGTTGTAAAAAAGAGCAAGATTAACCTCTTGAAAAAGCAGAAAGCTCTTATCTTTATGTCAGTTCCTTTTGTTTTGTATATTATCCTTTTTAGGTATGTACCTCTTTGGGGATGGACAATGGCTTTCCAGAACTATAAGCCTGCAAGAACTTTTTTTAATCAGACTTGGGTTGGTTGGAAATGGTTCGTAGAATTATTTAAAAATCGTGAATTCCTGCTGTCGTTAAGAAATACTATTTGTATGAGTCTTATCAGTACAGTGCTTGGATATATTACAGCTATTATACTTGCTGTATTTATGAACGAAGTTCGCTCAGTTGCAGCAAAACGTTTCGTTCAAACTGTATCATATCTTCCACACTTTTTGTCTTGGATTATTGTTACAGGTTTAGTTGCGAATGTTCTTTCCGTTGAAGACGGAATTATCAATAACATATTATTGAAGTTGGGATTTGTAAGTTCACCTGTACAGTTCCTTTCTACTCCTAGATACTTCTGGAATATTACTGGTTGGACCTATGTTTGGAAGGAAGTAGGTTGGAATACAATCGTTTATCTCGGTGCTATGACAGCTATTGACCCTTGTTTGTATGAAGCTGCACAGATTGACGGTTGTGGACGCCTTAGAAAAATCTGGCACATTACACTTCCTGGAATTAAAGCAACAATCATTATCATGATGATTATGTCAGCCGGACATATCCTTGACTCGAACTTTGAAATGCCATACTTGTTACGTAACGGTATGACAGATGAAGTTGCAACAACTATCGATATTTATGTTCTTAAATACGGTTTTAAACTGTTCAACTTCTCTCT
Organism: Treponema sp.; assembly: GCA_024402565.1. Classification (GTDB taxonomy): domain Bacteria; phylum Spirochaetota; class Spirochaetia; order Treponematales; family Treponemataceae; genus Treponema_D. Next base: position 89,372 of record JAKSTM010000003.1, on the reverse strand, counting down.
GGCAACTGCTGCCGGTATCTTCAAAAATGTTGTTAATATTATTCTTCTTGTAGTCGCTAACCAGATTGCTAAGAAGAGTGGTGAGGAGAGATTGATATAATGAGCGACGTAATTACTCCTAAAGAACAAAAATTGGAGCAGAGAAAAAATGCTTATGCAGCGGCAAGAAGAAGAACAAATATTAATAACTTCATTTTTGATGCTATTATTGCTTTGACACTTATTTTTGTTGTTATTGTTACTGTATATCCTTTCTGGAATACAATTGCTGTTTCTTTTAATGACGGTTTGGATTCATTGAAAGGTGGTATTACATTCTGGCCACGAAAATTTACTCTTCAGAACTATAAAGCTTTGTTTGTAACAGACTACATCTTCAAAGCTGGTATTATTTCTTTGACACGTACTGTTCTTCAGACTGTTCTGAATGTATTCTGTACCGCTATGCTTGCTTATGCATTAAGCCGTAAAGAATTTGTTATTCGTAGATCATTGACCTCTATCATTGTTATTTCTATGTATGTTAATGCTGGTCTGATTCCTGGATATATGCTGATTAAAAATCTTGGTCTTTTGAATAAATATGCTGTATATATTATTCCTGGACTTGTTGACGTATTCAACTTTATCCTTGTAAGAACTTATATTAACGGTCTTCCAGATAGCTTTGTTGAATCTGCCCGTATTGACGGTGCAAATGAGTTTAAAATCTTCCTTAGCATCATTATGCCTTTGATTGTTCCTTCAATTGCAATGACATGTCTTTTCGTTGCGGTTGGAGCATGGAACAGCTGGTTTGATACATATTTGTATTGTTCTGGTAAAAAGGATCTCCACTCATTGCAGTACGTTTTGATGTCATTCCTTCAGGCCAGTCAGAACCAGAGTAACTCTGCTGCTGATGCCAACGCTATGGCTCTTGCCGCATCTTCTGGTGCAGCTTCTGCTATGGTTACACCTGTAAGTATCCGTGCTTCAATTACAATGATTGCAACATTACCAATCCTCGTTGTATATCCGTTTGTTCAGAAATACTTCGTTGTTGGTATGACAATTGGTGGTGTTAAAGAATAATTGAAAATTGAAAATTGATAATTGACAATTTTTAGTTGAAAACGCAATAGAAATATTTTCTATTGCGTTTTTTTTTCGATATTTGTTTTGATTTTTACTTAAGAGTTTCCGTAAAAATTGAATATATAAAAACTTTGATTTGTGACAGGATAAAAAAAATGTCCGTTCAAAATAGAACGGACATTTTGAAAATGTTTGATGTTAGGAAATGGAAAACAAAAATTTCATAAATAATAAATTGTCAATTTTCCATTGTCCATTATCAATTGTGCATTATGCATTATTAAACTCTTTCTACTGGAGAAGATTTAGCATCTTTTCCCATGTATGCAACGATTTTTGAACCGTCTTTCAGTTCAGAAACCGGAATGTAACATGCATCAAGGCGTTTTCCGTCAACTTCTACGTATTCGATACCTTTACAGATGTGCTGTGGGTTCTTTACTTCGATGTTCAGGTTCATACCGCGCCAGCGGCGTTCAACCTTGAATCCGTCCCAGTCATGTTTGATACATGGATCAAGAAGGAGTCCGTCGTACTGTGGACGAATTCCAAGCATGTACTGTGTTGTTGAGTAGTAGTTCCATGTTGCAGCACCAGAAAGCCATGATGTACGTGTGTTTCCAGGACGTTTTGAGTATGTTGAATATGTTGTCTGTCCGATAACATATGGTTCGCTCTGGCGAACTTCAGCTTTGTCATTGTAAGAAGCTGGGAGGGCAGCTTTAAGGTATTCGTAAGCGCGGTCACCGTTTCCGTTCATGATTTCAGCAATTACACCCCAACCCTGAGTATGGTTGAAGATACCTGCGTTTTCTTTGATACCAGGAAGGAATACTACAGAGCTCATGATGTCTGAACGAGTCATTGTGAATGGTGGAGCACAGAGCATAAGTCCGTAAGGTGTTGCAAGCTTTTCTTTTACAGCTTCAAGACATGCTTTCTGCTGTTCAGGTGTTGCAGCACCAGACATAACGGCCCAAACCTGTGTATTGAAGTAAATCTGTCCTTCTTCAATTGTCTGTGTACCGTAAACAGTTCCGTCTTCGCCAATAGCCCAAACGAACCATTTTCCGTCCCAGCATTTTTTCTGGATATTTGCATCCAAAGTTTCACGCTGTTTCAGAGCCCATGCAGCTTCATCTTCTTTTCCAAGACGTTTAGAAATATCTGCATAAGTTGTAAGACCAAGTCTCAACTGGAATGCTACGAACAAAGATTCTCCGTGGTAACCAAGTTTAAGACAGTCGTTCCAGTCAGCCAAAAGACCACATGGAAGTCCGTCTGCACCCATTCTTTCCAGGTTGAAAAGAAGTGCCTGTTTAAGGTGTCCGTAAACTGTTGCTTCACCTTTGTCTGCGTAAGGAACTACGCGGTTGTAGAAGTCGAATTTACCAGTTTCTGCAACGAAACATGGAACTGAATGGAAGAACCACTGACAGTCGTCAGAACGGAATTCCATATCATCGATCATAGGCTGTTTTCCAGGCTGGAAGTCTTTGTTGATTACAGGAAGTGCACCACCGTTTGAGAACTGTCCCGAAAGGAGGCGAACCAGGCGTTCTTCTGCTTCTTCAGGAATAGCAGCTGAAACACCAAGGATATCCTGTACAGAGTCGCGGTAACCAAGACCGTCGCGTTCTCCGTTGTATACGAGGGAAGCAGCACGGCTCCATGCAAATGTAATAAGACAGTTGTAAAGTCCCCATACGTTTACAGTATGGTTGATGTCTTCATCTGGAGTTTCAACTTTGAAGCTTCCAAGTTTTGCGTGCCAGTTTTTTACCAGTTTGTCAAATTCTTCGTCTGCGCGAGAGAATGAACCGTATTCAGCAACGATTTTCTGTCCAACAGCGCGTGCATCATCGATTCCGAAAAGAACCATGATTTCTTTTGTTTCGCCAGGCTGGAGTTCAACGTCACCCTGAACTGTACCACAAGAGTTGTCACCGAATGCTTCTGAATTTGTACAAGCTCCGTTTTTAACTGCTTCAGGATGTTCGTAGTTTCCGTAAGTTCCGATGAAAGCTTCGCGGCTTGTGTCGAAACCTGTCATTGGTGTACCAACAAGTGCCATCCAAGAGTGCATGTAAGCACCACCAACATCATATTCTGGGTGCTGGATGTAAAGGTTGTCCTGGATAGAGAAGCGGAGCATATTGTCTGCAACTTTTTCTCCCTTATTAATGAAGAGGGAGTACTGCAGGTTTACCTGGTCCTGAGTTGTATTCCACTGGTTTGAAAGTTCACAGTAAGAGAATGCGCGGATCTTGCGTACTTTGTCAGATGTGTTTGTGAGCTTGAGTCTCCAGTATTCGAATGTTGCTCCAAGTGGAACATAATATTTTGTTTCTGATTTGATGCCTTTGTATTCGGATACGATTGTTGTGTAAGCGGTACCGTGGTGACATTCAGACTTGTACTGATCAAGTGGCTTTCCTACAGGCTGCCATGAAGCAGACCAGAAGTCTCCGTCTTCCTGATCACGCAGGTAGAAGTAACGGCCTGGCTGATCCATTGGAACAGCATTGAAGCGAAGACGCATAAAACGTCCCTGAGCGCCTGATTTGTAGAAACCGTATCCACCGGCGTTGTTTGTGATAACAGCACCATACACAGTTGAACCAAGGTAGTTCGACCATGAAGTTGGTGTGTCAGGTCTTGTGATAACGTATTCTTTAGCGTCATCGTCAAAATAACCGTATTTCATTTTCACTCCTATATTTGTTTAGAATAGAAATAAATTACAAATTTTACCCATTAATTAGGGTGTTTTTCTTATGGTAAACGATAAATTGTCTCTATTCAATGTTTATTTTCTCAAAATTATAACAAAATTACAAAAAAATAATTAAAAAAAATGTTCAAGATTAGGTGGATTCCTGCCGAAAATAAATATGGTAAGTAATATAAATTTACCAGAAGGAGTTAATTGTGAAAAAGTCTGAATTCAAAAAATTTATAGCCAAAGTTCCAAAAGCAGAACTTCACATTCATATTGAAGCTGTTATTACTCTGGATTCAGTAAAAAAACTTTATCTCAAACGCTTTGGGAAAGAAATGACCGAAGAAGAACAGAAATCTCTTTTTACATATAATGATCTGAATGGATTTATCCAGGCTTTCTTAAAAGTCCAGGATTTGCTTACTTCGGTAGAGGATTTCCGCCTGGTATTTGATGATTTAGGTAAGTACCTTAAGAAAAATGGAATTTCTTATTGTGAAGCATTCTTTGCTCCAACAGCTTTCCTGAAAAAAGGTTTCAAATATGATGAGATGGTTGCTATCTTCCATGAAAAAATTGATGAAATCAAAAAGAAGAATAATATCACTATAAAATTGATGGAAGATGTTTCCAGAACATTTGGATGTGAAAATGCAATAAATAATTATAACTTGCAGAAACAGTATCCTTGTGAAGATATTATTGGAATTGGGCTTGGTGGTGCAGAAAGTAAAGGTCCTGCTAAAGAATATGCTCCTGTTTATGAAATGGCTCTTAAAGACGGAAAGCACGCTGTAATTCATGCCGGAGAAGATGTTGGGCCAGAATCTATCTGGGATGCAATAAATCTTTGTCATGCAGAACGTATTGGACATGGGCTTACCGCAATTCAGGATGAAAAACTTATGAAGACTCTTGCAAAAACAAAGCTTCCAATCGAAATTTGTATAACATCAAATACATTTACTAAAAAGATTGTAACTAAAGCAAAAGATCATCCTGTAAAGAAATATTTTGATGCAGGTATGGTTGTTACTATTAATACTGACGACCCTGTATTCTTTAAAACCACAATGCTTGATGAATTATGGCTTTGTTATAAAGAACTAGGTTTCACAATGGATGAAATTAAGCAGCTTATTAAGTACAGTTTTACAGCATCATTCCTTTCGAAAAAGGAAAAGAAAGTTTATTGTGAAGCCGTTGATGAAGCCTGGCAGATTTCTGAGTAAAATGTAAAACTAAAGAAATACTTTGAAAAAAAAATTAAAACCTGTACGAAAGTACAGGTTTTTTTTATATAATGAGACTATGACAGAAATTGAAAAATATTATAACAAGTTTAACGAAGAACACAGGTTAACTACCCGTCACGGGCAGGTTGAATTCGAAACTTCTTTAAAATATATACATGACTTTATCCCAAAGAATATTTCCGGTGAAAAAATCAGAATACTGGATTTAGGGGCAGGGACGGGACGTTATTCCGTACAACTATGTTCTGAAGGTTATGATGTAACCGCGGTTGAATTAGTGAAAAAAAATCTGGAAGTTTTGCGGTCAAAACATACATCTGTAAAAACCTGGTCAGGAGATGCAAGAAATATTTCTTTTTTAGATGATAATACCTTTGATTTTACCATTATGTTTGGGCCTTGTTACCATTTGATTGGAGATGATGAAAAATTAAAAGCAATACAGGAAGCTAAACGTGTAACAAAAAAAGACGGCATTATCATGGTTGCTTACACAATGAATGAATATTCAGTGTTGACTTATTGTATGGCAGAAAACAGGTTAGATTCCATAATAAAGAAAAACGGGCTTTCGGAAGATTTTCATATCCAGGCAGATGAAAATGAATTATATGATTATGTCAGAATAGAAGATATAAATAGACTGGATAGTAAAGCTGGATTAGAGAGAGTTTTGATTTTCTCTCCAGATGGTCCTTCTGATTATATGCGTCGTGAATTAAATGCTATGAGTGAAGAAGATTTTGAAAGATTTAAAAAATATGTTCTGGCTGTTTCTAAAAGACAGGATTTAATTGGTGCCGGCAGTCACGTTGTTGATGTTGTAATAAATAGAAAATAAACCTGGAGGAAATAAAAATGGCTACTTTTTTACAGATGAAAATGCAAATTGCCTGTTTTATTTTTCTTATTGTGGCAGGTATTCAGTCTATCCGTGACGGAAAAAATAATGAATGTAATAAGATTTTTGATGTTTTTCTTGCAGTAACAGAATTAGGGGTTCTTTTTGATGGACTTACATTCTGGACTGTAAATAATCAAGATAAAATTCCACTTGTATTGAATATAATTTTCCATTTGATTTTTTTAATCCTTATGGTGACTGTTCTTTTCCTGCTTTTCCTTTATTTTCTGGATATTACATTTGGTTTGCCTGAAAGTAAAATCAAACGTGGGTTGATTTTACTACCTTATGTAATGGTTTTGATTGGAATTGGCCTGACTTTAAATAAACTGGAATTCATTTCTGGAAATCATACAAATTATTCCATGGGGATTCCTGTTTATATTGCTTTTGGTTCTGTTGTCCTTTTGTGTCTTGGAATATTGTTTATTTTCTTTTTAGGAATTCGTTACATCGAACAACACAAAAAAATTAGTATCATGATTTGTCTTTTTGCAAGTTCAGTTTGTACAATACTTCAAGTTATATTTCCGGAATTATTACTTACTAGTTTTGCTGTAACTGTTATAGCATTAGGAATCTATTTAAATCTGGAAAATCCTGCTTATAAAAAACAGATTAAGAATCATAAAGAAATGGTTCAAAATTTTTCAACATTAATAGAAAACCGAGATGACTCTACAGGCGGGCATGTAAAAAGAACAACCCTTTATGTAGACTTAATAATGAAGGAAATGACACGAATTGATAAATATAAAAATATTTTGACCCGTGATTTTATGAATAATTTGCTTCAGGCTGCTCCAATGCATGACATCGGCAAAATTTCTGTACCGGATAGCATTTTGCAGAAACCAGGAAAGTTAACAGATGATGAGTTTGCTGTGATGAAAACACATACCGTTCGTGGTGGTGATATAATTCAGGAAACATTTGGAAATAATCCGGATAAAATAGATTTTGTTAGAATAGCTTATAAAGTGGCTCAGTTTCATCATGAAAAATGGAATGGAAAAGGATATCCAGAAGGGCTTTCTGGTTACGATATTCCTCTTTGTGCTAGAATAATGGCTGTTGCAGATGTATTTGATGCAGTTTCTGCAAAAAGATGTTATAGGGATGCAATGCCTTTGGATCAGTGTTTTGAGATAATTATGAAAGGAAGAGGTGTCGATTTTGATCCGGAAGTAGTTGATATTTTCTTAAATGCACGTGAAAAGGTTGAAGAAATTTATAATAAAAACAGATCCCTTCAAAAATAATTATGCTTACATATTCATTCGATGAAAAAAACAAAAAGCCTTTATATCTTCAGCTATATGAGTTTATTAAAAATGATATATTGGGTGGAAATCTAAAAGCAGAACAAAAGCTTCCGTCAAAAAGATCTTTTTCTGAAAATCTTGGTGTAAGTGTAATTACAGTTGAAAATGCTTATGAACAGCTTATTGCTGAAGGATATATTTTCTCTTCTCCTAAAAAAGGATTTTTTGTATCTGATATTACTCAGATTGTGACAGGAACTGTTGTTGATTCTTTAAAAGAAAAAACTGGAAAATCTGAAAATGGAAAATATGATTTTTTATCACAAGAAAAAGAATATGATGTAGATTTTTCCAGCAACAATCTTCTTTCATCTCATTTTCCCTATAGTGTATGGGCTAGAGTGTTACGCGACTGCCTGAATAAATATGAAAAGGAACTTTTACAGTCTGCCCCGGCTGCAGGTTGTTTTGCGTTAAGAAAGGCAGTGTCTGAATATCTGTATTCTTATCGTGGAATGAAAATTGATCCTGAGCAGATAATTATTGGCGCTGGTACAGAATATCTTTATGGGCTTCTTGTTCAATTGCTTGGGCGCGAAAAATTATATTGTGTGGAAGATCCAGGGTATAAAAAAGTTTCCAAAGTTTATGAAGCAAATGGAGCTTGTGTCTGCTTTTCTGAAGTTACAGAATCTGGAATAGAAGTAGATGATCTTGAATCTAAACATGTTGATGTGTTGCATATTTCGCCTGGCCATCAATTCCCAACAGGGATTATTACACCTGTTTCTAAGCGTCGAGAGATTCTTTCATGGTCTTCAAAATCTTCGGGTCGATATATTATAGAAGATGATTATGACAGTGAGTTTAGGATGACAGGGGTTATGATTCCAACGCTTCAAAGTATTGATACTGAAGGAAAAGTGATATATCTGAACACATTTACAAAAACTTTATCTTCATCTATTCGAGTGAGTTATATGGTGCTTCCACCTGATCTTCTGGAAGTTTTTTATAGAAAGCTTTCTTTTTATTCTTGCCCTGTAAGTTCAGTCGTTCAATATGCAATTGCTGAGTTTATTGAAAGAGGTTTTTTTGAAAAACATATTAACCGCTTAAAAAATTTTTATCGTCGCCAGAGAGATACTCTCATTAGAGAAATAAAAATAAGTGGCCTTTCAAAGTATGCAGAAGTTATGCGAGAGGATTCAGGACTTCACTTTCTTTTGAAATTGAAGATTTCCTGTAAAGATGAAGAGTTTAGAAATATTATGGAAAAGGAAAAAATAAGGCTGCGTCCGCTTTCAGAATATTTTCATCGGAAGGATTCTGAAAGTGAACACATTTTTGTAATGAATTACTCTTCTTTAACAGAAAAGGCTATAAAAGAATCTGTTCAGAAAATATTAAAGCATTGTTCCTCTAAAGGTATTTCCGTTTAAAGATTCAATTTTTACAGTTACAAAAGAGCCAATTAATTTTTTGTCGGCTTTGAAAGCAACTCTTTCATCCTGTTGCGTTTTTCCCAGAAGTTCATCGGCACTGTCGCGGCTAACACTTTCACAAAGGACTTTTACAGTTTGTCCGACGCGTTTTTTCATTTGTTCCGTAGTAATTTCAAGCTGTAAATCTATAACGCGCTGAAGGCGTTCTTTTTTTATTTCTATAGGAATCTGATTTTCGTATGTAGCTGCAGGTGTTCCGTCGCGAAGATTGTAATAGTACATAAAGGCATTTTCGTAATTAATTGTCTTCATGAGATTTAATGTGTCTTCAACATCTTGTTCTGTTTCACCAGGGAATCCCATCATTAGATCTGTTGTAAGTGAAACGTCAGGAATTGCTCTACGAATTTTTTCTACAAGTGCAATGTAATCTTCACGTGTATAACGTCGGTTCATTTCTTTAAGGACTTTTGTTGAACCGTGTTGTACAGGAAGATGAATGTGGTGGCACAGAACTTCTTCTTCCGAAATCACTTTTATAACTTCGTCAGAAAGGTCTTTAGGGTGGGAAGACATAAAACGGACCCATCCAATGCTAGATTTCGTTTCCGCAATGCGGTCGGCTATTTTTTTTAGAAGGGCGGCGAAATTGTCTCCATCTGAATTATATGAGTTCACATTTTGTCCCAGAAGAGTGATCTCCCGAACTCCATAACTTGAAAGGACATCGATTTCTTTTAAGATTTCATCAACTGGTCTGGAAAGTTCGCGGCCACGTACGTATGGAACGATGCAGTAAGTACAGAAATTGTTGCAGCCGTGCATAATTGGTACAAAAGCGGTGAATGCACCTGTTTCGTAGGAAAGGGGTGCAAATTGATATTTTTCGGAATCATCAGGCTGATCTGTGGAATTGCCGCCTTCCACCGCTTCGATGATTTCACCGAAATGTTTTTTTGCGTAAGTTCCAACCACGTAGTCGATGCATGGATAGTCTTTTTTTAATGTATCCAGAAGACGCTCAGCCATGCAGCCTGTAACAATGAGTGTCAGAGGTTTGGGACCGTCTTTTACATACTCCGCTGCTTTTTCAAGTGTGCGTGCTTTTGCTCCATCACGGCATTCACGAACTGCTTTAAGTCCTGAAAACCAGCCTAAGCGACCGAATATTCTGTTTTCTGCGGTTTGGCGTACGGAACATGTATTTATAATAACAATGTCTGCAATTTGTGGATCGTCGGCTTTTGTCCAACCCCGTGCTATAAAAATCTGTTCGATAGAGGCTGATTCAGCAATATTCATCTGACAGCCATATGTTTCAAAAAAATATGTCATGGAAATTTCCGTGTATGTAATATACTTTGTTTTGCTATTTTTTGTCGATTGGTTCAAGTTCCATTAGGTAGTGAAGGACTTGTCCCAGATTCTTACGTGTATTTCTAAGAGAGTCTTTAAATCGAAGATTGTCGTGACCTTTTAATGAGTTGAAATTTTGAAGAGGGCCATGAATTCCATCGTTAAATTCTTCAAAAATACCTTTAAAGAGCGCTTCAAATGTCCTTAAGGCATCACAGAAATCTGATACTGCCATAATTATTTTGGTCTCAAGTGATTTCATTATATTGTCTACAGTTGATTGTGTTTTGAAGGTTCTTGTAGAAGATGATGAAAGTTCATCAAATAAAACGCCGAGACTGCCTTTGAAATCAAGATCTGTCAGAATTTGCTGGATTGATTCTGCAGCTTTAGATAATTTATCAAGAGCATCTGCATATTCTGATCTGTTTTCGTTTCTGATAAAAATACCTTCCATCATGACAAAATTCAGCATATTCTGGTCTGAAGGAAAGAGATTTGTTGTGTACCATGCCAGAAATCCACCTGTCATTTCACAATTAAACGGAACTCCTCCCCATAATTCAGTCCAAGGTCTGTTTGGCATTTCAGGGAATGAAGAAAGATTAAAATCATTTTTTAATCCAGCTGAAAGAAGTGTTTTTTTTCTTTCACGTAAAAAATCCGTCCATCTGATTTCTATGATTTTTCGCCATTGGGCACGGAATTTGCTGAACCAGTCTTCGCCGCCGCCAAAAGAATTTGAAGTCCAGTTATAGTCTTTGAAAATGATTTTTCCCATTGAGATAATCGGAACGACAGAAAGAAACATTTTTATATTTTTTAAATGAGAAGCAGCTACATTCATGAATTTTTTCACGGAATCTTCGATATCGCTAGTCATGTAATTTCCAGCAATTTCTTTCTTTTGGGAAAAAAGGAATAATGCTTCAAGAACTTCATTTGGAACAAGAATATTGTAGTCAAATACTGTAGCAAAGGTTTGATAATCTACTTTTGCGGATGTGTAGGGGCAGGTGAAAACCCCGTCTTTAATATCTGTAAACTGGGAAATGAAATGAATAAATGGCAGTTCAGAAAAAGCAGTCAGCCATTGAACGCTCTTTACAGCCTGGTAGATATTATTTTTTACAGAACCCTGCATGTTTTTCAAAAGATCATCCAGTTTCTTTAAAAGATCGGTTCTTACATTATTGTCTGGTTCAATATCGTCCGGAAGATTGTATGGATCTACTACAGAATTAATATTATCTGATAATTGTGGAGCGACAAAGGAACTAAGAAATACATAAAAAGCCCCGGGATTTTCGTCAATTATAAAAATATAAGGTTTGAAAAAATCTGCAGCGGTTTTTAATGTTGTAAGTCGTTCATAAAAAAGGGAATCAAGAAATTCTCCCTGTGGACTTAAAATGCCAGGATGATCTCTATTTATTTTTTTTGCCATGTTCAGGAGAACATCTTCATTATAGATTTGTGATTGTGGTATTTTTGTAACGAATGACCTGAACCAGATGTAAATCCTGTAAAAAATAGATTCATTCTTCAGTCTGGTTGAAAGATTGCCTGTAAAAGTATCTACCTGTGCTGCATCATTGATAAGTTCAATATGACTTTCTCCATTCTGATTGAGTCGGGAAAGCATGGCAGTCCGTTCATCTGAATTTAATCCTGCCACAAGTCTGTCAAATGTGCTTTTTTTCTGGCTTTCTTCCATACAAATATGATAATTTATAAATCCACTAACTTCAAGATTTTAGTTTACGTTATATTTGTATGGAGATAATTTATATCTTAGGGTTGTAAATAATCTATTCTTATATTAGAATTAAAGAGAACATTTCTAAATGTTTTAAAAAAACGTTATACATGGAGAAAAAGTATGCCTACATGGGTGTTGTATGTTAGTCTCCCTGTTGCAGGAATTGTTCTTGGATGGATTATTCGCTGGCTTTATGCCAGATTTCAGTTAACTGCTTCGGAACAAAAAGCTAAGCGCCTTACTCAGGACGCAATAAAAGAAGCTGAAGCACAGAAAAAAGAAATATTGCTTAATGCAAAAGATGAGCTCATTCGTGAACGAAACCAGCAAGAGCGGGAAAATCGGGAGCGTCGTGCAGAAGTGCAGCGCTATGAAGCACGTGTAAATAAAAAAGAAGAAATTCTTGATCAACGTGCTGCAGAATTTGACAAGAAAGATAAAGAAATCCTTTCAAAAGAAGCTGAACTTGAGAAAAAATCTGAAGTAATCGCAAAACAGGAAGAACAATATCGTTCTGAACTGGAACGAATTTCGGGTCTTTCACAGGCAGAAGCAAAAGAACTTATTATTAAAAACCTTGAAAATGAAGCTCGTCATGATGCTCAGGTTTTGATTAATAAAATTGAACAGGAAGCACAGCTTACTGCAGAAAAAAAAGCAAAAGATGTTCTTATCACTACAATTCAGAGAATTGCTCCGGAAACAACAAGTGATATTACAGTTGCAACAGTTTCACTTCCAAGTGACGAAATGAAAGGTCGTATTATTGGACGTGAAGGTCGTAACATCAGAACTCTGGAAACCCTTACAGGTGTCGATATCATTATCGATGATACTCCTGAAGCTGTTGTTATTTCATGTTTTGATCCTGTTCGTAAGGAAATTGCTAAAGAATCACTTGAACGTCTTATTCAGGATGGTCGTATTCATCCTACACGTATCGAGGAAGTGGTTCAGAAAGTTACTCACGAAATTCAGAATAAGATCTACGAAGAAGGTGAAAAAGCACTCTTTGATCTGGGTATTCATAATATGAGTACAGAAGGAGTTCGTGCTCTTGGACGCCTTTATTTCCGTACAAGTTATGGACAGAATGTTCTTATTCACTCTAAGGAAGTTGCAATGGCAGCTTCTATGCTTGCTGCAGAAATCGGAGCAAACAGAGAACTTGCAAAACGAGCAGCTGTACTTCATGACATTGGTAAAGGGGCAGAAAATGATTCTGACCAGAACCATGCAGAAGTTGGTGCCGAAATGGCACGTAAAATGGGTGAGGATGCAAGAGTTGTAAATGCAATTGCTGCCCACCATAATGATGTTGAAGCAAATACTATCGAAGCAATTATCGTTCAGATTGCCGATGCTATTTCAGCGGCGCGTCCTGGTGCGCGTCGTGAAACAATCGACAATTACGTTAAACGTTTGGAAAATCTGGAAGCCATTGCAGAAAAGTTCCCAGGTGTAGAAAAGGCGTACGCTATCCAGGCGGGACGAGAGCTTCGTATTCTTGTAAACAACGAGAAAGTGCCTGACAGTGATGTTAAGGAACTGGCTAGAAGCATTGCAAAGCAGATTGAAACTGATTTGCAGTATCCAGGCAGAATCCGACTCACTATGATCCGTGAGACACGAATTGTAGAATACGCAAGATAAGTGAAAAAGCTCTCACGGAAGTGGGGGCTTTTTTTGTTATAACTAAAACTTTAGAAAATCAAACTTTTAGGAAATTAAATACAGGAAAACTAATATGGAAGAAATTCTCGAATTATTGAAACAGAATGCCAGACTTTCAGTTGAAGATATTTCGGCAATGACAAAAAAATCAATTGATGAGGTCAAAGCTATTATCAAAGAACTTGAATCAAATGGTACTATTCTTAAATACGTAACAGTTGTTAATCCTGAAAAATCAGGTTCAGATAGAAAGGTTTGTGCTGAAATTGAACTTCAAGTTACTCCTGAAAGAGAAAGAGGTTTTGATGCAGTCGTTGACCGCATTTACCGTTTCCCACAGGTTCGCTCTCTTTATCTTATGAGTGGAGCAAACTATGACCTTAAAGTGGTAATTGAAGGTGAAACTTTCCAGAGCATATGTGACTTTGTGGCGCGAAAGCTGGCGACCCTGCAGGGGGTTCGTGGAACAGCAACTCATTTCATTATGAGGACTTATAAAGAAAACGATATTGTTTATATCGAAGAAGACAAAGATCGCCGCGAAGGAGCAATGGCATAAAATGAATACAAGAGAAGACAGACTTAGTAAATCCATGATGGATATCCCGCCAAGTGGAATCCGTAAATTTTTTGAAATGCTTATCGGACATGATGATGTAATCAGTCTTTCCGTTGGTGAACCTGATTTTCCAACCCCATGGTGCATCCGAGAAGAAGCTTTCTATCATATTGAAAAAGGACATACTTCATATACATCAAACTGGGGTTTGATTGAGCTTAGGGAAGAAATTTCAAAATATATGGCATCGTACAATATGTCATATAATCCTCAGAATGAAGTGCTTATTACAGTAGGGGCTTCTGAAGGGGTGGATGCAGTTCTTCGCGCTATTTTGAACGAAGGTGATGAAATTATCGTAAGCCAGCCTTGTTACGTAAATTATGTTCCTCTTGCTGAACTGTGCCATGTAAAAGTAATTCCTCTTGATACAAGTGAAAACGGTTTCTATCCAACAGCTGAACAGATTGAAAAGCTCTGTACACCAAAAACAAAAGCTGTAATGATCTGTTCTCCAAACAATCCTACAGGGACAATGATTCCGCCTTCGGAACTTGAAAAGATTGCAGAAGTTGTAAAGAAACATCAGATCTGGTGTATCAGTGATGAAATTTACTGTGAACTTGCTTATGATGGGGAAAAACATGTTTCAATCGGTAGCTTCCCTGGAATGAAAGATTATACAATCATTCTGAATGGTTTTTCAAAATCTTTTGCTATGACAGGATGGCGTATCGGTTATATTGCAGCTCCAAGTGAACTTCTTGCCCAGATTGTTAAGCTTCATGGATATAATACAATCTGTGCACCAATTTTCAGTCAGTATGCAGCATGCGAAGGTCTTAAAAACGGCTGGGAAGAAGTTGAAAAAATGCGTGTAAGTTATCAGCAGCGCAGAAACCTGATGGTTAAGGCTTTCAATGAAATGGGACTTCCTGTTCCAGAACCAAAAGGTGCATTCTATATGTTCCCTGATATTACATCAACAGGGCTTTCAAGCGAAGAGTTTGCAACAATGCTGTTTCAGAAATATAATGTAGCTGTAGTACCTGGAAGTGTTTTCGGTGCCGGCGGAGAGGGACATATCAGATGTTGTTATGCAACTTCTGTAGAAAAAATTAAAATCGCACTTGAACGTATTGAACAGTTTGTTCAGGAATTACGCGTTCAAAAGTAACGAAAAGGAATTCTTATGGGCTCAATGTTGGTTCCCCTTTTGATTACGATTATTTCAGTTTCTATCCTCATTATTCTTTTAATGGGGATTAGAACTGTAATGTCCAAAAGAAATGAAACGAAAGGTGGTGAAAAACAAAGTAAAAAATCACGATCTACAATAATCAGGGAATCTGAGAAAAAACTTGCCCATGATCCCCATAATGTCCAGGCTTTGACTATGCTTGGAGAATTGTATTTTGGTGAGAAAAACTGGGAGAAATCTTTTACTATTTACAAAACTTTATTTGATATTGCGGCAGCTCATGTTGATATTGATATTTCCCAGGCGGCCTTAAGAAACGGAATTGCCGCTTATCATTTGGATAAACTGGAAGATGCTATTATTTCATTGTCTTTTGCTTTGAAAAAAGTGCCAGATAGTTTTGATGCTGCTTATTACCTTGGAAGAGCATTTTATAAAAATAATGTTTTTGATAAATCGATTTTCTGCCTTAAAAGAGCGTATGAAATAAATCCCCAGTATACTGGAGTTTTTGAACCTTTAGGATTTTCATATTTTAAGGCTACTAAATATCGAGAATCGCTTCCTTATTTGAAAAAAGTGCTTGATCTTCAGCCTGATAATAAGGAAGTAATGTTTAGTATTGCGGTTGCAATGACTGAAACAGGAATGGGGGATAAAGCTTTAAAGATTTTTATGCATCTTCGTCCTGATCCTGAATTTGGCCCTAGATCTTGTATAGAAGCAGGGCGTTATCATGAAAAGGCTAAAAATCTGGAACTGGCAATTCAAGATTATGAAATTGGAATGAAGCTTGCAAATATTCCGGAAAAAGAAATGCTTCAAATAATGTATCGCTGTGCAAACGTATTTATTGCCCAAAGAAATATTTCTAAGGGTTTGGAACTTTTGAAGCGAATTCAAAATATGCATCAAGGATATAAAGACGTTGATGCACTTGTGTTACGATATACTGAATTAAATCAGAATACAAATCTTCAGACTTATCTTCTTTCGGGAACAAGTGATTTTGTTTCTCTTTGTAGAAAGTTTATTCTTGCATATTATCCGAATCAAAATGTTAAGGTCGAAGATATTTCGGTTCAGACTGAAAGTGTTGAAGTTTTATGTACAGTTGCCTCAAATAAAATGGAAGATAAGGAATTGTTTAGATTCTACCGAACGAATTCGGTTTTAGGTGATTTGAATATTCGAGATTTCCATTCAAAGATCCGTGATATTAAATGTGATCGTGGTTTCTGTGTTTCTATGGGAAAATTTTCTGAAAGTGCCCACAAATTTATCGATGGTCGTCCGATTGATTTTATAGAAAAAGACGAACTGGTTAAACTTTTGAAGAAAATAAATATGTTTTCATAAAATTGAAAATTGAGATAAAAAAAAACACCAGATATACCTAAGGTATATCTGGTGTTTTTTTTTAGTTCTTATTCCAGAAAGAATTATTTAATAACAATATTTACAATCTTGTCTTTAATAGCAATTACTTTTACAACTTCGTGTCCTTCTGTGAACTTCTTAACGTTTGGACGTTCAAGAGCTGTTGCTTTCAGAACATCTTCTGCAGTTCCAGGTTCTGTTTCAAAGTTGTCGCGAACTTTTCCGTTTACCTGAACGATGATCTTCTTCTTGTCGTCTTTTGCAAAGTCGTCAGAGATTTCAGGCCACTTTTCGTAAGCAACTGTTTTTGTGTTTCCGAGCTTTTCCCAAAGTTCTTCACCCATGTGAGGAGCGTAAACCGAAATCATTTTTACGAAATCAGACCACATTGCTTTTGGAAGGCTTTCCATTTTTGAAGCTTCGTTGATGAAAATCATCATCTGTGAAATTGCAGTGTTGAAGTTCAGTGTGTCTGTATCTGAAGTTACCTTCTTTACAGTCTGAGCGAATGTTTTACGCAGAGCTACAAGTTTTTCGTCATCAAGTTTTCCTGTAATGTCGATGTCGTTCATTGGTTTTTCTCCAACGGCCCATACTTTTTCAAGGAAGCGGTTGATACCGATGATACCCTGTGTATTCCAAGGCTTACTCATTGTAAGTGGTCCCATGAACATTTCGTACATGCGGACAGAGTCTGCACCGTACTGATTGATCATGTCATCAGGGTTGATAACGTTCTTAAGAGATTTAGACATCTTTGCGATGATCTGTTCAACTTCTTCGCCTGTTGCAGTTTCTACGAATTTTCCGTCTTTTTCTGTTACTTCATCTGTTGGGACCAGAGTCTTGTTCTTTCTCTGGAAAGCGAATGAAGTAATAAGTCCCTGGTTGATGAGGCGCTGGAATGGTTCTTTTGTAGAAACTACTCCGCAGTCGTAAAGAACTTTGTGCCAGAAGCGAGAGTAGAGCAGGTGAAGAACTGCGTGTTCAGCTCCACCTACGTAAAGGTCTACAGGCATCCAGTATTTTTCTGCCTTTTCAGAAACAAATTTTTCGTTGTTTTTTGGGTCCAGATAGCGCAGGTAGTACCAGCAGCTTCCGCCCCATTGAGGCATTGTGTTTGTTTCGCGTTTTGCTTTTCCGCCACATTCAGGACATGTGCAGTTTACCCATTCTTCAATGGCTGCCAGTGGAGATTCTCCTGTTCCTGTTGGCTGGTATGATTTTACGTTTGGAAGTTCAACTGGGAGCTGGTCTTCCGGAATGGCAACTGTACCACATTTTTCACAGTGTACGAGAGGAATTGGTTCACCCCAGTAGCGCTGGCGGCTGAAGATCCAGTCGCGGAGTTTGTAGTTTACTGTTGCATGACCGATTTTCTTTTCTTCAAGGAATTCGATCATTTTTGCGATAGCGTCTTTTTTGTTCAGCCCGTCAACGAAACCTGAGTTTACGTGTACACCATCCTGAGTCCAGGCCTGAGTCTGAACATCAACTTCCGATTTCAGAACTTCGATGATTGGCAGGTTGAATTTCTTTGCGAATTCCCAGTCGCGGTCATCGTGGGCAGGAACGGCCATAATGGCACCTGTACCGTAAGAAATGAGAACGTAGTCTGCAATCCAGATTGGAATAAGTTTTCCGTTTACAGGGTTGATTGCATAGCTTCCTGAGAATACACCAGTCTTGTCTTTGTTCAGGTCTGTACGCTGAAGGTCAGATTTTTTAGCAGCTGCATCAAGATATGCTGCAACGGCGTCTTTCTGTTCAGGGGTTGTGATTTTTGCTACCAGAGGATGTTCTGGAGCAACAACCATGTAAGTTGCACCGAAAAGTGTATCACAGCGAGTTGTATAAACTGTAAGTTTTTCTCCGCTTCCAGTTCCGTCGGCTTTAGCAACTTCAAAATCAACTTCTGCACCGAAAGATTTTCCGATCCAGTTTTTCTGCATGAGTTTTACGCTTTCAGGCCAGTCCAGACTGTCCAGGTCTTCAAGAAGGCGTTCAGCGTATTCAGTAATTTTCAGAATCCACTGGCGGATTGTTTTGTGTGTTACGATTGCACCACAGCGTTCACATTTGCCTTCTTTTACTTCTTCGTTTGCAAGACCTGTAAGACATGAAGGACACCAGTTGATTGGAGTTTCTGCTTCGTAAGCCAGTCCTTTTTTGTAGAGCTGGAGGAAAATCCACTGAGTCCATTTGTAGTATTCAGGTTCACATGTAGAAATGCAGCGGTCCCAGTCATAGCTGAAACCAAGTGCTTTGATCTGACGTGTGAAGTTTTCGATATTCTGGTTTGTTGTGATTGATGGGTGTGTACCAGTCTTGATAGCATAGTTTTCTGCTGGAAGACCGAAAGCATCGTATCCCATTGGGTGGAGAACATTGTAGCCTTTCATGCGAAGGAAACGGCAGTAAATATCTGTTGCTGTGTATCCTTCAGGATGACCTACGTGAAGTCCTGCCCCAGAAGGGTAAGGGAACATATCAAGGACGTAGCGGCGTTTTTCTGCCGGAATAGATTCATCTTCTGTTACGCGGAATGTTTTGTTGTCCGCCCAGTATTTCTGCCATTTAGGTTCAATGTTTTTAAAATCGTAAGACATAGTAAAAAAAACTCCATTATTGAGTTAAATGATAACAGGCAATATTTACCTATTAATCCAAAAGTATACTGTTTTTGATGAGTTTCTACAATTAAAGGGAATGTTTATTTTACTTCATAACTGACCAATATTTAGTTATAATATAGGTATGACAAGTTACAAAATTAATCAGTTACCAAATTTTCATATTATGGGAAGACACATAAAAAATGCTGGAAAAAAAGACAGCCTTTCTCTTTTCTGGGCTGGAAGCGGTCTTGAGCTTTATGCTAAAACCAGAGAAGTCTGGGCAGAAGTAGAAAGTGATTTTAATTCTAATGAAGTGTGGCTTTGTGTATGGATTAATGGTCGAAAGATTTCTCGTTTTATGGCTCCGAAGGGGAAAGCAACTTTTTGTCTCGCCAGAGGATTAAATCCAGAAAAAGAAAATTCGATTATCCTTATGAGAGATACTCAACCAATGAGTGGAGATACCGCACAGATTTTGAAAATTACTTCAATTTCTGTAAATGATGAAACCCAATTTCTCCCAGTGCCAGAAAAAAAATTAAAAATTGAGTTTATCGGAGATAGCATAACTTCTGGTGAAGGAACAATAGGTGCACCATCTGAAATGGAATGGATAAGTCAGTGGATTTCTGCGTCCGAAAATTATGCAGTAAAAACTGCAACTTCTTTAAAAGCAGATTTTAATATTATTTCTCAATGTGGTTGGGGTGTTGTAACAGGTTGGGATAATAATATTACAAGTACCATTCCGGGAATTTATAAAAATGTATGTGGATTGCAAACCGGGGATATTCAAAAGGAAAATGGTTCTCTGGAATTATGGGATTTTTCTTTCTTTAAACCAGATTTTATTTTCATAAATCTTGGGACTAATGATTCAGGTGCTTTTAACCAGCCTGCCTGGAAAGATCCTGTTACCGGAAAAGAATATAAAATGCGTCTTAATGACTCAGGATTTCCAAATGAAGAAGATGCCTCCAATATTTCGAAAGAAATCTGTGAATTTCTGAAAGAGGTTCGAAAAAACAATCCTGAATCAAGAATTTGTTGGATTTGGGGAATGATTCCAATAGATAATCTGAGTCCTTATATACAGAAGGGTGTAGATCAGTTTATTTTAGAAACAGGTGATAAAAAAACAGATACACTTTTACTGCCTTCTATGGATTTAGAAAAAACAGAATTTGAGAAAGGTAGTCGTGGACATCCTGGACCTTTGACACACAGGTTGGCTTCAGAAAAATTGATAGAATATATTTCAAAATTTTAACAGGGAAAAAAAATGGCAGGTCTTGTAGATTATGTTGTTTGGCGCGGAGATGTTAGTTTAGAAAATTCTCCATTCAATGTTGTTGATGCTCTTGTTTTCAGTCAAATAACTTATTTGAATTTGAAGGATTTTGTTTCTGAAAGTTTTCTTGACTCTGTAGAGCTGAGCAAAATGTCTCCAATAATTAACGATAAAAAATCGGTCCGAAAATTGAAGAAACACCTTGGACCTTATATTAGTCCTGATACATACACGCTTTTGAAATTATGTTCAGAATCAAAGCGTTATGGTTCATTGAAGATCGGAGGATTCCGAGAGGTTTTCGATAAAAAGAAATGTGAACAGTTTGCCGCGTTTACAGTGTCTGGAAAAAACTTCAATTGTGTATGTTATAGAGGCACCGATGAATCTATTATGGGATGGCAGGAAGATTTCGCTTTAAGTTATTCAGATTTTATTCCGTCACAAATTGATGCACTTGAATATTTAAAGGATGCCATGGTTTCTTTGAAAGGAAAGTTTATTCTTTCTGGTCATTCAAAGGGTGGAAACATTGCTATGTATTCTGCAATTAATGGATCAGATAAAATGAAGAAGCGTATTTCCAATGTTTTTAATTTTGATGGTCCTGGATTTAGTAAGGAAATTCTGAAAAGTGAAAATTATCAGAAAGTTTCTGAAAAAATATATTCAGTTTATCCAGAGTGTTCGATTGTAGGAATGTTCTTTTATCATTCTGATAAATTTGAAATTGCAGAAAGTTCAGAACGAATAGTAATGCAGCATGATCCTTTCTCATGGTCTGTTACACCTTTTGGCTTTGTGAATAAAAAGAATTTCGATGATGAAAGTGTATTTTTTTATAAAACATTTAATAAATGGTATGCGGAATTAAGTCTTGATGAGATTAAAGATGTAACTGAAAAAATGTTTGGTATAATATATAAGTCGGGTATTGAGACTTTGTCGGATATGGAAAACGATAAACTTCATAATTCTGCAAAAATTCTCAATGAACTTATGAAAATAGATTTTAAAGAAAGACATGAAGTTTTAAAATTAGTCAGTCTGTTTTTGAAAGCAGGGAAAGGAAATTTCCCTCTATTCGAAAGTTTTAAACCTTCATTCAGTTCAATTACAGATTTATTTTCTGAACACAAATAACAAATCAAAATTAAAGGAAGTGTTAGATAATTATGGATGAAACAATTACAACTTCTAGTCCTGTAGGAAAGCAGCTTGATAAAATCGGTAGTGGAAAATCTGCTTCTTATCTTATGTTCAATAATAAGAAAATCAGTCTGGTTGCGAAAATTACCCTTGGTCGTGATACTTCAAATGATGTCGTGGTAGATAATAAATTAGCAAGTCGCCATCATGCTGTGATTCAGAAAATTAAAGATGCATATTTTTTGAAAGATGAGAACAGCACTAATGGTACTTATGTAAATTCTGTTAAGATCCCTAAAGATAAATATGTAAAACTGAATGTTGGAGATCAGATTCAAATTGGGACAATGGTTTTTGTAATTTCCTGATTCGAGAATTATATGGATTTTACTTTTTTTGAATCTTTTCGTTTACCTTCTCATGATGAAATATTTTCCATGTCGGAAAAAATGACCAATCTTTTGGAAAATGAAAAAAATAGCTGGAGACCAGTTTCTTCTGATGGGAATCCTGGAAGTCTTCTGGATTTTACGGATTGTTCTTTACCTGTAATTATCATTCCTGATCTCCATGCTCGTCCTTTATTTTTGAAACAAATCTGTGAATATAAAGTTTTTGATATGACTGTATTGGAAGCTTTAGAAAAAAAATTGATTCATGTAGTTTTTGTTGGGGATGCCCTTCATTCTGAGAAAACAACTAAAGAACGATGGCACTTATGTGAAGAAGAATTTGAAAAAGATATGGTTTCTGGTAGTGCTATGCGGGAAGAAATGTCCGAAGGTCTTTCCTTGCTTATGATGCTATTTGAGTTGAAAACTTCATTTCCTGATAATTTTCACTTTTTGAAAGGGAATCATGAAAATATTATGAATGTTCATGAAGG
Source organism: Treponema sp. (assembly GCA_024402565.1). Taxonomy (GTDB): domain Bacteria; phylum Spirochaetota; class Spirochaetia; order Treponematales; family Treponemataceae; genus Treponema_D. Next base: position 66,827 of record JAKSTM010000003.1, on the reverse strand, counting down.
GGGAGATTTCCCTTTTAGAAAATATGCAGAAGAAGGAAGAATGGTAAAGGCATTTGTAAGAGACTTTTATGGTGATGATGTTCTTTATATGCTTTCTTTGTATGAAAAAAATCTTCCACTTGTATATTCTTCAAAAAGATGTGTAGTAAGTCATGGAGAACCACGACGGACTTTTACTCGTGATGAACTGATTAATGCGCGACTAAATCCTGATGTTGTTTCAGGACTTATTTGGACTGAAAATAATGAAGCTCAATGTGGAAGTGTTTCAAATACTATAGAAAATCTATTCGGAAAAAATGATTCTATTCTTTGGTTTGGTGGTCATAGACCAGTGAATGGAAAATGTGCGTTAAGGCAGGATGGACGTTATATTCAAATTCATAATCCCCTTAGAAAAAATATAGTATTTTTAAATGGAATGCTAAATGGAGAAAGTGACTTTGATCCAGAAAGAGATATAGTAAGTGTAATTGGAGGAGTTTATGAGTGATGAGTTTCCACCTTTAATTGGTAAGTACAAAATCTCAGGTATTATTGCAAAAGGAGGTATGGGTGTTGTTTATAAAGCAGTTCACCCAGAATTAAAAAGATTTGTAGTAATCAAGAAATTAACAGCTCGAGGAAAAGGTTCTGCTACAAATGCGGAACGTTTTAAACGGGAGGCACAGATTCTCCTTGATTTACAAAGTCCTTATATTGTGCATCTTTTTGATTATTTCACTGAAGATCGTTTTCGATATATGGTGGAAGAATTAGTAGATGGAATGTCCTGTGATAAGCTTATAAAAAAACAAACCTCACTCCCTGTACCACTTGCTATGCTCATAATGCAAGATGCCTGTTATGGATTAAAATATGCTCATTCAAAAAAAGTAATTCATAGAGACATTAAGCCTGGAAATATTTTGATTTCAAAACGCGGTGAGATAAAAATTACTGATTTTGGAATTGCCAGTGATGAAAGTGAACGGGAAGATAATTTAACTCGAGAAGGTATTGCATTAGGGACACCGGCGTATATGCCGCCTGAACAATTTGATGACAGTTCTTCAGTAGATAATAGGGCAGATATCTATGCTCTTGGTATCAGTCTTTATGAAATGCTGGTTGGTTCTAAACCATATTCCGGAGATTTTACTACAGAGAACATTTCAAAAATAAAAAAAGGAAAATATATTGCTCCACGGAAAATCAATAAAGATATTCCTAAGGATGTAGAACGCCTTGTTAAGGGAATGATAAAAGCAAAAAAAAGCCGCCGTATTAAAGATATAGACTCTGTTTTGAAAGCGGTAAAAAAATATCTTTCTCATTATGATACTCATGAACTTCGAGTTCAACTTGCCCGTGCTGTTTCTAATGAAAATCAATATAAGTTCACAGAAAAAGCATTTGAACCAAAAGACAAAATAAAACGGCTTGTTAGACGTTGTGTAGCTTGCGTTTTAGCAGGTGCTCTTGTGGTTTGTGGACTCCTTTATACGGGAGTAATTCATAGGACTATTTTGTCTTCAATATTCTCACCGGTAAATGTGGAATTGGAAATGCCTGTTTCTGTTTTTGCATCAGGTGAGTTAGATTTACCTGTGAAAGCCACTTTTTATGAAAATGATGGAAAAGATTTCCCAGAGATTGGTGGAAGTTCCAGAGAGTTTTCTGTAAAAGGAAGCCGTTTTTATGAACGTCTTTTCTTTAAACGTGATTTAAAACAAAAAGGCCTAACTAATCATTCACTTTACGATATGAAAACACTTTTCCTTAAAGATGGTAATTATCGTATGAAGATAGTCGTTGGTTCCTATGTTATTTGGAGAAGTTTCACTGTACAGGGAGAAAAGCAAAAATTAAAAATTGATTTTCTTGAAAATATGAAGCGCCCATTAACAATTCATGGATATGCCTGCGATCGTGACAGTGGTTCCGATATTTCTTCATTAACAAATTTTGAAATTTTATATCTTGGTAAATGGGTTCCTGTTAAGGAAGTTCCTGCAGAAAAATTACTTTCAGGTACGGTATGGAAAATCCGTGCATTCTGTGAAGGTTATGAGGAAGATTATTTTTCTCTCCTTATAGACTGGTATCAGGATGACATTTTTCTTTCTGCAGAACTTAAAAAAATAAACTAAGTTTTATAATTCCAGTGTTCCGATGATTGTTTCATCTTCACTGGAATTATTCTTTTTAAATCTTGGACTGTCCTTTTCATTGTCAAAATAAATCACTGTTTCAGCCTTCTTTCCCGAGGTTTTTCTTTTTCCGGATTTTTTCACTGTAATAAATGAAACTAGGCTTCCACAAAGTCCTCCCGCAAAACAAATAAACAATGGAATTAAATTGTCCTTTATACTTCCATTAAAAAATAAAAAGAATATGATATAGAAAATAAATCCGGTTATATCTGATAATGGAATGGACTTTTTTCTAATTGCCGATAAAACCCGTAAAATAACAAAAAGAAAAATCAGAGGATCACAACCTGAAAAAGATTGCACAGAGAAACATGCAAAAAGAACTCCAGAAAATATTGTGGAAAGAATAATCATAATTAGGGTCAAAAAAGTACCATAATTATTTTCTTGTTCTGGAATTAGCAAAAGCAATCCAGAAAATAAAATCCATCTTGAAATATCTTTTGTTCCAAGAATATAAAAGAATATTCGTAGCCAGCTGTTAATTTCTTTGATTTTAAATGGAAGTTCCCCTTTAAGCGATGAGGGGCTTGTTGTGAAGGTTTCTAGCCTCAGGGAAGGTATAAATTTGTTCAATAGAAATACCAGTACTGCTGCAAAAGACAGTACAATAAAAATAATTGGTTCATAGATAATTTTGTGTTTAGATTTTGTACTCATATATACTTTATCGACAAATAATGTTGGAAAATCATCCTAAAATGGTGTAAAATGACATCAGTTTATTGAATTTTAAGGAAGAATTGATGATTATCCGCGAATCTGCAGAAATGTATCTTGAAACTGTCCTTGTTCTGGGTCAAAAAGGACCTGTTCATGCAGTAGAAATTGCCAGACATTTGAAAATATCAAAACCGTCAGTAAGTGTTGCAATTCATAATCTGGAATCAGAAAAATATATTATTATTGATGAGGAAGGTCATATTTCTCTTCTCCCCAAAGGAAAAGAAATCGCAGAGCGAATTTATGAACGTCATACAGTATTAACAGAGTTTTTTGTAAAGATTGGGGTATCTGAAGAAAATGCTTCTGCTGATGCCTGTAAAATTGAACATGATATTTCAGATGAATCTTTTTATAAAATTCGTGAACTACTTGAGAAATTAAATTAAAATAGAGTGAGAAAAAATGAACAACAGAATTGAAATTGGTGAACAGTTTGAAACAGAAATCGTACAGATTCAAAAGGATTATGTTTTCCTTGCAATGGATGCAAAAAGCGAAGGTGTTTGTGATACTTCAGATTTCCTCGACAAAGATGGCAATTTAACTGTAAAAGAAGGTGATAAGGTTAAAGTATTTTTTACAGGATATGTAAACGGGGAAATGCGGTTTACTGCTAAAATTGCAGGAGAAAAAGCAGATAAGTCAATGATTGAAAATGCATTTAATGCAAAGATTCCAGTTGACGGACATGTTGAAAAAGAAATAAAGGGTGGATACGAAGTTAAAATCGGTTCTTCAAGAGCATTCTGTCCTTATTCTCAGATGGGATTCCGTCAGAAAGAAGAACCATCTTTTTATGTTGGACGTACTATGTCTTTTATCATTATGGAATATAAAAATGATGGTAAAGATCTGACTGTTTCAAATAGACTTCTTGGAGAACGTGAATATTCCGAAAAGCTTGAAACTCTTTCTCAAGAAATCACTGTTGGTAAAATTGTGGAGGGAGTTGTTGAATCGGTTCAGAATTTTGGTGCTTTTGTAAATGTAAACGGATTTAGAACACTGCTTCCTGTTTCTGAAATTCAATATGACAGAGTTGATGATATTTTCAGTATTATTTCTGAAGGGCAGAGAGTAAAGGCTCAGGTTATCCGTGCAGATTGGAAAAATGAAAAAGTATCTATTTCAGTAAAAGCACTTCTTGATGATCCATGGAATGCTGCTGCAGAGTCTTTAAAGCTTGAAACAAAATATGATGGAAAAATTGCACGTGTAACAGACTTTGGTGTATTTGTAAATTTGACAAAAGGAGTAGACGGACTGGTTCATGTTTCTGAACTGGAAGGTGTTAATAAAAATACAAATATCAAAAAACTTTATAAACCTGGAGACGAAATGTCGGTTGTAATAAAAGAAATGGATTTGAAAAATAAACGCATTTCTCTTATTCCAGCTTCCTCTGCTGAACAGGACTTAAGTGCAGCAAAATATTTGAGTTCACAGAAAGATGAAGATGAGGATTCATATAATCCTTTTGCATCTCTTTTATAAATATTTACGATGAAATACTAACAATGAAATATTATTAATGGATGAATAAATATGAAGTTATCATTAGGAAAAACAAATCATAGACAAGTTTGTTCAATGCTGAAATTGATTTATCGGAATCCTGGAATAAATCGTAAGCAAGTGGGTGAAAGTCTTTGTATTGATCGAGCAATGGTAACTCATATTTATAATTATCTTGTAGAACAAGGCTGGCTTATTGAGCAGGAATCTTCGTTAAAGCGACTTCCACTTGTTTTGAATCACAACCGGATATATGTTGCAGGTGTTGAACTTCAGCCAGAATTTCAAGTAATAATTGTTTCAAACATAAAAGGTGAAATTGTTTTTGAAAAACAGTTTCATGAGAAAATAATGGATTGTAAAGAATTCTGTCAGACAAAAATGATACCTGTTCTTGAGAGCTGTGGGTATGATATTTTTGCCTGTGGACTTGCTATTCCTGGGATTGTTTTTTCCGAAGAAAATATTGTCCGTCGTTCAGTACCTTTTGAGTTGCAGTCTGAAATTGTTGTTCCTAAAACCATAACAATAAATTCAAAAGAAATTCCATTGTTTGTAGAAAATGATGTTCGTTGCTGGGGATGGGGAAGGGTTGCTTTTAATAAAGAAACATCACCTTTCTTTGTTTTCCTTCAGCATTTTATTGATAGTGCAGATAATCCTGAAACTTTTTCAAGAATAACAGGTGGAAGTTCATTTTTTTCCGATGCTAAACCTTGTGTTGGTTCACATGGTTGCGCGGGAGAGGTTCCGGGAATATTCAGAATTAGTGATTTTCAGGATATGCATGTTCCTGAAGAATCAAGAAATCGAATGAAAACAAACCGGATATTTATGGAAAAGTATTTGAAGAATATGGCTATGTGTATTTCTTATTTTTCAAATGCATTTGATGTAAATAAAGTTTATATTGATGGCTTTGAGAATATGGATATCGATTTTCTTAAAGATAAAATTCAGGAATATGGTAATCAGTATCGCTTTTATCCGGAACTTCAAGATTTTGATGTAGTTGTTTGTGAAAATGATATTCGTACTACAGCTCTTGGTGCATGTGGTTTTGTATTGGAAAGGCTTATTGTGAAGCCTTGTGAGACAGAATCACTGGAAAGTTTAATTTTCCCAAAAAAAGCAGAAAATTAAAAAAAATCAAAAAAAATCATCTTTTTTCATTTTTGTTTTCCTCTTTTGTTAAAAAAAATAAATACTTATATTGCAGGGGATTTTAATCCTGCGTTACAAAGTTTCCGGCCGGAACTAAAGATGTGCATGTGCACTTATAAAAGAGGTATTTATATGAATCAGTTGAATTCAGTTATTGTTGAAGGAAATGTTACTAAACAGCCATCATTGAGAGAACCTGTACCAGGTTTTAAAGTTGCAGAATTTACTATTGGAGTGAACCGTTTTTACAAAGATAAAAATGGGGAAGGAAAAGAAGAAGTAAGTTATATCCCAATTCAGACTATGAATAAGTTAGCGGAATATGCTTCTGAGAAATGCAGTAAAGGTCGTGGTATTCGTGTTGTAGGCAGACTGAAACAGGATCGATGGAAGAATTCTGAAGATAAATGGGAAAGCCGTATGATGGTGGTTGCAGAACATGTAGAATATAAACCAAAGTTTGAGTCAAAAGAAACTGCAACGAAAGCAGACACTGTTGCAGCAATGAAACTTGCTGAACAGGCTGCATCCGATTCTGAGATTATGGCTGACTCCGAAATTGAGGCAGTCTTCTAGAGTTTCTTATTTCTGGTTACGGGGATCACGATTTGGATCGCGGTCTCTGTAAAATCCATCTTTCCAGTTGAAACGGGAAATGTCAGGTAATGGTTGTCCTTTTGCCATAGATGTCATAATAGCCTTTATCTGACTACGGGTAACTTTTGTTTTGGTGAAATCTATAAGGATTCGTTTGAAACCAGATTTATTCAAGATTTCTACTTTATCAACAATTGAGAATGGCGATTCTGGCATTACAAAAGAACCGTCCTGCGTAGAATTTACTTTGAACAAAGAACCTTCTTTATCTTCGAAGAATGTAAAATCATAATCAGAAGGTAATTTAAAGCGCATTCTGAAAAGGGCCGGGTAGGCGAATACTGGAACAAGAATTCTGGAACGTACATTCATTTCGAATGTGGCTTCCAGGTTCTTGCGGGAATTTTCATAAGGCATAATAAATGCCCCGATATCTTGATTTTCCAGGAAAGATACAGCCCATCTGTTGAATGTATAGAGGTAAGGTCCTGCTATCAGGTTTACTTTGCTTCCTGATGCTTGTAAGTTTTTCAAAATTTGAATATGTGCCAGGTTGTTTACAACGAAATTTGAGAAACCATCTGCTATTAATAATTTTAATACATCAGAAAGTTCATCTTCCTGTGAAGAAGAACAGAATGGATCAAGGGAAATGAATAATTGTTTTTTTGAGAACGGAAGAACTGTCTTATGATTTAAGATATCTTCTTTTGTCTCAGAATTAAGTTCAACAATTACACGAACTGGATGGAGTCCTTGAATCTGGAAAAGATCAGGAATTGAAGAGACATTTGCATAGACTCCTTCTGGGAAATAAACCAACTCTTTTTGAGAAACCGGAGTTAAATCAAGAATTGGAAGCTTTTCGTCTCCCGGTTGTTTTCTGTAACGTCCGATGTCGTGTGGAAGAACACGTGGATAACGTTTAGAGCTTGATTTTGTCTGAAGTAAATAAACAGGATCTCCTTCTGAAAAACCAGAAGGAATATCTATCCAGCGTTCACCAGATTCTGAGAGTTCAACAGTACGAACTTTATGGCTGACACGGCCTGTATCATCCTTTTTATGGAGACGAATTGAGTCTCCTGGATCTGGATCATACGAACCGCCGGAAAGAACTGCAAGAGCAATTCTGTAATCTTCAGGAGTTGCTTCTGCCGGATTTTTAATTAATGCCTGTTTCAATTCTTTTGGAGCAGGCTTTGTTTTTTTAATTTTACCAAGGTATATACCGGTTCCGCCAGCCTGATCAGGATTTAAAATCTTTGATCCTGCATTGCCTACACCATCTTCTAATGTTTTAAAGCCATACCAGTAATTGGTTTTGCTTCGTGCGAAATCACTTGCAAGCATTCGATGCCCTGCTGCAATTGCGCCTTTTTTGTCTTCCTTGTAATGATCCATTACATATCTATATGCAGAAACAACACTTCCTACATATTCTGCACTTTTCATGCGGCCTTCAATTTTGAAGGAATCTACACCGGCTTCTATAAGATCTGGAATTTGGTCAATAAGTTCTAAATCGCATGGAGAGAAATAGTATCCCTGACGAATTCCTCCTGGAACCTCTGCTGTATAATAACGACGACATGCTTGTGTACACATACCGCGGTTTGCAGATTTTCCGCCAAGAAAACTGGAGAAGAGACAAAGTCCCGATTCACTTACACAAAGAGCACCATGTACGAAAACTTCCAGATCTGCGCCTGTTTCAGTTTTGATTTTTTTGATTTCATCAAGTCCAAGTTCACGGGCTAATACAACTCGTTTTAATCCTTCTTTTTGCAAAAGTTTTGTTGCGTTGGAACTTTCAATATTCATTTGTGTTGAAGCATGAAGTTCAAGGTTTGGAAAAAATTCCTGACACATTCGGATTACACCAAAATCTTGAACAATAAGTCCGTCTGGTCCAACTTTGTTCAGATAGGAGAGGAGTCGATATAAACGTTCTGTTTCTTTTTCTTCAGAGACTGTATTTACCGTTACATAAATCTTTTTATGCTGTCTGTGACATGCCTCAACAGCAGCCTCAAATTGATTCCATGCAAAATTTGTTGTACGAAGACGAGCATTAAAGCTCTTAAGTCCCATATAAACAGCATCGGCCCCTTCGCCGATTGCTGCGTCAAGTGATTCTATATTACCCGCAGGTGCTAAAAGTTCTGCCATAAGTTTCATTGTAACAAAGTTATTAAAAAAAGTCACAATGATATGAAAGTTAATAGCCTGGTGTAAGAGAACTTGGTGTTATTCGAGACCATTCTTCTGGAGATGATGTAAATGGATATTCAAGATCCCCTGAATTATAAGAATTAATTATTTCAGCAAGGTTAGTCCTGGAAAGGGAAGCAGAGGTTTTAAACCTAATTGAATGTTCGGCGGAACCTCCAGGAAACCACAAATTTTCTTCGAAACATTTTTCAGCTGCTTCTGAAAATTTTTCTTTTGCCCAGGTATCTTTCCCGATTATAGAATAACAGACTGCTTGTAATATTTTGTTGTTATTTGTATTTTCAAGAAGAATAATGTCCTGGCTGGCACCAAGATGAGAATCCTGACTTTCTATCCAGAAATCCCAGGAGGAGGGAGAACTTCCCTGAGATTTTGATTCGGAAATGTCAGTTGTTTCATTTATGCAAAGACTTTCCTGGTTACCTGTTTTTCTAAAATGAACGGTTACATAATCTCCTTTATGGATTTCCACAGAGGGAAAATTGAATGAACTTGTATCACCGTCATTTATGCTTGAAATTTTTAATCCCGCAAGGTTTCCTTCAGATAAAGCATAGAATTCTATGTATTCATATAAAGTGTAGTCTTTCTTTTTCTGGCTTCCATCAGCTATCTCACTAAAAATAAGGTTAGGTGTTTTGTTATTATAACCGGTAAATTTATAGGAAAAGGTTAGGGTTGAACCATTTATGTTTTCTACTTCCCCTGTGAAAATATATTTTTTCCCAATATCAGTTTCTTTCTGTAAATAAACAATTACTGTTTTACCAGAATCTTCTTCAGGGTATTCGATTTTTTCTGGTAAAATTTCTGATTCTTTGTTTTCAGAGATTCCCGCAGATATGAGATTTATACTGTCAGAGAAATTCATTTTTATTCTTTTTGAATCTAGAATTTCATAATTTTCAAGAACAGGAACTTTGCAATCAGCACCAATTATTTCAAGTCCAGAAAGTGACACCCTACAGGAAACTGGAAATATTGAAAGAAGCATTATTCCGGTTAAAACGAAAGTTTCTGCCAAAACAAGGACAGAGTTTTTAATTTTTTTTGAGATTGTATTTTTCATATTAACTCCATATTTTAATTCCTTGCATATAGAATGTATTTTTTTAATCAAAATATGAAATTAAGTGATATGAAAATAAAAAAAAATCCGGAGTTTATTACTCCGGATTATTATATAGAAAATTAATCTATTTAGAAGTTTTCGTTCAATATACAGGCTTCTACCATATATCGTACGTTGATTCCTGTTTTGTCTTCCATAGTTTTTTCTACAACAAAAATTATTTTCTTGCCTGTTTTGTCTGAAAGGATTTTTTCGATTTTGTAATTTGTTACACCTTTTCTTCTGATTTCTGGATTTCCTACTTTCTGTGAAGCAATAACGTTTCCGTTTTTATCTTTCTTTTCAATCAGAATATAAAAAGATGATTTTGCATTTGCTCCAGAACCTGTGATAGAAGGATTCATAGTAACGGAAAATGAAAGCGGGTTATCTACATCGGAACCAAGGAAATCTTTGAAAATAATTTCATCAGAACCTTTCTTGTAAACATCTTCACAAAGGTAAAGAATCTGATCAGGTTCAGTCTTCTTAAGATTGAGTGGTTTTGTGCTGTAAAAACTTTTTGCTTTTAATGATTCATAAACATCGCCGCCGTTTTTACCTTTTGTTACACTCGATGGTTTGATTGAAAAGTAACCGTTGTCTTCATAATCGTTCTTTTCAATATTTACTTCTATAAGTTCTGCCCAACCTTGGAAATCTTTGTCTGTTTTGCCGTATTGTCCAAATACAAATGTTTTCCCGTCTGAAGACCAGCCTTCTTCAACGAAGCTTGCTACATCTCCTGCAAACATAAAAGCAGAGAAAACACATATTGAGATAATCGAAGAAATGATCTTTTTCATTTTTTCCCCCAAATTAATATCTTACTTCTATCTTCGGCATCTTTCTTAGAGTCTTTACTATTATTTCTAATCACTTTATTATTTTCTTATGACAATTAAAACAAGAAATGGTTTGAGTTTTTCCTTATTTTTATTTTCACTTGTGGTTCTTGTTGTAAACGTTTTGTTTTTTGTCTACTCAATGATAGTAAATCCTTGCAGATTCTATTTTGATCCTAATCGTCCTGTTTATAGCATTTTATTTGAATATCAACCGATTGCCGTTTTTATTTCACTTTTCTTTATGAATTTATATGTTGTTATTACTTCTAAAGCAATGACGGATGCATTTGCTAAAACTCAGTGTAGTGAAATATCTTTCTTTTACTGCTTTTTAGTTTCCTGTTTGTTTGAAAGTGCACGTTTTTATATACCTCTTCTTTCTGTAGATAATACTTTTTCTGAAAGCCTTATCCTTCTGGGAGATTTATCTATTTTTGCCCGTATTCTGGCACCGCTTTCACTTTTGTTTGCCGTAATTATGAATGGCCCGGAACAAAGACAGTATACTGAAAGAAATATGCTGGTTATTATTGTTGCCTCTATGTTTCTTGCCATGGCGTTACCTCTAAATACCAGTGTTTTAGAAAAGGATTTTCGTGTTCATGCAGGATTTGATACAATTATTGTCGTATTTGAAATTCTGGTTCATTCATTGGCTGTTATTTCTTTGTTTATTTATAACATCCGGGAAAAATATTCACAAAAGACTTCTTTGGGACTTGCGATGATTATTGCTGGTTTTGTAATGTCAATTAATAGTGTAAATTTCTTTATTCTTGTCTTGAGTATTTTGTTCTTCTGTTTAGGAACGGTTTTCTATTTGAAAGAATTGCATGATAGAAATCTTTATTCTTAAAGAAAATTTATTAAATAATATAACCACCCAATTGCTGGTGGAATTATGATGTTATCCATGTCGGCAAGGGGGAGGAGTTCAATAAGCATTGCAAAAAAGGCTGTAATTAATGCAGCTTTTGTGTCTGGAATGACACAGAACGTTGAAATGAATACTGCAGTGAAACAGGCAAGACTTCCAGCTGCGGTTTTCCCTTTGGTACCTGGGATATGGATTCTTCCGAAAAGTTTTCCGCATAGACTTGCCAGTCCGTCTCCAAAAGAAAGGGCATAAATTCCGATTCTACGGCAATCAGGATTCTTTATAGTGAAACTCGCAATGAGAATTCCCATAACAAGGGTTACAGGACCCAAAACGAATTTATCTTCATCCCGCTTTCGGGCTGCTATTTCAGTTATACCGGAAATTAAAGGAATTTTAATTCCTTTTAAGCGTAATATTTCGCTTGTAGTGTAAACTGCTAATGCAAGAAATAAAAGGATAATTATAAGGGTATACCAGCGGTCCAAAAAGAAAGGTACAAGGGCAGAACATAAATGAATGGATTTTCGGAAAAGTTCTTTTAAGAGAAGCTTAGTACGATATTTTTTCATTATTAATAATTGTTCTTGGTATTTCTGTGTAAATTGCAGGCTCAAAGTCTGGAACTGGATGAGTAATATATTTAATGTTTTCTTCTGCCAGGTTAGAACCACCCAATCTTTCCATTGTAATCTGGTTTCGTGTAAGGGCATCCCATGCTCTTACAGACTGAGAGAACTGTACTATTGCGTCTGCATTAAATGCACTGTTTCCAGTACGGGAAGCAAGTTTGTAAAGAGTAACGCCGTAATTGTTTGAGGCGTAAAGATATGTGGTTACCAGTTCATTGTCTTCGCGGGCAACTTGAGGATTTACACTTCCTTTGTCGGCAATCTGCCTGTCAAGATTTGCAATGAGGTCTTCATAGTATCCTTGAGCTGCGTAATTATCTCCGCGGAGAGAAAGAGTATTTCCCATTGCAAGCATAAGGTTAGTTTCTTTAATATTTCCGTCTCCGGCTTTCATAAATGAACCTAAAGCTTCGCCATAATTTTTCTTTTTATACTGGATGTATCCAATTTTGTATCGGATAGATGGATTGTCATTTTCAAGTTCAACGGAAGAAATGTAATTCAAAAGGGCATTGTCGTAATCACCAGTGATGAAATAATCCATGTCTGCCTGATCAGAGAATAATTGACCAATTTTTTTGTTTCCTTCCAGTCCGGATGCATTGTGTTCTGCAGTGTAAAGTGTAATTCCGTCTGTATAGAATTCCTGTGCCCTTAAATATTCCTGTGCTTTTGCGTACTCTTCACCCGCAAGGCGATAAGTATCTATGTATTTGTAAAGGTCGCGACGTTTAAGCTGGGAAGTTTTATTGAATTTTTCGAGGGCATCTTTGAGAGTATCTTTTGAAGCCTGATTTTCGTTGGTTTCAATAAAGTAACGGGCAATATTATATGCTGCAACAGGATTTTTTGAGTCCAGTTTGTAAGCACGAGCTAATAAAAGTCTTACATCTTCGATGTAAGAACGTAAATATTCTTCCGATGGTGACATAGGACCATACAGTTTATCAAGCATATAACCTGAAAGTTCTGTCCAGTCTTCAGGAGGAAGATTTTTCTCTTTTGGGAGGAAATATTCTTTTAAGGTTAAGACTTCAGGAAGATTGTCTGTGCGGATAAAGTAACGCATCATACGGCCTTCGTAAAGCATATTTGATTTATAAAGCTGAATAAGGGTTGCATATTGTTCGCGTGCAGATTCCAGTTTTTCAGGATTTTTTTCAGTTCCCCATTCAAGGAAGACATCTCCTAAAAGAAGAATTCCATCAGCATCATTAATATGGAAATCAAGAACTTGGCGGCGGCAGATTTCTTCTGCTTTTTCATAGTTTGCCAGATCATTTAATTCCATATTTGCATATTCAAGACCTGCAGTTTTGTCGTGTTTGAAATAGTCCAGAATGTTCTGATACATCCATTCAGCTCTGATAAATTGTTTTCGTTCACGGTAACCACGGGCATAAGTAAAGAACCATTTTTTACTTAAACGGTATTTTCTTGCTTCATTGAATTTAATTTCCGATTGAGGGTATTCGTCTGCCTGCAGCATAGCATATCCCTGTTTATAAAGGCTGTTTGCTTTGATTGGTGTATAAATACAATTTTTTGTAAATTTGAAAAGCCCGAATCCAACAACCAGCATTACCATACAGGCGAAAATTGCAGGGATAATTTTGTTTTTTAACTGGTATGTAAGCGATTTTTTATATGCCTCATATTCTTCTGCAGTTCTATGTTCGTAATTGCTTGGAACCGGCAGCGAAATATCCAGCATTTTTTCCAGAAGGCTGGCAACCTGACGGGCAGGTGCTTTGTTCAGGATTTTTTCTACTATTTCAAATTCGGCATCATCAGTAAATTCATTTTTAACAATTAAATCTTCAAAAGCAAGACGAACGTTTAACGGGTATTCTGAAAGGTTTTTGAGGAAAACTTTGTACTGTGCATCAGAAAGAGTGTTAGGTGGTAATTTTTCCTCTTCAGACTTTTTGCCTTGTTTGGTTGATAGAAGGGAAGTTCCACGTTTTTCATCTTTTGCAGTTTCAACGTCAGAAAATCCTGGAATAGAAAAGTCCTGGTCATCAAGAGAGAAGTCGTCAGAAAGACCGTCGGCTGAACTGTCTCCTTCCATTTGTAAATCGGTTTCTGGAATGCCGAAGTCCATGCCTTCCATTTCAGAGGTGTCAAATGATTCAACGGAAAAATCATCAGAAATTCCATCAGAAAGTTCGTCAGATGAGCTATCTGTTGCTGAAATATCTTCAAAGTCTCCCATGTCATCAATATCCATTGAGAAATCCATTTCTTTTGAAGGAGTTTCTGGGATATCATCTGAGAATGAATCAAGGGAATCTATGCTAGAATCCATATCTGGAAGGCCGTCTATGTCGAAAGAGTCCAGGTTTTCTGCAGATTCAAAATCACTTCCAAAACCTTCTTCCAGTTCTGGTGCAGTTTCTTCTAGTGAAGTTTCGATTGGATTTTCAATCGTTTCTGAAATTGGTTCAGTTTCTTCGATTGTTTCCGGCATATCAAAAAGATCGCCTGAAAGAAGTGCTTCTTCTGCATTTGGTTCTTCCATTTGATCTAAATCTGAAGCTGCATCAATATCTAAATTTGAATCTAAATCAAAATCCAGATCGGTGGATAAATCTGGAGTATCCAGGTCTGTGGTGTCTAAATCAAGATTACTAGAATCTAAAGATGTTTCAGGAATGTCAAAAGCGGATTCTTCTTCTGGTGTATCTAATGAAGTATCAAAATTTTCTGAAAAATCCAGAGGTTCAAGGGAATCGTCCGAATCTGTGGTAAAATCGAAAGGTTCACTTAAGTCAGCTGATTCTGATATTGGAGCTGCTTCTTCAAAATCTGTAGATTCTCCAAAATCAGCTGGGGCTTCAGGAATTTCAAAATCTGATTCGCCGGAAGTAATGTCAGGAATATCTTCTGTAAGGTCCCCGAGTTCTTCGGCTTCACCTAAGTCGCTAATATCACTTAATTCTTCGGCTTCACCCAAATCGTCAATATCACTTAATTCTTCAGTTTCGCCTAAGTCGCTAATATCACTTAATTCTTCGATTTCACCCGGTTCTTCAATCTCACCTAATTCTTCAGGTTCTGAAGGATTATCAAGGGTCAGATCTCCGAGTCCAAGTTCATCTAATGAAAGTGCATCTCCATCTGGTTGTGAATCTGAAGTAGAAACATCTGCTTCAAAACCAGGGATTTCGGAAAGAATGTCTGATTCTGTTAAGTCGCTAAAATCTGAAAGATCAGGTTCTTTCTGGCTTTTCTTTTCTTTTTTCTGGGGAACGTAATTTTCGTCGCCGAAACCGCCTGAATAGAAGTCTAGATCTTCGTCTGTGACAGAAGAGGAATTTGCTGACGGATCAAATTCTGGTGATGAAGTTCCGTCAAAACCGGCACCGCCAAGAAGATCTTCAAGGCTTAAGTCTGCAATTGAAGGCTCTTCGGGCTCTTCTTCTATAATTTCTTCTTCCGGTTGTTCTTCAAA
Organism: Treponema sp.; assembly: GCA_024402565.1. Taxonomy (GTDB): domain Bacteria; phylum Spirochaetota; class Spirochaetia; order Treponematales; family Treponemataceae; genus Treponema_D. The sequence goes on along the minus strand of JAKSTM010000003.1, from coordinate 51,473 downwards.
CATTGAAAGGTCAGGCATGTCTGTTGCTTCACCGAATGTATCAGATGCGGGTAGCGGAGTCAGGAGGTCAGACATATCTGGAGTTTCAAATGGAGAAGAAGTATCTGAAGTTTCTGAAGAAGAATCTGAAGTTGAAGGAGTTCCGATTCCTGTAATTGCCTGAAGGTCGGAAAGGTCGTCGTCTACTGAAGTATCCTGAATAATTGCTTCATTTTCAGGCATTCCCATAACAAATTCATCGGAATCGTCTACATCTGGAATGTTTTTAGGAACAGGTACACGAACAGGCTTTTCTCCGCGTTGACCGCGAAGCTGAATTTCATCACCAAGAGAAAGAATGTCTTTATTAAATTGAATCAGCTGACTTAAGCCTGGCATATACTTATTTATTTTACTCCAAATTCTATACTACTTCTAGTAACGGACGAAAAATACCTCTGGTTTAGAGTTTTTTCTTTGCCTTGAAAAAGTTGCCTTTTAAAGTATTTCTCTTTGAAAACGGGGCCCAGCATCGCGAATTCGCACCCCAGTGGAATGTGTCCTCACTTCGTTGCGGGATTCCACTGGGTCACGATTCGCTGCGTCCCGTTTTCAACCTGATATAAGTTTCCAAGGCAACTTTTTCAGGTAAATATAGAGTTCTAAAACAGTGTCATTTTCCTGAAGCAGGCGTTACGGGCGGCGTTTGAGCCCGTAGAGGGGGTAGTGGAAGCTTCGTTTTCGAAGCTGGAACGAGGGGGAGTCTTCCCCCTAACTCTTTTCTTCTATATAATAATCCGCTATATGACTATTGATGAAAATACAAACAATGACGAACTCTTTGATTCTGATGAAATTATTCCTATTGAAGATGATGTAATTGAAAATGACGACTCAGAATCAGAAGAAGACGGACCTGTTACTTTTGAAGACCTGGGCCTTGATGAACGTGCCCTTGCTGCTGTCCGCCGTAAAGGGTTCGAATTTCCTTCTCCGATCCAGGTTCTGGCTATTCCGCGCCTTCTGAACGGCGACTCAAACGTAATTGCCCGTGCCAGAACAGGTACCGGAAAAACTGCTGCTTTCGGACTTCCAATTATCCAGCAGCTTCGTGACAAATCTGACTATCCACAGGCTTTGATTCTTGAACCGACCCGTGAACTTGCCATGCAGACATGTACAGAAATGCAGAGCTTTACAGAAGGCGGTTATCCTAGAACCTGTGTTCTTTACGGTGGCGCAAGCTATTCAGGTCAGATTAAGGACCTGAGACGTGGCTGCGAGATTGTAGTAGGGACTCCTGGACGTATTCAGGACCACCTGGAACGAAAAACTCTGGATATTTCAAAAATCAAGTACTTTATCCTGGATGAAGGGGATGAAATGCTTGATATGGGCTTTATCGATGATATTGAGCATATCTTTGAACAGGCAAATCCGGACGCAAGAATCCTTCTTTTCAGTGCTACAATGCCTGAACCTATTCTGAAAATTGCCCAGAAATTCATGGGTGAATATGAAATCATGGAAGAAGAAGGGGTAGTTGATGAACCTCTCCTTATTGACCAGAAGTTCTGGGTTCTTCGTGAAAGTGACAAGATTGAAGCTCTGGTCCGCCTTATTGATATGGCACCTGACTTTTACGGTCTTGTATTCACTATGACAAAAATGGATGCCGATAACGTTACCCGTGCCCTGGACCTTCGCGGTTATGAAGCTGCAGCTCTTCACGGCGACATTATGCAGAATCAGCGTGAAAAGGTTCTGGAACGTTTCCGCTCAAAAAAGACCCGTATTCTTGTTGCAACAGATGTTGCAGCCCGCGGTATTGATATTTCGGGGCTTACTCACGTAGTAAATTATTCCATTCCTTTTGACGGCGCAACTTATGTTCACCGCATCGGTCGTACAGGTCGCGCCGGAAGTTCAGGAACTGCAGTTACATTTGTCCGCCCTGAAGAACGCCGGAAGCTGACATTCCTTCAGCGCGCTGTTGCCAAAGCAAGTAAAGGTCAGATGGTGGAAGAGGAAGTTCCTACAGTACACGATGTTCTGGAAGCAAAACGCATAAGAATTGTGGATGAGCTTGTAAGAAAGGTGTGGGGGGAAATTGACAATGGACAATTGACAATGGACAATGTCGGTTGTGAAGGAGAGTCTTCTGCAGGTGAGGAAAATGCACTGAATGGGGAAGATAATTGTCAATTATCAATTGTCAATTCTCAATTTGAAAAGGTCAATTGTCAATTGATTCCAGCTGATCAGTTCTATGTTGATATGGCTGAAAAACTGGTAAGAGATGGAAATGCTTCCGAGGTTCTGGCAAAAGTTCTGGAATCTTTTTATGGTGAAAAGCTTTCTCCAAAGCACTACGGAAGAATCAGTAATCCAAAGAAAATGGGACGCTCTTTCGAATCAGATCCGAACTCTACACGCATTTTCGTTTCCCTTGGTAAAAAAGACCACATGGGACCACGGGATATTGCAGATTTCTTCAGTAATCTGCTTCATATTCCAAATCATAAAGTTGATAACATCGACATGGCCCGTGAGTTCTCTCTTGTAAGCCTTCCAAAAGAGTCTGCAAAAAAAGCTCTCGATATGGCAAAAAGCAACAAGAATCTGCCTCACATGCATATCGATACAAAAGGTGAACCTGACAGAAGTCCTCGCCGCCGCGGTGCATATCGTGACAGACCGGAAGGGGTACGTGAAGGGGACGGACGCCGAAACCGTGAAGGCGGAGAAGGCAGAAGAGACCGTGAAGGCGGAGAAGGCCGCCGTGAACGTCGTTTTGACGACAGAAAGCGGGAAGACGGACGGAAAGGTGACCGTGACGGACAGCGCCGTGAAGGCCGTTCCAAAGGGAACAGACCAAACACTCACACACAGAGTACACGAAACGCCGCAAGTCTTTATAAGAAATCAAATTCCGGAAAACCTGAAAGATTCTAATTTAAGGGTTATAAAACGATAAAAGTCTCACGATTCCCCGAATATGCAGTATAATATTTGTTATAAGGTAAAAGGGGTGTCGTGTGGCTGCTATTCTTGAAACAATTAAAAATACAATCTCAGAAAACATTAGAAATGAAAATGCTGTATTTGTGTTTTCAACAGATGTTGCCTGTTCTTCCTGGGCGGAATGGGCTGTAAAAAATACAGGAGTCCGAGCTCTTGCAAGGAACCGTTTTATTGCATGGGATAATTTTAAGGAAAAATCTACTGAAGAAAGTACTGAAGGACAACCGATTCCGGGGCTTCTACGAAAAATCTTTGCTGAAAATCTTATGGTAGAAAATTCTAAGTCGCCGATATTCAAGAAAATCATATCACCTGAATTTTCTGAAAATTCATCTTCTTTTACTGATTGGGTTTGTTCAGTACTGCCTTCACTGAATTCCTGGAATGCACTTTATGATGGAAAAAATAAAGGAAAAGTGCTTGATGAGGAAGATGCGGATTACAAACTTTTATATGAACGTTATGCAGATTTTCTTTTGAATGATCCAAATACTCATAAACCTCGGGAAGAAAAACTTTATGAACCTGCCTGGGAATCAAAGAAGCTTTTGGTTTCGAATAAGGATTATTATATTTTTTATCCTGAAATTCTTGATGATTTTGTTGATTTTAAGGATTTTTTTAATGATGAATCGATTTCAAATATCCATGTTTTCTATGCGAAAGATTCTGTTGATGTAGAAAAATCAGTAGAAGCGGATTACTTCACAAATTCGAGAACAGAATTCAGAAAATTATGCCTTGAACTTCGCCATGTTCACGAGACTGAGAAGATTCCTTGGCGTGAGATGGCTGTTTCTCTTCCAGATATAGACACTTATCTTCCTTATATTGAACGTGACTTAAATCTTTATGCAATTCCATATGTGGTTCGTTCAGGCCGTAAAGTAACTGGAATTAATGCCGGTTCAATTTTTACCTGTGTTAAGAATGTATATGATCAGGATTTTTCATATGATTCAATGCGCTCTCTTTTGACAAACAGTTTTGTTCCATGGAAACATGCAAATCTAAATGAAGAACTTGTACGTGAAGGTGCAAATCGAAAGTGTATTATCAATTATGAGAAAAATGGTAAAGCTATCGATGTTTGGGATGAGACTTTAAAATTTGTAATGAATAAACAGGTTAGGGAATGGTACCTGGTAATTAAGAGATGGGTAAAGTCACTTTCCGAAGCGAAGGATTTTAAGACTATTCGTCAGGCTTGGTTTACGGGGCGGAATGAGTTATTCGATTTTGATTCTCTTCCGGAAGACAGTGAATGTAATCTTGTTCTGGGACATTGTCTTGATAAACTGGATAATTTAATCAGGCTGGAAGAAAAATATAATGTTGCTGTTTCCAATCCTTTTTCATTTTATGTTAATGAATTGGATAATGCATTGTATCAGCCACAGACAGATGTTGCGGGTGTAAATATTTTTAAGTATAAAGTGTCAGCGTCGGCTTTCTTTGAATATCAATTTGTAGTTGATGCAAATCAGGCAAATCTTTCTGTAATGAATTCACAAATGAAATTTCTGAATAATGAGAAGCGCGCTTCTTTGAATATTAAGGATGAAGATACTGCTACCGAAAGTTTTATTTTGTTGTATGGAAAAAATAAAGGAAGGTTTTCATGTAGTCAGAGTACCGTAAATGGATTTGCGATTCCTCATTCACGCCTTACTACAGAAAAAGATCCTGATGATGAGATTTCAGAGGATTTGAAAAAATATGATTATCCTTCTCAGGAACTTTCATACATTAAATATGGATCAGAAAAACCAAAAGCAGTTTACGGAATGCAGACTCAAACTAAAGAAAATAAAGGTTTTGAGTATTACAAGAATGTAAATAAAACAGTATCAGAGGATATTCAAATCAGTGATTCTTTGAAAAAACTGATAAAAGAAAAGGCATATAAAGAGGAAAAAGTAAACGTTACTGCAACGGCAATGTCTCATTATTTTCCTTGTCCAAGAAAATGGCTTTTTTCAACAGTCCTGGACCTTTCAGAGGACTCTTTGACTACAGAACTTTTTAATGCTTTTGATGTGGGAAATATTTATCATCGGGTCCTTGAGAAATTTTTTGCTTACTATTACGAAAATAATAAAACTATTCCATTATTGAATTCAGAAGGAGTTCTTCCAGAGGAGGAGGAAATACTTTTGAAAATAAAACAATATTTACTGGAAGTTTATGAAGAAACTGACAGCAGAAAAGCCTTGAGCTTTAATAGAATGAGTTCAAAAAGTATTCTTCTAAAAGAAGTGATGGATTCTCAGGTGGAAGAGATTGCCAAATTCTTTATTCCTGTATTGAGGAATCTTTGTTCGCCATATGATGATAAGCATACAAATGGTAGTGGTTTTGGTAATTTTGATGTATCTGCCATAGAAGGAAAGTTCTCCGATGAAGAAAATTCCGATTTCCGCCTTTATGGAGAAATTGATGGGGTTTTATGTAATCAAGATAAACTTACAGTTATAGATTATAAAACCAGCAGAACAAAAGGTCCTGGCGACTGTATCATAAATGAAGCGGAATACAATCCTTCATCGAAGGTTCTTCCTGAATTAAAGGATTTTCAGTTACCAATGTATATTTATCTTTTGCAAAAGAGTAAGTTGAAAGATGTAGGGACTCTGGAACAGGCGCTGTTTTTCAGTTTAAAAAAATGTGAAAAGCAATACATTGTAAAAGAACCTCAAATGACTCAGAAGGGAACGAAATATGTTTATGACTATTCTGTAAATGCTTCTGAATTTCAGACTACTGTTAATGTTTTCAAAAAGTATGCGGAATTATATGCAGAAGAAGTTAAAGCCTGTAAAACTTTTGAACCGGATTTTTCAAAAGTGAAAGATTATGAACATTGTGCAAATTGTAGTTACAATTCTATTTGTCGTACAACATATACAAATCGAGGAAACTAATGAGCAAGAATATAAATATTGATTATCTTGATTTATTACCAAAGAAACTGGATGACCAGCAGAAGATTGCCTGTTGTGCCGATGGAAATGTAATAGTTGCTGCAGGAGCTGGATCTGGTAAAACTCAGGTTCTTGCTACTCGTTTTGCTTATCTTGTAATGAGCCATGGCATAAAAGCTGAAAAAATTCTTACATTGACGTTCACTAAAAAAGCAGCAAGTGAAATGTATCAGAGAATTTATCAGACACTGGTTTTCTTTTCAAAACATCCTGATGTACCGGAATTAGAAAAAGAGCGGGCTTTGGAAGCAGTAAATGATTTTGCAAAAGTTCATATACAGACTCTGGATTCGTATAATTCTTCGATTTTACGCCAGTGTGCAAGTCGTTATGGAATCAGACCAGATTTTACACAGGGAGAAAGTGGTGATAAAAATCAGGCATTAAAATATGTTATGAAACATAGAAATGAAAATGTGATTCATAATCTTGTTTCAACTAAGAATTCAGGAAATCTTCAGCAGATTGCTTCCGCAATACAAAATGAAATAATGACCCGTTCTAGTCTTGCATCGGATCCAGATCACTTTGTTCAGTTATGCGAAAAAAAGAGAGATGGGTGTGTAAATCTTTGGAATAAGAATCGTCAATTTGTAATGGATGTGATGGATGAGTTTAATAAGCTTTTAAAAATAGTACCATCCGTTACACCTACCATAAATAACTGGATTGCCGATTTCAATAAATTAAATTCTATTATGCAGAATGTCCCTCAGAATGTGGCACAGATGACTACAATGGAGCTTGATTCATTTATTTCTTCTATAAAATCAATCCCGTTTACCATTCCTGGTGGAAAAGCCAATGATGTAGTAAAGAGCATGAAAGAATTAGTACGTCTTGTACGATACCAAATTCCCGATTCTGGATTATCAAATTTACTTGTATTCGCTAATTACTTGAAAAGTTATCAGGATCATTTAGAATATGCCGCTTTTCTGGATAATTATATGAAAGAAGTTAATCAGGAAAAACGAATTTCTGGTTGCTTATCGTTTAATGATATTTCTGAGATGGCATTGAAAGCTCTTAAAGAGCAGGATGATTTACGACTTCAGGAGCAGAATGCTTTTGATCGGATTATGATAGATGAATTTCAGGATAATAATCAAAAGAACCGAGATCTTCTTTTTCTCATTTCTGCAAAACCTGGATTAACTGCGGAAGAATCTTTACAGGGAAGTAATTTGAAAAATAATAAACTTTTCTTCGTTGGAGATGATAAGCAGTCAATCTATAAATTCCGTGGTGCTGATGTATCTGTATTTAAACAGCTTGGCGAAGATCTGGATACAGAGCCTATCGATATGGTTTATAACTATCGTTCCACAGAATATCTTCTGGATTCTTTTAATCAGATTTTTGGTGGTTATGATAATAGTGGAAAAAAAGTTCCTTCATCTGAAACTGCTATTTTCCCTGAAAATGTAAGCAGTGATGAGAAATATGCGGCAACTTTTACAGACCGTCAGATTGCTAAACGTAATATGAATGTAATGCCTGTATCAGAGAAAGATTTTATTAATTCTCCGGTTCATTTCTGCCTTTATAATAATAACTTCACTGAAGATTCTGATGTGATTTCAAAAAAAGTAAAGCCATATCAAAAAGAACTCCAGAAAATGGGAAAACCTTCTGATTTTGCTAGTGGCGTAAAAATGGCGTTTATTTCTGATGAAGATCAGATCTGTTATTTTATTGCTAAAGAAATTTCAGAAAGAATTAATAATTCAAATGGTAAGTTGTCATATCATGATTTTGCAATACTGGATAAATCCCGGGGAATGAGAAGAACTCTTTCGAAATATCTTTCTTATTTTGATATTCCATATAATCTGGATCAGCAGATTGATATTTTTGAAAGTGCTCCTGTAAATGATATTTATAATTTGCTTCGTCTTTGTGTTTATCCTTCAGATAAAAAAGCTTTAGCAACTTTCCTTTGTTCACCATTTGCAGGACTTTCTGTAAATGATATTGAACAGCTTTTTAGTATGGATTTTGAAATTGAAAATAAAGAAAACTTTGATAAGTGTTTAGATTCGTTTTCTGAAGTTCTTTCAAATGAATCTTTTGAACGGCTGAAAAAATCAGTTTCCCTTTTTCATGAAATCAGAGCTCGTGCTACTGGAAATTTATTGGCAGGAACCATTTCAGAATTATGGTATGACTATGGCTATCGTTATGAAACTTTATGGCATAAGGATCTTTATTTGTCTGGTGAACAATATGATCTTTTGTTTGAACTTGCTCGTCGCTGTGATTCAAAAGGAGTTTCATTATCATATTTCATAGATGAACTTGATGCATTGAAATCTGCTTATGGTGATGACAGCGAAATCGATATAGCAGAAATTGAGTATCCAAAAGAAAATAGTGATGCAGTTCAGGTTATGACAATTCATAAAAGCAAAGGGCTTCAATTCCCTTATGTATTTGTTCTTGGTGTTAATGGAAATGCATCTGGGGATTATTCTGAAAAGGACGAAGAGGTTACAGATGAAACTCCTTTTGGGGAACCAAACTCTATTGAACATGCAAAAGCTGATGCTGAATTCCGGCGTGTAATTTATGTTGCATTAACACGTGCTGAAAAAGAAGTTTATATAGTAGGAACTTCCTGGTTTAAGAATAGTGTAATGAATTCAGTTTGTAAAAATTATTACCCTTTGATGGAAGATGATCCTTTATATTCCCTTGGTTTATTCACATATAATGATGGAGCTCCTTTTGATTATATTTCAATTCTCCCTATAGATCGTAATGAACTTTTAGAAAACAGAGCAAAAAGTGAAACGAAAAAAGAACCACTTACATTAAAGGCAAAAGCTGATTTTATTACGGCAAATGAAAACCTTTTTAATGATGTTGCAATCATTACGATGGAAAGTCAGACCGAGAAAAACCCTCTTGTAAAACCAAGTAAACTGGAAAAAGGAAAGGATGAAGTTGGTCCGGCACTTTCTGCAAACAAACCGATTGCCCCTGAACTTTCATCCTTGAAGCCAAAATTGATGGAAAAGAATTTCAATGCAGCTCATTTTGGTATTTTCGCTCATGCTTTTATCGAAGAATATGTAAAAGATTCAGAAAATGTTCTTCATCATATTCCGGCTTCGGTTTTCCGGAATTTATGGGATTACAATTTGTCTGAAAAAGAGAATTTTGAAAATCCTCTTTGCCAGGAAATGATAAAGGTTTGTATGAAAATGTGTCAGGTTTTTGATGAATCGCAGTTTGCAAAGGATCTTTCTGAAGCGGTAAATATTCAGACGGAATATGCCTTTGTTGCCTGGCAGAATGAAATGGTTATTAACGGAATAATTGACCTTTGTTATAAAATGCCTGATGGCAGGGTAGTAATAGTGGATTATAAAACTGATGAAGAAATACATCCTGATAAATATTATCCGCAACTCTCATGTTATAAAAATGCTGCCAGTGAACTTTTTGGTGTGGAAAAGTCTCAGATTGAATGTCATCTTTTCTACTTGCGTTATGGTCAGTCTGTTAATGTAACGGAGGAGGCTGATGATAGTCTGCTTCCTTTACTTAGTGAGTCTTGATGTCTTCCATTTTATGTTTAAAAAAAGTTATTGATTGATGCTTAATTGAATTTTTCGCTTGTTTAGGGTAAATTCAGTTATATGAATAAAATGACAAATGCTTTATAAGCATTTGGTATATATAGGAGTTATTTTATGGCACGTACACATTATATCGCCGGAAACTGGAAAATGAACACTTCTAAAGCAGAAGCTGTAGCTCTCGCTAAAGATCTGGTTGAACAGCTCAAAGGCAAAACAAACAAATTCATGATTGGTGTTCCTTTTGTATACCTTGATGCAGTTGCACAGGTTGTAAAAGGTTCAAACATCATTCTTGCTGCTCAGGACTGTGCTGCAACAGACAACGGAGCTCACACAGGTGAAGTTTCTTGCGCTATGCTTAAAGACATCGGATGTCAGTGTGTTATTCTTGGTCACTCAGAACGCCGCCACGAAATTGGTGAATCTGATGAACTGATCAACAAAAAAGTTCGTAAAGCTCTCGCTTCAGGACTCGAAGTTGACCTTTGTATCGGTGAACTCCTTTCAGAACGCGAAGCAGGAGAAGCAGAACAGGTTTGTGCATTCCAGCTTTCTGCAGGTCTTGCAGGTGTTACAGAAGAACAGATGAAGAACGTAACAATCGCTTACGAACCAGTTTGGGCTATCGGTACTGGTAAAACAGCTACACCTGAAGATGCTCAGGCAATCCACAAGTTCATCCGTGGTTACATTGCAAAACTTTACAACCAGAAAGTAGCAGACGAAGTAATCATCCAGTACGGTGGATCAATGAAAGCTTCTAACGCTCCAGAACTTCTTGCACAGGAAGACATCGACGGTGGTCTCATCGGTGGTGCTTCTCTTAAAGCAGAAACATTCGTTCCTATTTGTGAATGCTAAGTTTCTAATACTTGTAATTTTCGGAATTAAATAAGTAAACCGTAGCAGCAAATTATGGATGGAACTCATTCCGCACGAGGTCCGAAGGGACCGAGCACAGGACTTGAGTTCCAATACATAAATTTGCGTAATACGGTTTATTTTTTTTTTTTAACCTCATAAGAAAAACCTACTATTTGCATAAACTTACATACTAGTATATTATTAAATTGATTTTGAAAAATGCTGGTTCTTTAAAATAGGAAAATTGAAAATGGGATGCAGGAGAAAATGGGGGAGCGGAGCCCTATGGGAGGGGGTACACACATTTTCGACGTCGCTGGGACCCGTTTTCAATTTTAATTGTTGTTTATAATAAACCTGCTTTTTAAATATTCTTTTTATAAGAGGAAAACAATATGGAAATGACTTTAAGATGGTACGGTACAGGTTTTGATTCCGTAACCCTTCAGCAGATTCGCCAGGTGCCGGGCGTTAAAGGCGTAATTACCACTTTGTATGATTCTGTTCCAGGTGATGCATGGGAACTTGGTGCAATTCAGAAAATCAAAAAAGAAGTAAATGATGCAGGGCTTAAGATTGCCGGAATTGAAAGTGTAAACATTCATGACGACATTAAAATCGGAAGCGGTGACCGCGACAAGTATATCGAAAACTATATCAAGACTCTTGAAAGACTTGGCCAGGAAGACATCCACATGGTATGTTACAATTTCATGCCTGTTTTTGACTGGACACGTACAGAACTGGCCCGTGTCCGTGAAGACGGTTCAACTGTTCTTGCTTACAACTCAACATTCATTGACGGTGTAAAACCTGAAGAAATGTTTGAAAAGCTGGACAAAAACTCAAACGGATTCATTCTTCCGGGCTGGGAACCTGAACGCATGGCACGCGTAAAAGAACTTTTCAAGATGTACGAAGGAATCGACAACGAAAAACTTTTCCAGAATCTGAAATACTTCCTTGAAGCAATTATGCCGGTTTGTGATAAATACAATATCGATATGGCAATTCATCCGGATGACCCTGCCTGGCCTGTATTCGGACTTCCACGCATCGTTATCAACCAGGAAAATGTTATGCGCATGCTGAACGAAGTTCCAAACGTTCATAACGGACTTACATTCTGTACAGGTTCTTATGGTACAAACCGCAAAAATGACCTTTGCGAAATGATTAAAGCCGCAAGCGGACGTATTCACTTTGCTCACATCAGAAACCTTAAGTTCAACACTGCAATTGATGATCCTGTTCAGGACTTCCAGGAAAGTGCACACCTTTCAAGTGACGGAACATTTGATATGTATAAAATCTGTGAAACACTTTACAACACAGGTTTTGACGGTGTTATCCGTCCTGACCACGGTCGCATGATCTGGGGCGAAAAAGCAATGCCAGGCTACGGACTTTATGACCGCGCTCTTGGTGCCTGTTACCTTCAGGGACTTTGGGAAGCCATTGAAAAAACTCATGACAGAAGCGGTATGAAACTGTATAGATAAGAATAATTCATAATGCACAATTCATAATTCACAATAGAGAATTGTGAATTGATAATGGACAATTGACAATGGACAATTGGTGTTGAGGAAAGCCTTCTGTGGCAGAAAATAGTCTGCTGCAGAGGGCTTTTTTTGTTAACTTGTAATAACCAGTTTTTTGAAGTTTAATATAAAAATCTTTTCTAAAAAGGATTTTTTATGACACTCGATTTTAGTTTTGCTTTTTTGATAACAAATCTTCTTCTTGGTGTAGGGCTTGCTATGGACGCTTTTTCTGTTTCCATTGCAAATGCCTTGAACGAACCGAATATGAAAAAAACAAAAGTTTTTGGAGTGGCCGGAACTTATGCTTTTTTCCAGTTTGCCATGCCTATGATCGGCTGGATCTGTGTTCACACAATTGCTGAAAAATTTACAGCCTTCCAGAAATTCATTCCGTGGATCGCCCTTATTCTTCTTTTATACATCGGTGGAAAAATGATTATCGAATGTATTAAAGAAAGAAAAGAAGGTGAATGTGAAGTTGGCAGTGAAGGAGAAAAATCGGGAACAGTTCTCACTTTCGGATCTTTAATGATTCAGGGAATTGCTACTTCCATTGATGCTCTTTCTGTAGGTTTCACAATTGCTGAATACAATACAGTTACAGCCCTAGTTGCAGGACTTATTATCGCCGTAGTAACTCTTGCTATCTGCCTTTGCGGTCTTCTTATCGGTAAGAAGGTTGGCGAAAAACTTTCAGGCAAAGCAGAAATTTTCGGCGGAATCATCCTTATTGGAATCGGTATCGAGATTTTCGTAAAAGGCGTGTTCTTTTAATTTCTCACTTCCAGTTATGATTTTCCAGAAGCCTGATCTTAGTATCAGGCTTTTCTTCTTCATACATGATAATTTCGTTTTTGCCTTTATGAAGGAGCGGAGATGGAATATAAAGACTTGTCTGTGGTCCTATGTTCCAGTAGCGTCCAAGATTGAATCCGTTTACAAAAGCAACGCCTTTAGTCCATCCTGTGCAGTCAAGGAATGTGTCAGAGCATTCATCATCACTTGATATATCCAGAATGAATTTGTTGAAAGTTGGACCTGATGAAACGCCTTTGGAAAAATCAATTTTCGAAATCTGATCTTCGCATAAATCAAGGCTGTAGATTTTATAATCCTTTATTTTCTTTCCGCAGTATTTTATCCAGCCGCCAGGCATAATTCCTTTCCGCTGTTTGTTCAGTTTAAGTCCGAAATTTTCCCGTCCTATGTTTTCTACACAGAGGGTAGCGTTTCCGTTTTCTGCAAAAACCGTAACTCTGTCCCGGGCGTTTTTATAACTGATGTCTGAAAGTTTTGCGTCAGCTGAAACCGGGAATCTGTAAAGAATGTAACCGTAATCCTGTCCGATTTTTTTATCTTCCATGTTCAGAGGTTTTTCTGAAATTACCGGGGAGGCGATCTTTTCAAGCGTATTCCAGAGGCTTACGCTTTCTGAAACATTTATTTCGCCGTAAGCTTTACGTTTGATTTCAGTTGAAAGAGAAACTTCAGAAATATCTGTAAAATCGTTCGGGAATTCTTTTTCGTATTCACGGATGATTTTTTTGAAAGCTTCGTATTTTGGTGTAAGCTGGCCATCTTCTGTAAGGATTGCGTCGTAATCGTAAGAGGTAATGTCAGCCTGTTTTGATTTAAGGTTTTTCCCTGCAGTGAAGCCGAAGTTTGTTCCGCCTTCGAACATGTAAAAGTTTAAGTGACCAAGTCTTAATGCGTCAGCCAGGTCCTTTTTGTTCTGTTCAAGGTCTGATGTGTGATGTTCTTCACCCCAGGCGTCGAACCATCCGCACCAGAATTCCATGCAGACTGAAGGTCTGTTTCCCACATATTTTTTCATTGCGCCAAACTGTTTTTCCACTTTTGATCCAAAGTTTCCGGTTGGCAGAGCTTCTTTTATGGAACCGCGCCCCATGCATCCGCCCCACGGGCCGTCTGATGTAACAAAGGGAACTGTAATGCCGTTTTCCCGCATAAGGCGGGCAAGGGTACGAAGGTATTTTTTTGAAAGACCAAAGTAACCGTATTCGTTTTCAATCTGCATGAGAATGATTTTCCCACCGTGATCAATCTGATGGGGTACAAGGCGTGGCATAATCACTTTGTAATATTTTTCCACTTCTTTAATGAAGCCTTTGTAATTTGAGCGGACCTTCATTTTTTTGTCAGAAAGAAGCCAGGAAGGAAGTCCGCCCCATTCCCATTCTGCACAGATGTATGGGCTTGGACGGATAATGACATAAAGCCCTAAGTTTTCTGCAAGTGTTATGAATTTTTCAAAGTCGTAGCGGCCTTCAAAACGGAATTCGCCTTTCTTAGGCTCATGGAAATTCCACGGGATGTAAGTTTCTACGGTGTTACATCCCATGTTTTTAAGTTTTTCAAGTCTGTCCTGCCAGTATTCCGGCAGGATTCTGAAGTAGTGGATACTTCCTGATATAAGTTTGAATGGTTTATCGTCTAATAAAAAGTCAGAAGTGATAGTCAGCATATCACTTATTATAACCTATTAATAAAACATGTCAAAAGTATCTTTTATAGCGTAGTACATTTTATTCGGTTTAAGGTTTCCGTCAAATGGACGGCAGTTTGTTTTATCGTTTGGATTCAAAAGATAATGATTCATAACACCGAAAAATGAAACGCAGGTAATATTTGCATTTCCGCCGCCCTGAGTATCCAGTTTCTGGAGAAGTCGGAAGGTTTGGGCATAACGTTCTGCCTGAAGCGCCATATTCGCATCACTTTCATCCGGGCTCGAAATTGACCATTCAGTAAACTGAATCTCAAGTCCTGTTGAAGCATATAAGTCAACTGTTTCTTTTACTGTCTGAAGACCCGGGTTTTTCAAATCCCAGTATCCCTGCATTCCGATGCCGTCAACAAGATTTTTCTCCTTAAGCAGGCAAAGAAGATTGTAGATGTACTGACGCTTTGTTCTGTCGTAAGTTCCATAATCATTGTAGAAAAGCTTTACGTCTGGATCTGCATATTTTCTGGCGTATTCAAAAGCAAGTTCAACATATTCAGTTCCAAGTGCTTTGTACCACATGTTGTCATGGTTATCATTTACCTGACGGCAGCTCCATGAAACAGATTTGTCGCCTTTAGGATCAACAGCTTCATTTACAACGTCCCAGCAGTAAACCACTCCAGGATAATTTTCCTGACAGTATGTAATGTACTGGCGGATATAGCTTTCCATTCGGAACTTCATGGTTTCTTTGTCTACAACAGGCGCATCAGATTTATAACCTTCAAGGAAGAACCAGTCAGGGATCTGTGTGTGCCAGACAAGTGTATGTCCGCGAACCTGGATTCCATTTTTCTGTGCCTGCTTTAAAATCATATCTGCGGCAGTAAAATCTAAAACTGGTGTTTCGTCACCTTTTGCAGCATTTGATACCGAAGCTTTTTGCTGTAAAAGATAAGAGGGCTTCATAAGGTTTGTTGCGGTCCATGATGAAAAATGTTTTGCCGCAACTTCCATAAATTCCGGGCTTTTTACAGCAGAATCCATGGTGCTTCCGCCTGTAATTCCACAGCCGATTTTGAAATAATCTTTACACATTTCTTTCAGTGCTGGTTCTGATAAAGGATCTGTAAGGTTTCTGATTTCAGGAATTTCAGAACTGAATTTTACGTCCAGCGGATTAACTGTTTCCGCAGGAACGGTGAAAGTGGCAAACAAAGTTCCTTTTTCAAAGATTACCGGAACAGTAATAACCTGATAAGATCCGTCTGAAATGAGAACTGCATCTTTTTTTCCAGTAATTTCACCAAGTCCTTCGCAGGCCTTGTTCCAGTTTTCTACAAACTGTTTTTCTGAAACGCTGATTCTGTATTCTTCGTTCATGCGGTACCAGGCTGCATCGGAGCGGTTGTTTTCAAGCTGAATGGCGAGTGCATTTACCGCTTTTACCGAAGTATCATTGTGAACTGATGTTACCGCTTTGGGAGCTTTTTCAGTTCCTGCACAGCCGGCAAAAAAAAGTGCTGCACAAATCAATAGTGATGTCATTAAAAGTGATTTTCTCATAAATTTGTTTTCCTTGTATAACTTGTATACTAGTATATTAGGTGACTTTTCTTGAAAAAGCAATTGAAAAAGATTAGATTTAAATCATGCGTATTAAAAAATCTTTCATTTTTATTTGTTTAATTCTTGTCCTGGCTCTTCTGGGCTCATATTTCTTTCTTTCTGATAATTCTGAAAAAGTTTCTTATGCTGATTTTATGGGAAATGTAGAAAAGGGCAGTGTAAGTTCAGTTACCTTTACAGACGATAAAATCAATTTTGAACTTAGCGACGGAACAAAATTTGTTACACAGAATCCTTCTTCTCCTGACCTTGCAGAACGACTTTTGCTTTCCGGAGTTGATGTAAAATATGAAAAGAACTGGGATGAAATTATCTCCCTTATTTTTGATATTGTTTTCTATCTGATTTTCTTTGGAATCATTTTTGTTGTTTTCAGAAAATTCATCAGTCCTAATACATTTAAAGTTGTCCGCCATACAAAAGTTCATTTTTCGGATATAGCCGGAATGGATGACCTTAAACGGCATATGATGCAGATTGCTTCTTTAATGCGTAACCCGAAAGAAGCGGCAGGCCGTGGAATCCGTCTTCCAAAAGGTATTCTTCTTGAAGGCGATCCTGGAAACGGTAAGACACTTTTTGCCCGTGCCCTTGCAGAAGAAGCGGGAGTAAACTTTATTCCTGCAAAAGCCACTGATTTTGAAAGTATGTTCATGGCAATCGGTCCTATGAAAGTAAAACTTCTTTTTAAGAAAGCTCGAAAGGCTGCTCCATGTATTGTGTTTATCGATGAGTTTGACGGAATCGGAACTAAAAGAAATTATTCGGGTTCTGCCATTGAAACTGAAAATACCCGCATTGTAACTGCCATGCTTAATGAACTAGACGGCTTTGAACCTCACTCAGGCGTTCTGGTTCTTGCTGCAACAAACAGCCGTCAGGCACTTGATGAAGCTCTTATCCGTCCAGGCCGCTTTGATGCAAAATATACAGTTCCTTATCCTGACAGCAAGACAAGACTTGAAATCATCAATATGTATTCAAAAGATAAAACTTTTGCTTCTGCCTGCCGTCCTGAAACTCTGGTTGGAAAATTCAACGGCTTTTCTGCTGCAAAAATTGAAAGCGTCCTTAACCGCGCCGCAATGATTGCAGGGCAGAAGAACGCTTCCGAAATCTCGATGGAAGACATCAACGCCGCCATCGAAGAGATGTAGGATTTATTTCACCAGCCAGCTCATAGCTTTAAGCTCAAGCTGGTTGCCGTCAATATTCAGCTTTACGTCTTTACTAAGCGGATTGATTGCAACCAGTGTGTTGCCGCGCTTATAGGCAAGGGGTTCACCTTTTCCGCCTTTTGAAATCAGTTCAAAACCTGCAGTGTTCTGAAGGTCAGGATTTGAAAGGCGCAATTCGATAAGTTTTTTTACAAAGTGCCAGAGAGATTTTTTATTTTTCATCTGGCTTTCGACATCTGGTCTTGATTTCTTTGTGTCCAGCGGAATGTAAAGTTCACTTTCAGGTGCGCTTGAAAAACCTGCGTTCAAAGTTTTGTCCCACTGCATCGGAGTTCTGGAACCTGTTCTTTCGTATCCGCCTTCAACGCTTTCCTGTGTATCGATATAGCGCATTCCGATTTCGTCTCCGTAGTAAATGAAAGGAGCACCAGGCATTGTTAAAAGGAAAACAAAAGCAAGTTTTGTCTGTTCTGTATCAAGGTGATAAGAAATACGGTCCATGTCATGGTTTCCGCTTGGAATACAGATAAGTCCGTGCTCTCCCGCCTTTTTACGGATATCAGCATAGTAAGTCCAGAATTCTGTCAGGTCGCCATTTCCTGCAAAATATGGATTTACGCGGAACAGGTCCAGATAGTGTGAAGGACCGAAGTGAAGAAGAAAGTCCATGTCAAAGCCCGCACGAAGTGACTTGTCAGGTTCTCCCCATTCAGAAACAATGGCCGCTTCAGGGAAGTCTTTATCAAGACGTTTTCTGATTTCCTGCCAGAAGGTAATGATTCCTGTTGCATTTTCATCATCATTTTTAATGAGGGAACTTGCCATGTCAACACGGAATCCGTCACAGCCCATAGAAAGCCAGAACTTCATAATGTTCCACATAGCTTCTTTTGTGGCACGGGCGCCTGGATGGTTCATGGAAATCTGCCACGGCTTTTTCGGGTCAGTTTTGAAAAATCCGTAATTCAGTGCGGGCTGGGTAGTGAAGAAGTTTGCGGCACAGTTTCCACGTTCGCAGAAACCTGAAAGTTCTCCGCGCACATTTGTTACGCCTTCCGTACTGCTTTCCCAGGCACTTTCTGTCCAGATGTAGCGGTGATGATATTCGTTTGGTCTCTTTACAGAAGACTTCATGCTTTCCTGAAACCATTTGTGTTCAATTGCTGTGTGGCCCGGAACCAGGTCCAGAAGAATGTGCATGCCGCGTTTATGAACTTCTGTAAAAAGACGGCGGGCATCTTCATTTGTTCCGTAGCGCGGTGCAATTTTGTAATAATCAGAAATATCATAGCCTGCATCGTGGAAAGGACTTTCAAAACACGGATTTATCCAGATTGCATTGCATCCAAGTTCTTTAATATAATCCAGTTTCTCTATAATGCCCTGAAGATCTCCGATTCCATCTCCGTTTGTGTCATTAAAGCTCTGAGGGTAGATTTCGTAAAAAACAGCAGTTTTAAGCCATTCCTGCATAAAAAACTCCTAATGTGGGATATACTATATATTAGCATATAAAATCGGCAAAAACACTTATTTATGAAAAAAGACTTTCACAGAATTATATATAAGTGGTATACTAGTATATCAGAAGAGGTAATTATGAAACTTACACTTGAAGGATTGAAAAATAAATCTGAATGGGAATCAAAAGGCTATTCACTTCCATCTTTTGATTTTGATAAAGTAAATAAAGCTACACGTGAAAATCCTTTTTGGATTCACTTTGGAGCTGGAAATATTTTCCGCGCTTTTCAGGCAAATGTTGTACAGAATCTTTTGAATAACGGAACTCTGGACCGCGGTCTTGTTGTTGCAGAAGGTTATGATTACGAAATCATTGAAAAAATGTATCGTCCTCATGACAATATTGGAGCCCTTGTAACTCTTAAGGCTTCAGGCTCTGTTGAAAAAACAGTTGTAGGTTCCATTATGGAAAGTCTTACAGCAGATTCAAACAACGATGCTGACTGGAACCGCCTTAAGGAAATCTTCCGTAAAGATTCACTTCAGATGGTTTCATTTACAATTACGGAAAAAGGTTATGTTCTTCAGAATGCTCAAGGGGTATATTCCCCATTTGTTGAAGATGATATGAAAGCAGGGCCATCAAAGCCACAGTCTTACATGGGAAAAGTAGTTGGACTTCTTTACGAACGTTTCGTAAACGGAGAAAAACCTGTAGCTATGGTCAGCATGGATAACTGCAGTCATAACGGTGACAAGCTTAAGGCTGCTGTTCTTGGTCTTGCAGAAGCATGGGAAAAGAACGGCGTCTGCAAATCAGGCTTCCTTGCATACTGTACAAATCCTTCAAAGGTAACTTTCCCTTGGAGCATGATTGATAAAATCACACCTCGTCCGGATGCTAATATCGAAAAGATTTTGAATGATGACGGAATTGAAGAACTGGCTCCTGTAATCACAAGCAAGAAAACTTACGTTGCACCTTTTGTAAATGCAGAAGAATGCCAGTATCTGGTAATTGAAGATGCGTTCCCTAACGGAAAACCTGCACTTGAAAAGGGCGGAATCATTTATACTCAGAGAGAAACTGTAGACAAAGTTGAAAAGATGAAAGTCTGCACTTGTCTGAATCCTCTTCACACAGCCCTGGCCGTTTCAGGATGTCTTCTTGGCTACACACTTATTTCAAAAGAAATGGCTGATGCTGATCTTAAAAAGATGGTTGAAATTGCAGGTTACACAGAAGGACTTCCTGTTGTAGTTGATCCTGGAATTCTTTCACCAAAACAGTTCATCGATGAAGTTGTAAATATTCGCATTCCAAATCCTTTCATGCCTGATACTCCTCAGCGCATTGCCTGCGATACTTCTCAGAAACTTTCAATCCGCTTCGGTGAAACAATCAAAGCTTACCAGAAAAACGGAATGGACCTGGATTCACTTAAAGTTATCCCGATGGTTTTTGCTCTGTGGATGCGTTATCTTATGGCAATCGATGATGAAGGAAAAGCATTTGAGCTTTCACCAGATCCACTTCTTCCTCAAGTTACTCCGGTAGTTGCAGGAATCAAACTTGGCGAAGCTTTTGATGTTCACGCTGTTTGTTCGAAGATCCTTTCCCGTGAAGACATTTTCGGTCAGGATCTTTACAAGACAAACATTGCAGGCAAAGTAGAAAAGATTTTTGCAGAACTTTGTTCAGGATCAGGAGCTGTGCGTCGCGTAATTCACGAAACTGTAAATTAATGGTAAAATAAGGGTATGAAATACGTTTTTTATAATCCACTTGCCAGTAATAATACTGGCGAAAAAATTGCA
This sequence comes from Treponema sp., assembly GCA_024402565.1. Taxonomy (GTDB): domain Bacteria; phylum Spirochaetota; class Spirochaetia; order Treponematales; family Treponemataceae; genus Treponema_D. The sequence goes on along the minus strand of JAKSTM010000003.1, from coordinate 30,929 downwards.
AAACAGTTTGTAATGGATGTTAACCTGGACAAGACTCCAGGTGACTTGGTGTATCGTAATATTACGACGCTTGATTTGCGTTTTCAGATGGAAAGTTTGTATCCTGGTGACGATGTTTACATTGTTGGTGGTGGTGGTACAATCTTGCGTTTTGCACAAGAAATGCGCGGAATTGAATTAAAAAACAATGTGTATTTCAGCCCTTCTGGTGCCGGAAACGATTTTTTTAATGACATTGCACAACCTGGAGAACGTTATACTCGCGTAAACGATTACATTAAACATGTTCATAAATGTGAAATCGAAGGAAAGAAACGTTTTTTCCTTACTGATGTAGGATTGGGAGTAGACGGGTATAGTTGTAGAGTAGGGGAAGATTTCCGCTCATTGGAAGAGAACAAAGACAAAGAATTCAATTACAGTAAAGCTGTTGTTGAAGGGGTTCTGAAAAATTATGAGCCTTGTGGTTGTTCAATTATTGTTGACGGTGGTGAAGAAGAATATTTTGAAAATGTTTGGATGGCTTCAACAATGGCAGGAACAATGTACGGCGGTGGTGTAAAAATTGCTCCAACTTACAATCGTTTAACAGCTGATTATCTTGAGCTTGTAATTTTTGAACATAAAGGTCGTATTGGGACTTTGCTTGATTTTCCAAAGTTTATAAAGGGAAAACATGAAGGACTTGTTAAGGGGTCTCATGTCTTCCGTGGAAAAAAGATTGAGATTTACTTTACGAAACCACGAGACTGTCAGATTGATGGTGATGTTATTCGAAACGTAAAACATTATAAAGCTGAATTTTAATTAATAAACTCCTGGCTTATGTCAGGAGTGTTTTTAGATATTTTGAACTAAAATTCTAGAATGGAAGTAAAAGAGATGAAACATTTTTTGGATGAAAACTTTATTTTGAAGACAGAAACTGCTCAGACTTTATTTCATAAATATGCAGAAAAAATGCCGATTTTTGATTTTCATAATCATCTTTCTGCAAAAGAAATATATGAAGACAAAAGTTTAGGAAATCTGGCAAATGCCTGGCTTGATGGAGATCATTATAAATGGCGTCAGATGCGTTCTTACGGTGTTCCGGAAAACCTTGTGACTGGTCATAATTCTGTAAGTTCCCTTGTAAATACCTCTGTCATCCCGAGCGAAGTCGAGGGATCTTTTGACTTCAAACGTTTTATGGCTTACGTTTATACAATTCAAGGTGCTGTAGGAAATCCTCTTTATCATTGGACACACCTTGAACTTCAGCGTTATTTTGGAATTAAAGAACCACTTACTCCAGAAAATGCAGAAGCTGTATGGAATAAGTGCAACGAAATGCTGGCTACAAAGGATTATTCGGTTCGAAATCTTTTGCGTATGCAGAATGTAAAAGTTCTTTGTACAACAGATGATCCTGCGGACTCTCTTGAGTGGCATAAAAAAATCCGTGACGATAATTTTGAAATCCAGGTTCTTCCAAGTTTCCGTCCAGACGGTGCAATGGGAATAGAAAAATCAGGGTTCTGTGATTATATAAAGAAACTTTCTGAAGTTTCGGGAAAAGAAATAGTATCTTTTGCTGATTTAATTCAGGCCCTGGAAATACGTGCAGATTTCTTTAAGTCTTTGGGAAGTGTTGTTTCTGATATGTCTTTGGAAAAAGATTTCTTTGTACCTTGTTCTTATGAAGAAACTGATAGAATTTTCCGAAGTGTTTTGAAAGGTGAAAAAATAACACCTGAAGAAGTAATTGTATATCAGAGTTATCTTTTGATTCAGCTTGGTGCAATTTATAAGAATAAAGGATTTGTTATGCAGCTTCATGTTGGAGCTATCCGCGATAATAATAAATCACTTCTCGTGAAAGCTGGTGTTAATGTTGGAAATGATTCCCTTGCTGATTTTAATTATGTTGCACAGGTAGGTGGATTACTTAATGCAATTAATACTTTGAGTGGACTTCCTAAAACTATCCTTTATAATCTGAATCCAAAAGATAATGAAGCACTGGCAACAATGTGCGGAAACTTCTGGGAAAATGAAGATGCAGAAATCAGCCTTGAAGAGCTTAAAAACGGAAAGCCAAGTCGTGTTCAGTTCGGACCTGCCTGGTGGTTCTGTGATCACAAAGACGGCATTGAAGAACAGCTTCGTGTTTATTCCCGAACAAATCTTCTTGGCGGTTTCATTGGAATGCTGACAGACAGCCGCAGCTTCCTTTCATTCCCACGTCATGAATATTTCCGAAGAATTCTCTGTAATTTCATAGGGGAAAAAGTTGAAAACGGCGAATATCCATGGAATGAAAAACAACTTGGTAAAATGGTGGAAGATATCTGCTGGAATAATGCAGAAAAATTCTTCTGCTAGGAGATAAATATGAATATTTTTGAAGAAATTGGAAAAATCAGAATTGTACCGGTAGTAGTACTTAATGATGCAGAAAAAGCAGTTCCTCTGGCAGAAGCTCTTTGCAAAGGCGGACTTCCATGTGCCGAAGTAACTTTCCGTACAGACGCCGCAGAAGAATCCATCAAAAGAATCGCAAAAGCAAGACCAGACATGCTGGTAGGAGCTGGAACAGTACTTTCACCAGAACAGGCAGATCGCGCTATGGCAGCCGGTGCAAAATTTATCGTAAGCCCTGGTCTCAATCCAAAGGTTGTAGAACATTGTCTTAAAAATAATTATCCAGTTTGTCCTGGAATCATGACACCAACAGAAATTGAACTTGCCATGAGTTTTGGTCTTGAACGTGTAAAGTTTTTCCCAGCAGAACAGGCTGGCGGGCTTAAAATGATTAAGGCCCTTGCAGCTCCTTACACAAAGCTTAAGTTTATGCCAACTGGTGGCCTTAATGCACAGAATATTACAGAATACCTTGCTTACGAAAAAATCTTTGCTTGTGGTGGCAGCTGGATGTGTGCAGGTAAACTTGTAAACGAAAATAAATTTGATGAAATTGAAAAGCTGACAGCCGAAGCTGCAGCTCTTACAAAATAGGAGAACAAAAATGAAAGTTGTTACATTCGGTGAATTAATGCTGAGACTTGAACCTGCAGGTTATTACCGCTTCGTTCAGGTTGATACAATGACTTCTACATTCGGTGGTGGTGAAGCTAATGTTGCAGTAAGTCTTGCAAACTATGGATTGGACGCTTACTACGTTACAAAGCTTCCAAAACATGAAATCGGACAGAGTGCTGTAAACTCACTGCGCCGTTATGGTGTTCACACAGAATACATTGTTCGCGGTGGAGACCGTGTAGGTATTTATTACAATGAACGCGGAGCTTCACAGCGCGGTTCAAAATGTATTTACGACCGTGCAGGTTCTTCAATCCAGACTGCAGATCCTTCTGACTTCAACTGGACTGAAATCATGAAAGATGCAAAATGGTTCCATATCACTGGTATTACTCCGGCTCTCGGACCAAACATGGTACAGGCCTGTATTGAAGGTGCTAAGGCTGCCAAAGCCGCAGGTGCTGTTGTTTCATGCGACCTGAATTACCGCGGAAAACTCTGGACAAAAGAACAGGCTCGTGAAGCCATGACAGAAATCTGTAAATACGTTGATGTTTGTATTTCAAACGAAGATGATGCAAACGACGTATTCGGAATCAAAGCAGAAAATACAGATACAACAAAAGGTGAACTTTCAACAGAAGGTTATAAATCAGTTGCAAAGCAGCTTAAAGATAAGTTCGGTTTCCAGAAAGTAGCAATCACACTTCGTTCTTCAATCAATGCAAACCGCAACGACTGGCAGGCACTTCTTTACGATGGAACTGATTTCTGCTTCTCTAAAAAATACGAAATGTATATCGTTGACCGTGTAGGCGGCGGTGACAGCTTCGGTGGCGGCCTTATTTACGCTCTTCTGAACGGAAAATCAACTCAGGAAGCCGTTGAGTTCGCAGTTGCAGCTTCATGTCTTAAACATTCAATCGAAGGCGACTACAACATGGTAAGTGTTGATGAAGTTGAAAAGCTTGCTGCCGGAAACGGAAGCGGAAGAATTCAGCGCTAAGTAATATTGCGGAACATTCTAAACTTTTTTTAAGGGCTGATTCCTGGATTGAAAAGGGATCAGCCTTTTTATTTTAACTTTGTAAATAATTAAAGGGGAGTGTAACTTTTAAATCCATCTCCAGTTAGTGAAATAAAACAGGCATCCGAATAGTTGCCTTTAATTGTTAGAATACAAAAACTCTTTTCCTGGCCTCCACGGGGAAGACTAATTGAACCTGGGCAGATTATTTTCATACCATTATCAATATATTCATTTCTTGCTATGTGAGTATGCCCATGGAGAATTATATTGCAGCCATTTTCCTTTGCTTCGTTTATGATAACTGAATCATTATAATAAACACTTTGACAATGACCGTGAGAAATAAAAATTTTTTTTCCACCAGCTTCTAAAACTGTTTTTTCAGGTATATCCAATATGTGAGGTGGAAAGTCACAGGAAATATAGGATGGGTCACCGTTTCCACGAACATAAGCACAAACTGGTGGAATCAAATCTTTTTCTGATTTTTGAGAAAAGGCTAAATCCAAAAGTCCACCAAAATCATAGGCACCGTCGCCACAAAAAATTATTGCGTCTATTTTCCCTTTAAATTCATTTAGGACTTTTTTGAAGTTTTCCACATTTTTATGTGAATCAGAAATAACAAGAATAGTAGCTTCTTCAAGGGTTGCAAGGTTTCTTAATGCATCAGGACTGCCTAAGATTCCACTTTCATTTTGAATGAATTCGTTCATTTTTTTTATTCAATGACAAAGTGATTTATACTGAAGAGCCCTGTTTCGGAATCAGTATACCGGTGAATAATTTTTCCAGGGAGCATTTGCCTAATATGGTTTGCTAGATTACCATCTTTTTCAGGTGCTCCTTCAAGACGTAAAATATATGAAACTGTATTTTTCAATATTAGTTCTGCATCTGCAATTCCGGTCTGCTCAGATTCGGTAAGAAGACTTTCTTCTGTTTCAGCCTGTTGTATTTGGTTTATTACAATTGTGGATGTGTCTTCAATTCCTAGAATATCATCTTGTGGAAAAATTGAAATGACTGGGAAAGGAATCTGTCCATTCCATTTGTCCTGAATTTTTGTTAATGCTCTGTATGTTTTTTCTGGTGCTCCTAAAGAAATAAAACCAGCAACATCAATGAAATCGTCATCCAGAATATTATATAAATCAACTGAAACTGCTTTGTCTTTATGCCGGAAATCATCCGGGAAAACAACAGGATAAATTGCACCATCATTTTCATTTAGTCCGAATTGTTCATTCAGCAGCGAAAGAGTTTTTGTTACGAAATTTGAATCATTATAATTATAACCGAACAGGACAATGATTTTTTTGTTTGTTGGGTGCCACAATTGGTTTTTTGATTCTGTCTCATTGTAATTTGAGTCTTCTATTTCCAAGGTGAGAGGATTTTCATTAATCTCGTTTGATGTCTTTTTTTTGTCTGAACATGAAAAAAAAGAAAATCCGATTGCCAGTCCCACCACTGTAATCAAAATTTTTTTCATAGGTAATTTATTGTAATAAATTTCCTTCTAATTGAAAAGAAGACAGAAAATTTGTTACAATAAAGTATTATGAAAGAAATCGTGGCTATGCTTTTGTCACTTATCGGAAACTTGGGCTTCCTTATGTATGGTATGAAGCTCATGAGTGACGGCGTGCAGAAAAGTGCCGGAGAAAAACTTCAGCGCACTCTTGCAAAGATGACAGGAAACCGTTTTGTCGGGCTCCTTACGGGAATGGTCATAACCATGATTATTCAGTCTTCCGGTGCAACTACTGTAATGGTAGTTACTTTCGTAAATGCCGGACTTCTTACACTTACTCAGTCTGTAGGGGTTATTTTTGGTGCTAATATCGGTACAACTATTACAGCCTGGATCGTTTCTATTTTCGGTTTTAATTTTAAGATTTCAGCATTTGCTGTTCCAATTCTTGGATTGGGATATTTCTTTTCCATACTAAAAAAAGGAAAGTACAAGAATATTGCAGAAGCTGTAATGGGTTTTGCACTTCTCTTTATCGGATTAAGTGGTCTTTCAGATCTTTTCACAGATCCTGCAAAATTTCTGTGGCTTGGTCCTATTCAAAGCTGGGGAATCTGGTCAATTCTTTTTGGATTTGTAATTGGTACCTTCTTTACCGCCTTACTTCATTCATCATCTGCATTTAGTGCTATTGTAATTGCACTTGCATATAACGGAATCGTAAACTGGGACTTTGCTGCAGCTCTTACTCTTGGTAGTAATATTGGTTCTACAATTGATGCTGTTCTTGCCGCAGCCGGAACAAGCCAGGATGCAAAACGTGCCGCTTTGATTCACGTATTCTTTAACGTATTCGGTACATTTATTGCCTTGGTTTTCTTCAAGCCGTTCCTTACTCTGGTTACTGCATGTACTCCTGGTGGCATAAACGGAAATATTGCAATCCGTATTTCCATGCTTCATACAGTATTCAAAGCTTTGTCAGCTGTGATTTTCCTTCCGCTTGTTAATCCATTGGTGAAACTTTCTCAGATTTGTATTAAAGATAAAATGGAATCAAAGGACGGAAAATATATTCTTGAGTTCCATGATACTTTGGGAAAGGAAAGCCTTACAGCCTATATTATGACAGCCGAAAAGGCTATTGCTGATATGACTGATGTTGTTACAGGTATGTTTGATCGTATTCAGGTTGGTGTAAAACATCGAAATAAAGACTTTGTTGATGAACATATAGAAATAATGAAACAGGAAGAAGATTATTGTGATCAGATGCATGAACAGATTGTTAAGTATTTGATTAACTGTGAACGTCTTCCAGTTACTGCAAAACAGGTAAATAACCTTTCTGTAATGACTCAAATTGTTGATGAACTAGAAAATATGAGTGACAACTGTTTTACAACTTCTATGCTTCTTGCAAAATCAATAGAAAAGAAAATGAAATATCAGCAGGAAGATATGGAACAGGTAATTCCTTACGTTGAACTTGCCCGTCAGTTTCTTCAGTTTATACGTATTAATATCAATAAACATCTTGATGAAAATAAACTCGCAATGGCAACTGAACTTGAAAATTCAATTGACCAGTGGCGAAAAGACCTTAAGAAGGTTGCACGAAAACGTCTTGAATCCGGTGCCGATGTAAAAGCGGAACTTGTATTCCTGGACATTATCCGTCAGATTGAAAAAATCGGTGATAACTGTTTCAGTATTTCAGAATTACTTACACAGACGGTTTAATGGACAATGCACAATGTATAATTCATAATTAAGAATATTGTGGAATTGAAAATTGAAAATTGACAATGGACAATGGACAATGGACAATGGATATTGTCATCCTTGACCTGATCCGGGATCTAAAAAGAAAAGCCTGCCTTTCTGAAATTTTTTAGAAGTGCAGGCTTTTTTTAGGTCCTTTCGATAGATAATTATCAATTTTCAATTATCAATTCTAAATTATGAATTGTGAATTGTGAATTGTAAATTATCTTAGCAATTTCCGATGTAGTACTTTTTCTTACCGCGGCGGATGATTACGATTTCACCACCGATAGCGCAGTCTTTTCCGATTACTTTGTTTTCGTCAGTTTCTACAACACCGTTTACTGTGATGGCATTGTTGCCTAAGAATTCGCGTGCTTCGCGGCGGCTTGAAGCAATCTTGTTGTTTACAAGTACGTCGATAAGAGGGGCTGATTCTTTCAGGTCAAATGAAGGAACAGATTTCATTCCTGTTTTGATGTCTGCAACTGAAAGTCCTGAGAAATCTCCCTGGAAGAGTTTTACAGAAACGTTTACAGCGTTGTCAGCTTCATCTTTTCCGTGAAGGTCTTTTACAACTTCCCATGCAAGTGTTTTCTGAGCAATACGTGTTTCAGGATGTTCTTTCTGTTCTGCCATAATCTTTTCAATTTCTTCGCGGCTAAGGAATGTGAATACTTTAAGGTATTCTTCAACTTTACCGTCATCAGTATTGATAAGGTACTGGTAGATTTCATATGGACTAGTCTTGTCTTTGTCCAGCCACAGAGCGTTTCCTTCTGACTTACCGAATTTCTTTCCTGTAGAGTCAAGGATAAGAGGCATTGTGAATGCGTATGCTGTTTTATCAAGCTTCTTACGGATAAGGTCTACACCAGTTGTAATGTTTCCCCACTGGTCTGAACCTGCAACTTGCATGATACAGTTCTTGGCTTCGAACAGGTGAAGGAAGTCGTATCCCTGAAGCAGCATGTAAGAGAATTCTGCAAATGTGATTCCTGTTTCAAGGCGGCGGCGGATAATGTCTTTATCAAGCATGTAGTTTACATTGATGTATTTACCGATGTCGCGGAGGAAGTTCAGGAATTCGTAGCCTTTCATCCAGTCGTAGTTGTCAACAAGTTCAGCTGTTGGAACAAGGCGGGAAATCTGTGAACGGATTCCGTTGATATTGGCAGTTACTTTTTCTTCAGAAATGATTTCACGTTCTGCTGTAGGACGTGGGTCACCGATACGGCCTGTAGCACCACCACAGAGGAGAATAGGGTGATGTCCTGCGTTAGCAAGGCGTTTTGCCATACAAAGAGACGAATAATGACCTAAATGAAGTGAGTCTGCTGTTGGGTCAGTTCCCCAGTAAAAAGAGAATGATGATCCGTCCAATGTTTTCTGTAAATCTGCTTCTTCTCCGGCTACGTCTTTAATAAGACCGCGCCATTTAAGGTCTTCGAAAAGTGCCATATTTTTGTCCTTATTGTTTTGTTGAAAATATATAATTGCTTATGGGGCGTTGCGGGGGCACCCCGCAGAGGGGGTAGCGGAAAACCGCAGGTTTGCAGCGAGGGGGAGTCTTCCCCCTTTATCTGCTTTATATTCTACTTTTGGCGGAATGTGATGCGTCCTTTGTCCAGATCATAAGGTGAAAGTTCAACCTTAACGCTGTCACCAGGAACGATTCTGATGTAGTGTTTGCGCATTTTTCCTGACAGGTGAGCCATGATTACATGTCCATTCTGCAGTTCTACTCTGAAAGTTGTATTTGGCAGAGCTTCTTTAACGATTCCTTCTACTTCAATAGCTTCTTCTTTAGCCACGATTCCTCCAAAAAATTGTCGAAAATTTATGAATTTTTTAGTTGCTTTTTCGACTTTTTGCTCTTAAATTAGTATATACTATATAATAAACCTTAACGCTTTGCAACAATGCTAAAACTACCGGGAAAGTTGTATTGCAGTTAAAAACGTAGAATCTTTTAATAAAATTATAATTTATAAGTTATAAAAGGTGGGGAAATGAATCAGAAATTCTTAAACAGTATGAAAAAGTCACTTCAGGAACAGAGAAAATCTATTATAGAATCTCTTGCTTCTCAAACAGATGATATGAAAAATCTGGTTAAAACAGTGGAATCTGGAGATGAAGCAGATGTCGCCGCAGATGCAATTGACAGAACTCTTCTTACTGCTCTTGGAACACAGGATGCAAAACGTCTTCAGCAGATTGATTCAGCATTAGACAGAATCCTCCAGGGAAAATATGGTAGATGTGTAGGATGTGGAAAAGATATTCCTCAGGCTCGTCTTGAAGCTCTTCCTTACACACAGATGTGTATTGCATGTGCAAGTGCTGCAGAACGCAGAAATCGCTAGATATTTGGTACTTTGGGTTATTACTTAATCTAAAAAATCTAATTAAATTAAAACCGAATAGACAAACTAAAACTGAATAAAAAAAGCTTTCCGTAAAGGTGAAATACATCAAAACGGAAAGCTTTTTTCTACCAGTCGCGCTGGATATAAGTGGCTCTTGGACGGGCTGTTATGTCAACTCTTCGGTTTTGAGCACGTCCTTCTTCCGTAGAGTTTGTAGCAACTGGTCTCGTTCCACCATAACCTTTGTATGTAAAAAGTGATTTTTCAAGACCTTCATTTATAAGGGCGTTCATTACCGTTCGTGTTCGCTCAATGGAAAGGTTTAACTGGCCAACTGGTTTTCCAACATCAGCGGTATGACCTTCAACTAAAACAGTATAGCTATTGTCCCTGATTATTTCTGAAAGCATTTCTGCTATTTTTTGAATTCTTTTTTCTTCACCTGGAAGAAGTTTGTCTGAATCTGGATAGAATTTTAAATCCACAGAGAAAAGAATTCCGTTTAAGCTGTCATTAACAATAATGTCATCCACTTTGTTTTCATACATATATTGTTTTACAGTGTTGTATTTTACATAATATTCCTTATCTTTTTCAGGTGCGGTAACTTTATAAATCAGGTTTTTCTTATCCAGAAGAATTACCACTTTTCCTTGATTTAAAAGATCTACGTTTTCAGGAACTGTAAGAATTTTTAATGCATCGCTTTTCTTTATGATAGGGTCAGTTCTATTTCTTCCATACACTTGGGTAGCTCTGATATAAAGGGCATCGTATCCAATTATATCTTCAAACCGACGAAAATCATCCTGATAATCGTATTTTACGATACCTCTGGCAATTGATGTTGAAGCATTAACTATGTTTTTTTCATAAATTATGTTCATTTCCTCATCCCATACAGTAGGGAAGAAAGAAGGAAATACTTCACTGGAAACATATTCACCGTGTACAGGTATACTTCCTCTGGCATCAATTATTATTCCTGAATAGGCTCTTGATGGAATATCTTCAATAGGAGTTTCTGGTTTGTAACCGTTTTTATTCTTTATGAGCAAAGATGAAATTGAGTTTACATCCAGTGTGTTTGTTGTTTTCAGTTGTTTTGTGTCATGGGTAAAAACTTCTGGAGTCGTTTTTCCGTCTTCAATAATCTGTGCAATATGATCTAAAGTAATATTGTTTTTGATGATTTCATCGCCAAGGCATTCATTGTTGTTTACAAAAAGTGTTAAGAGCGGGCGTTGAATCAGTTCAGGTGTTTTTGCTTTGATTTGTGTGGAAGCGGTTTTTTTACCTGAAGGCATTTTTATTTCTGCCTTTACTGTATCTAATGTAATATTTGAAGTAAAAGTCTTTGTTGTCCAATCGATTTCTGAGATAGATTCAATTGTTTGAGAAAATGAAACACTACAAATGAAAATAAATAAAAGAAAAATGGAAGTTTTTTTCATGGAAAACTTTATCATACTACACTTTTCGGCATTTATTTTCCTGGAATGTAGAGAATTTTTCCGATTTTTAAAATAGCGTTTTCTTCTATTCCGTTTGTTTCACAAATGGCCTGGACTGTTGTTCCGAATTTGCGGCTTATAGACCAAAGTGAATCTCCTTTAACAACTTTGTATTGAAAAGGGAATTCTATAGGTTGAAGTTTTGAAATTACTTCCTCACAAGTGGCTTTCATTCCAAGTGGAACACGGATATTGTATTTTGCAGCAGGTGGTGTGAATCCTTTTGTTAGGGCAGGATTGAGTTTTTTCAGCTGTCTTTCTTCCATGCGCATATCTCGCGCAATTGCAGAAATTGAATATGGTTTTTGTACTGTCACATAATCAAAGAGACCGTCTCTTTCATTTGCCAGTAAAGCATACTCTTCTGCATGGTCTGGAAGTTCTATTTCATAATCTTTTGAATTAACTGCAAGGTCGGCAATAGCGATCAATTTTGGAACGTAATCTTTTGTCTGGGATGAAAGGAACCCGTTTTCTGCAAGATACCAGAAATCACGGCTCTGGCCACGGTTGATTGCTTTGTTCATTGCTCCAGCTCCGCAATTATAAGCCCCAATTGCTAGAAGCCAGTCTTTGAAATAGCGGTAGTTGTCCTGGAGTTTAGAAAGTCCGCCTTCTGTGGATTTCCATGGGTCTAACCGTTCATCAACATACTCTGTAAGGGTAAGAAATGGTTTTACAGAGTTTTCCATAAATTGCCACATTCCCAAAGCCCCGGAACGTGATTTTGCCGATGTTTTGTATCCTGATTCAACTACAGGCAAGTATTCCAGCTCGCCAGGAACTTCACGTCCTTGTACTGTTTTACGTACAAAAAGTCTGTATTCCATGGCATTTTCCAGAATGTCGTGGAGCAGTTTTACTCTTTTTTCGGATGAAAGGTAATATTGACGCCATGCTTCCACTTCTGGTCTGTCTCTCCATTCGCTAATAAGTGGATATAATTGAAACTCTTGGGATTCCAGGGAAATTTCATCAGATTCTGAATTATTGTTTGTATTTTCTTCCTGAAGGGGAGGAAGCACGTCTGAATCATTTATTTTTTCCGGAAGGTTTTCGTTGAAAAGTTCTTTTTTTTCAGCAGATGTATCCTCTGCTTTTTCTTTTTCTATAGTTTTTTCTATCTGTGAAGTGTCGGAATTGTTTTGATTTGCATCAAGCTCTGTTTGAGCAAAAAGACAAAATGGAAAAAAGAACAATAAAAGAAAAAGGGTAAAATCTTTGAGAAAAAGTTTCATTACAGTTTATTCCCAAAGTAAATTCCAGCCCATTCCCAGTTACCGTTAATATCCGGGTCCAGAGGAAAGTTTACTTTTCTGAAATAGAGGTACCATACGCTTACGTAAGTACTCCATCCCCAGGTTCTTAAATAGGCTTCGTTTTCATTTGAAGATTCATCAAGATCTTCAGCAAAACGTATTCTGTTTCCACGCATGTAGTCATGCATACTGAATTCAGTCTGTGAATTGGCGTCAGTTTCATCCTGTTTCCATGACATTGAGAAGAAATTAACTTTTGATTTGTATTTATCCAGTCTTCTCCAGTCATAATTTCTGATAGCTTTTTTTACCGCTTCTTCCAGTTCCGCAAGACTTTCAAAAGTCCAGTCTTTTGAAGAGTTGTTAAAATCAATAAGATGACGGGCATCTTTATATGCGTCTGGTTCGCCAGGAATTTGTATAGTTGTTGCATCAGGCTGGTTCAGGAACAGTTCTGAAGTTTTAAGAGCCAGATTCCACTGACTGTCTTTTTCATATTCTGTGGCAAGTCGCAGATAAAGTTCGGTTTTATTGATGTCATTTGGGAACCTGTTTATCAGTTCATTAAAGTATCTGATTCGATTTTTCGGGGTTTTACTGATTTGTATCAGATTCTGAAGGCAGATAAAGTGAATGGATTTTCCTTTTACCAAAAGGTCGCTGTACTGGCGGAGAATTCGGTCGAAATAGTATTCGGCAACAGGCTCTGCGTTTAATGACATATAGGAATATGCTGTCATGAGCATCCAGTATGCGTTATATTTGTCATCCGGATTATTTTCAACCCAGTCATTCAGAAAAAGAATAGTCTCCTGGAAATCTCCTGTTTGAAGCAGGTTGTTTGCCATCTGGTTTACAATGGCATATTTTTGTTCAGGACTTAAAATCGGGTCTTGTAAGAGAATTTCAAGCTGTTTCTGGGTCTGGTTTATTGTTTTTGCTGACTCATCGTTTTTCTTGCAGGAATAAAAAGAAAGTGCGGTAAAAGCCAGTAGCACAGATAACAATTTTTTCATATTGTCTAAACTTATCATAAGGCTTTTATATTGTAAATAATGGAAATATATATAATAATTAAGGTATGAGAAAACTTCCAACATTCATTTTGAATATCCTTCTTGCCTTTGGGCTTCTGTTTGTTTTCGGTGGATTTCTTCTTTTTATCCTTGCCATTGAACAGGAACATGCTCATTTCTTTAAGTTCTGGCCTTTTTTCATCATGATTTCTGGCATGATTATTACTTATTTTTCAGTGGCGCTTTTTCATAGGTCTCATTTATTGTTTACGGGCATAATGCTTGGTTTGTCCGGTTCTTTCAGTATATTTGTTACGCGGGATATTACTTCTTTTGGTTTTTCTGAGTTATGGCCAGTATTTCTTTTTCTGACCGGTATTTCCCTTTTTCTCGCGGGTTTTTATAAGTTTAAAAAAGTCAGATTAAGTTACCTTGTTACTTCAATTGCAATGGTCCTTCTTGGAGTAGTATTTTTATTATTTTCACTTGATGTGGTAAAAATGTCTTTTGCTTCATTTATTGCTCTTACGGGGCCATTTCTTGTTTTCTTTGGCGGGGTAGGAGTTGTTGTGCTTTATTTTGCACAGAATGCCCACAAAGAACTTGTTCTTCCTGATGAAGAAGCCGATGATGAAGAGTAGGAATTTTATATCCGAATAACAAGATAACTGGTTTATGAAACTAATAGAAAAGAATTTTCTAAAAACTTTGCTTTTCTCTTTTTGCCTGTTGGGACAGATTTCTGTTCCTTGGGGAAATCAGGTTTATGCGGCCACAAAAAAGAAAAAAACTTCTAAGGCTGACCAGGTAGAGAATTCTGTTAAAACCACATCCTCTGAAACTAATAAAGAGTCAGATAATAATTCTGATACTAATCCTAACGGGATTGAAGCTTCTGCTACAAAAATCTCTGTTCCTACAAAAAAGAAGAATACTTATTTTACTAAAATCGATGACAATATTGTTCTTGGAATAGAAAAAGGTTCTCCTCTTTCAGTTTCACAGTCTCTTTTAGCATTAAGAAAGCCTCTGGAAGAATATAAAGATAATGAAAAAGTCTTAATTGCTGTTGGAATGGCTATTATGGATATTGTATGGCCATCGGAACATTTTTCTTTTGAAGTGCCCCCTGTAGATTTTCAGACTCCATATACTGGTGCCATAAATTTTGTAAAGCGCGGATTTTTTGATTCCAGTACAGGAAATGTCGATTTTTTAAGTTCGGTATTGCCAGCACTTGTTCTTGTGTCTGATGAAACCTTATCAGATTCTGTTTTGGAACAATGTAATCAGGCCCTTGTTAAAGCTTCCGAGTTTTCTGAAAATTCTGTTCTTCTTGATTATTTGTGGGGTTGTTTTTATCAGCATAAGAGCGATTTCTTAAAGGCAAAAGGATATTTTGAGAAACTGTATGTTACAAATTCTTCTGTATATGAAATTGCATTCAGATATTCAGATGTTCAGTATGCATTAAAGGAATATGAATCTGCAAACAGAATAGCTTCTGTTCTTTTAGAAAAGAATCCTGCAAATCTGGAACTTTTGAAATTGAGCGCCAGAATTTCCTTTGAAAGTGGTGATTTTGACATGGCAGAAGCTTATGTAGGTCGCGGCCTTCAGCAGATGCCTAATAATCTGGAGTTCCTTTTATTCCGTGCAAAAATCCTTATGGAAAAAAAGGATTATATTCATGCAGTTTCGCTTCTTGATATGTATGCTCGTCAGAATGATACAAATGCCGAATATCTGATTCTAAGAACCAGACTTCAGCTTGAATGGTCAAATAATGTAACGCTGGCCACAGAAACTGTAGAAAAAACACTTGCTTTATATCCCGAAAAGAAGGAAGGACTTCTTCTTGCAGCAAGAATTGCTTCTATAACTAATTCTCCGGTAGCGGGAAAATATGCTGATGAGCTGGTTTCCCGTATACTGGAAGCTGATCCGGATAATACAGAAGCCCTGGTTTATTCCCTTAATGCATTGGAACGTCGTAGTCTCTGGCAAAGTGCTTATGAAATCAGTCACCGGCTGGCTCTTGAAGGAAAACTTTCTTCAGATATTGTTGCAAAGCATGTAGAAATTTGTCTTCAGCTTGGTAAAACTGGGGAGGCTTCAAGTATTGCTCAAAAAGCTTATGATCAGGATCCTCAGAATGAAACTGTTGTAATGGCCTATGTTCTGGCCCAGATTGCAGGTGGAAATAAGAAACAAAGTCTTGAACTTATAGATTCTCTTCTGGAAACTTCTTCTCAGAAAATTATGAGAAGTAATCTCTATTATAGAAGAAGTTTTCTCCAGGGGACAGAAAGTGCTGCAATGGCTGACCTTCGTAGAAGCCTTACAGAAAACGCCAGAAATACAGATTCCCTTTTCAGATTATATGAGATTTATTATGAAAAGGAAGATTTCAAAAAGGCTCAGTATTATCTGAAACAGGTTGTTGCGTTAAATCCTAATGATTCAAATTATCGAAAAATGAATGAATCATTAACACAACTGCTTAAGTAATACTAAATAAGAATTCTTCATATTTTTTACTTTATTTTTCTATTGTTAGTCGTTATACTTATAGGACTGATTTTTAAATTCAGAAAATAAAAACAAAAATAGGAAGGATTAAAATATGTCTTTTATCCCGTTCTTACAGGCTGCTTCTGCATCAGCATCAGGTGGTCTGGCTGGTATGTTCTTACCATTCCTGCTGATTATCGTAATCATGTATTTCTTCATGATTCGTCCACAGAACAAAAAACAGAAAGAAATGGAAAAAATGCTTTCAGCTCTTAAAAAGGGTGATAAAGTAGTAACAATTGGTGGTATCCATGGTGTTGTTTCTTCTGTAAAAGAAAACACAATCATTGTAAAAGTTGATGACGATTGTAAAATCGAATTCAATCGTACAGCTATTTCTTCTGTAATCGATCCTGAAGCTGAAGCTAAAGCAAAAGCTGAAAAAGAAGCTAAAGAAGCTGCAATTGCTGAAAAAAAAGCAGCAAAAGCAAAAAAATCAAAAAAAGCTGAAGCTGAAGTATCTGCCGAAACAGTTGCTGATACAGATTCAACAAAATAAATAAACTTAGAAATATAAAAATATAAAAACTGGAGACAAAACAAAATGAACAAACGAACACGTTTAGTGATTCTTCTTGCTGTTCTTGCTATCTGTTTTGTTTTCCTGTGGCCTTCAATCAGCTGGTATGCCAATACTCCAAAAGAAGTACAGGCTCTGGCTCTGGGATCTACAGAAAACATTAAAGATTACGCTACAGTTCAGGCAGCTGAAGATGTACGCAATTTCAAAGCTCTTGTAGCTGCAAATGGTGATGATGCCCTTCCTGCACAATATGCATGGGTTTCAAAAGAAGCTGCAAAAGAATACAAGTTGGCAGGAAAAAAAGCTCCTTCGCCAATGACAGTAAAAGATGTCGTAAAAGCTTTTGATTCAGAAGTTGAATTTATGGACATTTTCCAGACACGTTATCGTGACAGTATTCTTAAAGCAAAGAAACGTTACGAAAACTCTGTAAAACTTGGTCTTGACCTTTCTGGTGGTATGAACATTATCGTTCGTGCTGATCTTGATGCTGCTCTTGCTTCTCAGGGTGATTCAGTAGCTTCAGACAATGCAGAAGCATTCAAAAAAGAAGCTATGGCAAATGCACTGGAAAACCTTACAAGCCGTATCGACCGCTTTGGTCTTACATCTCCTGTTGTTCGTCAGCAGGGTGATGACAGAATCTATATCGAAATCCCAGGTGCTGCTCAGGCAGATGCAATCAACACACTTATCATGGGTAAGGGTGTTCTGAACTTCCGTCTTACAGATATGGAAGCTACAAACGCATTCAATACATACTACAACCAGCATCCAGCTACAACATTTAATGCTGTTGGCGAACTCATGGATCCTTCTATTATTCCAGAAGATTGTGAGGTTATGGGTGAATACAGAAAAGATGATTACGGTCTTGATGAAAGAATTGGTTATGTAGTCGTAAAAAAAGAAATTGCATTGGACGGTCAGCATGTAAAATCAGCTGATGTTCGCAACGATGAATTCTCAAGTCAGCTTCAGGTTTGTTTTACACTTGATACAGACGGTGCTGAAATCTTTGCTGACTTTACAGGTGCACATGTTGGTGATTATCTGGCAATTGTAAGCGATAACAAAATTAAGTCGAATGCAAGAATCCAGAATGCAATCACTGGTGGTTCAGTTGCTTTGACAGGAGCTTTCAGTGTTGATGAAGCAAATAACATTAAGAAAGTTCTTCAGACAGCATGGCTTAACGTTCCACTTTCTGTAGAAAGTCAGCAGGTTATTGGTGCCTCTCTTGGTGAAGAAGCTATTCATCAGGGTATCATGGCTATTATCCTTGGTCTTGGACTTATCCTTGCTTTCATGTTGATTTTCTATAAAACTTCAGGTGTTAATGCTGTTGTAGCTCAGATCCTTAACCTTTACATAATGTTCGCAGTTCTTTCTGCATTCAATTATACACTTACACTTTCTTCAATTGCCGGTATGATTCTTACAATCGGTATGGCCGTTGATGCTAACGTTATTATATTTGAACGTATTAAAGAAGAACTTCGTGCCGGAAAGAGCCGCAAAGCTGCAATTTCTATGGGCTTTGATAATGCTTTCTGGGCAATTATGGACTCAAATATTACAACATTCATCGCTGCTATCTTCCTTTCACAGCTTGGTACAGGTGCAATTCAGGGATTCGCTGTTTCACTGGCAATCGGTGTTGTTTCATCAGTATTTACAGCTCTCTTCGTTTCACGCCTTATCTTCGACTTTAGTACAGACGTAATGAAAACTAAGAAAGTAAGCATCGGCTGGGGGATTAAATAATGAAAAAGACTATTAATTTTAATAAAGGTTTTGTTCCTTCAGTAATAATCAGTGCCATTATTGTTGTGTGTGGTCTGATTGGATTCTTTGTAAAAGGAATCAACTTTGGTATCGACTTTAAACCTGGTCTGGTAGAAGAAGTTCGTGTTACAGCTCCTGCTGCTTCACTTTCATATTCTGGTCCAGCAAAAGTAACTGTAAATGTTTCAAGATCAGATATGGAACTTGTTGTTTCAGGTACTGGTGCTGAAAACGCAACATATACTTACAGTTTTAATGAATATGGAACAATGAGTGCTCTTGCACAGGCTGTAAAATCAGTTGATGGTGTAGAAATGTCAGCTTTGAATGGTTCGGCTTCTACATATAATTCATTCCTGAACTCTGCAAAAACAAATGTTCTGTCAGGAACTCCAATTTATGTTTACCCGGCAGGAAATTCTGATGCAGACGCAGATTCTATTCGTCAGGCACTTTCTGGCGTAAGTGGTGTTTCTGTAAAACAGCTTGGTTCTGGTGATGATATCAGTTTCCAGATTCGTATGGGAGTAGACGGGGAAGCAACACAGGATGCTCTTCAGACAGTTGTTGAAGATACTCTTTACAACAAGTTTGGAAAAGAAAAAGTTGCTGTTATTAAAACTGATTTTATCGGTTCTTCGTTCTCTAAATCAATTGCTGCTAAAGCAATCCTCATGCTGGTACTTACAATTTTAATCATCTGGATTTATGCTGCAATTCGTTTCCACTGGGACTTTGCTCTTGGTTCAGTTATTGCATTGATTCACGATACCCTTATCATGATGACATTTATTATCTGGACTCAGATGGAATTCTCTACAACAGTTCTGGCTGCTGTTCTTACAATCATTGGTTACTCTATCAACGCCACAGTTGTTATCCTGGACCGTATTCGTTACAACTTAAAGATGATGGAAAATGTTAAGTCATTTAAAGATATTTTGAACCAGTCATTGAGTGATACACTTATGCGTTCTATCCTTACTACTGTAACTACTTTGATTGCAGTTCTGTCTCTGTTTATCTTTACAACAGGAAGCATTAAAGACTTCTCTCTTGCCTTGATTGTTGGTCTTATTAGTGGTATGTATTCATCAATTTTCATTTCAAGTTCATTTATTATGGCTTGCCGTAAGAATTGGAAACCTGAATTCGGTGTACATCACTCACTTAAAAGAGCAGAAAAAGACACTGATGCTGAATAAAATATTCTGACATCTAGAAAAAATCTCCCGGTTAATACGGGAGATTTTTTTTTTATTTTATTGTAAATTAAAATAATGGAAATCATAAAAGCAGATATTCTTGGTTATTGTTTCGGAGTAAGGCGTGCAGTGGAAAAAGCTGAACAGGCCTTGGCCGATTACAAGAATTGTTCTGTTTATTCCCTAGGTCCTTTGATTCATAATAAAACCACGTTGGACAGGCTTACAGAAAATGGTATGAAAATTGCAGAAGATATTTCTTCCATTCCTGATTCGTCGGTTGTTATTATTCGGGCCCATGGTGTTCCTCCTCAGGTTTTTTCACTTTTAAATGAAAAAAAATGTGTAATTGTGGATGCAACTTGTCCACGAGTTAAAGCCAGTCAAAAGATTGCAGAAAAGAATCGTGAGAATTTGATTGTTTTTACCGGGGATGCAGAACATGGAGAAGTAAAAGGAATTGCCGGGTTTGGTGGTGAGAATTTCCACTTGATTCAAAATCAATTCGATGCGGAAAAATTACCTGCATGGAATCAAAAAACTGTTTTATTCAGTCAGACGACATATTCGGAAAAAGAATTTGAAAAAATCCGCTTAATTTTAGAAAAGAAATTTAATAACCTGGAAGTCTTGAATACAATTTGTCCGGCAACAAAGGAAAGACAGGATTCCCTAATATCTTTGTGTTTGAAAGTGGATGGTGTTATTGTAATTGGTGGTAAACAGAGTGCAAATACAATTCGCCTTTTTCAAACAGCAGAAAAAAACTGTAAAAATGCGGTTCATATTGAAAAGGCTTCTGATATTCCAGAATGTTTTTTTCAGCTTGAAAGAATCGGAATTACCGCAGGTGCTTCAACACCTGATGAAATAATAGATGAAGTTTGCGAGGTTCTGAATGTACGAAGTGCGTGTTGAAGCAGATTTTGCCGCTGCTCATTTTTTAAGAGATTACAACGGAAAATGTGAAAATTTACATGGACATAATTATAAGGTTTATGCTCATGTATCAGGTTCAAAACTTAATGAAGGCGGTATGCTTCTTGATTTTGGAATGTTAAAATCTTCATTGAGAGATGTTTGTAAGGAAATGGATCATACCAACTTGAATGATAATCCTGTATTTGATCAGAATCCAAGCGCAGAAAGAATAGCTGAATATATTTATTCAAGATTAATTGAAAAACTAAAAGAAAATTTTAATCTTGACCTGTCTGTTTCATCTCCAGATGGAAGAAAACTTTATGCTGTTGATGTTTTCGAGACAGAAACTAGTCGAGCAAGATATACTATTTAAGAAATTTTATTATATTTTAAACAGAAACTTTAGTGAGGTAATTTATGGCAGAGAATTGTAATCATGATTGTGGAAGTTGTGGTAAGACTTGTGAAAGTCGAGATTTAAGAGCTCACCTTCGTGAAGGAGCTAGTGTAAAAAAAGTAATTGGAATTGTATCTGGAAAAGGAGGGGTTGGAAAATCTCTGGTTACAAGTTTAATGGCTTGTAAAATGAATAAACTTGGTTATAAGACTGCAATTCTTGATGCTGATATTACAGGGCCTTCAATTCCAGAAAGTTTTGGTGTGGGAGACAAACGTGCTACAGCAAAAGAAAATGAAGACTGCCTTATTCCTGTAACAACTGATTCGGGAATTCAGCTTATGAGTATGAATTTTCTTCTTCAGAATGAAAGTGATCCAGTTATTTGGCGCGGCCCGGTAATCGGAGGAGCTGTAAAACAGTTCTGGACTGATGTTGAATGGAAAGATGTTGATTTCATGTTCGTAGATATGCCTCCGGGAACAGGTGATGTTCCTCTTACAGTTTTCCAGAGTCTTCCTGTAGACGGAATTATTGTTGTTTCAAGTCCTCAGCAGCTTGTTCGCGTTATCGTAGAAAAAGCTGTTAAAATGGCTAATATGATGAATATTCCAATTTTGGGCATTGTTGAAAACATGAGTTATGTAAAATGTCCTGACTGTGGAAAAGAAATCACAGTATTTGGAAAAAGTAATATTCAGGCAATTGCTGACAGCTACGGAATTCCTGTTCTTGCACGCATTCCTATGGAAGAATCAACATCAGCTGCAATTGATGCAGGTGACGTTGAAGGTGTAGATTGCCCTTACCTAGATGAAGCGGCAAAGAAAGTTGAATCATTCTTGAAATAATATATAACTCAAAACGGCGCCTTAGGGCGCCTTTAGTTTGGAATAACTATGTACGGATTTGTAAAAACTGCCTGCTGCAGTCCAAAAGTGACTGTAGCAAACCCTGAAAAAAACAAAGAAGAGATTTTTAAAGCTGTAAAGGAAGCATCAGAAAAGGGAGCACGCCTTATTGTGTGTCCTGAGCTTTGTATTACAGGCTATACCTGCGGAGATCTTTTCCTTCAGAAAAGCCTTCAGAAAGCCGCTGTAAAAGTCCTGGAAGATCTTGCAGAAGAAACTTCATCTTTGAATTCTCTTGTTTTTGTTGGGCTTCCTGTTTCCCAGAATGACGGCCTTTATAACTGTGCTGCGGTTCTTTTCAAAGGGGAAGTTCTGGCACTTATTCCAAAATCCTACATGCCAAATTATTCAGAGTTTTATGAAAGACGTCAGTTTACGCCTTTCAGAGGCGATACCCGCGTTGTAGACCTGTCTCCAGCTCTTACAGATATCCCTATGGGAACAAATATTCTTATTTCTGATGAAGAAAACGCTGAATTTACTGTTGCTTCTGAAATTTGTGAGGATTTATGGGTACCGCTTCCGCCAAGTGTGAATCATGCACTTGCCGGTGCAACTGTTATTGCAAACCTGTCAGCGGGAAATGAGATTATTGGAAAAGCTGATTACCGCAAAAACCTTGTGAAAAGCCGCTCTGCTTCCAGTCTCTGTGCTTACCTTTATGCAAATGCAGGTAACGGGGAGTCGACCCAGGATATGGTATTCTCAGGCCATAATCTGATTTCCGAAAACGGAAGTCTTCTTTCGGAATCAAGGCTGTTTTCAAGTGATACAATTTATGCTGACATTGATATAGAACGCCTTTGTCAGGAACGCCGCCATACAACAACTTTTGCGGACTGTGCCTCAAAAGTGGATGTGGCAAACTATATAAACATTAAAATCGATCTTCTTGGAAACGAAAAAAAAGCTGATTTTGAAAAGAATTTCAGCCGTTTTGTAGATTCTCATCCTTTTGTTCCTTCGGATAAACTTAAACGGTCAGAGCGCTGCGCCAGTGTCATTCAGCTTCAGGCAGAAGGTCTTGCAAAGCGTCTCCGCCATATAAACTGTAAAAGTGCCGTTATAGGCCTTTCAGGCGGCTTGGACTCAACTCTGGCACTTCTGGTGACTGCAAAAGCCTTTGATTTATGCGGAACACCAAGAAACTGCATTCACGCAATTACAATGCCTTGTTTCGGTACTACTGACCGTACTTACAATAATGCCTGCAGCCTTGCAAAATCGGTTGGAGCAGAATTAATGGAAGTTCGTATTGCTGATTCTGTCCGTTCTCACATGAAAGATATCGGGCAGGATGAAAATGTTCATGACGTAACATACGAAAACTGCCAGGCCCGCGAAAGAACCCAGGTTCTTATGGATTATGCCAATAAAACAAACGGCATTGTAATTGGAACGGGAGATCTTTCTGAACTTGCTCTTGGCTGGTGTACTTATAATGGTGACCATATGAGCATGTACGGAGTGAATTCTTCTATTCCGAAGACTCTTGTAAGATACCTTGTTGAATGGTTTGCAGACGAAGCAGAAAACAGGGGAGATAAAGCTGAATCTGAAGTTCTCCGTGACATTCTGGATACTCCGGTAAGCCCTGAACTTTTGCCTCCTGAAAACGGAAAAATCAGCCAGAAAACAGAAGATCTGGTAGGACCTTACGAACTTCACGATTTTTACCTTTATTATCTTCTCAGATTCGGTTTTTCGGCAGAAAAAATCCTCTTTTTGGCTGAACAGGCTGAGTATCTTAGAAAATATGACACAGAAACCAAGAAAAAATGGCTTGAAAAGTTCTATAAACGCTTTTTCAGCCAGCAGTTCAAGCGTTCCTGCATGCCTGACGGTGCAAAAGTTGGTACTGTAAACCTTTCTCCTCGCGGTGACTGGCGCATGCCAAGCGACGCAGATTCCGCCATCTGGTTATAAATAGATTAATTATTTGTAATGCTGGGACCCGTTTTCCCAAGAAAAAAGGAATAATTAATCCGTCGTTTAGGAAATTGAAAAAAATTGTTTGATTGGTTATAACTTGGAAAACGGGACGCAACAAAAGGTACCAAAGCGTCATCCCGCAGTGAACAAAGTGAACGAGGACATATGACGCTGAAGGTGCCTTTTGTGATGCTGGGACCCGTTTTCCCAAGAAAAAAGGAAATGTAACAATTTTTTTTATTTTTGCTGTTTTTATTGACTAAATCGCACATATATTCTATTTTTCATTTATAAAATAAAAAATGAAGGTTTCTAACGGTGACCTTCATTTTTTTTACAGTTTCCTTTTGAAACTGGTTATTTTTTGTTAAGGGGTACACTTGAGTGAAAGGATGTCAGGTTACCATTGATCACGTATCAAAGAAATTCGGCGATTTCGTCGCTTTGAACGATGTCAATTTTACAATTAATCCCGGAGAGTTTTTCTCTCTGCTGGGACCTTCAGGATGCGGCAAAACAACATTGCTCCGCATGATCGCTGGTTTTGAATTTCCGGACGACGGGGTAATTCTTTTTGACGATAAGAATGTTATTCCTTTTGCACCTAATGAAAGACAGTCAAATACTGTTTTTCAGACTTATGCACTTTTTCCACATATGACTGTTTACGAAAATGTTGCATTCTCACTGCGCTTAAAGAAACTTCCAAAAGAGGAAATAGACAGAAAAGTTCGTGAATATGTTCATCTTGTTCAGTTGGATCAGCATATTGATAAGAAACCAAACCAGCTTTCTGGCGGACAAAAGCAGCGTGTAGCAATTGCACGTGCACTTATTAATGAACCTTCAGTTCTTCTTCTGGATGAACCTCTTTCTGCTTTGGATGCAAAACTCCGTTCAAGTCTTCTTATCGACCTGGACAATCTTCACGATAAAATCGGTATTACATTTATCTATGTTACTCATGACCAGAGTGAGGCTTTGGCAGTTTCAGACCGCATCGCAGTCATGAATAAAGGTAATGTTCTTCAGATTGGTACACCTTTTGAAATTTACGAAAGTCCTGCAACTCAGTTCGTTGCTGAATTTATCGGTGAAACAAACCTGTTTGAAGCAACAGTTGCTGAATGTACTCCTTGTAAAGATGCTAAAGGAAATGATGAATACATGGTAACATGTTCTGTACCAGCTCTTGGTAAGCAGGCATCTCTTCCAACAGACTCTGCAGAAGTTGCTGCTGGTGACAAATATATGATGGTTACTGACTACGAAGAAACTAAACCTGGTCAGAAAGTTGCCTTTACAATCCGTCCTGAAAAAATCCGAATCACAACTGATGTTCCAGATGTTCACGGACGCAAAGATATCAACGTTTTCAAAGGTGTTGTTCAGGAACCTGTTTATACAGGATATCAGACAAAGTTCTACATCAGATTGGAAAATGGCGCAATGCTCAAAGTTTTCCAGCAGCACAAGAACTTTATGGATGACGGTCCTTCTATCGAATGGAAGGATGAAGTATACGTTTCCTGGTCTGCAGAAGACGGATACATCGTAGAAGATATCGAGAAATAGCAATGAAAGATAAATCTGAAAAAAAATATAAGAAACCGAACCCAGGTCCTTTCTATGGATGGCCTATGGGAGTATGGTTTTGTGTATTCTTTGTTGTCCCACTTGTAATCATTGTTGCATATTCGTTCATGACTCGTGATGTTTATGGTGGTGTTCAGCCAAAGTTAACTCTTAAAGCCTATCGCCAGATGTTCTCTGCAGCTTACGGAATGATTTTCCTTCGTACTTTGTGGATTACCTGTGTTTCAACAGCCATTACAATCCTCATTGCACTTCCTTGTGGTTACGCTATGGCAAGAAGCAGACACCAGACTCTTCTTCTGATTCTGGTTATCATTCCGTTCCTTACAAACTCACTGATTCGTATTTTTGCCTGGATGACAATTCTGGGAGACAACGGACTTCTAAATGATATTTTCCGTTTCTTCTTTAATCTGTTCCACGGATTTTCAAAAGATGCAGTGTATACAACTCATAAGTTTATGTTCACAAAGGAAGCTATCATTCTTGTAAGTATTTACATGTATCTTCCTTATGCAATTCTTCCGATTTTTACAGCTGTAGATCGTTTTGATTTTTCACTTCTGGAAGCAGCTCGTGATCTGGGTGCTACAAAACCTCAGTCTATGTTAAAGGTTCTTATTCCTGGTGTAAAAAGTGGAATTATTTCTGCTCTTATTTTTACATTTATTCCGATTTTCGGTAACTATACTGTTCCTCAGATGGTCGGCGGAAAAGATTCTTACATGCTTGGTAACATTATCGTTGACCAGGTACAGAAAGTTCGTAACTGGCCTCTGGCTTCGGCATTCAGTATGGTTATTACTATTGTTTCTATGGGAGCAATTCTCTGGATGCTTTCTTCAAACAAGAAAGATGCACAACTTAATAAAAAGAATAATGTTGCAGAGGAAACAGTAACAACATCTATTCCTGCAGGAGGGGTTCAGTAATGTTTAATCCTTTCAAGCTGCTAACTGAAAAAAGAAAATCATCTGAAAATGCTCGTCATGCTAAACGCCAGTGGAAAAAGAGAAACAGAAAAATCAGTTTTTCAAATACTGTTCTCTGTCTTGCAATTGTGTTTCTGTTTGTTCCTCTTTTTGTAATCATTTTCTATTCGTTCAATGAATCAAAAGATACAAACTTTACCAGATTCAGCTTTATCTGGTATGAAAAACTGATTTTTGACTCAAAGCCTTTGTGGCAGTCTCTGTTCAATTCCCTTGTCGTTGCAATTACATCTTCACTTGTTGCAACAATCATCGGAACACTGGCTGCCATCGGTATCAAATGGTATCAGTTCAAAGGACGTAATTTTATTCAGGCCATCAGCTTCCTTCCAATGGTACTTCCTGAAGTTATTATGGGTGTTTCCATGCTGATCTTCTTCAGTGCCATTAAAATGAGTCTTGGTCTTGTAACAATTTTTATTGCTCATACAACGTTCTGTCTTCCATTCGTTTATCTTATGGTCAGTGCTCGTGTTGATGAATTTGATTATTCAATTATTGAAGCAAGTCATGACCTTGGTGCAAATGAAAAACAGACTTTATTCAAGGTAATTATACCTGCAATCATGCCTGGTGTAATTTCCGGTTTTATGATGAGTATCACTATGTCTCTTGAAGACTATGTTATTACTGCCCTGGTTTCAGGACCTGGAAGTACAACCCTCCCGCTTTATGTTTACAGTATGATCCGCTTTGGAGTTAGTCCTGTAATCAATGCCCTCAGCTTTGTGCTTATTCTTATTATCTGTATATTTACTATCATTCTGCGCGGAAGTTTAAAATCTTTTGCAGCTAGTAAATAATCTATTTGCAATAATCTGTTGCCTCAGGAAAGAAGGGTATATCTTACGTAAAAAGGATTACTTTTTCTTTTCTGCACAGGCTTTTGCAGGCAGCTGATTATATATTCTTAATTGTTTTTTTAGAGGGATGTTTTTTATGAAAAAAAATGTCACACGTGTATTGTTCGCTGCTGTTTTTGCAGCAGTTGGTCTAGGTTTCATTTCCTGTGGTGGAGATGATAATACTCTTTATTTATACAACTGGACATATTACACACCGGATGAAGTTCTTCGGGACTTTGAAAAAGAGTTTAATTGTACAGTAAAAGTTGACAGCTATGCATCAAATGAAGAAATGTATGCAAAGCTTCGTGCTGGCGCAAAAGGTTATGACATTGTTGTTCCTTCGCAGGATTATGCTTCAATTATGATTTCGCAGGGAATGCTTCAGAAACTTGATTCAGCAAAAATGACTAATAAAAGTAATTTGAATCCAAAGTGTATCGAAAAAATGACTTTTGATCCAAATCTTGAATATTGTATGCCATATTATTTTGGCGCAGCAGGTGTTTCTGTAAACAAGACAAAAATACCTTCTGGGAATTATGAACGTTCATGGAATATTTTTGCTGATACTCAGTTCAAAGGTCATGCAACTATGATGGACGATATGCGCGAGGTCCTTGGCCTGGCCCTTGTAACACAAGGAAATAGTGTAAACTCTCTTGATGATGCAGAACTTAAAGCAGCAAGTGAACTGGTTTCAAAAAAATGGAAGCCAAATCTTGTAAAATTTGATGCAGAAGGTTTTGGAAAGTCTTTTGCTTCCGGGGATTTCTGGCTTTGTCAGGGATATGCCGAAGTTATTTATGGCGAAGTTCCTGAAGATAAATGGGAAGAGACAATTGACTTCTTTATTCCACAGGATGGTGGACCTGCATATCTGGATAGTTTGTGTATCCTTAAAGGGGCAAAACACGTAGAACTTGCAAATGAATTCATCAATTACATCCACAGACCTGAAGTTTACGCTAAGTTCCTTGATGCATTTCATTTCCCATGTTTCGTAAACCTGCCTGCTGCAGAATATGTTACTACTACACCAATGTACGAAGCTTCAATGATGGACAACTGTGAACTTAAAAATGACTTGGGAGAAGGACTGGATAAATATAATTCGCTTTGGCAAAATATTCGCTTCGGGGATTAATTAGAAAGTTAAAATATTTAAAGTTAAAAGATTTATTGATAAAACTGCATTGATTTTTTCGATGCAGTTTTTTTTTTCTTTCATATTTTGTTAAAAAAAATAAATACTTTAGGTATGAAAGAAGAATATAGCTCTGATGAAGTTGATTATGAATCAGATATAGTTGCAGGTACCGCTTTTCACAATTTTGGAATTAAATATCTTTTTCCGTGGCAACGAATGGTAATTGCAAATATTCTGGAAGCTTTTGACATTAGGGTAGATTTGCATGGTGAAAAAAATAGAAAACAGATTGAATTCTTTGAAAATGAAGATTCCTATGTTCGTGGGAAGCAAATTGTACTTTTACCCACAGGCGCAGGAAAATCACTTTGCTTTTTAGTTCCTGCGGTAGTCCTTCCAGGTATAACTATGGTTATATATCCTCTTCTTGCTCTAATGACTGATCAGTATAGACGTATGACAGAAGGTTCCCTTCAGGCAGTAATGTTTCGTGGGGGACAAACTGAAGAAGAACGCAATGAAAATTTTGAAAAACTAAGAACAGGGCAGGCAAAAGTAATAATTGCAAATCCTGAAGTTTTGCAGAATATTGCACTTTTAGGAAAGATTAAAGAACTTGGAATAAGTCATGTTGCAATTGATGAAGCTCATTGTGTAAGTGAATGGGGAGACAGTTTTAGGCCTTCGTATTTAAAACTCGGAGAAATATTAACTACTTTAAATCCACCAGTTATTACTGCTTTTACAGCAACAGCATCTCCAACAGTATTATCGCGTATTTCTGAAATTCTTTTTTCTGGAGAAGCTCATGTAGTGAGAAGTGAAGCGGACAGGCAGAATATTCATTACTTTGTAAGGTATGCCGCAGCTAAGAAAAAAGAAGCCCTTATATTAAGTCAAAAAGAAGATAGGCCTTTGATTATTTTTTGTGGAACTAGAAATCGCACAGAAGAAATGAGTAGAGAACTTAATGCATGCTTTGGTAGTGGCTTTTCAAAGTTTTATCATGCAGGTCTTGAGAAGTCAGAAAAAGATAAAATTGAAAAATGGTTTTTTGATTCTGAAGATGGTGTATTATGCGCGACCTGTGCATATGGAATGGGTGTCGATAAAAAAAATATTCATACTGTAATTCATCTGGATCCGCCACAAACTGCAGAGGCATATATTCAAGAAGCCGGAAGAGGTGGAAGAGACGGTAGTGTTGCAAAGGCGATTTTACTTTGGAGTCCTGAGGATTCCTTAAGAACTTCTTCATATCCTGAAGGTAGTAGGGAGGCTGCATTACGACAGTTTGCGGAAACAAAGGAATGCCGTCGACAGATACTTCTGGATGCTCTTGGGGCTGAAAAGGCTGTGTGTTCAGGTTGTGATTTATGTAATAACAGACTTTTGGTAAAGAATGGAAAGAAAATTATTGCTCAGAAACCAGATTATGAACTGGCATATTTATTAGTAAAACGAGGAAAGCATTTTTATACCCAAAAATCATTGGAAGAAGAATTGTATGCCAGAAATAACAGAACTTCTGTTTTGGAAATAGGTCGTAAAATCTGGACTCATTCGGATGTTCAGGAAGTAGTACAGAATCTGGAAATAGGAGGAAGAATTAAAAAAGACCGATTCTTGTGGAAGAATTGCTATTCGGTTGTATCCTCGTCGGTTTCTGCCTCAGCTTTAGATTCTTCAGGTTCCTGAACAGGAGGTGGAGCAGATTTTCCTTTTTTTGCTTTTGGTACATGGGCTTTTTTCGAATAGTTAGCTATTCCTCCAGCAATCATTATGACCAGGAAGAAACCTATCAGAGTTGCTATTACTCTGAAATCGGAAATAACTTTTAATAGAAGTGGAATCTGTGCGAAGAAAGCTTTCATACTTCATATATCGGAAAATATACAAAAAATCTTAATTTCGTTATACTTGATGTTATGATTGGAATTGTAGATTATAACGCTGGAAATATAACAAGCGTTGAACGTGCATTAAAAAGTCTTGAAATTGAATATATTCGTTCAAAAAATCCTTCAGATCTTAAAGATTGTGAAAAATTGATTTTTCCGGGAGTTGGGGACGCTTGCTTTTCTATGAATCAATTGAAGAAAACAGGTTTTGATTCATTTCTGAAAAAATGGGCTTTGGACGGAAAACCTCTTTTGGGAATTTGTCTTGGAAGTCAGATTATTTTCGATTTTTCTGAAGAAGGAAATGTTCCTTGTTTGGGACTTATAAAAGGAAAGATTCGTCATTTTGATAATCTTTTATCTGATGAAGATAAGAAAGTGAATAAAATTCCTCATATGGGATGGAATAACCTTACCCGTAAGAATGGCGGAAGTTATATTTTTGAAAATGTCCCTGAGTCCTCAGATTTTTATTTTGTTCATTCATACGTTATTTGTCCTGAAGATGAAACTGTAATCAAGGCATATGCAGATTATGGCATTCATGTTCCGGCCGTTGTACAGTGTGGAAGTATCGTAGCATGCCAGTTCCATCCTGAAAAATCAGGGGAACCGGGACTTAGGATTCTTAAGAACTTCTGCGGAGGAAAATCATGCTAAAAAAGAGAATTATTGTTTGTCTTGATGTAAAAGACGGACGTACAACAAAAGGCGTAAAATTTCAGAATAACG
>JAKSTM010000029.1 GCA_024402565.1 Treponema sp. | reverse complement strand
AGGATACAAAATCTGTTCTGGTGACGGTGACCTCTGGCACGCTGTAGAAAACTCTTCAGATACAGGTTGGATTGTAAACGGAAAACTCAACATCGATCCAAAACGTGAAGCATTCATGGACTACTCTAAAATGCTCAAAGACAATGACTGGCACAATGATACACGCGACTGGCAGGATGCTTGGTTCGCTGACATGAAAGCAGAAGGAACAGCTCTTGGATTCTTCGGACCAGCTTGGCTCGTAAACTACACACTGGCACCAAACTGTGGTGGTTCAAAAGTAGGTGAAGGTTCATACGGTGACTGGGCAATCTGTGAATCACCAATGGGATTCTTCTGGGGTGGATCTTACCTCCTGGCTAACAAAAACACAAAAATGAAGAAAGAAGTAGCAAAAATTATCGAATGGGTAACACTTGACTACTCTGAAACAGGTCTTCAGTACATGTGGGCTAACGGTACTCTGAATGGCGAAGGCGGAACAAAAGACTGTGTTGCTTCAGGAACTGTAATGGCTAAATCTAACGGTGAACTGGCATTCCTCGGTGGACAGAACATGTTCGACGTATTCGTTCCAGCTAACGCATTCGCAAACGGTAAAACAGTTACACAGTACGATGAAACAATCAACTCTTACTGGCGTGATCAGGTTCGCGAATATGCTTCTGGTAACAAAACAAAAGCACAGGCTATCGCTGACTTCAAACAGAACGTAGCTGACAACCTGGACATCATCGTTGAATAAGATCAACACTAACTAAGGTCCTTTCTTTATACAACTTATACGAATTGGACCTTACAAAAAGCCGTGCTATGAGCACTTTATAGCACGGCTTTTTTTTAAGTAAATCAAAATCAAAATCAAAATCAAAATTAAAAAAAATTATCCAAGACAAAACTAAGACAGGAAAAGCACAACAAAAAATGAAAAACAAAGAATTAAAACAAAAAGGAATCAGCTATTCGAAATACGGATACATCTTCTCTATCCCTTTTGTTCTGACATTTTGTATTTGTACACTTTATCCGATTATCTACACAGCTTTCATCGGATTCACTAATCTGAAAGGTTTAGGCAGCACAAACTTCTCGCTTGCTACTCCTTTATTCAAAAACTTTAGCACAATCTTAAAGAATCGTTCATTCCAGATTGCATTGAAGAACACATTCATGATGTGGATTATCAACTTTATTCCTCAGATTGTTGTTGCACTCGTTCTTGCCGCATGGTTTACAAACGAACAGAACAACATTAAAGGAAAAGGATTCTTCAAAGTTGTTTTCTACATGCCGAACATTATTACCGCTGCAACAATCGCTATTCTGTTCGCATCTCTTTTCGCATATCCTATAAGCCCGGCAAACTACCTGCTCGAAAGACTCGGATATCCTAAGTTTGACTTCCCACAGTCTAAACTTGCAGCACGTCTTATCGTTGCATTTATCCAGTTCTGGATGTGGTATGGTTATACAATGATCGTTCTGACTTCAGGTATCCTTGGTATCAGCCCGGAAATCTTTGAAGCTGCAGAAATTGACGGTGCAAATGGTGCTCAGAAGTTCTTCAAGATTACTCTTCCAAATCTGAAAACAATTATGCTGTACACTTTGGTTACTTCATTAATCGGTGGTCTGCAGATGTATGATATTCCTTCCCTGCTCATGCAGAACTCAGGTCCTGATAATGCAACACTTACAACAAGTGTTTTCATTTACAACCAGGCATTCAAAGGTTCTTACATGTTCAACCGCGCCGCTGCTGCAAGTATGATTATGTTCCTTATCATTGCAGTCCTTTCAGCAATCATCTTCTATCTGCTCCGTGACAAAGACGAAGCAAAATTTGCAAAAATGGAAAGACAGCGCATCCGCGAATACAACAAACAGCAGAAAGCTCTTAAAGCAGCAGCTAAGGGAGGAAACTAATAATGAAAAAATCAGCAGGAAATATTGTCTTCAAAGTATTGGTTTACTTTGTTTGTATTTTTCTTACAATTTTGAGTTTGTTCCCATTCATTCAGATGGTTGTCAATGCAACACGCTCTACATATGAAATTCAGCAGCATGCAATTTCCCTTATTCCGTCAAAGTACCTTATTTCAAACCTTAAGATTCTGACAGGTAAGAGTTTCCATCCGCTTAATGGTTTCTTCAACTCAATTATCATTTCAACTGGTGCAACAACTCTTTCAATTTACTTCTCAACACTTACAGCCTACGCACTGGTTGTTTACACATGGAAATTACGCCGTCCATTCTTCACATTCATCATGGCAGTTATGATGGTACCTTCTCAGATTGTTACTATCGGTTTCTACCAGATGATTTACAAAGTTGGACTTACAAATAACTTCCTTCCATTAATTATTCCAGGCATTGCTGCCCCATCAATGGTATTCTTTATGCGCCAGTACATGATTCCTTCCCTGTCTTTGGAAATCATCGAATCAGCTCGTATTGACGGTGCAAAAGAATTCTTCACATTTAATATCATTGCCCTGCCAATTATGAAACCGGCACTGGCAACACAAGCAATCTTCGCTTTCGTTTCTAAATGGAACGAACTGTTCCTGCCACAGGTTATCCTTACAGACTCAAATCTGTACACAATGCCTATGATGGTTTCTCTGCTTCGCGGTGATATTTACAAGACTGAGTTCGGTTCAATCTACCTCGGTCTTACTCTCACGGTGCTTCCACTGTTTATAGTATATTTCCTCCTGTCAAAGTATATTATTTCCGGTGTTGCTCTTGGTAGCGTTAAGGGCTAGTCCCTACACTACCAGTTATTCGGGCTGCCTGGCTTCACACAGGCAGCCTTTTTTTTTCTTAAAATTTATTTTATTATTTTGCTATGACTATTATTCAAGGTATTCTTTTAGGAATGCTGCAAGGCGTTGCAGAATTCCTTCCAATTTCATCATCGGGACACTTACAGTTATGTCAGGCCCTTTTCGGACTTGATGAAGTTCCTGTTCTTTTTGACGTTTTCCTTCATCTGGCAACACTTGCCAGTGTATGTATTTATTTCAGAAAAAAAATCTGGAATCTTTTAAAGGTCTTAGGCCGCTGGATTGCCAGAAAACCACAACCAGAAGTAACAAATCCTGAAGACTTAATTTCAGGTACAGATGCCTATGGAAGAAAAGCCATTATCGCAATCATTATTTCTACTATAATTACAGGCGGAATCGGCGTATTCACTAGCAAAGTTATTTCGGACATTCCATTAAAAACAGTTTGTGCCGGCTTTATCTGTACTGCCATGCTTCTGATTATTTCCTGGTATATTGAAAAACACCCTCGCCGTCCAAAAAATTTGAAAGAAGGAGAAGCCGTAGATATTTCTCCAAAACCTGTTTCTATTCTCCAGTCTATTGTAATCGGTATTATGCAGGGGCTTGGTACACTTCCTGGAATTTCACGTTCAGGTTCTACAATCGCCGGAGCCCTTTACTCTGGCATGGACAGAAAAACAGCGGGAGACTATTCATTTATTGTCAGTATTCCGGCAATTCTGGGCGCATTTGTCCTGGAACTTAAAGACCTGGGCGAGGTAAACGAAATAATAGGGGCCGCTCCTGTTATCGCCGGTTGTGCCGCTTCATTTGCAGTTGGTTATATTTCCCTTTCATTCCTCATGAAGCTTATCCGAAAAGGAAAAATTGTCTGGTTTGCCGCTTACCTGATTCCTGTAGGCGTTTTAGGTATTTTATTTCTTTAGAACGTAATCCGGCTGTCCGCGGTTCGCTAACGCTCATTCCGGCATAAGCCGGAACTGCTTCGCAGCCGCTCCCATCCGGCGTAGGTTAAACATGATTCCAGTTTTTGAAAATCCGGCGGATGCCGAAATCAAAGTAAAACAAAAGTTTTCTTTTCCTCCATTTATAATGATGGAAAATGCCGCCCGTTCATTTGCCCAGGAAATTCTAAAAGAATGGAATTCCGGGAACAAAAACTATGAAAAAGTAATTTTTTTATGCGGAAAAGGAAACAATGGTGCCGACGGTTTAGCCGCAGCCCGCATGCTTTATGGAAAACTTCCAGTTTGTATTTTCTGTCCTGATTTTCCAAAAACTGAAGAAGGCCTTGTTCAAACCAAAATGTGTCAGGCCTTGAACCTTACATTTTTAAGTCAAAAACAACTTCTAAAATCCATTTCTGAAAAGTCCCCGAAAATAATTGCGGACTGCATATTTGGAACAGGTTTTCATGGAGAAATTCCTGAAATCTGGAAAAATATTCTGGATTCTGCAAATATTTCTGACTCTTTCCGAATAGCCTGTGACATTTCAAGCGGACTGTATTTTTGTGCCCACAAAACAGTCACTATGGGGACTTTGAAAACCCTTCTGTTTTCCGACAAAGCTAAAGAAGTCTCCGGAGAAATTACAGTTTCAGAACTGGGAATAAGCAGTACAATTTTTGAAGCTGCGTCAAAGAATGATTCAAATATTTTTTTACTGGAAGAAAAAGATATAAAACTTCCATTACGAAACAAAGAAAACACACACAAAGGCACCTATGGCCACAGCATTATTTTCGCAGGCGAAAAAAGTGGTGCTGCCATTATGAGTGCAGAAGCCGCCATGAAATTTGGTTCCGGCCTCACTTCCCTTCTGGAATTTAATTTTTCAAATCTGAAACAATTCAAAATAAGTCCTGAACTCATGATCTGCAGTAAAATCCCGAAAACAGCAAAAGCACTCCAAATTGGAAGCGGACTTGGAAATTCAGAAAATCCGGAAATTCAAAAAGCCATAAATGACTTTCAATCCTGGTTCTTAAATGAAAAAAATCCGGCAGCGGTCATAGATGCAGATATGTTTTCCTATAAAGAACTTACAAAACTGCTGAATTCATTAAAAAAAGTAAAAGGCGGACGAATTGTTCTTACACCACATGCAAAAGAACTTTCAAACCTTACAGGAATTTCTTCACCTGCCGTTGCTTTGGAAAACCGCATCCAAATCGGAAAAGATTTTACAAAAAAATATCCGAATGTAACTTTGGTCATGAAAGGTGCAAATACTTACATTGCCGAAAAAGGAAAAATCTTTATTTATAACGGTGGTTCCCCAAGTCTTGCAAAAGGCGGAAGCGGAGATGTCCTTGCAGGTATGATTACTGCCCTTCTGGCACAAGGCTATACAGGTCTGGAAGCCGCCATAACAGCCGTTTTCCATCATGGAAACTGTGCAAAAAAAACAGGCACCAGAAATTATAATCTTACACCTAAAAAGCTCATAAATCTTATTTAACTCATTCAGATTTATTCAAATTTCTTCTCAAACCTTGCGAAAAATCTCCAAAATCTTGAATTTTCACAAAATAATTTACTGTTATTTTCAAAAAATATCTAAAGTTTAAATTCTAAAGAAATGCCCGAATCCTGCCGATAATAAGTCTTGGAGAAGTCTATCATTTTGGATTTCAAATGACCAAAAAACGACTGATTTTAGCATTTTTAATTTTCTCACAGCTTTTTGCTTTCGCCCAGAACGTCACTAAAGGGGAATCGGGAGAAATATGTCCTCTGGATAAAGCACCTAGGGACAAAATCAACTTCTACCCTTCCCCAGCCATGGACCTTCGGACAAATGTAAACCAGATTGGATGGGTAATGCCCGGAAAATTCTTTACAGTAACCGATGACCATGCCTTCATTATGGACGTAGACGGAAACACACGGGAAGAAATTATCCCGTCAGAAGGTTATATCACCTTTATAGAAACGGCATCAAAAAGCAAATCAGAAGCCAAAGAAATGTTTACTCTTACAAACACAAATATGGTTTCTATAAGAAAATATCCGCTGACAGACAAATTCCCGTCAAAGAATCTCTACCCGGAAAGCCCGGTAACCTGTGCAACTTTTGCGCCGGACGGATCTTTTATCGCAACTGGTCATAAAAACGGACAAATCCTTATTTCCATGCCGCTTCTTATGACAGGAAATATTTACAACACAGACTATTCTGTAGACTCAAAAGCAATCACCGCCCTTAAATTCAGTCCAGACGCAAATCTTCTGGCATGTATTTCAAAAGGTGGCTACATCGATATCTGGAACATGAAAAACGGAACTCTTTTCAGTTCTATTCCGACAAAGAAAAACTCACCATATCCAATAAACTTTTCTGCAGATTCAAAAACAATTTTCTCTGCAGAAGATTCAAAAAATATTATTGAACAGGACCTGGAAGGAAGACTTCAGCGAAGAATTGAACTTACAAATAAGCTTAAGACTTTCCATATTTCAGATGAAGGAAAATATCTTTTTGAACTGTCATTGAATAATAACATCTACATTTATAATCTTTATGAAAATCGTCTTTTAGGATATATCCCATATTTTTCAAAGTCGGAAATTCTGGATTTCTCATTTACTGAAGATTACAAGAAAATTCTGGTTGCGCATAAATGCGGTATCATTTTCATTCTGGATGTAGAAGATGTTTTCCTGGATCCGGACTGTCCGCAACCACGCCTTGCAAGCGGAAGCTATTACGGCGGAACAGGAGCCGGCGATTCTGGTGGTGGTGGAGAAATCACATCAGAAATTGGCGAACATAATATTGATATCAGACTTAATCTCTCCAAACCCGATAACCCATACCTCATAAATGTAACCCCTCAGTTTGGTTACATCTATTGTCCAATGGGTTCTTCGATTTTCTTTGGAGGATTAATTGAAGGCGCATTCTGTGTACCTAATCCAACATTTCCTTATGCATATGTAAACCTGGAAAATGGAAAACAGATTCATACTCCTTATATTACAGGACCAAGAGTTTCGGGCGTAATCGGTTATTACACAAAGCCATTCCCTATTGATATGGGATTCTTTGCCGAAGTGCGACCAACTTTTGCCCTTTACACATTCTATTTCCCTGAATACGGATTTATGGATTATTATCCGTCATTCGCCCTGGAACTGCAGGCCGGTATTAACTGGAAGCAGCTTTTAGTATTTGCGGGTGCTCTTTATGATTACCGCCTGGGATTTTCTGTTTCCGGCGGAATCGGTTGGCGCATCAGGATAGGAGGCGGATGAAAAAACTAGTAAAACGAATCGGGAAGCTTTACTTCCTGCTATATATGCTTTTATCTATGGCAGGCGGTATAACGCTTTCATCATGTCAGAATAATGTGGAAGGAATGCTTTTAAATTCAAACAAGCATTTCTCGGCAAAGGAAGTGCCGTACGACAATCAACTGGAACCTGGTGACGAAGGTTTCCGCGAAGATTTCATGCTGCAATCCGACTATTACGTTGGAAACCGCATGAGTCTATGTCTTACTGCTCCTCCTGCAGAATCATATTATTGGTCGATGTACACTCTTGAAAAAAAAGAAAGTGCATCCTGG
Source organism: Treponema sp. (assembly GCA_024402565.1). Lineage (GTDB taxonomy): Bacteria > Spirochaetota > Spirochaetia > Treponematales > Treponemataceae > Treponema_D. Next base: position 22,477 of record JAKSTM010000029.1, on the reverse strand, counting down.
GTCGGAATAGACGAAGTTGAAGAAACTGAGTTTGTATTTCCTCTGAGCGTTGATCAGTACAGTCGAAACTTTACTTTCTATGTACCTGAAGTGCCAAACCTTTCAATAGGCACTTATGAGCTTGTCCTTACGGTTTACGACAAGGAAGGCAACAAGTACACAGACAGTGCACAAGTCGTTGTATATGACCAATTCTTCATCGAACTTTTGGAATGATGGACAGGAGGAAAGATAACAGAAAATAAAAAAAATACATCAGACACGTCGTGTCTGAAACTAATTCAAATCGGAAGAGAAAAAAACTTCCTAAAAGGAGCGTCTTATGAAAAAGAGACACCAGTTAGTTTCTGTAATAGCTGCCATCTTTATGATTGCATCTCTTACAGGTTGTAACGGACTTTTCAGTCCTGAAAAATCTTTTGATAACGAAGTAAGTGACACAAGCCTTAATTACGGCGGAACTGCCATTCTTACAGGTGTTATTGAAAACTATGATGACATTATGAGAGAAAGAAACGGCAAACCAACAAGCAAATCAAATGCTCGTCTTATTCTGCCGGTTCTGGACGGAAACCTTTATGACTTCTATCTGTTTGGTGAACGCGGTTCTATGTTCTGCGGTCCATACAAACTGGATTCGGATTCATTTATAGGACAGACAAGTGGTACATTCAAATACCGCCTGCCACAGGGAGCATGGAACCTTACACTGGCAGCCATGGAACCAGGATCTACAGCACCAACTGCAACAGAATGTAAGGCTGGACTTGCTGATAAAGCATGGCTTATCGCTAAATCATATATTGACCTTTCACAAGGCCAGGCAAAAGCTTCATTTGTACTTAGCCCTGAAGGTCTTAGTACAAATGGTAAAGTAAAGCTTACTGTACACCTGGAAGGCTGGTCTCTTAAGAATATGCTTGCTACAGATGGTGTTCGTAAAAACATGACTATTACAGCAGAAATCAGAGACTTGAAAACAAATGCTGTAATAAAAACAGAAAATTCCACAGCAGAAAATCAAAAACCTTCTACAAAAGACCTTACCGCTTCTTTCAAAACTGCAGATGAAGCTGTATATGACGGTAGTGCCGGAGATGATAATGACGAATACAAACCTGGAACATATAACTTTGTAGTAACATTTAAAGACACTACAACAGGAAAAGCAGCTGAATGGGTATGGTCTGACAAAATTATGATTTTCCCTGGTGTAACCACAGACGAAGATGTATACATCAGCCGCATCGTTCAGGACCCTCCAAAGGCTCCTGCCGCACTTGTTGTTTCCTATGAAGGTTCAGAAAACTTACCTGCTACAGACGAAGACCAGGTTTTCTATAAAGCCACTTTCAAATGGCTTGGAAAATATCTTGAAGAAAGTACACTTAAGGACATTACAAACGAAACTCACTTTGAACTGGAAGTTGCCAACATTTCAGGTGTTGCAGGAAAAAGCCTTTCTGAATTCAAACTAGATTCAACAGATACCTTAAGCCCCACAAATCCTATTAAATGGTCAGACAACAGCGCCGCAACAAGTTCTATTGAATACATAAAACTTAGTGATGGTGAAAACCCTAACACAAAATCAGCTATTAGGGATGATCAAATTAAAGGTACCGGTACTATAAAAGCCTACAATTATGCTGTAAGTAAAGATAACGACTATGTAAAAGGTTCCCTTTACGCAAACAATGAGGAAATCACTTTATGGCTTAAACTTGGGGAAGAATATGCTGCCCGTATTCGTGCTGTAAACAAAACAGGTGCATCCCCATGGACTTATGTAAGCCTTAAAGATAGCGCAGCTCCTTCAACCCTTGCTCACCCCACTGGTACATTCTTATTCCTTGAAAAAACAATCAATGAATACTACATCAAGTACTGGCTTAACGGCGGAGACTCAAATCCTTCAAAATATCCAATCGGTTATAAAATGGAATTTGGTCCTAAAAAAGTTACACAAGAAGGATCTGAAACAGCTGACAGCATCGGACTTCGTTACTGGAATGCACCTAAGGAAAAGGTAAAAGCAAATGCAGTCCTTCTTTCTGGCTGGAAAAGAAAGTCTTCTGACACAAATCTTTATGACGTATCTAAAGCACAGGAAATCAGTTACTCAGAAGTAACTAGTATAACAACAGGGGATTCAGCAACTGACGCTGAGAAACTGCTTTCCGCCGCTGGTTACAAAAAAACCATAACCAGAACCATAAAGACCTATTACCCAGACGGTTTATGGAAACAGGAAGTAAAGCAATTTGTTTCAAAAAATGAGTCAGCTACAGCCCCAACAGCCGTAGATGGAAAAGTCCCGGCAACTCCTGGAAGTGACTGGAGCCATGTTAAAAACTGTACTTCATCAAGTACAGCTACTGACGTAAGCGATGAAGAACACATAGAATACACACCACTTCTTATTTATGACGGATACCAGAACATAGACCTTTGGGCCCAGTATGATACAGACTTTAACTGGTCTTTCATTACAAATTACAAGTTAAAGAAAGAAAATATTAAATACCAGTTAGGTTCTTATGACGGTAGTACATTCACACCAGCTGCTGATTATTCTACAGCAAAAGCATTGGGTGGAACTAACACTAACACTGCTACTATTGTTCCAAGTGGAAATAACTATTACATCCAGTGGAGTATTATTAATGATGAAGATTGGAAATTCACTCATTACACAGTTTCTGTAAAACCAACAGATACTTCTCCTTATGTAATTGACCGTGTAAGAACAACGAATATTGCTGCTCAGAATACAGCTACTACTATTGTTACAGACCTGTCTTCTTGTGCACAGGGTAGTGTTTACCTTGTTACTATTGATGCAGGTATTCCTGGAACACAGTACAGTGACTCAGTTCCTATCGTTCTGTACGTAGAATAAAAAAAACTGTACGGCCCTGCCCCATTTTTGGGGTGGCCGTGCGGTTATATTACTTGAAGGCCTGGATTAATATGGAAAAGATTAAGCGCTTACTGAATAAAAATTTATTTATAGTTTTCTCCATACTGTTGTATATTTTCATTGTTTCGGCATGTTCTGGAGTTACTACTCCTATACAGGTAACAAAAACTACTTCTCTTACCTATGCAGACTTTGTTCAAATAAACGCCAGTATAATAAATTACTATAATGTCAGAAGCAGTGATGCTTCACTATATTCGTCACCAGCAAGCGCCCGCTCTATTAATCCACAGCTTCAAGCTCAAGACTATGATTTTTATATTTTCGGACAGAAAAAAGCAGATGACTTTTCAGATGCTTTCGGGCCTATAGCAATTGAAAGCATTTCTGGAAGTTCCGGAACTTTTTCTGTTGGAATTCCCAAAGGAGTCTGGTATTTGACTCTGGCCGCATACGAAAAAGGAACTTCGAAAGAAAGTATAACCTGTTCTACTGTGAGAACTACGGCTTTGCTCACAGGTTATGCCCTTTCCGATTCCACAAACTCAGGTATTCCGGTTTCTTTCACACTAAGTGCGTCAGGGCTTGCAACACCAGGAGCTATAAAATTAAAAATCAATCTGGAAAACTGGAAGCTTTCTGACTTTCCGGATTACAAAGTTAAAGCACAAATTACAAACAGGCAGACAGGAAACCCTGTAAATGGAACAACCATAAACGATATAGATAAATCTCAGGACACTTATTTTATTTTCAATCCTAAAGATGTTTCTTCAGAAGATCTGAAAATCAATCCTGGAAAATATAATTTTGAACTTTTTTTCTACGACGCTTTCGGTCATACATTCTCATGGACAGACCTTATTTATGTTTATCCTGGACTTTTGACAGAAACAGAAATCAATATTCCAAAAATCATGAATGAAAAACCAGGTGTTCCAGATTCTATCAGCTTTGTTATAGATGAAGAAAATATGGAATCTGACAGCGACTACTTCCAGTGTACTTTCAACTGGGAACAGGAAACTGCCACTACCGCAACATATTATGAATTGAAACTTGAAGATATCCATTCAGGAGAGGAAAAAATTTATTCAAGAAATTCTTCTGAAGTAAATATCGAATTTATCAGCGGTTCACTTGCCGCTTCAAGTTCATCTATTAAGTTATGGATTCCGCTTGGACATGAATATAAAGTTTCATTACGCGCTTGTAATGATGCAGGAACTTCCGACTGGATAGACTGCCCTCTCCCATTAAACTATTACAGAGTTACTTACAGCCTGCAGGGTGGAAAAACTACCGAAGACAATGTATTCAACACCGAACTGATTAACAGTACAGGTCCATTCTATTTTTACGGTTCTAATATTTCTGAAAAACAACATCAATGGAAAAATCCGGAATCAAATAAAGTAAAAAATGGAACCCTTATTTTTAACTTCTGGACAGCAACACCTTCTGATACAGAAAAATACATAACAACTGGAACTTATTCTGGCTATCAGAACATAGAACTTTATGCTAAATATGTTCCTGAATATTCAATTTCCGAAAATGCTTTTTCCTATAAATTTGGCGACACCTCTGTTTCCGAAATGGCAGATCCGGTTACACTTGAATTACTTGAAGGAGTTTATACAGCCCAGATAAATTCTTCTACAAATGCTTTGGAATTATACTTTAATCTGGATAAAGAAGAATTCAAAAACTTCAAGGCAAATATCGTAAATCAAACTGACACAGACGATGTAAAATTGAATACAGCCTTAATTAACGTAACTGACTCTGGTTTTTCAAAACTATTAGATACAAGTACATGGGCTTCAGGAAAATACGACTGCAAAATCACTGCCACAGATATTAACGAACATCTGGCCTATTTCACCTTTACAATTCTGAAACCGTAATTCCCGGAATCACCATACTTTCATAACAAAGTGTAAAAGTTTCAACACCAGGCGTAGAGGCTATTTTACTTTCAAACCACCAGGCAAACATTTTCATTCGGTTGTCTGTAAGAACATCATTTCCGTTATAATCTTTTGCCAGACTCACATCTGCGCCAAACATTACATCTCCTGTACGCCGTTCCGATGACACAATTCTGTTTGAAGTTCTGTGAACAGCCTGTTCAAAAGTACTGCCTTTTATATGAGTCTGTTTCTTTGGAAAGGACAAATCCAATCCTGCTGTAAATATTTTTTTTGCACCAGCCATAACTGCAAAACTCCAGGCCACCGTAGCAACTGAACCACCACTTTCCAAAAGTCCCTTTCCTTCAAAACATTTTTTTAAATCTTCCGAAAGTGGAAAGGGCGAAAAACTCATATAAATCTTTTTACACGAAAATCTAAAAACTGCTGGATAGCTGACCGCATCAGCAATAAGAATACTCGAAGGCGATTTTAATCCCGCGATATGCATATATGCCCAGAATTGTGGATCAGTCAAAACAATAAAATCCGGCTCTACCCCAATTTTCAGCATAGCTCGTAATGCTGTATCGACACAAATTATTATGGACTTTTCTTTCAGTTCCTTCATTTTAGGAAGAACTTTTTCAAGGCTTGGACCAGCCGCAACCAGAAGCCATGGACGGGAATCGTTTTTAAAACTGTTTCGTAAAGTTTCTACACCATCGCAAAGGCCGGCATATTTTGCATTCATTCGTGCATTACGTTCCCACAACTTTCCAAATTTCTTAAGTGTATTTTCGTTAATTTGATTTTTCCGGATATTCCGATCCAGGAGTGTTTTTACCGAAGAAAAATAATCTTCATTATGTTTTACAAATGCCGGATTCAAAACATAATCAATTTTACAAGATTGATTTTTCCCTGATAGATTTTCACAGAGAGGAATAATCTGATCGATAGGACAAGCTAAAGCAATAACCAGTTTTTCCACTTCCAAAACGCTGGTCCAGTCTAAAAAACAAAGGGCTGCAAAAAAATGTGCAGGATCCGGTTCCAACAGTACAATTTTTGATTGTTTTGAATCTTTGCAAAAATTTATAAGCTCATACCCAAGTCCACAGCCAAGTATAATTTTAACACTATCTGAATTTTCCAGATTAAATTTTGAACTACCGGGTCTGTATTTTGAATGAAGATAAGTTCCATTTTCACTGGCTGTCCATTCATCATTTCTGGCTTTTTCCATTTTCCAGAACGGAAACAAAACTTCATAATTTATGGCAGATGATACTTGAGAAATCTGATTTTTATATAAATCAGAAAGAGCAGGAAATCTTTTATGAAAAGCGGAAATATTTTTATTCCAGATAGAGTTCAATTCTCATGTTCTCCGTTACCGTTGTTCCAGGCTCAGGATTCTGACTGGTTACCCATCCACTTCCGTTTATATTTACGATGATATCATTTCTTTCAAGAAGTGAAGAAAGTTCTCTTTTATTTAATCCTGTAAAATCCGGAACTATAGAACCCACAGTTACACTATTTCCGTGAGGAATTGTAATAGTCCCATCATGATCCAAAGAAGGTGCGCTTCCACGGCTCATTCCTAAATGATCAATTATAACGTTAGCTGCTTTCTGAATAACAGGTGCCGCAATTCGTCCACCGTAAACTTCACCATTTGCTTTTTCGATTACAACATAAAGAATAATTTCCGGGTTTTCAGTCGGGAAAATTCCTATACAGCTTGAAAGATAATCGGTATCTGAATAGCCGCCCTTTTCTTTATCGGCCATCTGAGCAGTTCCGGTTTTTGTACCGATGGAAATATCTGAAATATTTGCACGAGTTCCGTTACCGCGAAGTGAAGTGGTTTCCATACAGCTTAAAACATATTCAGCGGTGTCACGTTTAAAAACACGATCTTTATATTCCGGTTTATGTTCATAAAAAACAGAACCATCTTTATTTGTTATGCGTCTGATAACCGAAAGATTTACCGGGACTCCACCATTTGCCAGGGCGGTGGCAGCCTGAACCATCTGCAAGGCAGAAACTGTAATTTCCTGTCCAATTGCAATAGTAGGTTTTGAACGGGCCGACCAGGAAGAGGCTGATGTGTCTTTAACAATTGCCGCAGTTTCTCCTGAAAGCTCAATTCCAGTCTTCTGCCCAAATCCCAGACCACGAATTTTTGCTATAAATTCATCTTCGCCTATGCGGTCCGAAATCTGTCCGATTGCATCATTGCAGGAAAGACTGATTGCATCTCGTGGGGTAAGCCAGCCGTGTTTTTCCAGACATTTAATTCTGATCGTTTCCCCGCCAGGAATTCTGTATTCATACATTCCGTCACAAAGAAAACTATCATTCTGTTTAATTCGATTTTCATCATAAAGAATAGAAACTGTAAAAATCTTGAAAACTGAACCAGGTTCATAAGCTTCCATTCGTAAATGATCAAACTGCTGTTCCTGTGTAGAACTTCCATAATCATTCAAATCAGCTTCAGGAAGACTAACGTAAGAAAGGATTTCGCCGGAAGAAGAATCCACGGCAATCATCATCATATTCTGACACTGGGTTTCTGCTACAGTCTCGAAAGCAATCTGTTCCAGTTTGTACTGAAGATTTGCATCTATTGTAAGATATACGTTTTTAGCCGGCTCATAAAAATCCTCTTTTACAACAGATGTAAGGATATCCTGCTGGGAATATTCAATGCCGCTCATTCCCTTACCTTCTTTTCCCATGTATCCAATCAGGTGGGCCGCAAGAGAATGATTCGGATAAATACGTCCCGGCACTTTGTCGAAAGAAACATAATTGTATCCAAATTCATCTGTCACGGCTTTTACATCTGCATAAACGCCCTGATCGACTCTTTTTTTCAGATATGCAAATTTCTTTCCCTTATTACTCTCATAATTTACTCGGATTGAATCTTCATCAATGCCCAAAGCCATGGCCATATTTCCGGCAAATGAGTCCAAATCTTTAACTTTTGAAGGGGTGTAACCAATGTCATAGAAAATTGTCTGAACTGCCAGAGGTGCTCCATTTCTATCCACTATGGAACCGCGTTCAGATTCTGTGACATTTTCGTGAAAATCGGAAACAGGAATTAATGCAAGCCTTGTAAACTGAACTAAAATTACAATAACAAGCACACAAGCTATTCCGAGAAGAATTCTACATCGAGTTATTTTAAAAAATGAATTGTCATCCCCTGCCACGATTAAATAATACTCCATACTATGACCTTATTTCAAGGTCAGCAAAGAAATGTGATTTTTTCTAATACATCAACTTTTTTTCACCGATATTCAGAATATGCAGATTTATAATTATGCCAATTATCAGACAAAAACCAGAAAAATCCAGTTTCGCCGCAATCAGGGATTTGCACTTTCGTTAAAATCACCTCAAAAAACTGAACGTGTTGCAAAACTTCCTAAAGTTTTTTCTATTAAATCCTTTTTAATTACTATAGGAAGCGGACTCACAAAGGCGGGAACTTCACTTAAATCTCATTTGAAAGTTTTATTAATCTGTAGTCTTTCTTTCATTCTGGCTGTAAGTGCCGCCATGGCAATTATTTACTATGCTTCTTATCAGGAAAAACATACAGCTCCACTTGTTCTTCAGGCTGACCCAGAAAATGAAATAGCACGATTAGACAAAATGATGGCCGACTTTGCCATGGAAAACTTTGGAAACGTAAACGAAAACGGAGACCTTACAGACATTCAGTTACCGAAAAGCATTCTGTTTACACAGCCTGTAACTTTCCAGAACTATAAAGTTCAGAAAGGTGACACAATTTCTGGAATTGCAAAAAAGTTTGGGCTCACAAATATTTCTACACTCATTTCTGTAAATGATATTGGAAACGTACGTTCTTTGGGTGCAGGCCAAAAGTTAAAGATTCCTTCAATCGACGGAATCACATACAAAGTAAAAGCTGGTGAAAGTCTTTCTTCAATTGCACAGAAAAATGGTGTTTCAGAAGAAGCTATTCTGGATGTAAATGATCTTTCAAGTGAGGTTCTCCAGTCTAACCAGATTATTTTCCTTCCAGGAGCTAAGCTTGATCAGAAAACATTAAGTCTTGCTATGGGCGACCAGTTTATTACACCAATAAAAGCCGCTTATAGAATGAGTTCTCCCTTTGGTGCAAGACTGGATCCAATTACAGGCAAAAAAAGTTACCACAAAGGACAGGATTTTGCATGCCCAACAGGAACCCCAATTTATGCTTCAATGGGCGGAAAAGTTATTTTTGCCGGAGAATCATGGCTTTACGGAAAACACATCATTATTGATCACGGAAACGGATATCAGACCCTTTATGCTCACATGTCAAAAATCATTGCTTCAAAGGGAACTTATGTAAATCAGGGAACAAGAGTCGGACTGGTTGGAAACACAGGTTATTCAACAGGCCCTCACCTTCATTTTACTGTTTATAAAAATGGTAACCCTATAAACCCAATGTCAGTATTAAAAAATTAAAAAAGGCGGATAAAAAAAATGTCAAACATGTCAATTTGCGGATGCTGCGGAAGAACAACAGATAAATCATTTCCATTTTGCCCATGGTGCGGTACTTCAAAAGTACTTGGGAAAGATAAAAACACCGAAGAAATTCTTGCACAGAATATGGCCGATAAAAAATACACAGAACAGTTTGAACATATGGAAGAAATTGGTCGCCAGATTGATGAACTGGAAAAAGAACTTTCAGTTCTTGTATTAAGCGCGGAGATGGCTAAATGAAAAAAATCTTAATTTTTGCAATGACAGTATTTCTTTCAATACCTGCCTTTGCAAAAATCTCTTTTGATAATATCGATATAAACGGGAAAGACGAACTTCTCTTCACTCTCAATTACGAAACCACAGGAACCTGGTCCTATAATTCTGTTTTTTACGCAAAACTCCAGGAAGAAACTGCAAACACAAAAAAAGAAATCCTTTCCTGTTTTCCAGAGCAAATGGATCTTCTGTCATTAATGAATAAACCTGTCCTCCAGATTAGAAATCGTTTTGGGACAGCAAGGTATTATTCGTCCACAGATTCCTTCACATGGACAAAACATACAGACGACATTCCAATGACGGCAAGTGTCACCACACCTTATTCAGTTAATTACGATGGAAAATGGTACTGCTTTATTCAGAAGTCCGGAATCTCAACAGGCAAATTAATTTTGGAAAGCTCTGCAAGCGGAAAACAAATTGTTCTGGCAGAAGACATTCTTTTCAGTTATGACACAGTGCCTGTAAAGTGGTCACCGGACGGTTCAATTCTGATTTATGAAAAAAACAACAATGTTTATTTCTGTTCTCCTGATGCCATGAGTCGCGGAGTTGAAGCAGAAGAACGCTACAGAAAAATCGGAAGAGGCACAATTAATTCTGTGGAATGGGCTTCGGAAAAATACCTGGTTTATATTGATGACTACATTGTATACCGAATCAATTCAAAAGAACTTTACACAACAAGTCTTTACTCAGGAATTATAAGTCAGGGAACAACAATGGGACGTCTCCCCTTCCAGTTCAATACAAAGCATGACAATTTTTCTGTAAGCCCGGATGTTTCGTCACTTGTAATTGCCCAGGACAAAAAGAATTTCACATATTTCAAAACTCTGGTTTCATCATGCAATTACATGGACATCGTTTTCTCAAAACCTTATACAGATTCCAAAGCTTCACTTGCTGACTATTCTATATTCTGGGACAAAGCAGGTAATCCAATTTTATGGATGGAAAAACTTCCTTTTGATTCCACAAAAGTTTTCGGAATTGTTTACAAAATGGGAGATAATTTAAAATCGGTTCTGGAAATCGAAGATTCCGGAAAACCATTTATTTCTCCAAACAAAACAAAAGTTGCTTTCTATGCGGGGAACACACTTTACATTTACGACATCAACACATGGAGCCGCATCGCGCAGATTTCCGGTGAAAAAATAATCAGCATTCTTTGGGAAAAGGACAATTCCCTTTTCATTGGTGGTAACAGCACTGTAACTCACTGGAATATCGGAAGCAACACTGCAGAAGTAGTTTGCGTTTCAGCTGCAAAAAAAGTTTTCTGGGATACACCAACCGGAAATATTATTGCAGAAACTGAAAGTGGAAAAAGATTCATGTATCAGTCTTCAACAGGCAAATGGAAAACTTCTCAAAGCAAATCTGAAATTAAACAAACTGCACAAAATACCCACTTCAGAGCTTATTCAGGAACAACAGCAAATCCTTACTTCGGAAATGCACTTTATATTCGCACACTCACTAAAAAAGCTGTCACAAAGCCTTTATATTCTTCAAGCACTGTTAAAATCGCAGACCGAAATAAAGTTGCATTAATTTTTGATGCCTATGACAATGCTGATGGACTTCCAAAAATCATTTCGTCCTTAAGCAAATTCAATATTCCGGGAACATTTTTTATAAACGGAGAATTTGTACGCCGTTATCCTTCACAAACAAAACAAATTGTTTTGAACGGTTATGAATGTGCTTCCATGTTCTTTACTATTGCCGATCTTTCCGATGCCACATTCATTGTAGACAAAGATTTTATTACCCGCGGACTTGGCCGTAACGAAGACGAATTCTTTATGTGCACTGGAAGTGAACTTTCCCTTTTCTGGCATGCTCCTTATTACCAGAGTAATCGTCAGATTGAAGATGCCGGAAAAGAAGCAGGTTATGAATATATCAATTCTATGCACATTCATTCTGATACTGTAACTTTACGCCAGATTGAAGAGGGCAAAGAATACGTAACTCCTGAAAAATTAATCGAAGAATATGTCGATCTCATGAAAGCCACCAGAGGCGGCGTAATTCCGGTTACAATCGGAATTTCTCAGGACGGAAGACCTGACAACCTTTGGGAACACATGGACCTTCTTATTAATACACTTCTGGAAGAAAACTTCGAACTGGTGCCTGTAAGTAAACTTTAATTTTTTTCTTGTATTTCACTGTTTTTTTCTCTATCTTTTAAACATATCTCAAAAAAAGGAGAATGTTTTATGGCAGAAGAAGAAAACATCAAAAAACCTAGAAAAAGAAATTTTCTGTCTAAGCCATCCTCATGGATTGTGCTCATCGTTATTATTGTTGGAATTGCAGCAAGTTTCTCATGTTTTTATGCAGTAGACGAAACTGAACAGGCTGTTGTTACAAGACTTGGGAAATACCTTAAAACAACAGGTCCTGGACTTCAGTTCAAAATGCCTTTTGGAATCGACAAAAACTACAATGTTCCTGTAAAAGTTGTTCAGACTGAACAGTTCGGATTTACTACAGTTAAAGCCGGCCGTAACAGTGAATACCGCAATAACGTTACAGACGAATCTTCAATGCTCACAGGAGATTTAAACATTGTTGATGTAGAATGGATTATCCAGTACCGCATTGTTGATCCTAAACAGTGGCTTTTCGGAGTTTACGAAAAAAACACTACTATCCGTGATATTTCGCGCTCAGTAATCAATGAACTGGTTGGAGACCGCGCCATTTTAAGCGTAATGGGTCCTGACCGAGAAGAAATCCAGACTCTGGCTATGAACATGATGAACGAAAACTTCAATAACCTTGGTCTTGGAATTAAAGTAAACACAGTTCAGCTCCAGAACATCGTTCCACCAGAAGGTGTTCAGGCCGCCTTTGAAGATGTTAACAAAGCTATTCAGGATATGAACCGTTTCATCAACGAAGGTAAGGAATCTTACAATGCACAGGTTCCTAAAGCACAAGGTGAAGCCGACAGACTTATCCAGCAGGCAGAAGGTTATGCATCAGAACGTGTAAACATGGCAAAAGGTGATGTTGCCCGTTTCAATGCTGTTTATGAAGAATACAAACGTTCACCAAAAGTTACACGTGAACGTATTTACCTTGAAACAATGGAAGAAATCCTTTCTGGCGATAATAAGTCTGACATTATCGACAGCGAACTGAAAAACGTTCTTCCTGTAAAAACTTTGGGAGGTACAAACTAATGACTAAATCAATGAAAAGTTTTTTTGCAACACTTATTACAGTTATTGTTGTTCTTGTAATCCTTCTGTTTTTAGGACCTCTTTATATTATCAACGAAGGAAATCAGGTTGTTGTTACTCGTTTCGGTAGCATCGTTTCTACACATACTGAAGCAGGACTTTATATTAAAGCACCATTCATTGACCAGGTAACAACTTATCCAAAACTGGTTCTTTCTTTGGACGGAGACCCACAGAGAATTCCTACAAAAGAAAATCAGTACATTATTGTAGATACAACTTCACGCTGGATAATTAAAGATCCTGCCCTGTTCTACCAGAACTTCACATCTCTGAACAATGCTTACAACAAGCTTTCGGATATTGTGGATTCATCAACACGTACAGTTATTACCCAGAACAGACTGAGCGAAATTGTTCGCAGCTCAAACATTATCAACGATGCAAAAGAGGAACTTGAATCTGAAACAGATGAAGACACAAAGGAAATTGCAGACCTGGTAAATGTTAACACTGTAAACGAAATCGTTACAAAAGGTCGCCGTGAACTTTCACGCCAAATGACAGAAGCTGCAAACCGCCTGGTACCTGAATACGGAATTGAAATCATCGATATTCTTCCACGTCAGGTTAAATACTCTGATGAACTTACAGATTCTGTTTACTCAAAAATGATTAAGGAACGTAACCAGATTGCTCAGGCTTACCGCTCTAATGGTGAAGGAAAGAAAGCTGAATGGCTCGGTAAACTGGAAAATAAAAAGCAGACTATTTCGTCTGAAGCTTACCGCAAATCTGAAGAAATCAAAGGTAACGCCGATGCTGAAGCTGCACGTATCTATGCAGAGTCTTATAACAAAGATCCTGAATTCTACACATTCTGGAAAAGCATGGAATCTTATAAAAAGACAATGAAAGATAGTAATGCAACTTACTCTACAGGCATGGACTACTTTGACTACCTGTATTCTCCAAGCGGAAAAAGATAAAAAGCAGATATAATTTCTATTACCAAGAAAGTTTTTTTGAAAGGACATATAAATGAATATTGTTAGTTTTGAAAATAAGACATTAAAAATGAACTCAGGAATTCTGGAAGAGAATTTCGGGAAGATGAGTTTTGCATCCATTATTACAGAAAAAGGGGTGCTGATAGATGCCTTAGCCAAAGACAACAATTTTTCATTTGAATATTCAGGATGGACATTCGGCGACGTTCAAAGCTTCGACACAGAAGACGGCCGCCGGGTTTTCTTCCTGGGCGATTCTCCTTTCAAAACACCTGCAAAGACTCTTTCAGAACTTCTTGAAGAAGACCAATCTTTTGAAGCGGGTCTTCTTATTATCAAACTTTTAACAGATGCAGCCCTTAACAACAGAGAATTAACTTTCTTCGGGCCAGGCGGCATACTTATGGAAAAAAACGGTGACAACTGGAAAATTCTTTTCCTTCCACAGTCACTGTACACTGGTTCAGTTGCGGGAAAAACCGACGAGGAAAAAGGCCGTCAGATAAATCTCTGGATTAACCCTACCCTTTACGGAAATCAGGCACTCCGTTTTGCCCGTTCAAATATCGCATATAAAATTCTGACGGGACGACTTCCTTTCCCGGACACAAACACAGTCGAAAGAAATGCCGATATTTTAGATAAAAAATATCTTCCGATTGAGCTTTGTCTTCCATCACTGGACCCAAAACTGGCAGAGAAAATTAATTCAGAGCTTGAACTGAACTCTGCAAAAGTAAGCATCCCTGGAAAAAAAGAACGTAAACACATTTCCCAGAAGATAAATGAAGGACGCAAAGTAAATGAATCAGATTCTCAGAAAGCCGCAAGACTTCAGGCAGAATATCTGAAAGCGGTTTCTTCATTTCCTCTGGAACTTCTGGAAAATGCAGAACACAAATATTTTTCTGACGAAGAATATGCTCAGAAAGCCGGCGATTATATGGCAAAAAAAAGCGCCCGTGTAAAAACAAAGCGTCGCATCAGAAGAAACACAAATACTATTGTTACAATTTCTGTAATAGCAGCCATTATTGCATTTATCGCTGGTAAAGACATAAAATCGAAAGGACAGGATAAAACTTCAAAAGGCCTTACAGCAGAACAAACAGTTGAAGCCTTTTACAAAAGCGTCAACAACCTGGACACTATGTTTGTTTCCGACCATGCAAAAGGAAAAGCCGGATCAAATTATTCAAATATCGTAAGCCAGATGTATGTAATCGGAAAAAATCGTCAGGCTTATTCACGAGACCGTGGAATTCAGAATCCTGCGGCATACTTTCTTTCTATACACGATGAAACAGAAATTACCGAAGGCGGACTTTTCGGAATTACAAATCTGCAAATCAATGGTGCTTCCAAAGATATGGATGTAGAGATTCCTGTAAAAAAAGATAAATTGCCTGCAATTACTACAGACAAAGGCATAGAAGTATACAACAAAATGAACTCTGTTCAGAAAGTTGAATTCTATATTATTCATTCTGAAAGCGAAGACTTATTCTGTGAAAAACAAACAGACATCGTTACCCTTACCTTCAAAAAAGATAAATGGATTATTACCGATATTGTTTCTTCCGCAGAACCTGTAAATATAAAATCTATAGATTTCTTCCGTGAATATTTCTCTGTTTTCAACCTGACCGATAAAGACGCAAAAGCCACAGTACGTATTCTTAAGAACACATATCCGTGGCTTCCAACTCAAAATGCTTTCGATCTGGAACTGGAACGCCAGGCTGCAGAAGACGCTTCCTTCCGTCAGACTTTTGGCATTCCAGAAACAAAATAATTAGAGCTCGTACTCTTTTTCGGCTTCTACTACTTCCACATTCGGATAACCGTTTTCATTCAGGAATTTCTGGAAGAAAGCGGTTGTTTCTTTTTCACCGTGGACAAGGAATATCTTTTTTAAGTTTGTAGTATCAATATTCTTCAGCCAGTCCAGCATTTCTGTGTAATCAGCATGAGCACTGAATGCGTTTATTGTCTGAACATTTGCCTTCACTTCATACTTATCTCCCAGAATCATTACCTCTTTCTGGCCGTCACGAATTTTTCGTCCCAAAGTATTTTCAGCCATATAACCCACAATTAAAACTGTATTTTTTGGATTACTGATTTCATTTGCAAGATGATACAAAACACGTCCTGCTTCACACATTCCATCAGCAGAAATAATAATCATTGGGCCTTCCATTTTATTCAGCTTCTTTGATTCTTCAACGCTGGTTGTATAAGTAAGTGAACCAAATCCAAAAGGGTTTTTATGATGTTTCAAAAAAGCTTCATTTACAGAAGCGTCATAACATTCAGGATGAACTCTAAAAACAGAAGTTGCATTTGAAGCCATTGGAGAATCTACATAAATCGGAACAACTGGTATTTTTTTCTGATCAGTCAAAAGATGAAGATAGAAAACCAGTTCCTGTGCACGTTCTATTGCAAAAGAAGGAATTATAATCTTTCCCTTCTTCTGAACAGTTTCTTTTACAACCTTTACCAGTTCTTTCATGGCGAAATCAGTATCTTCATGCTTTCTATCACCATAAGTAGATTCCAGGAAAATGTAATCTGGAGCTGGAACATCTGTTGCAGGATTACGAATAATCGGTTTCTGTTTACGTCCAATGTCACCAGTGTAAAGCACATTTACTTTACGGTCTCCGTCATAAACATCAAGAGAAACAAAAGCAGAACCAAGGATGTGACCCGCATCAAAAAATTCCATTTCAACATTTCTTGCCACAGGCATTTTTCTATTATATGAAACAGAAATTATCTGATTCGCAGTTTTCACACAATCCACTTCATCGAATAATGGTTTCCAGTTAAATTTTTCATGTTTTTTTGCGGCCTGTTTTGCGAGGAATTCAGCATCGCGGGCCTGAATACGGGCGCTGTCCATCATTACCAGATTTGCAATATCACGTGTTGCGGGAGTAGCATAAATATTCCCGTTATAGCCTTTTTTTGTGAGGACCGGCAATAAACCACAATGATCAAAATGACCATGAGTAAGAATAACCGCATCCAGAGAATCCATATCAAAGTCAAATTCCCGGTTTTTCTTGTCTGATTCTTTTCGTTTACCCTGAAAAGCACCGCAATCCACCATTATTCTTCTTCCATTTACTTCAAGAACGTGTTTTGAGCCTGTAACTTCCTGAGCAGCCCCAAGAGAAAATACTTTTATTGACATATTTACCTCCAGATTTTCTTTTATTATAACTCAAATATCTCCAAACGAAACAAAAAAATTTTTCTTCGTTTACACAGTTCTTTTAATTGATATATAATGATAGAGATGTATACTAGGCAATTTAATGAGCCTCCAAAGAAAATAGTTGAACATGGAAAGGCACATTTTGGAACATTCTCATCAGTTTCGTCCCGTCTGGACATAAAAGGAATGCATGCTCCTTACGCCGGTATACCGCTGCCTGCCTTTATTTCAAATATACGCATAAAAAGCAGACTTTCTTATTCTTTTAGTTTGGGAAATTACCTTGGTTCTGTAGAATTCAGTGATTTTAAAGTCTTTGGACTTTCTGAAGTGATTATATGGAATACAGAGACAGGAAAACGCAACGCATATCATTCCATTATGCCTGCCCGCCGCCGTTTTGTTCCTACAAAAACCTCAAAAGCAATCTGTGCCTGTTATCAAAAAGAAAGAACATCACGAATATTCTGGGAAGGAAGCCATGATTTCTTCAAATGCCAGTTTGCCTTAAAAGGAGACAAGGTTCGGCCATCTGTAAAAGGAAAAATGATTTCCTTAAAAAACGACTCATTTCATACAGACTCAATGTTTGTAAATCCGGCACCGACTTCATCCAGAGTTTCTGCTACATGGCTTTCCACAATGAGAATTAAAGGCTTTTTGCAGTTTCTTAATGAAAAAGACAAAAATGCAAAGGAACCTAAAGCTCAGGATGGAATTGCCCTGGTTTCCATGAATCGTGCCTATTACAAATTCCACACAGAAATGAATGTTGTAACAGGACTTGGAATAATTAAAAATAAAAATACTAATGATTCCAATAAAAAAATTGCATTTAATATCTCAACCGCAAATATAGATGCTGCCGATAATGATAAATATAACAACAATGCACTAATTCTGGATGGAGACGTTACGGCACTCCCTCCTGTTGTTATTACTCATCCTTTTGGAATAAATGAAAACTGGATTATCCAGGACACAGAAGGTATGGTCGACCTGACCTTTACACCTGTTACCTGTAACTCGAGAGTTTTAAACATGATCCTGATTCGTACATCCCAAAAGAAAGTGTATGGTACTTTTGAAGGCGTTCTGCTGACAAAAGACGGCGAAAAAGTAAATTTGAAAAACTTCCCGGGCTTTATTATAAAAAAACTTGTCCGGACATAATTAAAAAATGAGGTAAGCGATGTCTGACGAATTCAGATCAAAGACTGCAGATTGGGAGCCTGGAACTCTGGAAAAAACCAGAAAAAACCTGGGCGATCTTAGTGACTCAGAAGCAAAAGAAATGTCAAAAAAACTTGGTGGTGAAATTCTTTATGAAAGATCATCATCGTCAGCTGCATCAAATTCAAATGCAGTGACAGGAAAAGGCACAGGTCGCATTATCAGAAATCAGAGTTCAGGGGGGACTTCTGTGAATTCAAATTCTAGTTCAAATACATCCGGGGTTGCTACAGCGGGAAAACGCCGATCGAAAGAAACTTTGCCTGCAATTTCAAAAAAAGTTGCTGGACTCATAAACAAAACGATGATGAGTTATGAATACCAGATTAAACCTAATTATGGTATTTTTAATTTCTTCCTTTCCTTTTCAAAAAACGGAACCGAAAAAATTGTTCCAGCCTTTTTTGAACACACACTTAAAAATCATATTACTACAATGGAAACTTTTATCACTGTAGTAAAAACACTTATTCAAATTTCTCCAGCAACATACAAAGCAAAAATCGTAAATGATCCTGATCCAAAGTTTAAATTCTTAAGAATGGTTGCCAGTTGGACTGTAGCACCAATCAAAAATGAATACAGCAATCTTCAGGATATTAACGAACCTCTTATCGTTCAGGACCTTATTCCTTTTATCAGAACATTATACAAACCACTTATTACTGTTTATTATTATGGCGATACTAAAATCCCAAAGCTTCTGAAAGAAATTTATTCTGATGAATGTGCATATCCTGAAGCCCCAAAAGAAAAGCTTTCAGAAATGGCAAAACAGGCTATTACTCAGTGGCTGTATATCGATAATGAAATCATCAAAAAATGCTACCCTCTTCTTATGCGCATGTGTTCTGATGCTTACTACACAAGAGAAGATTTTTTCCGTTCACAGATTGCGGAGATTTTGAAGTTTGAAGGTCTTCATAAATTTGATCTTCTCCTTCCAGAAAAACCAAAAGCAGAACCTGTAAAAGAAGAAAAGAAACAAGCTCCTGTAATTCAAAAAGGTGTAAAAGACGGAACTGTTATTACAGGATTAAAACTGCTGGATCAGTTCTTTCCTCAGGCAGGTTTTTCAAATCTGGAATCACATCCGGACATGTATCCATATTTCCAGCCTCTTTACAAATTCCTGGAAGGCTTCAATATGCTGAATCCAGAAAACCCTGTTCAGATTACAGTTGTTCTTCACCGCATTATCGAAGACTGTTTCCAGGGACTCCGAAACGTCCGATTTGTAATTCCTGACAACACAAAACAAGGCGCCGAAACTATCCATGATATTCTGGATGAATGGTCTGCATACCGCGAAGACACTTTCACTCGCCTTTACTGTGAACCATTAAAGAGTCTTGTAAACTCAACATATTCGCAGCCGGACTTTGCTGTTTCTCAATACGGAAAAAAACTTTTCACTTCTTTACTCTGGCAGACAACATACCATTATTTGCCTTCTTTCAAATTTGACCAGCTGCTTCTGGAACATCCTGCAGACGAAAGCAAATATAAGCCACTCTTTGTGAGAACTGATTTTGCAAGAAAATACCTTACACTTGTTGTAAACGAATGTGATAAAGCAGCGAAAACTCGTGAAGCAGTAAAGCTGGTAGAAAATCCATGGGACCACTACCGTTTTGATATTCCAAACGAAGTGTCAAAGCGACTGGATGTTCTTCTTGGCGGCCAGAACCACAGTCCAAGTACAAACGCAACAAATGCAAACCTCATTAAGTACACACTTTGTTTCATGTCTGTATTAGACTGGTGGCTCAACAATCCTGACAGCCCCGCTTATGGAACTGACCCAATGCACATTTTCCGAGTTTCTCCAGAAGATGGAAAACCTTTATTCAGTGTTCCTGAAAGAGCAGATCAAAACAAACTTTTCGCAGATGCAGTAAAAGCTGCTTACGCAAAAAGAGCAAATTAGTTTTTAGGTGCATCCCAGTCTACATCAAAGCTGCGTTCATCCTTATTTCTTATGCGCTGGTAAACATAGCAATCCTTGCTGTGTATTACCATGCCTTTAAGGCGTGACAAATAAGCCACAATTGGCTCAGGATACTTTGGTGTACAGCATTTTGCAAAAGTGAAAATAAAATTCGAAGTATTCCCTATTCTGATTCTTTCAACTTTAGGAGTACTTTCTGCATTTCCTTTTTTCTCTGCCTTTGGTCTGCGATGAACTTTCTTCTGTTCAAGTTCACTTTCAGTTTTTTCAACTTTTCTTTCGTCCAGGAAATCCACATTATTCTGTGTAAGCCAGGAATGAATTCTCTGCCGTGCTTTAGAAGTCTTGGCAATTTTATACTGAGCAACAGTCGGGTGTGCCTGAGGGTTTGTCATTACTTCGACAATCTGTGTATTCTTCAGAGGCTCATCTAAACTGATTATCTTTCCATTTACCTTTGCACCCACAATTTTTTCACCAACTCCAGTATGGATGGCATAAGCAAAGTCAATTGCGTTTGCACCTTGAGGTAAATGAATAACATCGCCTTTAGGAGTAAAAACATAAATTTCATCTTTCAAAAGATCATTCTTCAATTCATTAAAGAAACCATCATCTGAGAAATTGCTGTTTTTAAGTTCCTGAAGCTGATTAAAAATTCCAAGCTGACTTTCTGTTACATTATCCTTGTTAGTTCCTTTCTTATAAAGCCAGTGACTTGCAACTCCGTGTTCAGCCATATTGTGCATTTCTTTTGTACGAACCTGAATTTCCAAAGGACGTCCCTGACACAGTACAGTTGTGTGCAACGACTGATATCCATTTGCTTTTGGCATGGCAATATAATCTTTAAATCGGCCATCAATTGGAGCCCACATTTCATGAACAATTCCAATCAAAGTATAACATTCAGTTGTTGTATTACAGATAATTCGAAGTGCTAAAAGGTCATACAATTCCCCCGCTTCAACATTTCGTTTACGCATCTTCTGGTAAATCGAATAAAAATGTTTTGCGCGACTCGAAATTGAAACCTCTATATTTAACTTTGAAGCCTGTTCTGTAATTTTTTCTACTGCAGATTTTAAATATGCTGCGCGCTCATCCTGTTTTTGAGAAACGATAGCTTTTATCTGCTGGAATACGTCAGGATTTGTATATTTCAAACTTAAATCTTCAAGTTCATTTTTTTCTGACTGCATACCAAGACGGTCTGCAAGAGGCGCCCAAATTTCGATAACCTCTTTAGCAACTACACGCTGATTTTCATTTTCCAGTTTTTTCAGATTCCGCATTTTATCCAGTCTGTCAGCCAACTTTAAGAGAATAATCCGGACATCATCGGAAAGTGCAAACATCATCTTACGGATAGAATCAGCCTGAAAACTGGTATTTGAAGCCTTAGAGAAAAAAGAAATTTTTGAAGCACCTGAAACAAGTTTACTGGTAACAGAACCAAATCGACGTTCCAGTTCTTCAACAGTTACTTCAGGATATGAGAGCGCATTATGAAGTATGGCAGCTGTAACTGTATCAGAATCAAGCTGATTTTTTGCCAGAATCAGTGCCACTCGAAGGACGTGAATATAATTTTCCGGGTCTTTTCCACAAAGATTAACGTAAAAATACCACGCATCTTTAATCCGTTCTTTTTCAGAATCAGAAAAATAACTTACTGAAGAAAAGAATTCTTCAAGAAGTTCATCTGGTTTCGAAATATCACTTTTAAAAACTGCTCTTTCCATGCTTATATTCTATCAATTATAGCCTTGTTTTTTCCACTGTTTTTTTTAAAGTATTTCTTGTATACTATAATTTAGGGTGGAAAAATCATGGCATATGTAAAAAATCTTTTTGATCAGAACTTTATTCAGTACGCTTCATACGTTATCCGTGACCGTGCTATTCCTGATATTGTTGACGGGCTTAAGCCTGTACAGCGCCGCATCCTTCACACAATGCTTAAAACTGATGACGGCCGCATGGTAAAAGTTGCAAACGTAGTTGGTAAGGTAATGGCTTACCATCCTCACGGTGATGCTTCTATTTACACAGCTCTTGTAAACCTTGCAAACAAAGAAATCTTTATCGACAAACAGGGAAACTTCGGTAACATGTATACAGGTGACAGTGCATCTGCTCCCCGTTACATTGAATGCCGTCTGCGCCCGATTGCAAAAGATAT
>JAKSTM010000028.1 GCA_024402565.1 Treponema sp. | reverse complement strand
CATAGGAAAAACAATGAACAAAACTTTACGTATCACAATTATCGTTGTTGCAGTTCTCGCAGTTATTGGACTGGTTCTGGGACTCCGCTCCAACGAGAATTTCCACGAAAAGTATGAAGGTTTTGATCTGTCAGCTTCAGCAGGTTCAGTAGTTCGCGAAAATACTTATAAAGAGTATCTCGCTTCTCACGCTGCAAAATATCCTTCACAGGATGTTTCAGTTGATATTTTCAACTATGATGCTGTAAGTTCATCCGGAGTACTTGTTGAGTCAGATTATCATGGCGCAGACCGTGCCCTGGTAACAAAAGATGGTTCTTCAGTAACATGGACAGTTAATGTTCCTGAAGAAGGGTTCTACAACCTTGAACTTAATTACATTGCAACACCATCCCGCAATGTAAACATGGAAAGAGTTATAAAAATCAATGGTAAAGTACCTTTCACAGGTGCCGACATCGTTTCTTTCAGACGTCTTTGGAAAGACGGTGGTGAAATCAGAGTTGATAACCAGGGACGTCAGATTCGTCCTCAGCAGGTCGAAATGTTCGACTGGCAGGTTGCAAAAGCAAAGAGTGACTCTGGATACGAAATTGAACCATATAAGTTCTATTTTGAAAAAGGAGAAAATACACTTACTTTTGATGGAACTAACGAACCAATGGTTCTTTCAAGCTTGACTCTCAAATCTGTCGAAAAGCTTCGAACTTATAATGAATACCTTGCTTCTGTAAAGGGAAAGCATACAGTTGACAATTCCAATATGGAACCTGTGATTATTCAGGGAGAATCTGCATCTCTTCGTTCAGAACCTTCACTTTTTGGACGTTATGACAGATCTTCACCTGTAACACAGCCTTATAGCGTTGCAAAAACTGTTTTCAATTACATTGGTGGTGAATCATGGAAAGCACCTGGACAGTGGGTTGAATGGGATTTCAATGCTCCTGAAGATGGTTTCTATCAGATTTCTATTCAGGGACGTCAGTTCTTCCAGCGTGGTTATGTTTCTTGTCGTTCTCTTTATATCGACAATGAAATTCCTTTTGATGGAGCTTCTACTGTTGAATTTAAATATACTACAGACTGGAAACTGGTTACACCAACAAATCCTGAAACACATGAACCATATCAGTTCTACATGACTAAGGGAAATCATAAGATTCGTCTTGAAGCAACTCTTGGTGAAATTGGTTCCCTTATTAATGAAATTGAAGATTCAGTTTACCGTTTGAACAAGATTTATCGTACAATTCTCGTTCTTACTGGTGCAAATCCGGATCCTTTCCGTGATTACGAAATCCATAAAGTTTATCCGGATGAAGTTGAAGCTATGAACATGGAAGCAAAACGTCTTTACAAGATCGTTGATGACTTCTCTGCTATTACAGGACAGAAATCAGATTTGATTGCTCCAGCTCAGACTCTGGCAGTTGAACTTGAACAGTTCTACAAACGTCCTAATAAGATTACAGAAAGTTTTACAACTTTCAAATCAAATATTACTTCATTAGGTTCTTCACTTCTTACTCTTTCAGAAGGAAAACTTGATATTGACTTTGTTATGGTTACTGGAGCCGGTGCAAAACCAAAAGCTCCTAAGTCTAACTTCTTCATTAAAGCCGCTCATGAAATCAGAGCATTCTTTACATCATTCTTTGTTGATACAACACAGCTTGGTGATGTTTATGATAAAGATGATGAACATCTTATCGAAGTTTGGCTGACAACTGGTCGCGACCAGTCTGAAATCCTTAAAAGTATGGTCGATGACAGCTTCTCACCACTTACAGGTATCCATACAAACGTTAAACTTATTAATATCGATGCACTTCTTAATGCGGTAGTTGCAGGTAATGGTCCTGACGTTGTTCTTTCAATTGGTATGAACCTTCCTGTAGATTACGCACTGCGTAATGCTAACGTAAACCTTATGCAGTTCCCAGACTGTGAAGAAGTTCTTAAGCAGTTTAATCCTTCTGCATATGAAGGCTTCAAATATAATGGTGGTGTTTACGCTCTTCCAGAACAGGAAACATTCAACCTGATGTTCTATCGAACAGATATTCTTGAACAGCTTAACATTGAAGTTCCTCAGACATGGGATGACCTTATTGCAATCCTGCCAACACTGCAGGGAAATAACCTGGAAGTTGGTGTTCCATTCCCTAATATTCAGGCACCAGATATGACTGCTTTCTATTCTCTTATTTTCCAGAATGGTGGACGTATTTATAACGATAAGGGAACTAAAACAGAAATTGATTCAGAAGCTGGTATTGCTGCATTCAAAACTTACACAAGTCTTTATAACAGCTATGGCCTCCCAACATATTACGATTTCACAAGCCGTTTCCGTTCAGGTGAAATGCCAATCGGTGTAGCAAACTACCAGACATTCAATACTCTTGCTGTTGCTGCTCCTGAAATTCGCGGTCTTTGGGATTTCGCATATCTCCCTGGTACAGAAAAAGTTGATGAAAACGGAAATGTTTATATTGATCGTTCAACAGGTGTTGGTGGTGTATGTTGTATGATGATCAGCAAAGGAAGTACAGAGTTTATTACAACTGAAGCTCTTAACACTTTCTATGGTGACTCTACAGAAGAAGATAAAGCAGCTCTTCTTAAAGACAGAAATAAAAAGGTTCTTAGAAATATCCAGCGTCAGGCTGATTCATGGGAATTCATGAAATGGTGGGTATCTACAGATACTCAGGTTCGTTTCGGTCGTGAAATTGAAGCTATTCTTGGTGCTTCATCACGTTACCCAACTGCAAACGTTGAAGCTCTTAAACAGCTTCCATGGAGTACAAAACAGCTGAATGTTCTTCTTGGTTCATTGGAAGACACAGTTGGA
Organism: Treponema sp.; assembly: GCA_024402565.1. GTDB lineage: Bacteria > Spirochaetota > Spirochaetia > Treponematales > Treponemataceae > Treponema_D. Next base: position 27,595 of record JAKSTM010000028.1, on the reverse strand, counting down.
GTTCCTGAAGTTCCAGGTTCATACTATACATCACGCCATGTAATCAACGGTATCCGTAAAGTTATTAATACTCAGGATGACCCACGTGAAACTCTTATTGATTACTCACGTAAGATTAATGACGAACTTACTCGTAAACGTCAGGAATTCAACCTGCCGGTAGAGGAGGAATAAGATGAGCGATAAATATAATGCTTTAATCAACAAAAAGAAAATGGCATTCCGTGATGGTTTGCGCCATGCAAAACAGATGAAATTCTGTTATGCATTCCTTGCACCATTTGCTATTCTCTTTATTACTTTTACAGTTCTTCCAATTTTAAACTCTGTTTATTATAGTTTTACAAACTTTAATATTCTGGAAAAACCTGATTTTATTGGAATCAGAAACTATATTAACTTGTTCCTCCAGGACGAAGTAAACACAATTGCCATTAAGAATACATTCCTTATGGCTCTTATTATCGGACCTGTTGGATATATTCTGGCTTTCGTTGTTGCATGGTTGATTAACGAACTTCCAAAATGGCTTCGTGCTGTTTTCGTTCTTTTCTTCTATGCTCCTTCAATTTCTGCTGGTGCTATCGGTATTTTCACAATCCTGTTCCGTGATGATGCTCAGGGTTGGGCAAATGCTATCCTTCTTAGAACAGGTATTATTTCAACACCACTTTCGTTCTTCACAAACCCACAGATTGGTCTTAAAGTTATTATTCCAATTTGTCTTTGGATGAGCATGGGTGCCGGATTCCTTTCTTTCGTAGCTGGTCTTAAAGGTATTGAACAGTCACAGTATGAAGCTGGTTATATTGACGGTATTCAGAACCGCTGGCAGGAACTCTGGTACATTACACTTCCAAATATGAAGCCAATGCTTTTGTTCGGAGCTGTTATGTCTATTACAAGTGCTTTCTCTGTTGGTGATGTTCCTCGTATGCTTGCTGGTTATCCTTCAACAGACTATTACGCTCGTACAGTTCTTACACACCTTTTTGACTACGGTTATCAGCGTTATGAAATGGGATACGCCTCTGCAATCGCTACACTTCTGTTCCTTGTTATGCTTCTTTGTAACAAGGTAATCCAGAGTATGCTCAGTAGAGTAGGACAGTAGGGAGGACTTGAGAAATGAAAAAGAAATACAGACCATACGGTGAACATGATATTCACCACTATAAGCATAGACGTCGTCCAAACCGCTCTATTGCCGGTGACGTTTTGCTTTATGTTTTAATCGGGCTCCTCGGACTTACTTTTATTTTCCCGTTGTTCTATTCAGTTTGTAACGCATTCAAACCATTGGATGAACTTCTTAAATATCCGCCTGATGTTATTCCTCGTAACCCAACAACAGATAACTTTTCTGACTTGTTTGTAGTTATGAGTACATTTACAGTTCCATTTACTCGTTATCTTTTCAATACATTGTTTGTAACAGTAGTTGGTACTTTCGGACATATTATGATTGGTTCTATGGCTGCATACGTTCTTGCTAAATATGCTTTCCCAGGATCAAGATTCTTCTTTAATCTTGTTGTTAAGGGAATGATGTTTACAGGTTGGGTTACAGCTATTCCTAACTACCTCATTATGTGTCGCCTTCATATGGTTGATACTTACTGGTCTCTTATTCTTCCAGCTTTTGCTGCTGCAACTTCCATGTTCCTTATGAAGCAGTTTATGGAAGGATTCCCAATGTCTATTATTGAAGCCGCTAAAATCGACGGTGCTCATGAATGGACAATCTTTATGAGACTGGTTATGCCAAACGTAAAACCAGCATGGCTTACAATGACAATTTTCTCTGTAAACGGACTTTGGAACGGTTACGCAACAAACGTAATTTACACAGAAAGTAAAAAAATGCTTGCTTATGCATTAAGCCAGGTTCAGGCCGGTGGTATTGCCCGTATGGGTCCTGCCGCTGCAGTTATGGTTGTTATGATTATTGTTCCTATTACATTGTTCCTTTTCTCACAGAGTCAGATCATGGAAACAATGGCTACATCGGGACTTAAAGACTAGTAAAGACTAGTACTAGTATTGAACGGGTATTAAATATGAAGAAAAGAATTACATTATTTATTATTTCGACTTTATTTGTGTGTGCTGGTCTTTTTGCAAAAGGGGACAGTTACATTTACGACTATTGGGGAGAAATTGAAAAATCTCCGGATATGTACCGCGTATCAAGCGTTTTGTACGCTGCAGATTTGGGACTTGATGTTTCTCTTAAAAACCCTTCTGGTTTGTATTGTAGTGGGAATATGGTTTATATTCTTGATACAGACAATAACAGAATTATTGAGCTTGAATACACATTAGATAAAACTCTTGTTTTCTCTCGTGTAATCGACAGTTTTAATGCAAATGGTCACGATGTTGTTACAACATTCAACTCTCCAAATGACCTTTTTATCAGCCCAGAAGACGGAGCTTTCTTTATCGCTGATACAAATAATGGTCGTGTTGTTAAGCTTGATAAAGATTTGAATTACATTCTTTCGTTTGTTGAACCTGATGATCCAACTTATGAAAAAGGAAAGAGCTTCCTTCCTGTAAAGGTTGTTGCCGATGTAAAAGGACGCGCTTATGTTCTGGCAAAGAACGTAAACAAAGGTTTCATTAAATATGAATATGATGGAACATTTACCGCTTTCTATGGTGCCAGTGAAGTTACTTACAATTTCTCAGATTACATCTGGAAGAAATTGGCAACCCGTGCTCAGCGTGAACAGATGGAAATGTTTGTTCCAACAGAATATTCTAATGTTTACATCGACAAAGACGGCTTCCTTTATGCAGTTCTCAGAACTTTCAGTGAATGGGAACTTAAATCAGATAAAGCAAAGCCAATTCGTCGTTTGAATGCTCAGGGTAAAGATATTCTTGTAAAGAACGGACAGTATCTTCCTATCGGAGACCTCCAGTGGGGTAATGCCGGTGGTATTAAAGGTCCAGCTCGTTTCAGTGATATTACAGTTCTTGAAAATGAAGTTTATGTTGTAATTGACGAAACTCGTGGACGTCTTTTTGGTTATGACAACCAGGGATATTTGCTTTTCGCATTTGGTAACAAAGGTAATATCCAGGGATATTTCAGAAGTCCTTCTGCTATTGAACATAACGGAAGAGATCTCTTTGTTCTTGATTCTCAGGGATGTTCACTTACAGTTTTCACTCCTACAGAACTTGGTCACCTGGTATATGATGCTACAGAACAGTATGCCAATGGTGAATATGATGAGTCTGCTGACACATGGTCTGAAGTTTTGAAACATAATGGTACTTATGATCTTGCTTATATCGGAATCGGAAAATCATATATGCGTCAGAAGAAATATCATGAAGCTATGGATGTATTCGGTCTGAAAAGAGACAAGAAAAACTACTCAAAAGCATTCCAGTACTACAGAAAAGAATGGATTGAATCAAACATCTCATGGATTATGGTTATTATTATTGTTCTGGTTGTTGCATGGATTACAACAAGAATTGTAAAACGTATTAAATGGGAGATGAAAAACTTATGAGTTATATCACTAAAAAATTCAACAAATTAAAGCAGAAAGAAACTTATGATCGCTTTTTCAGTACTCTTAAGTATTCTCTCTATGTAATATTCCATCCGGCTGACGGATTCTGGGATTTAGTTCATGCGAAACGTGGTTCTTTTGGTGCTGCAAATTTCATTGTTATTATGACTTTGCTTACACACATCTGGAAGCTTCGTTTTACAAATATGTTGTTCCTTGATCTTCAGTGGCAGAAAGTTAATATCTTCCTCGAGTTCGCAACTATTCTTCTTCCGCTGATTATTTTCTGTATCTGTAACTGGGGTGTAACAACTCTCTTTGATGGTAAAGGTCATCTTGGAGAAATCTACATGGGTACTGCCTATGCACTTACACCTTATATACTTATTCAGATTCCTATGATTATTCTCAGTAACTTTGTTACTGTTGAAGAAGGTGCTTTCTATACTGTTTTCAATGACATTTCACTTATGTGGTGTTTGTTATTGATTTATATGGCTATGATGATGATTCACGCATACAGCGCAGGTAAAACACTTCTTTTTATGTTTATTACTTTATTCGGTATGCTGGTATTCATTTTCATTATGCTGCTGTTCTTCAGTATGATTTCTCAAGGTGTTGCTTACTTTGTTTCCCTGGCAAAAGAAATCATGTTCCGACTGAACTGATGAAGAAAGAGGAGTACTTTTAATGAAAACAAATGAACCTAAGACTGAAAAAGTCAAAGAAATTAAAGAGAAAAAGGTTAAGGCTCCAAAAGAACCTAAGGCTCCAAAAGCTAAGAAAGCTAAAAAAGAAATGCCTGAAGGTTACATTGGCCGTCCAAAACCAATGAAAGTAAAGAAGCAGATTTTCCACAAACCAACAGCAAAAAATTATGTTGAAATGGGAATCGCATTAGCTGTAATTGGATTTATTGTATACCTGGGAATTCGTCTCGCAACTGTACAGTCTGTAAACCTTACAAACGTTATTCGTTATGACTTTGTTGCAGATAAAGCTCCAGCAAGCTATGTTCTGGAAAACCAGAAACTTAAGTTTGAAATGGATCCATTAACTACAACCTTTACAATAACACAGAAAGATTCTGGTAAAGTTTGGTATTCAAATCCAGTTGACGCTAAAAATGACAGACTGGCTCTTGTAAAAGAACGTCAGAATATGCAGTCTCCATTCCTTCTTAAGTATTCAACAGAAAATGGTGTTGATACTCTTTACGATTTCTATTCAGCTTCTATTGAAAAGAAAGTTTACGAAATCGAAAAGAAAGGAAACGAAGTTTCTGTAAATTACTCAATTGGTGAAATTGAAACTGTTTACATTTATCCAATGGCTATTACTGAAAAAGATATGGATGAATGGCTTGAAAAAATGTCTAAATCTGAACAGCGTTCAATTAAATCAAACTACCGAAGACTTGAAGACGGAACATTCCTTCCATCTGATGATGTTAATCAGCTGATGAAAGATTATCCAATGCTTAAAAATGAAGCTATTTATGTTATCCGTGATAACGTTCAGATTTACCTCAAAGAAAAAGCACAGTCTATTTTCGAAAAAGTTGGATACACAATGGAAGATTTCGAAAAAGACCTTGAAATGTATGCCGGTGCAAAAGCAAAGAACGTTCCTGGATTTAACATTACTGTTACATACAAATTGGATGGAGATAATCTGATTGTTGATGTTCCTTTTGATAAGATTTCTTATAAAAAGGATTTCCCAATCATCAGACTTTCAATTCTTCCATATTTTGGTGCCGGTGGAGTTAATGATGAAGGATTCCTCCTCGTTCCAGAGGGAAGTGGTTCTATAATTAATTTTAATAACGGTAAAACAAAACAGAATGCATATTTCGCAGATATTTACGGATGGGATTATGCTACAGACCGTAAAGCTGTTATGACAGAAACTCGTGCCGCATTCCCTGCATTTGGTATTTCAAACGGAGATTCAAGCTTTGTTTCAATTATCGACAAAGGTGCTGAATATGCTGGTGTTAATGCTGATATCGCAGGACGTATGAGTTCATACAACTATGTTTATGCTGAATACAAAATGATTCATGGTGAACAGTATGAAGCTTCATCACGAAACATTAATACTCAGTATGCTTATGAACGAAGTCTTCCAGAAGGTGAATCAATTTCTCAGATTTATACATTTATCGACGGAAATTCTTATGTTGATATGGCTAAAGCTTACAGAAATTATCTCTTTGGAAATAAACCTGCAAACAAGCAGAAAGATGTTCCTGTTGCTGTAGAAGTTGTAGGTGCTGTTGATACTGTTCAGCAGGTATTAGGTATTCCTAAAACAAGACCATACAAACTGACTTCTTATAAAGAGGCTGCAGATATCATTACTCGTGTTGAAAATCTTGGAGTGAAAAATACTACATATAAACTTTCCGGATTTATCAATGGTGGTGTTCGTCAGCAGCTCCTTAAAAAAATTAAGTTTATCAAGCAGCTTGGTGGAAAATCTTCTTTCAAAAAAATGGTGAAAGCAGCTGAATCAAAAGATGCAAAGATTTATCTTGATGCTACAGTTCAGTTCTCAAATAGAACAAGTTTCTTTGGTGGATTCAACAGATTTAAGGATCCTGCTCGTTTTGCAAGTTCTGAGGTTTGTGAAATCAACCAGTATTCTCCTGTTTTCTATGGAAAGATTGATAAACGAGACCGTGATACTTATTACCTTCTTAAACCATCTAATACAAAGAAAATTGTAGAAAACCTTGGTAAAGAAGCTGCAAAAATTGGTGTTGATGGTGTTTCTTTCAGAGATAACGGATATTATCTTTCTTCAGATTATAATGTGAGAAAAAAGGTAAGTCGTTCTCAGTCTAAAGCAATGCAGGTTGAAGAATTTGATTCTATTAAGGGAAATAATCTGGGCGTTATGATAAATGGTGGTAATGCATATGCTGCAACAAAAGCAGATTTTATTACAAACCTGGTAATGCACGGAAATGATTATGCAATTCTTGATAAATCAGTTCCATTCTACGAAATTGCTCTTCACGGAAATGTAAACTATTCGGGTGTTCCTATTAATCTTTCACCAGAATACAAACAGGCAATTCTTGAAGCTGCCGAATCAGGCGCTGGGCTTTCATTCACATTTATGGGAGCTAAAGAAAAAGCCCTTTCTGAAACAAATTATTCAGAATACTTTGGTGCAAACTTTGAAAACTGGGAAGAAAGATTTGCAGAAGTTTATGCAGATTATAACAGCAAGCTTGGAAAGGTAGTTGATTCAAAAATTGATGATCATAAATTCCTTTCTGATGTAGTAACTGTTACATCTTATGAAAACGGTTATCAAGTTTATGTAAACTTCGGTTATACAGACTTTACAACAACTGATGGTGTTGTTATTCCGGCCCGTGATTACAAAGTGGAGGCTAAATAATGAAATTGAAGATTTTCAAGAAAAAGAAGATCGGTCTTATGGGACACCGTGCCTTAATCGGTTACGCTTTTATTTGTCCTTTTATTATTGGATTTTTGTTCTTTATGATAAAACCTCTGTGTCAGTCTCTTTACATGAGCCTTTGTAATGTTGAACTTACACCTCATGGTTTTACCATGGAATTAAATCAGTTCGGACACTATATTCGTGCAGTAACTATTGACCCTGAATTCAACCGTATGCTTACAGAGACTATCGGAACAATGTTCTTCCAGTCTCTTGCAACAATTGTTTTCAGTTTCTTTGTTGCTCTTATTCTTAACCAGAAATTTAAAGGTCGTGCAATGGTTCGTTCCATTTTCTTCCTTTGTGTTATTCTTTCATCAGGTGTTCTTGTTGGTCTTGAATACAACAACTCACTTCTTGCATCTCTTAAAGACACAATTGAAGAGTCAGGACGTTCAAATACTATTACTGATGTTTTGGAAAAGATTCTTGTTTCTAATACAGGTGGTGTTAATGGTGTTTCCGGAAAAGTTTTCAAAAAAGTTTTTGAAATCATTGACGGTATTTACGACGTAGCTATGGCATCTGGTATCCAGATTATTATCTTCCTTTCTGGTCTTCAGAATATTTCACCAAGTATGTATGAAGCTGCCTCTATGGAAGGTTGTACATCATGGGAAAGCCTTTGGAAAGTTACAGTTCCAATGGTAAGTCCTTTGATGCTTGTTTGTTGGGTATATACAATTGTTGACTTCTTCATGAAGACCGACAACCAGATTATGGCAAAAATCAATGAACAGATGATTATTTACCTTAACTATGGTTATTCATCAGCACTTGCATGGATTTACTTCATAGTTGTTATGGTATTCATTGGTTTAAGTTCTCTGATTATTTCTAAGGTGGTTTATAAAAATGAGTAGAGATAAAAAAGCAAAAACAACTGTTGCCACAGTTCAGAAACGTTCCTTCTGGGAAAGAAATGAAGCTTCAGGTGGTATCCTTCTTAAGGAAACCAGCAAGAAATATGCAATTTCCATTTTCCGTGCCATTCTTTTGTTTGGTATGTGTTTTATGATTCTTCAGCCAATTCTGAATAAACTTTCCTTCAGTTTTATGGCTGAAAAAGACCTTTATGATACAACAATTATCGTTCTGCCTAAAAACTGGTCTACATTGAACTGGAAGATTGCTGCTGCAGTTATGGGATATCAGACTTCTTTAGTAAACACAATTTGGGTTTCTGTACTTGTTTCAGTTATTCAGGTTCTTATGTGTTCTCTGGTAGGTTATGGATTCAGTCGTTTTGACTTTCCATTCAAAAAATTCTGGTTCTTCTGTGTTCTTCTGGTAATTGTTATTCCACCACAGACAATTTCGACTTCTTTGTTCCTCCATTTCCGCTTTTTCAAGTTCTTTGGAGCTACATTGAACCTTCGTAACTCTATGGTGCCTTATCTTCTTATGTGTTTCACATGTATGGGTCTTAAAGACGGTCTTTACATCTTTATGATCCGTCAGTACTTCATGGGATTCCCATTTGAATTGGAAGAAGCTGCATATGTTGATGGATGTAACTCTTTTGTAACATTCTTCAAAATCATGATTCCTGGTGCAAAACCAATTCTTACATCTTGTTTCCTGTTCTCTTTCGTATGGCAGTGGACAGACAGTTTCTATACAGAATTGTTCCTTGGAAAGATCAAGATGCTTTCTATTCAGGTAGCATCACTTGGTGACCGTTTTGCACAGTACATGTCAAACGTATATGGAATGCCAACTGTTACAACTGGTTATACTAATGCAGTTGTTTCAACAGGTGTTCTTCTTACACTTATTCCTCTTTTGATTCTGTACCTTTTCGCTCAGAACCTCTTCGTAGAAAGCCTTACAGCTTCTGGTATGAAAGAGTAGTCTTTGCATAATATTACTTGAATCAATTACGAAATAACGCAACGAAATAACGTTATGATATAATTGAAAATTTAAAGCACTTTCCGCAAGTTAATTTTTTAGCTTGAAGGAGAGTGCTTTTTTTATTATGTAGGGGAATTCTTTTATGTTTTTAAAATAAAAACGTTTTTATTTTGCTTTATAGAGTATTCATGGTATAATTTATAAAATACTTATAATTGTTATGTGTATATGCATAGGAGGAAAATAATGCTTACAACAACAAAAAAAGTGGTAGCAGCAGGCCTTACAGCTCTCATGGTTTGTTCAGCTGTATCTGCAAAACCAAAACTTTCAAAGGAAGACAAAGCTCTTTCTAAGACACTTGAAGCTCAGTTCAAAAAAGCTGGCTACAAAGTACAGAAAGATGCAAAAGGTAAAGTTTACGACTTTGATGGAATGGTAGTTCGTGTTGCAGACTGGTGGTCAAGTGCTAACGGACTTCAGACAGCTGAATCACAGTCACCAGCTGAAGAAGATGGAAAAAAATTCCGTCAGTATGGAATGCTTACATACAACTACGATTGTGACCAGTTTGGTATTGGTGGATGGGGTTCACACCCACAGACAGTAGCTAACTTCTGTACAACAGGTGGAGATGAAAACTACGTATTCGTTATCGACGGACGTTCTATTTCTGCTGGTATGAAAGCTAACCTTTTCTACGATCTTTCTACAATCAAATCTGTAGACTGGACAAACAAAAAATGGAACAAAGCTGTTCGTGATAAGACAACTAAAGGAAACGCATTCTACGGATGTCGTCCAATCGATCCAGAACCAAAGGGTGGTGTTTTCTTCAACAAACGTCTTCTTAAAGAAGCAAATATCGATCCAGATTCAATCTATGACATGCAGAAAGATGGAACATGGACATGGGATGCTTTCGAAAAAATGCTGAAAGCTACAACTCGTGACCTTGACAACGACGGTGTAATGGATACATTCGGTATGGCTAACCTTTCTACAGAATTCTGTCACCTTGCTCTTATGACAAACGGAACAGAATGGATTGGAAAAGATGCAAACGGAAAATACTTCTCTAAATGTGGAGATGAAAAAACAATCGAAGCTATGAACTGGGTAACAAAAATGGTTCAGAACTACGAAAAACCACAGCCAGAAGGATCTAACTGGGACTGGATGTATGCTGCATTCATCAACGGTGAAGTTGCTTTCCAGGCTGACCATGAATACCGTGTAGGTAACATTGCTGATATGCGTGATGACTGGGGATTTGTATGTTTCCCACTGGGACCAAGAGGTGACGGTGTATACAAGACACTCCATGATGATAACACATACGTAATTCCAGGATGTTACGACAAAGACCGCGCTGAAAAAGTTGCAAAAATCTTTGACCTGTGGTCTGACCCAACACCAGGATACGGTGAAGACGCATGGAAAGAAGACTACTACTCACGTTTCCGCGATGAACGCGCTGTAGATGAAACACTCCAGCTCATGAGAGACAATGGTATTGCACGTTACGACACACTTATTTCTGGTCTTAACCTCGGAAATATCATCTGGACTGTATACCCTGGATACGCAACAATGCAGGAAAAAGTTGAAGAAACAGCTAACGCATTCCAGGCTCTTATCGATGAAGCAAACCGCTAATCTTAGCAGTTATTTCTAGATAAATAAAAGGCACTTCTATTAAATAGAAGTGCCTTTTTTGTTTATATATGAAAAAGTTTCAGTATAATATTGTTAGAAGAAAAATAAAAAAGGAAAGTATATGAAGTTTTTACAGACAAGTGACTGGCATTTGGGAAAGACCTTTCATGAATTAAATCTTGAAGAAGATCAGAAGTTTTTTCTGGATCAAGTTTATTCAGAATTGAAAAAAGAATCAGAAACAGGGGATGCCTACGATGGTCTCCTTATTCCAGGTGATATATATGATAGACCTGTTCCACCTGCCGACGCAGTTAGAATGCTCAGTAAGTTTTTAGGAAGACTTCACGAAGATTTTCCTGGACTTCAGATTTTTATACTTTCGGGAAATCATGACAGTGCTGACCGACTTTCTTTTTTGAAAGATATATTAACTGAAATTAACATACATATTACAACTGATGTTAAAGATTTTACAAATCCTGTCATTCTTGAAAAGAATGGAGATAAATGTGCAGTTTATCAACTTCCTTTTTTATACGCTGGAAGTTTTTTTGATGAAGAAAATAATGCCATAAAAAGACAGAATGATTTGTATGAATATGCCTGTAAAAAGATAAGCGAAGTTCATCATAAAAACTTTAATGATTTTTCAAGCGTATTATGCTGTCACCTAATGACAGTCAAATCTCTTGTTTCCGATTCTGAACGGAGTTTTGTTGGTACTGCGGAAGAAGTAGATGCATCTTTGTTTGATCCTTTTGATTATACGGCAGTTGGGCATCTTCACTCATACCAAGCAGCAGGAGAGTTGAAAAAAGTTGTTTATTCTGGAGCACCTCTTTCTTATTCCTTCGACGATAAAGAAGATCGTTTTATGTTAAAAGTGAATATTCATAAAGGAAAAGAACCGGAAGTAACAAAAGTTCCTATTCAGCCCTTACATAAAGTTGTTCGGTTAAAAGGTCCTTTTGAATCTTTTTATGGTATTAATGCTGACAATACTCTTATAAAAAAGCACGAAAATGATTTTGTAGAAATTCTAGTTGATGATGCAGTAGTACCCGAAGGAGCAGTTTCATTGTTGCGTACAAACTTTAAAAATCTTTTGAGTTTCAGAAAAGAAACAAAAGAAGACACTGTGATGAAAGCGGACCTTTCAAAAAGAACAGAGGCTGTTAGTTCAAATAATCCGGATACTATTTTTGAAAGTTTTTTCACAGAAATCTTTGGAACTAAAGAAGATATGAATTATGAGAAAATAAAAAAAGTTTTTCTTAATGCTGCAAAAGAAAATAATTGGGGAGAACAGTAATAATGAAACCATTAAAACTTGAAATGAAAAATTTTGGGCCTTATAGAGATGAATCCATTGATTTTGAAAGCCTTGATGATATGTTTCTTATTACAGGCCCTACGGGATCTGGTAAAACTTTCATTTTTGATGCAATGACTTTTGCTCTTTATGGTGAATCAAGTGGTAAACGTGGGGAGAAGTCTCTTAAATCAACTTATGCAGAGATTGAAGAAAAAAGTTATGTAAACTTCGAATTTTCTATGAGTGGTGATGTTTTCCGCGTTAATAGAACAATTCCATACGACCATGTTACTAAAACAGGGAAGATTACTCATAAACAAAGTGAACTTGATGTTTTTAAGAAATCAGGTGGAAATTTTATACCATTATGGCCTGGTGAAAATCTGTCTGATGTAAATAAAAAACTGGAAAAATTAATTGGTCTTAAGGCTGATGAATTTTCTATGGTAGTTGTTCTTCCTCAGGGGGAATTTGCAAAGTTTTTAAGGGAAAGTTCAACCGAAAGAACAAAAACTTTATCAAAACTATTTCCAGTCAGTTTATATTCAGAATTAATGGATTCCATTAAAGCAAAGTATGAAAAATCAAATAAAGATTTAGAAGCTGTAGTTAGTGCAATAACCAGTATAGGAGAAAATGTATCATCTGTCGAAGAACTTGAATGTCAAATAAAAAAAGATGAAGGAGAATATAAAAGCCTTTATGAAAAAACTTCTGGTTATGATGATACTCTCCAAAAGCTAAATGTAAAAATTAAAGTGCTGGAAACTGAATATAATGAAGCCATTAAATATGAAAAAAATCTTTCAAGACAGAAAGAATTAAAAGAGCGAGAACCAGAAATTCATAAAATAGAAGATAAAATCAAGCTGGCTCGAAAAGCCGCTTCAGTATATCCTTTCTATGAGGCTCAAGAAAAAGCTTTTGTAAGGGTTGCTGGCCTGGAAAGCGAAATCGAAAAGTTATCACAGGAATTGAAAAGTCTTGAAGCGGACGAAAAGGAATTAGACAAAAGTAGAGAAGAAATTAATCAACTGAAAGAAACTATAGAAGGGAAGAAATCGAATCTGGCTAAACTAAAATCAGCCTGGAAATTTCTTTCAGAAATTAATTCTATAAAAGAGACTAAAAAGAATCTGGAAATCAATATTCAGGAAACAGAAGGACAGCTTAACAATCTTTCTGGAATGCTTACTGAATATGAAGCATTAAAGAAAAAAGAAGAATTGGAAAATCTTGCTTCAACTGTAGCTGAAAATCTTGTTGAAGGTCAGCCATGTCCTGTTTGCGGTTCTGTTCATCATCCACTTCCTTGTGTAAAACCTGAGAGCATAGTAGGGCTTGATGATAAAATTATAACGACAAAAAAATCGGTTGATTTATTTGAAAATGCTCTTTCAAAAAGCCGTCAGGAATTTTCTGGTGTAGAAAGCAGTTTATCTATAAAAGAAAAAGATTTTACTGAAACAGGATTTTCTGTTCCTTTACCTGAATATGAGAATGAAGAAGAGAATTTACGTAAAAACGAGAAATTGATTTTTGATTTTGATTCTACAGAGGAAAAACTTAAAAACAGGCGTGCAAATATTTCTGGGAAATTTGAAGCGAAATCTGATTCCCTGGAAGAAGAGAAAGTCAATCTTGAGACTGAAAAGAATAATTTCCAAAAGAAATTTTCCGAAAGTGGTTTTACTGATATTCGAGAAATGGAAGATAGTTATCTGAATGAAAATCAGATTGCAAGTTTAGAAGATGAAATAAGAAAATGGAAAGATGAGACAACTGCTGTAAATACACTTTTGGAATCTTCTCCTGTTACAAAAAAATCATCAGAAGTATTAATCCAAAAAGAAGAAACTGTAAAAGAATTTCATTCAAAAAACACTGAATATTCTGAATTAAAAGAAACTATTCAAAGAATTAATAATAACATTATCCGAAATCGTCAGATTTTTGAGAAACTGGAATCCCTGGAAAAGGACAGGTCTCGAATCGAAAAAGAGGTGGAGCCTTTAAAACTTCTTTATGAAATTCTTTTTGGATCTAATCCTAAAAAGATAAAATTTGATTCATGGGCACTGGGTGTATATTTTAATCAGGTGTTGTCTGCCGCCAGTGAGCGTTTCCGTGAAATATCCGATAAACGTTATTATTTCAAACTTAAAGAAGATATCTCAGGTGGTGGAAAAAAAGGTTTGGATTTTGTTGTCTGTGACACTTATAACGGCACAGAACGCGATGTGGAAACATTAAGTGGTGGCGAAACCTTTATGGCATCCATAAGTCTTGCGCTTGCCATGACCGATTTTGTTGGAAGCCGGAACTGTGGTCTTCAGATGGATTCTTTGTTTATTGATGAAGGCTTTGGTACTTTGGACGTAGAAACTCAGGATTTAGCTATGGAGATTTTGACTCGCCTGAAAGATGGAAATAAAAAAATTGGCATCATTTCTCATGTTGAAAATCTGCAGACCAGAATTGGAAGCAAAATAAAAATTTCCAAAACAACATCTGGGTCGCACATTAGTCAGTAATTCGATATAATTATGGACTATGACAGATGTAAAAATGACAGAAGATCTTAATGGAGTTCATATTCATTTTGTTGGAATCAAGGGGACTGGAATGTGTGCCCTTGTGGAAATTTTCTTTCATAAAGGCGCTATAATCACAGGAAGCGATGTATCAGAAAGATTTTACACTGATGAACGGCTGGAAAAGCTTGGTATAAAACCTCAGGGGTTTTCAGAAAATAATATAACAGATGATATTCAATATGTAGTTTATTCTTCGGCTTATAAGCTTGATGTTAATCCGGACTTGATTGCTGCTGTAAAAAAGAATATTCCTTGTCTCTTATATACTGAAGCATTGGGGCTTTATTCTTCCTTTGCATATTCTTGTGGTGTTTCCGGGGTTCATGGGAAGACTTCCACTTCCGGAATAACAGGAACAATTTTAAAAGAACTTCCTCTTCCAAGTCAGACTTTGTCAGGTTCGGTCATAAAAAGTTTTGGAGACGCATGTACGTATACATCTCCACTTATGAATCAGAATGAAGAAAAAAAAGCTGGTGAAAAAAGTATATTTGTTGCTGAAACTTGTGAATATCAGCGGCATTTTATGAAATTTCATCCTGAAAAGATTATTTTAACTTCTGTTGAACCTGACCATCAGGATTATTATCCAACCTATGAAGATATTCGTGATGCCTTTGTTGATTATGCATGTTTAATGCCTTCAGGTGGAGATTTGATTTATTGTGCCGACGATAAAGGCGCATGCGAAGTAAGTAAAATTGTTTCTGAAAAACGAAGCGATATAAATATGATTCCTTACGGAACAATGGCAGATGGAGTATATAAACTGTCTTTTTTGGGGGTTACAAAAGGTCCTTCAGGAGAAGAAAATAAGTTTAATATTTCAGGTTTAGGGGATTTTGCACTTAAAGTTCCTGGTAAACACGAAGTGCTTGATGCTTGTGCTGCGGTAGTTCTTTGTGCCAGACTTCTGGAAAAATATGGAAAAAATCCTTCCGATTTTATAAATGAAATCAGAACTGGACTTTTAAATTTCGCCGGTGGAAAACGAAGAAGTGAAATTGTAGGGGAATTTAAGAATAAAAATGGAAGATCTGTTGTAGTAATCGATGATTACGGTCATCATCCTACAGCTGTAAAAACTACTCTTGCTGGATTTAAAGAGTTTTACAAGGGAAGAAAATTAATTGTAGACTTTATGAGTCATACTTACTCACGAACTCAGGCTCTCCTAACTGAATTCGCAGGTAGTTTCGAAGTTGCCGATAAAGTAATTCTTCATAAGATTTATTCATCAGCCAGAGAAAATCCAAAGGATTTTTCTATAACAGGAAGAACTCTTTTCGAAGAAACCAGAAAAAATAAACCTGATACTGATTCTGTTGTATATTTTGAAGAAATTCTTGATGCGTTAGACTATGCAGAAAAAGAAGTTAACGCTCCATTGGATTCAAAATATCCTGACGGTTATCTTTTTGTCACAATGGGCGCTGGTGATAACTGGAAACTTGGAAAAGCCTTACTGGAAAAAAATTAGATAGCAACAGCTACTTTTTCTTCAATTTCTGTAAGGTATCCTGTTCTGATACAACTTTCGAATAATTCTTTGCTAATGTAGTCTGTTTTTACATCTTCGTAACCATCCAGGTCGCGGATGATTCTTACTACATAACCATCATCCATTTCGCGAACAATTGTAAGAAAATCCTGTTTGTTACCAATGCTTTTAAGTGCAAAACTTTTCATATACGCCTCCCGTATAATGTGTATATTATTGGGTCTTTACTTATTTTTCGGATATAATTAAAAAAATGTTAGAAAAATTTTCATTTTTTGATGCACATTTCCATTATCTCCAATGTAAGGAAGCGGGGACAGATGATGTTTCCGACGAAACCGGATGTTCATCCTGTCATACAGAAAAAGAGTTTCTGGAAACCCCTGAAAACTTTATAAAATCTTTTGGAATACATCCTCAGAATCCCGATAAAACACAAATTCCAGTTCTGGAAAGATATCTTGAAAGTAAATCAATAGAAGCAATAGGTGAATGTGGATTTGACTTCTTTACAAAAGAATTTTCAGAAAGATATTCAGAACAGAAATATGTTTTTGAAACTCAACTGGAACTGGCGCTTTCCAATAATATACCAATTGTTCTGCATGGTCGGAAAGCAAATGAAAAATTTTTTTCTTATTCCAATGAATTGAAAAGACTTCCTGGTGTTTTATTTCATTCCTTTATGGGAAGTACAATCGAAGCGAAAAGTTTTTTAGCACGGGGAATTAATGCTTATTTTTCTTTTGGAAAACAGATTTTTAATGGAAATAAAAAAGTGATAGGGCTCGTAAAAGAACTTCCCCTGGAAAGTCTTCTTTTAGAAACCGATGCGCCTTTCCAGACTTTAAAAGGCGAAAAAGCCACATTCATTAGCGAAATATCAAAAATTTACAAAGGCGCTTATGATTTGAAAAAAGAGGATAACTTTAATAAAGATTTTTCATGTTTTTGTGAACAAATCAATAAGAATGCCTGTTCTTTTTACAGACTCTGACGGTATTCCTTAATGTAAGAAATTGTTCGTTTGTAAACGTAACTTGCATTATGAGACAGAGCAGAAACATCTGCCATCATACTGCCTTTTAATCCGTCTTCCAGGTATTGAAGAGCAAATGTAAGCTGTTCTGCACCAATCTGGCTTGCAGAACCTTTTATTTTGTGGGAATAAGCTCTTGCTTCTTCATTTTTGCCTTCACCAATTAATTGGTCAATTGTATCCAGGTTACTTGGGCTTTCTGAGATGAATGCGTCAATAAGCATTTTGTATAAATCAGTTTCCCCTGAAAGCATATTGAGGGCTGCGGATGTATTAAGGATTTCTTTTTGCATAATATAATTCTAGTCTATTAAGCGTTTTTTTGCTATATTTAAAAAATGCAAAAACCTAATTTATATTCAAAGAAGTTTGGATTGTTTCTTCTGGTAGAAATGATCTTTTCTGCCGTTTATACCCTGTTTACTTTAAGTTTTAAAGCTGATATTTCTCTTCTGGCATTTCCTTTGTCAGTTGTTTTTACAGCCTTTTTTATCTATTTTGGCTTTTTTAAAGTGTACCTTAAAAAAGATCAGAAATACTTCTACAAGACATTAAAATTTGTACAGTATGTTCCTACTGTTTTTTTATTAACATTTATCATTCAAAGAGCAGGGAAAGAAGGAAAGCCTTATTGGCTTGATTTTATTTGTGCTGTTTTATGGATCCTTGTTTTCATTTATTCGTTTGTTCTTCAATATTATATGGCTGAAAAGCGTGTAAAGAAACTGGATGATTTCTGGTTGATTACCTGCGAAAAAAAGAAGAAGCCTATAGGACTTGGCAGATTGCTTTTTGAAATTGTTGACTGGGTGGATGCACTTCTTCAGGTTGTATTTCTCGTTTTTATTTTCCAGGTTTTTACATTCCAGCTTTATGTTATTCCATCTGAAAGTATGGTTCCGGAATTTCTCGTTAAAGATAGAGTAGTGGTAGAAAAAATCGGAAGCGGACCAAAATTTCCTCTTTCGGAAGTAGGATTGAATGATTTTTCAAAATATAAACGTGGAGATATCGTCGTAATCCGTAATCCTCATTATACACTGGATCATAAATCGGAAGTTAAAACTGTTACATCTCAATTAGTTTATATGCTTACATTTATGGCAGTTAATCTTAATAAAGATGAAAATGGCGAAATGAAAGCCGATCCGCTTGTAAAACGAATTGCGGGACTTCAGGGAGAGCAGCTTGTAATGCAGGATGGCGTATTATATACGCGAACTAAAGAAAGTGATGTCTTTAAACCGATTCCTGAAAAAGAAGATTTTGCTTGCTGGAATCTGAATACAGTCAATAATAAGGTAAAATCAAAGATTCAGAATTTCCCAATGGACCAGAATGAATATGAGACAATGATTTCCTTTGAGGAAGAAAGACGGAATTACGATTTAGATGCAGCAGCTTTTAGGGTAAACGAAATTTGTAATAATCTTAGAAATTATATTTCTGCAGAAAAAGCGGGAAAATTCACAGAACCAAATCCTGTTCTTCATTCTCTTCTGAATATGAATTATGAATTATCGATTAAAGTGATGACCCAGGAAGGGGGACTGGAATGGTTTGAAAAATTCCTGACCTCTTGGATTCCTGAAAAAGATAAAATCCGAGATCCGTACAGTGAAAGCAATTTCCGTTTAAACGTTATAGCAAAAGTTACACTTGGAAATATTGTTCTTAAAAATGCACAGATGATTAAAGCAGGTGTTTCATCCATAAATTGGAATACCGACCCGGAATTGAAAGGATATCTTGATTTAAAAGATAAGGTACTCTGGTATGTTCAGGGAAACGAATATAATTCTATTGCAGTGCCTGGATATCTTGATATGAGAAATATGCCTGTTTTCCCTGCAAATGATTCAAATGGAAATGCGGTATATCTTCCTGAAGGCTGTTATTTTATGATGGGGGATAACCGTTTTAATTCTCTTGATTTGAGACATTCTTATGAACCAAATTTAAAGCCTTTGGCACCTTCGGATAGTCTTTCAATTAGGTATGTTTCTTATATGGAACCTAAGTATTTGAATAAGAAATATATTATGGGAAAACCGATTTATAGATTTATGCCGTTAAATCGTGCAGGCTCTATTAAAAATAATAAGAGGGTAAAATAATGATTAGCATGACAGGTTATGCATATACAGAAAAAACTTATGAAAAGGCAGTTATTTCTGTTGAAATTAAATCTGTAAATTCACGTTTTCTGGATCTTACTATAAATCTTCCATCCTTCTTAAATCCATTGGAAAGTTTTTTCCGAAATAATATTTCAGAAAAAATTACACGTGGAAAGGTTGATGTTTATATTAAGGTAAAAGAACTGCAATCTTCCAATGTTGTTGTTGCCGATGTAAATGCAGCCGTTTCATATATGGAAGCCATAAAAAAGGTTTCTGAAGCTTGTGGTTATGGAAAGGAAATACCACTTTCCCTTGTAGTGTCACAGCCAGGAGTTCTTAATGTTACTTCAAGTTTTGACGTGGAAATGTACAAGGATTTAATTAAACCTGTATTTGATGAATCTCTTTCAAAATATATTTCAGATTGTGAAAGAGAAGGAAGAAATCTTTCAGAAGATTTGCTTAAAAAACTTTCCAAACTGGATGAATGTGCTGAATGTTTTGCTAAATGGCAGCCTGAAATGGAAAATCATTTTAAAGAGATGATTCTTTCCAAATTCAATGAAATACTTGGAGATCAGGTTGATGAAAACCGAGTAATGACAGAAACTGCAGCCCTGGTAGTAAAATACACAATTAATGAAGAAATTGTCCGCCTGAAGAGTCATTTAAAAGCAATGCGTCAGGAAATGTCTGAAAATCCATACCCTGGAAAAAAACTTGATTTCCTTTGTCAGGAAATAAACAGGGAAATTAACACAATTGGAAGTAAAAATCAAAGCGCTGAAGTTGGAGCAATGGTTATTACAGCTAAAGATTCAATTGAAAATATCCGTGAGCAGGCAAAAAATCTTGCTTAATTTCCCATCTGTGATTTAAATGACGCTAACATATTCTGTAGAAAGTCATGACCTGCTTCTTCCGATACAGGTTCGCTTGGGTTATGATATTCTACAAGGTTTGGCGGAATTTCATCCAGGAAGCGGGATGGTTCTGAATCTACAATCATCTGCTGTCTTCTTCGTTTCAGGCAGGAAGATAAAACCAGTTTGTTTCTAGCACGGGTAATGGCTACATAGAAAAGGCGTCTTTCTTCTTCTACATCTCCACCGTTTTCTTCTACACTTCGGGCATGAGGAATAAGGCCTTCTTCGCAGCCCGCAATGAATACAACAGGAAACTCCAGTCCTTTTGATGCATGAATCGTCATAAGGTTTACTTTTCCTTTGTCGTTTTCATCATTCATGTCATCCCGTGAAAGAAGTGTAATGCGATTCAAATAATTGAAAAGACTTGGATTTGTGTTGTCCGGATTATTTTCCCAGGTTTCCATTGAACTTAAAAGGAATTCAATGTTTTTAAGTTTGAATGCAAAAGCTTTTTCACTTTTCTGATTTTCAAGCATTAAGTAATCTTTATAATTAATTTCCTCCAGAAGATTCCTTACTTTCTGATGAAGTCCACGGCCACTTAAAAGTTTCTGGCGATGACTTTCAATTATATTTACAAAAGCTTGAAGGTCTTCTTTTACAGCATCGTTAGCAGGAGAAAGTTCTGCTTCTATTAAGAATTTTATAGCATTCCATAATGTACAGCCGTTAACATCCGCGGCATCATTCATAAGCTGGATGGTTGCACGACCGATTCCACGACGAGGTACATTAATGATTCTTAAAAGGTTTATATCGTCATCGTGGTTTGCAATAACACGAAGGTAGCTGATAACATCTTTTATTTCTTTTCGTTCAAAGAAGGAAGTGCCACCACTCATAGTGTAGGGAATATTGTTTTCAAGGAAGGCTTCTTCTATAAATCGGGACTGAGTATTCGCTCTTATTAATACACCAAATTCATCATATTTTCTTTTTTCTTCCATGGCGATTCCAAGTATAGATTCTGCAATGAAAGAAGCTTCATCGGTTTCGTTTTCAGGCATGAAAATTTCTATTGGTTTGCCACCGCCGTTTCCGCTCCAAAGCTTTTTGTCTTTTCGATTTGTATTGTGGCTGATTACACCGTTTGCGGCTTCCAGAATTGTTTCTGTAGAACGGTAATTCTGTTCAAGTCGGATTTCCTGAACATTAGGAAAGTCTTTTTCGAATGAAACAATATTCTGGTAGTCAGCACCGCGCCAGGAATAAATACTCTGGTCATCGTCACCTACGACAGCAACATTATCCTGTGCCAGAAGATGCATTAATTCATATTGCTGGTGACTGGTATCCTGAAATTCATCGACCATTATGTACTTAAAACGTTCTTTATAACGGGCCAGAACGTCGGGATGTTCCTTGAAAAGCCTGATTGGAAGAACGATTAAGTCATCAAAATCAACTGCATTATATAATTTTAAACCTTCCTGATAGCATTCATAAAGAGGTTTATACATGTCGTTAGCAGTTTCCCAGTTTTTTCGTCCGGTTTTAATGTTCGAAAAAAGGTTTCCAAGCATGTATGTGTCCATGGCATCCTGGGAATATTTAAGTTCTCGGCCACATTCTTTTATTAAGGCTGTTCGGTCTGTTTCATCATAAATAGAAAAGTTTTCACGGAAACCAAGTTTATCTATATCATGGCGAAGAACTTGAACCCCGAAGGCATGAAATGTGGATACTGTCAGGTTCTGAAGTTTTTTACCTGTAAGCTCTTTAATTCTGGTTTCCATTTCTTTTGCAGCTTTATTTGTAAAAGTAAGGGCTAGAATCTGGCTTTGTGGAATTCCTGTGTCCAGCATATGAGCTATACGATATGTGATTACACGTGTTTTACCGCTTCCAGCTCCGGCAATAATGAGAATTGGTCCATTGATAGTGCTAACTGCCCTGAATTGTTCAGGATTCAGCTGGTGTTTGAGTTCTTCCAGATCGATCATAGTTTAGTAAAATTATACTGAAAAAAGGGGAGAATGTGTTATTTTGTTTTGGAAATGTTTTCTTCTGCTTCTGAAGCTCTCAAATAAACCGGACCGTCGTATTCCTGAAGAGGAGGAAGTTTGTTTGAAATCATTTCTTCGGCAAGGATGAAAAGAGAGTCAGTCACAGCAGGTTTAACACAAGGAGATATAAATGTTACATCATTAATTAGGGATGACATTGCTTCTAAGAAAACCTTACAATCTCCAACAGGCCCCGCCAGTATAATTTCTTTTTCACAGGAATTATTAATGAGTTCAGCGAGTTTTTCGTAAGGGTAGTCGCCTTCAGGGAACAGTTCTTTTTCGTTTAACCATGCGCCTGCATAAAAGCGGTCTTTTTTTGCATCAATCAAGGCCAGAACAGGCTTTCCCATAGTGTTATATGGATATGCATTAGCTTTTAATGTGGATATGCCATAAATCGGTGCTTTGGATGCGCATTCTAATGCTTTTACAGCGGCATAACCTAAACGGAGTCCTGTAAAACTTCCTGGTCCCTGGCAAATTGCTGTATATTCAATTTCTGCGGCAGTCATCCCGGCTTTTTCCAGAACGTAAGAAATTGCAGGAAGGAGAGTTTCTGACTGTTTCATTCCTATATCGTATGAAGCTGTTACTGAGTGATCATCATTTTTAGCCGCAATTGAAATTTTAGTAATGCTTGTATCCAGAGCCAGTCCTTTCATTATTTTATTTCTCCGTTATTCCAGTTTTCAATAGTAATAGTTCGTGTACCGTCGTCATGGGGTTCAATTTTTAGAATAATTGTTTTTTTAGGAAGTGCATCCATTATTTTTTCAGACCATTCAATAATGGAAACCCCTTCGCCATAAAGCATATCATCCGTGCCCAGGTTTTCAAAATCATCTGTACCTTCAAGTCTGTAAACATCCATATGGTATAAAGGCATGTTTCCTTCATATTCAGAAATGAGACAAAAAGTTGGGCTTGTAATAGTGTCGGAAATTCCCAGTGATTCGGCAATTCCTTTTGTGATGGTAGTTTTGCCTGCAGCGAGTGTTCCCTGCATAGCGATAATATCTCCTTTTTTCAGCAAACGACCTATTTTCTTTCCAAGTTCGATTGTTTCTTCAGGAGTGTTTGTTTTGAATGTTAGCACGGTAAATGGCCTTCCAGATCTTGTTTTATTATATATTCTTTTAGGGCTTTAATAACTGGAAGAACAGGATAATTCAAAGGTTCAGGAAATGCAATACTTACACTTCTTTCTCCCAATGGATTCATCTCTATCGCGAAATTAATTTTAGCTTCAAGGGAAGATGCTGCGAGTTCAAGTACAGCTTCGCAAGCATATTTTCTCATATAAAAAATCTGGCCTTCTTCTCTCGTTAGATTCTTGAATTCTAAAACCTTCATATTAAGTTAATATTATATCTAATTGTTGATATATATTCCACTAAAAAATAATAAAATGTCAATTATCTCCAAAATTTATCTTGGAAAGAGCTTCTGACATTTGAAGGAGACGAGGACAAATTTCATATTCACATAAGTCGCCTGTAAGGACTGTATCCTGGCCTTCCAGTGCATTCTCAAAATCAGTAAGAATAGGAGAAAAATCATTGAAAAAGTCGTTCAGCGCCATATTCCCGATTGTGGTAATTTTGAAACTGTTCGGAAATAAAGAAGCTAAAGCGGTCATATGACAGAACTGGTCTATGGCGTCGGCAATTCGTTTAATTATTTCATGAGCTTCATTTGCTTTGCCATTTATAAAAAGAGTAGGAACTTGTTCTGTATCTTTTGAAAGTTCTTTCAAATCATCTGAAAGAATACAAATAGATTCTTCTACTGCAGCTTCAGTAACCACATTAAAGTCGAATCGCATGTCGTTTTTTAATTCTTCTTTAGATACTTCGTCAAACTGATCAGCATCTACATTATTACCGTTAAGGCTGATTCCAATTACTGCAATTTTGTTTGCTTCAAATTCAAGGGCGAAAGACTGGAGTACATCACCGACTGTTTTTTCTTCTTCAAGACTTGCATCAATTTTATCGCCGTTTATATAAAATTCCATGTTCGTATTCTCCTGTCTAAATTAAATATGATTATTTATCAATTTATCTATCTATTGTTTTGCTGTTGCCGTGTAAAGTTTGAAATAGTATTCTGCTGATTTTCAAGGCTGTTTAAAGAACCTTCCATCTGTCCGTATTTATTTCTTAAATTCGCTTCAGTAACTTCCAGCTGGCTTTCAAGTGTTGCTATACGTTTTTCAGAATCTTTAATTTTTGAATCTAAAGCAGAAGTTTTTAATGCAAGAATTCCACCTGTCTGAGTATAAGCTCCGATTTGTTTGTCCAATTTATAGGCAATTCCTGAATCAATAATCAAGTCGCCGTCTGAATCAAAACCAAACATTCCTTTTATATCATCCAGGTGATTTTCAAGAGCAGAATCAAGTTTCTTTTCGTCAATTTCCAGATAACCGCGGAGTTTAGACTGGGAATAACCGCCTCCGAACCCAGAAGCATTTGTTGCTATTCCAAGGTCTGAAAGCATTGTTACTTCCGCATTATCATCGTAGCGGTAACTTGCACTTAAAATGGAAGACATGTTTGATTTAATTGATGTTAGTGAGAATTCAGTCTGGAACATTCCAAGTCGTTCCATTTCTGCATCTTTTTCGTCTTGTGTAAGATAATCCAGCTCGTTTACAATTTCACTTTTATTTTGTGAAAGAATATTTATTTTTGCTACAGTCTGATTATATTTTCCTACAAAATCAATTAATGCTGTCTTAGATGCTTCTGTATCAGGCTTTACAGTAATTGTTGCAGGTTTTTCAGTTTTCTCATGAAGATGGAGAGTAATTTCAGGCACAACATCATCTATGTCATTTGTAGGTCTGGTTATGGTAATGCCTTCATATTTTAAGATGGCATCACCTGCAGTGCTTATTGCATTGATAGGTTCGTAACCTGCTTTACTCTGAGGGTTATAAGTTTCGATTTTTGAAAGAGAAATCTTATGACCTGTATTTCGATTTCTTATGATAAGCGAAGAAATATTTTCGTACTCAGAAAGTGGAAGATCAATCTGAAGATCTTTTGAAAGAACATCTCTGGTAGGAATCAGTTTTTCGGTTCCGTCTTTTAACAAGGCATATAATATACGTTCAGAATTGATTTTTTCTAAAGGTTCCGGTGGTGTTGCGGGAACTTTTAAAAGTGTTTCTGAACTGAAGTTTTCAATTTCAATTCCGGCAAATTCTGCGAATCCTCCGGAAGGAAGTTCTGGGACCATACTTTTTTCATTTAAGGCATCTGTTATGTCTTCAGTTTCTTCTGAATGAAGTGTAAAAGTTATATGATAATTTTTGTCATTTTTTAGAATATCAGGAAGATCAAGCTTGAATGCTCCCCGTGGATTCAGATTGTATGAATCGTCTTCAAAAGAAACATTTGTTCTTGAAAGGGCAGGCATGTTTATACCGTCACCGAAGTCAATAGAAGGGGCAGTGGAAGCATTTTCCATTCCTTTTCCTAAATTGACTGCTTTGTCTTTTAATGGAGAAATCATGCCGATTTCTTTTGCAAATTTTTCTGCATCATCTTCAAAAATAATCTGATTTTCGGTTCCTGTTTGAAGCCCTTCGATTAAGAGAGTTTTCTTTCCTGCAGAAGCACCTACAATCATAGTTTTAACGATGTTTTTGCCGCGTTTATTTACTGCTTCCGAAAAATCTTTTAATGTTCCACCTTTCCAGTTGAAAGTTAATTGTTTTTCACCTACACGGAAAGTGTAGGTTCCTTGTGGTACTTTATAGTTGTTTTCTAATTCTCCAGAAAGAAATCTGTCAGCTGTGGCAGGTTGAATTACATCAACTTT
Organism: Treponema sp.; assembly: GCA_024402565.1. Classification (GTDB taxonomy): domain Bacteria; phylum Spirochaetota; class Spirochaetia; order Treponematales; family Treponemataceae; genus Treponema_D. Next base: position 1,710 of record JAKSTM010000028.1, on the reverse strand, counting down.
AAAAGATTGGAATGATGCGCTGCGGTTTGCCTCTGCGGTAATGGCGAACTCATCCGTAGATTCTGTAAGTTTATTGTTAAATGGATTTTCAAAAGAGTACAAATTTTTTGTACTGTCTCTTAATGAGGAAAGAAGTCTGTTTACATCCCTCCAGGCGTCACGTTGTGCATTATACTGGTCTAACGATTTCTGCTCCCTTGTCAGCGGAATCCGTTCTACCTGCATCAGTTTTTCAACTGTATCGTTTGTTTTGTACTGGTCTGTAACGCCCGGGATATTAAGTCCGGCCATATTTTTTTAGTAAATAATTCCCAAATATTACCAGCTTAAATCATTTTGTCATAAAGCGATCCAATCGCTTTTCTGATTCTGATTTTTAGTTTTACCATATCTTCAGAAGGTATTTCTTTTACCACCTGATTAGTTGTGGAATCAACTATTCGGACAATTACCGTATTTAGTTCCTTGTTGAAATTAAACTGTAATTTTCTGCCCGAAGCCAGTTCTGTCATTTTTTCCAGTTCCTTTACATCAGCTTTTACTTCTGCAAGGCTCTGTTCAATGTTTTGGGCAACCTCTGCTCCTGATTGAATAACAGGAGACTTGGCAATCGGAGTTTCTTTTTCCGATTTTACATATGCCATCTGACCATCCATGGTCAGCGATGAAACCGACGAATTTATTGTGTTCATAGGTTCCTCCTGTTTTATAATCCCATCCGTGGGAAAACAAATAATTCAAAAAAAATAAACCAAGAGGGGGGCGCACCCCTCCTGATCTATTATAGTCTTTGCTCTGTCAAAAAGATGACATCCAGAAATCTCTTTGACTTTGCTTACTACTGAAGCAGTGCAAGTACGTTCTGTGACTGAGCGTTTGCCTGTGCCAGCATAGCTGTTCCGGCCTGTGTAAGGATGGAATTCTTTGTGTAGTCAACCATCATTGAAGCCATGTCTGTGTCACGAATACGTGATTCAGCAGCCTGTGTGTTTTCAGCAGCAATGTTAATGCCTTTTGCAGCCATTTCAAAGCGGTTCTGGTAAGCACCAAGGTCAGCGCGCTGTTTGTTTACATTTTTCAATGCTTCATCAACAGTGCCAAGTACCAGGTTTGCTTCATCAGGACTTGCAATTGAAATCTGTGAATCGTCACCCTGTGCACCTTTCAGTCCAAGAGCTGTTGCGCTCATTGTTCCTACGTATACACGAGTGTTCTGGTCCATATTTGCACCAATCTGGAACTGCATTACTGCTTCTCCAGCTTCTGCGAAACGTCCAGTAAGCATATTCATTCCGTTGAACTGAGCCTGTGATGCAATGCGGTCAACTTCAGATACGAGCTGTGAAACTTCTACCTGAATCTGCATACGATCTTCATCGCTGTAGATACCGTTTGCTGACTGTACAGCCAGTTCGCGAATGCGCTGGAGAATATCTGTTGTTTCGTTCAGGTATCCTTCAGTTGTCTGAATGAATGAAACTCCATTCTGAATGTTCTGGCTAGCCTGGTTCAGACCACGAATCTGGCTTCTCATTTTTTCAGATACTGCCAGTCCTGAAGCGTCATCTCCAGCGTGATTGATGCGTTCGCCAGATGAGAGTTTTTCCATGTTTTTCATGATTGAATCATTAGAAATGTTCAGTACACGATCAGCATAGAGTGAACTCATATTGTGATTAATAATCATAGTTGTGCCCTCCATGTTTACTT
>JAKSTM010000027.1 GCA_024402565.1 Treponema sp. | reverse complement strand
CTATTCAAATGGTGTTTGTAAATTCAGTCTTTAATGGACTTTTTCAGTGGCCTCTGCAAAACAGGGCGCCTTTTTTTTAGAAATTAGCGTTTCATCAGGTCACCGAGACCAAGTGACTGCAGAGAGTCAGAATTGATGACAAATGTTGTTGCCTGACCACCAGGAACCGAAGTACCTTTTTCGGCAGCAATCTTAATAGCAGAAGCCTGAGCTTCGGCCAGGATTCTTGAGTTTTCAATTTCCTGCTGCTGCTTCAGAACATTCATTGTTGAAGCTTTAAGGTTAGCCTTATCGCGCTCTTTTTTTGCATCAACCAGTTCAACTGCAGCTTTTGCTTCAGCCTTTGCAATATCAATTTCTTTCTGCTTCAAAGTTACTTTCAGCTCTTCATCTTTTGCGCGCTGTGTAGCCTGAGCATTTACCAGTTTTGAAATACTGTCTTCAATAGCTTTGTCATCCCAGTAAATTCCGTCGTAGGCTGTAAGCGATTCAATTGTGATACCACGCTCTTTGAAATATTCCTTTGCTTCAACAACAACATCATTAATAATTCGGTCTTTGTTTTCAGAAACTTCCATATAGCTTAAAGCATGAAAACGTTCATTCATCTGACCAACAATCCATTTGTTAATGTTTGTATCGATTACTTCTTGAAGTCTTTTGCTTGGTGAATAGTTGTACAGATATTTTGCACAGTCTTCAGCAGTAATTTTAATGTTGTAAGCCATTGGAATCTGGAAGCCTGAACTTTCTTTTGTTTCCAGTTTGATTGAAGTATTAGAGTTTGGTTCCCAAACGCCGGAAATTGGAGTACGAGAAACTTTAATAACTTTTACTGTATCAACGTAATGTCCTGAACGAACCCAGCGGCCTGTCTTGATCCATTTGTGAGGAATCTGGAAAAGCTTATCCTGAACCATGTGTTCCTGATAATATTTTTCAGAATCGATTTTCACCTGATCTTCTGTTTTTGTACCGTTGTCAGAAAACAGAGGAATGAGGAAAGCAGTTTCATTTGATTCAACTTCTGCAAATGTCGGTTTGTCATAAGGACGGATGCAGAACAGGAAAACTAGAAGGAATACGATTACAATTCCAATAATGCCGGCTACGATTTTTGATGTTTTATTCATTTTTACTCTCCTTTATTGTCAGATTCAATTTCTCTGACTTCTTTATTTTCATTCTTTGGAAGATTTCTGTTCAGAATCGTAATTCCTAAAAGAATCATAAGAATGCCGATAATCACCTTGCAGACGTTAATAATAACAATTCCGGTTTTCATGGCAGATTTAATCCCCATCATGTCAGAATAGTTTGCAGCATCTGCAGCCTGCTGCAGTAAAAGCTGTGTGTTGATTGCGTCGAATCTGTTTTCCAGATAAATCCCCAGCGGAATCAACAGAACGAAAATTACAGAAAGTACAATCACTAAGACTGCCGATCTTTTAGTAAGTTTGTCCATCAGTTACCTCCTGAACTTTACTTGATACTTGAAACTTAAAGCAAATGCCTCAAATAGGCAATAAAAAATATTCTGTATATACCAAAGTATAAAAAGCTTCCCCCTGGTGGAAGGTTTTAACGTTTTTAAAGTGTTTTGGTCAAAAAAAAAGGGCAGTCCTGTAAGAAGTTCTCTTACGGGACTGCCCTTTGTATTAATCATACGATGGTCCCGAAATGCGAAACCATCGAAGTAAGTTTATTTTGCCAAATATTCGTTGATAGAAGCGGCTGCTTTACGGCCTTCTCCCATAGCAAGAATAACTGTTGCAGCACCAAGAACGATGTCTCCACCTGCCCAAACTTTTGTCATGCTTGTAGCCTGTGTTTCATCAACTGTGATGTGACCGTATTTGTCTGTTGCAATTTCAGGAGTTGTTGCAGGAATCAGTGGGTTTGAGTTGTTTCCAAGAGCTACGATAACTGCATCACATGGGATTTCGTGTTCTGAGCCCGGAATTTCAACTGGACGGCGGCGTCCTTTTTCATCTGGTTCACCAAGTTCGTAAGAAAGAGCTTTAACTCCAACTACTTTTCCTGTTTCTTTATCACCAAGGATTTCAACAGGGTTTTCCAGGTACTTGAAGATTACTCCTTCTTCTTCTGCGTGAGCAACTTCTTCGCGGCGTGCTGGCATTTCAGCGCGTGAACGGCGGTAAACAACGTAAACGTTTTCAGCACCAAGGCGGAGGGCCATACGGGCAGCGTCCATTGCAACGTTACCACCACCACAAACTACAACGTTCTTTGCGTGGTAGTAAGGAGTGTCAGCGTGTTCTGTATCGTAAGCCTTCATGAGGTTTGCACGAGTAAGGTATTCGTTTGCAGAGAATACACCGATGTAGTTTTCACCAGGAATTCCGAAGAATTTTGGAAGACCAGCACCTGTTCCTACGAATGCTGCATCAAAGCCTTTGTCTGTAAGAATCTGCTGAACAGATGTTGTGCGTCCAACCAGAGTGTTGTATTCGAATTTAACACCCATTTTTTCCAGGTTTTCTACTTCTTTGCGAACGATTTCTTTTGGAAGACGGAATTCAGGAATACCGTAAACCATAACACCACCGGCTTTGTGGAAAGCTTCGAAAACTGTTACATCGTGACCTGCGCGGCGGCAGTCAGCAGCAACTGTAAGACCTGCAGGACCAGAACCAACGATGGCTACTTTTTTACCTGTAGGAGCTGCAACTTCCTGAACTGTTGTAAGGTTGTTGTTTCTTTCGTAGTCGGCAACAAAGCGTTCCAAACGACCGATAGAAACTGCTTTTTCAGAGTTTTTGTAAACTTTACCAACTGTACACTGACCCTGACACTGGTTTTCCTGAGGGCAAACGCGTCCACAGATTGCAGGAAGCAGGTTAGTTGTTTTGATGATATCAACGGCGCCTTTGAAGTTTCCTTTTGCAACTTCAGCAATGAAGTCAGGAATACGAACGTTTACAGGACATCCGTTTACACATGGCTGATTTTTACACTGAAGACATCTCTGTGCTTCAACAACAGCCTGTTCTGCAGTGTAACCCAGAGCAACTTCTGTCATCTGGCGTGCACGAACTTTTGGTTCACCGCTTGGCATTTCCATCTGTGGAATAGCCATTCTATCTTTATTTGTCAAAGTTATGCCCTCAAGTTTCTTCAGTTCTTCTGAAGCAATCTTTGAAAGCTCTTCGATTGATTTATGTTCTTCCATTATTAGTCTCCTGTTTTCTTTTTGGAAATAAAGTATCCACTAAGATAAACAATTATTACTTATTACCTATTAATTATTTAAGTCCTATGTTGCACTTGTGTTTTGCGGCTTCTTCTTCAGGTTTGAATGATTTCATACGCATCATCATGTTGTCCCAGTCAACTTCGTGGGCGTCAAAGTCTGGTCCGTCAACACAAACGAATTTTGTTTTTCCGCCAACACTTACGCGGCATCCGCCACACATACCTGTTCCGTCAATCATGATTGTGTTCAAAGAAACAGTTGTTTTTACGTTGTATTTTTTTGTTGTGGCAGCACAGAACTTCATCATGATTGGAGGTCCAATGGCGATAACTTCTGCTGGAGTAGTCTGGCTCTGACAAAGTTCATCAAGAACTTCTGTAACCAGACATTTGCGTCCTTCTGAACCGTCATCTGTACAGATGATAACTTCATCACAGACAGCTTTCATTTCATCAACGAAAATGAGCAGATCTTTTGTACGTGCACCTTCAATAAGGATTACTTTGTTTCCGGCTTCTTTAAGAGCCTGAACGATAGGGTAAAGAGGAGCTGTACCGAAACCACCACCAACACAAACAACAGGGCGGTCATATTTTTCGATAACACTTGGAGTACCGAGAGGTCCAAGAACTCCACCAATGTAGTCTCCTTCATTCAGCTGAGCAAGTTTCATTGTAGAAGCACCAATTGGCTGGAAAGCGATTGCAACCCAGCCTTCTTCGGCGTTAGCATCGGCAATTGTAAGAGGGATACGTTCTGTAAGATCCTGATCAACCATTACAATCAAAAACTGTCCGGCTTTGCGGTTTTTTGCAATGTCCGGAGCTTCAAATTTGATGTAGAAAACAGCTTCTGACAGCTGTCTTTTTTCAATAATTTTATTCATACGAAAGTCCTTAAATATAATTAAAGAGAGTATTTCATTTTACTCTGTTTGTTGAAGAATTTCAAAGGGTGAAGCCTTTTATTGAAAAAAGTCCTTTTGCTAAAAAACTCATAAACGTTTATAATTTAAAAAGAAAATTATGTTTGATTTTATTTATACATTTTCTTTTATTTTATCTTTCTGTTATTTGTTTGTAATGATTTCTCTTTTTAGAAAGCGAATTACATCATTTTATGTAATGCTATTTGCTTCTATTATGATTATCAATTTTGGTTATATGCAGATGGCAGATGCTGATACATTGAAAATGGCAATTTATGCAAATCAAACAGTAAATCTTGGTTATTGTTTTACCCCATTCTTTTTTCTCATGTGTGTTGCCGATTTATGCGGAAAAAAAATTGATATGCGAATTCAAACGATATTGATTATATATTCGGGAATTTTATTCTTTTTTGTTTCCACAATTGGAATCACAGATTTGTATTATAAATCGGTTTACCTGGTTGAAAATCATGGAATATATCTTTTAAAGAAAGAACACGGACCATTACATTTCATAAATCCATTATATCTTTTTGGAACTTTGATCGGCGGTTATTTTATTGTTTTTCAGTCATTTTTTAACAGACGAAAAGTTTCTTACAAGAACAGTTTACTTTTAATGGTTTTCATGACCCTTATGGTTGCCTGTTACCTTATAGAAAAACTTTCTTCGCTGAATATACCTCTTATTCCATTTGGATTTAACCTGGCAGAAACAGGCGTCTTTATTCTTCTCACAAGAATAAGCATGTATGATGTTGCTTCTATTTCATCAGATGTCCTTATAGAAACAAGCATTTCAGGGATTATTTGTTTTGATGGAAAAGGAAGATTTTTGGGAGCAGATACAGATGTATTTGAATGGTTTCCTGACGCAGCTGGTTTGAAAATTGATTCTAATATTGAGTCATATATAAGTGAAAATAGCAGTGATTTTCTTTGTCAGATTTTGAAATGGATTAAGGGAGAAGAAAGAAGAAATTCTGTTATTCTTCAGAAAAAAGAACAGTTCTTTAGAATCTCACATTCGGAGAGAAAAGAAACAAAATTTAAACGAATCCATTGTTTTTTTATAACAGATGATACTGAACAGCAAAAGTATACAAAGCTGGTTGAATCTTACAATGAAAATTTGGAAAAAGATGTATACAATAAAACAAAAAAAATACACACAATTCAGAATGATATTATTATCGGAATGGCCAGTATTGTAGAAAATCGTGATAATAGCACAGGCGGCCATATCCAGCGAACAAGTGATGTTGTAAACATTTTTGTTGAACATCTTAAGCAGGAAAACGAAAATTATGATCATTCCTTCTGGCAAAATATTGTAAAGGCGGCGCCTCTTCATGATTTCGGAAAAATTGCAGTGCCGGATGTGATTTTGAATAAGCCTGGAAAATTTACTGACGAAGAATATGAAGTAATGAAAGGTCATGCAGGAAAAGGTGCTGTAATCGTTGAACAGATTCTTCAAAATAGTGATGATGCTGGATTTAAACAGGTTGCAGCAAACGTTGCTCATTTCCATCACGAAAAATGGAATGGAGAAGGATATCCTGAAAAAATAAGTGGTGAAGATATTCCATATGAAGCACGTGTTATGGCACTGGCAGATGTTTTTGATGCTTTAGTAAGTAAACGAGTTTATAAAGAAAAGTTTAGTTTTGAAAAAGCATTTGGGATTATAGAAGAATCTTCAGGAACTCATTTTGATCCTGAATTATGTTCACAGTTCCTCAAGTGTCGTAAAGAACTTGAAGAACTGTATAGCAGTTATTCAGACTGATTAATTTTTTTGAAGAACCAGAAAATGTAAGGGATTGCAGCAAGTGTACTTAATCCGTCTGCAATAGTTTGTGCCAGTTCAACACCTAGAATTCCAATTAGTGGTGGAAGTAAAAGAATTACAGGAATAAAGAAAACTCCCTGGCGGTTGCAGGAAAGGAAAGTGGCCGCTTTTACATGTCCAGTACTTTGCATCAGCATGTTTGTGGTGATGATTACTGAGTGGAAAGGCATAAGACAAAGCTGATATCTTAATGCAGTGGTTCCAACTTTAATAACAGCAGGATCATTTCTGATTCCCTGAACAATTTGATTTGCAAAGATTGCAATGAACCCCGAGAAAATTCCAAGCATAATAAAACTTGCAGTAATTGTGAAAGTAAATGCTTGTTTTACTCGGTCATAACGTTTTGCTCCATAATTGTAACCGCAAACAGGACTAAAACCTTGTCCAATTCCAATCATTACAGATGCAATAAGCATTACGATTCTGGTAACAATTGCCATACCTGCAATCGCAGCATCATTTCCATAAGTTCCTGCTGCGCGGTTTAGAAGAATAGTTGCAAAGCTTGAAAGACCCTGGCGGCATAAAGAAGGAAATCCTGTACAAATAACGGACCATAAAATAGCGCCGGAAAGTTCTTTTGTTTTATTCAAGCTGTCTGATTTAAGAGTTTCAGGTTTCCTAAAAGCAAGTTTCAATTTAATAGAACAAATAGCTTTTTTTCTAAGGAAGAAAGAAAGTAAAATAAAGAAACTTGTTATCTGGCAAAGAATTGTGGCAATGGCGGCACCGCGGATTCCAAGACCGAAAGTGAAAATGAAAAGTGGATCCAGGAAAATATTGAGAATTCCTCCGCTGGTTAAGGCAATCATGCTGAAGTTTGCTTTACCTTCTGATCGAAGAACATTATTCAAAACAAAACTTGCACACATAAATGGAGCCCCGATAAAAATAATTCCTCCGTATTGAGTGGCAAATGGAAGGATTGTTTCAGAAGCTCCGACAATGCGCATCAGGCTAGATGAGAAAAATGTACAGACAATTGCAATACAAAGTCCTATAAAAATAGCAGCGAAAAAAGAAGTGGATGCAATGACACTGGCTTCTTTATCTTTACGTTCACCCAAACGACGGGAAATCAGGCTAGAACTTCCCATACCAAGGGTAAATCCACAAGCCTGAATAATACTCATAACAGGGAACATAATTCCTACAGCGGCACTGGCTTCTGTTCCAAGCTTTGAAACAAAGTAAGTATCAGCCATATTGTAGATTCCCGTAATGAGCATAGAAATAACGGTAGGAACTGCCAGTGTGGAAATGAGCTTCCATACCGGTGTTTCAATCATTTTTTTATACTGTTTTGCTTCTCTAGATTCGTTTTCTGACATATTAAAATTATAAAGACTTTTAAGTTAAACAAAAAGGAGAACTTCTTCCGAAGTTCTCCTTAAAAAATATCTTTTTCTATTTTACAAGATAAACAACACAGGAATGTCCCTGAATCTTTGTTGAACTGATTACAGGAATAGTGTCGGTAGTTGAGCCTGTCGAAACCCCCGAACGGGTAGTCAGTGTTGTCCATGCAGTCGAACTGTTGTTTTTCAGCGCTTTGTCTGTACAATCGCAGTGATTCCACAGGTCTCTGACGCTATTTGCAACACATTTATCACATCCGAAAATGTCTTTTACAGGTGTACAGATTTCGCGTTCTTCATCACTTACGTTGAACTGAGCAACGTAGTAACCGCCGTCCTTGCATTTTGCTTTCCAGACAATTTTATTGTCATCACGGCAAACCAGTTCTGCCTGTGCGCCGTTCTTTTCCATAGCAAGGATTTCGTCGTTTGTAATAAGGTTCAGGTTGTCTGCATTGATCTGTGGCAGGTCTGTTCCAATCATAAGAGGGGAACGGAAAATGCTCCAGAGAGAAATCATTGTGCGTGTTTCTTCCAGAGTAAACTTGCAGTCCCATGCTCCGTGGCCCCAGCCGTAGCCAAGTTTACCCATTGGGAGCATGTCACAGTCTGGCCAGTTTCCGTCACCTGTGTGGTTCTGCCAAACTTCGCAGCGTTCAAACATAGCTTTAAGAAGTTTCCAGTCATCCCAGAAATCGTCTGTAATGCGCCACATGTTTGCATATCTTTTGTAGTGCCATGATTTTTCAATAACTGCAGGTCCAGGGCTCAGGCTCAATACAATGTTGCGTCCGCTTGCTTCAATAGCGCGGGCAATCATTTCAACTTCTTTTTCTGCAGAGTATGGATTTGAAGGGTACATGTTTGTGTTACAGATGTCATCAACTTTTACAAAGTCTACGCCCCATTCTGCGTAAAGTTCAAAAACAGAATCCCAGTAGTCCTGTGCGTATTTTTTGTTTGGATCAACACCGTACATGTCCGGGTTCCATTTTGAGCTGGAATATGGATTTGCAATCATGTCGGCAGTTACTTTTGTGCCGTCGTGAGTTTTGATTGGCAGGTGATTGTGTGCTGCAAAACGCGGAATGCCACGCATAATGTGGATTCCGAATTTAAGTCCTAAAGAATGGATGTAATCAGCAAGAGGTTTGAAGCCTGCGCCATTTGCCGAAGAAGGAAAACGGTTTGGAGCCGGGATCTGGCGTGAATATTCATCCAGACAGAACTGACTGAAAGGAATGTACTGAATCCATTCGTCGTTGCGTTTTCCAGCGTCAGGGTCTGACCACTGAATATCAATTACAACATATTCCCAGCCATGCTGTTTCAGATTCTTTGCCATAAAGTCGGCATTTGCACGAACCTGTTCTTCATTGACCATTGTGTTGTAATAGTCATAGCTGTTCCATCCCATTGGCGGGAATGGAGCGGCATCATTTTTATTATACATTTCTTACTCCTCAATTGTTTTTAAGTTATGAATTTCTTCTTTATCGGTAATAAATCTACCAACCAGAGCGTGAAGAATACTGATATTAGTCTGTGTATTATTTGCCATATCAGAGATACGCTGTGCAGAATCATTAATTCCTCGAGCTCCTGTAGCCATTTCATCCATACTTCCGTTTACAGTTGAAACAGCCTGATTTAATTCTGCCATAGATGCTTGAATATGAACAGAATCTTGTTCCAGATTGCTTGCCGTGTTCTTTACAATATTTGAATTAGCAGTCATTGTCTGGAGACTTTCCAGAACTTGTTTGGAAGCACTTGCCTGTTCATCCATAGCTCCAGAAATCTGGCGAACCAGTTCATTTGTTTTTCCAATTTTATTCTGAACACTGTCAAATGCTGTGCGCGATTTATCAGAAGACAATACAACTTCATTAATTGTAGATGAAATAAGTTTAAGTTCTTGTCCAATTGCGGCGGATTGAACGGAGGTATTTTCGGCAAGTTTTCTAATTTCATCAGCAACAACAGAGAATCCTTTTCCAGCATCTCCGGCATGGGCTGCTTCAATCGCAGCATTCATAGCTAAAAGATTAGTTTGTGAAGCAACATTTGCAATAGTATTGTTTGCTTCCAAAAGGATTTTTGATTGTTCAACCATTGCTGAAACTTTGTCGTTTACATCTTTTTGCTGAGCCAGACCTTCATTTGAAACTGTTTCCAGAATGTTGAATTCTGAAGCCATTTTTTCAACATTGTCTTTTACAGAATTAATATTTCCGACCATTTCTTCGATAGCACATGAAGAATCAGAGATACTGTCGGCTTCCTGAGAGATAAGGGCATCCAGTTCATGGATTTTCATAATATTTTCATTGATAAGTGAAATAACTTGTTCGAAAGTTTTTGCTTGTGATTCGGTTTGATGGCGAACCCCTTCGATGTTTGCCATAATCTGTGAAATGGAACTAGCACTGTCTTGTGCGCTTGAATGAAGTTCCTGTCCGATTTCATTTAAATCATTTTCTGATTTCTTCAAATCGGAAATCATAATTCGCTGTGATTCAATAAATTTATTGAAGTAAAGAACCAAATCTCCGACTTCGTTTTTGGCTTTTGTATGAATCTGAAGAGTTAAGTCTCCTTCACCTTCTGACAAAGTTTTTGTAATGCCTACGGTTTCAATAATAGGGCGGGCAAGACTTGTTCCTAAAAGGAAGCTTGCTATTGCGAAAGCCAGAACACATAAGATTGTGCCCATAAAGAACATATTAATTGTATGAAGAATAATAGGGTGCTGAACTTCTTTTACAGAAACGCATGAAATAACAAGCCAGTTGGTCTGACTATTAATTCGTGATGTCATACGATTCAGTTCACCATTGATTTTACATGAATCGCGGTTACGGTCTGTAATAACACTTGAAAATTGTTTTCCAATTAATTCTTTATCTGTAGCAATAATGATTTCATTTGCTAAAGGATCGACAACAAAATGCTGCAAAGTTTCGTAATTAGAGTTAGCATTCATTAAATTGGAAATTCTGTTGATTGAAAGGTCACAACCAATTATTCCTTTTTTTTGCCCATAAATTAAAACAGGAGCTGTAGCGGTCATAATAACTTCATGGGTTTTTTCGTCTACATAAGGGTGGCAGAATTGAAGTGTATCATTTGAAGTAAAGCTGTTTACATACCAGTTGTTTTTAGTGACATCATATCCGGCAGGTGGTTCCCAGTTGTTTATTAAAATACTTCCATCAGGATAACCACAATAAATGTTCAGGAAATCAGAAGTAACCTGACACTGTGAACTAAACAGACCAAGGGCGGTTTGTTTGTCTTCTTCGTTAGAAAATGTGGTTGCCATAATTGGATTAGCAGCCAGACTTTTGATGATTTCTCCAGAAGCATAGAAAATCTGAGAAGCTGTTGCTTCAATGGCTGTATTGATTGTTTCAAGATCACTATCGGTTTTGGAGATGGCGGCATTCTTGTAATTGTATGCCCAATAGAGATTAAGAATGTTAATAATTACCATTGCCAAAATGACAGACACATAAAAAATGCTTTTGCGTATAGTCTTCTTCATGGAAATAATTATAGACGAAAAATAAAAAAACTCAAAAAATTCTTGATATATTGGAGAAAATGATTTTATTCACGAGCAGCGTGTTTTGCTTTCTTTTCTTCATATTGTGAATTGTCTGCGAGTGAAAGAAGATCCTGAAGAATAAAAGAGTCTTTATTAAATTCTGCAGCACCAAGACTGATTGAAAGCTTAAAAGGATAATGAGTTTCTGTATTCCATTTTTCACACATTTCAGAAATATCTTTCTTTTTAGTTTTTATGGCTGAAAGTGTCATTCCTGAAGCAACAATAGCAAATTCGTCACCACCTAATCGTCCGATAATGTCATTTTGACGGAATGCTTTTGAAAGAATTTCTGCTTCTGCTTTGATAGCAATATCACCTGCATCGTGACCATAATTGTCATTAATTTGTTTCAGACCGTCCATGTCACCAAAAATAACAAGTCCGTTAGAGTTCATTTGAAGAGCAAGATTTATAGATTGCTGTCCCAAGAAAAGGAATCCACGGCGGTTATAGAGCTGTGTAAGTTCGTCGGTTTTTGAAGCAGTGTTCAGCTCAGAGTTATTTTGCTGAAGGATTTTATTTTCCTGTTCCAGCTTAATCTGGGTTTCTAAAGATTTCGTAAAGTCATATGAACGGGCAATGGCGTTAGAAACAATTTTCATGTAAACGGCATAGAATGTTGGGGTTCTCTCCCCAGGTTTATACATCATATATCCGTATTGTTTTTCGCCAAAGAAAATAGAATTTACGATAAAATCATTGCTTCTTATATCTAAAATTCCTTCCGGTAAAATGGATTCATAAGGGTTAAATGTAAGGCCAGGGTTTATGATTTTATAATCCTGCTGAAGCTCAAAAGCCATAGCCAGTTCGACTTCTTCCGGAAGCACAAATTTTTCGCCTCTTTCTACATAAATCGGTGTTTTGTACAGACAAAGTGCAAAGTCCCAAAGGTTTACTTCAGAAAAAATCCTGAGAATCAGAGAATACATTTCTGACAAGGTTTGTGAAGACTGAATTTTGTCGAGAAGCGAGAAATAACTGATATTGTAACTGGCATTATCAAAGTATTTTTGAGCTTCTGTCTGTACATTTCCCACGAAATTTGCGGAATTCAGGTCAACACTTCTACATCCGCAGGATTCACGATAAACAGGACGAACAGGAACTTTCAAAAGGCGCTCCGGTTTTTCTCCACAGGCAATCTGATATGCAAGTTCAGCGGCTTTATAGCCCTGGTGATTAACATTTTGGTTAATTGTGGTTAATGGAACTACAACTTTAGCAGCTTGAGAACAGTCATCGTAACCTGCAATAATAATGTCGCTTGGGATTTTAAGTCCTAATTCCTGAAGAAATTGAACTGCTCCAAAGCCTGAAAAGTCATTTGCGCAGAAAAGGGCATCAAATTTGATGTCTGCCTTGGATTTTATTTTTTCCCGTAATACATTGACAGTTCCGTGTTGACTGAAGTTTGAATGGAAAACAATGCTTTCATCGTATGGAATATTGTTTTCGGCAAGTACTGTTTTATAAGCTTCAAATCGTTTCTGGCCTTCGTCAGAATTTGTCTGGCCGGAAGTAATCATTCCTATTCTTTTACGACCATGTTCATTAATAATGTGATTCAGAAGTTCTCTGATTCCGGAAAGGCAGTCAGCTTGTGTTATGTATGAGTTTTTGAAAGGTAAATCTACTGAAACAGAAATAACAGGGCAGTTGAAGTATGATTCCATTGTCCGCACGATAGTTTCTGAAGTCATGTCACTGCAGAAAGTCCCGGAAATAAGAATAACAGCCTTAAAAGAACGGGCTTGTGTGAGAGAAAGAGCAGCCCAATATTGATATTCGTAGTCACTGGATCTTGCTTCCGGTGTGCGTACTTCAAGAATTGAAAGACGAACCGGTCTGGTTGCATAAAATTCTTTAATTCCGCGAATTATTTCATCGCAGTAGTCATTTCCGACAAATTGTGTTACAACCGCTATGTCATAAATCATACAGAGTAAGTATAAAACAGAATTTCAGATAAATCAAATTATATCCAAAAACTCCAATTAGAAAAAGTAATTTTAATTATTTTGTTTTTTTACTAATATAATCCTATGAATGAAAATTATAAGCTGATTGTCTTCGACATGGACGGAACTATTTTAAATACTTTAGATGATCTTATGGATGCAACAAATTACGGATTAATGAAAAATGGCTTTCCTGAACGGACTTATGAAGAAGTAAAATGGATGGTTGGTCGTGGAATGCCCAAGTTGATTCATTCTGCACTTCCAGAAAATCATACCGATGAAGATTTTGAGAAAGTATATAAAGATTTTCTTGATTATTATGGAAAACATTCTATTGATAAAACTTGTGCCTATGATGGTATAGCAGAAGCAGCAAAGGCTTTGAAAGCGGAAGGTTATATAATTACTGTAAATTCAAATAAAAATGATAAAGATGCAGTAATTCTGGCAGAAAAGTATTTTCCTGGAATTTTTGATTTTGTACTTGGTGCCCGTCCGGAAATGGAAAAAAAGCCTGCGCCAGATGGTGTAAATTTTATAGCAGAAAAATTTGGCGTGGAAAAATCTAAAGTGATTTTCATTGGAGATTCTGATGTAGATTTTCTTACAGCCCAGAATTCTGAAGTAAAATTTATAGGTTGTGACTGGGGATTCCGTGGGGCCGAGTTTTTGAAAAATCATGGTGCCCAGTGTATTGCCATGAAGCCTGCTGAATTATCTGGAATTATTGCGAGAATGTAAAAAAATAAGGTAAAATTAACTTATGAATATTGTAATTGTAGGTGGAGGCTTTACAGGCATCCAGCTGGCCAAACTTCTGGTGAATGAAAAAAATACAGTTTCTTTGATTGAAAATGATGAAGATGTTGCTCGTCATATCGGAAATCAGGTTGACTGTAATGTTGTTGTTAATGATGGAAATAATCTTGATGTTTTGGAAGATGCAGGAATTGCAAAGGCAGACGCACTCGTTTGTGTTACTTCTTCAGATGAAGTTAACATGATTACATGTTCTTTAGTAGATGCAGTTTATCCTGATGTTTTGAAAATAGCCCGCGTACGTAATTATGCTTACTACGTAAATACAGCAACTGCAGAAAAAAAACATGCAAATGAATTTTCAGGCGGTCGTCGTCGTCCGTTATATGGAATCAATTATATGATTCATCCGGACGTTGAAGCTGCTGAAGCAATTATTCGTGCAGTTGAAAATGGTGCGGTTGGAAATGTTTTAACTTTTGATGATTCAGAACTTCAACTTGTTCGAATTAATGTGGAACGCGGAAGCAAGCTTTGCGGAGTTGCACTTAAAAATATTCGAATGATGACAGATGTAAGTTTCCTGGTAGCTTATGTCGAAATTGATGGAAAGACTTCACTTCCTAGTGGTGATACAGTTATTACAGAAGATTGTACACTTGGTGTTCTCTTGAAAAAATCAGATATGCCGGAGGTTTCTGAACTTTGTGGTTCTAAAAAAAGAGAACTTCGAAAAGTTGCTTTGATTGGTGCCGGAAGAATTGGTACTACTGTGGCCGAAAAAATCTTTACTCCACAGAAGGAAAGCAGTTTTTTTAAGATTAAAAACTTTTTTGTATCAAAACATTCTGCTTCAGATTTTGTAATTATCGATAAAAATAAAGATCTCTCAGACGCCGCTTCGAAGCAATTCCCAGAGGCTCGAGTTTTCCATGCTGACGCTTCTGACGAAATTTTTTTGCGTGAAGAAGGAATTCCAGATTTTGACCTGGTAATTTGTGCTACACATAATCATGAGTTGAATATGGTTTTGGCCGCATATCTTGAAGGTCTTGGTGTTAAGCAGTCAATTAGCCTTGTTACAAGTTCGGAATTCGGATTGATTGCGGAAAAACTTGGAGTTGATGTTTCTGTTCCTTTGCGTGATACAGTAGTAGATTCTATTATGAGTCATCTTCGTGGAAAGGCTGTAAAAGAAATTCATACAATTTCTGAACTGGAAATAGCTGAATGTGAAATTTCACCTGAAAGTAAAATGGCCGGAAAAATGCTTAAAGATATTGCCGATCCTGGTAAATTCCTGGTTTTACTGATTAAAAAGCCGGGGAAAGAAAACTACCAGATTGCAGGCGGAAATACTCAACTGAATCCTGGTGATCATATTGTTCTTATTTCTCAGGGTGAAGACAGTAAGAAGATTCTTGTCAGCTTTGCAGGAAAAGAATAAAGCTGGATTAAATCAAAAATATTTATTTGATTTAATCCTGACTTATATTTTTTTTTCTTTATTCAAACAATTGTAATTTTACTATATAATAGTCTGTTGCAATGCAGTTCGATAACCCTTTGATTGTTCAGGGCGACCGCACTTTGCTTCTGGATGTTCACGCTCCGTTGGCTGACGAATGCCGTGATGCGCTGATTCCTTTTGCAGAACTGGAACGTTCACCTGAACATTTGCACACATACAGACTTACTCCTCTTTCTTTGTGGAACGCCGCAAGTGCAGGCTTTACTTCTGATGACGCCGTGAAGGTTCTTCAGAAATATGCACGCTACGACATTCCCTCAAGCGTTGTTGCCTGGATGCGTGAAGTTGCAAACCGCTTTGGTGCGGTGCGCATGATTCCGGGTTACGACACAGAAGTGAACGGTGTAAAGGAACAGTACCTTTATCTTGTCTGTGAAAGTGATTTTGCTTTCAAAGAAATTTCCCGTTCAAAATATTCCAAGGATTTTCTTTTT
This sequence comes from Treponema sp., assembly GCA_024402565.1. Lineage (GTDB taxonomy): Bacteria > Spirochaetota > Spirochaetia > Treponematales > Treponemataceae > Treponema_D. The sequence continues at coordinate 15,383 of JAKSTM010000027.1, read as the reverse complement.
CCTTGTGAAAATCAGAAAAACACTTTCCTCTTAAAACTAACAGATCGTGGAACCGTAAAACAGAATCTTCTGAAACTTTCATGGCCTGTAAAAGATGAAGTTCAGCTCGCAGACGGTGAACCTTTAGATTTCAATCTGCGCGAAACAACTTCGAAGGGGCTTCCGTTAAATATCCGCGACTACCAGAAAAAAGCTGCCCGTGCGCTGGTTGGTGACAAAGGGCCTGGAACCGGGTTTGGAACAATCGTGCTGCCGTGCGGAGCCGGAAAGACAATTGTGGGCATGACTGTAATGGACATGCTCAAAACTTCAACATTGATAATCACAACAAACATCAGTGCCGTTCATCAGTGGATGGATGAATTGATGGATAAATCGAATCTGACTGCAGATGATATTGCTGAATATTCAGGCGAATCAAAAGTGATCAAACCGGTTACAGTTGCAACATATCAGGTGCTCACCTGGAGACCGGATAAGGAAGGACCTTATCCTCACTTCAGTATTTTCCACGAGCGCCCTTGGGGACTTATTATTTATGACGAAGTTCACATGCTGCCGGCTCCTGTGTTCCGCGTTGTTGCAGAGCTTCAGGCTGTGCGCCGTGTAGGCCTTACAGCAACTCTTGTTCGCGAAGACGGATGCGAAGGATATGTTTTCAGTTTGGTTGGCCCAAAGCGTTATGACGTGCCTTGGAAAGAACTGGAACATTCAGGATGGATTGCCGAAGCAGAATGTGTTGAAGTGCGCCTGGATTTACCAGAAGCCAGCGAACTTGAATACCTTGGTTCAGAAGCTCGAGGAAAACACCGCATTGCCAGTGAAAATCCGGACAAAATTAAAATCACAAAAGAAATTATCGACCGTTATCCTGAAGATAAAATTCTGGTTATCGGTCAGTACATAGATCAGCTGGAAAAAATTTCACAGATGCTTGGTGCTCCGATTATTACAGGAAAAACACCAAACGCTGAACGCGATAAAATCTATGCCGATTTTAGAAACGGTGTAATCCGCGTGCTGGTTGTTTCAAAAGTTGCAAACTTTGCTATCGACCTTCCTGACGCAAGCCTTGCCATTCAGGTGTCGGGAACATTTGGAAGCCGTCAGGAAGAAGCCCAGCGCCTTGGCCGTATTTTGCGTCCAAAGGAACGCAAGGCAAGATTTTTTACATTGATTACACGCAAAACTGTTGAAGAAGAATTTGGTTCAAACCGCCAGAAATTTTTGGCCGAGCAGGGATACGCTTATCGTATAATCCGCTACACAGAACCTGATGATTTAGATTTCGAAGACGAGCCTTTAGGTATCGGATTTATGGGAGACCTGGACTAATGCAGAATATGCAGGAAATGAAAAACTGGACAGATTATATCACTTCTCTTCCTGATGAAAAATTTTTCTACATAATGCGTCTGTATCTTGGAGATATAAAAACGCCTTTTAATAAAGTCCGTCTTACTGAACAGTTAGCAAGCTTTGTTCGTACAAAAAAAAATCTGGAAACAATTATCTCTCTTTTAAATGACATAGATGTAAAATTTCTTACAGTAATAAAAATGGTTCCTGGAATTAAAGGAAGTATAATTCAATCTTTTTTTGAAGATGAATTTTCCTTATCATTTATTCTTTCCCGGCTGACAAATCTCCAGGACAGACTTCTGGTCTATACAGAAAAAAAACAGTATAGCGACGAAGTGATGTATAGAATAAATCCGCTGATGGCGGAAGAACTTGAACCGTATTTAAATCCAGAATTAATTTTCCCAGAACCAGTTATTGAACAGACATTTATGGAAACTCCATTTGTTTTGTCTCCAAATTTTCTGGCCGCTTTTATTTCTTATTTGAATGTAACACGTTGTGGATTAAAAGCCGATGGAAAATTCCGAAAAACTGATGTAGCAAATCTGGAAGAAATTTTTGGGGAACGCATAAGTTGTCTTCAGTTTTTAATTACTTCTTTTATCAATCTGGGACTGGTTCATGAAGGTGAAAAGGAACTGGTCGTTGATGAAAAAAGATTCCTTCAATTTGCAGAAAACCCTGAACTTCAGCAGTACATCTTTCTGGCAGTTGCTTCTGTAATGAGGCTTAGTCGTGACGGATTACGTAAGCAGTGTCAGCTTCTTGCAGATACTCTGGCTTCCATTCCGGAGTGTGGTGTTACTAAAAGAACCTTTTTGCGCCTTTCTCAGTTTATTTCTGGTCGTCCAACAAATGAAAGTCAGGGAAAAACTGTAAGTCGTTTTAGTGAAATGTTAAATCGTGCCAGATATGAAACTGAAGCTTCAAGTGCTTCAGATGCAATTTCCCTTATGGATTCTATATTTGACGCTGCTGTAGAGTTTGGGCTTTTGGCTTTGTACGGTGAAAGTGAAAATGGAGAAAATGTTTACATCTGTGGAAGTATAAATGAGACTTCATTTTCTTTTGGAAATGAAAAACCAAAAGTAATAAATATAAATGCTACTTCACTGGTAACTCTTTTGCCTGGACTTTCGTTAAAAGATCTTTTGCCATTTACATATTTTATGCAGGCTGTGAAATGCAGTACCGTAACCGAATATGAAATTACACGAAAATCTGTATCTAATGGTTTTGACAGAGGTTATAACCTTGAACGGATTAAAAAGATTCTTTCAATTTATGCAAGTTTTGATCTTCCACAGAATCTGATATTCAATCTGGATGAATGGTACAATTCCTATTCATCGGCGGTTTTGTATAAAGGTTTTGTTCTTAAGGTATCACGCGAAAATATTTCGATGGTGGAAAATAGTCCGTCTTTGTCTATTCATATTAGTGAAAAACTGGCAGAAGGGGTTTACCTTTTGGATTTGCCTGTAGAGGAAAATCCGGCAAGTTTTATTAAGGCATGTGGGTTAGACTTTATGGGCAGCGTAAAAACAGTTGAAAAAGAAGCTGAAGTATTTTCGTTGCCACATTTTTCAAAGGGAAATATTTTTACTTTTGGAAATGATGATGTTGAATACCTTGAGATTTCTGATGAAATTATTCAAAAAGTGGAAGATCAGTTTTTTGAAAAGTTGGAAACTTCCGGGTTGGATGAGCTTCAAATTGAAAGTCTTCAAGCTCGAATTAGAAATCATCTTGTTGTTTCGGATTCACAACTTGTTTCCACTTCGGTACGTTCAGAAATTTTGAAAGCGGATGGAATTGATTTTCATGGTAAAATTCATTTAATTGATGCAGCTATAAAAAACAATGATATACTTGAATTAACACTTCCTGGTGCAGTTGAAGCTGATGGAAAAGAGATTGTAATTCAGATTAAGCCTTTGAAACTCTTGAAAAATGAAGGCGAAGCTTTTTTGAAATATGAAGTCTCAACTGATTCCGGAATAGAACAGAAATCATATCCGGTTAGCCGGATTCTTCATATAAAGCGTATTAGAATTTGATTTACGATGGGTAAGGAAAAAATGGTAACATTAAAAGATATTGCTCAAGAATGTAATGTTTCTTTCTCAACAGTAAGTAAGGCTCTTAAAGGGTCCAGTGAAATTAGTATAGAAACACGAAATGCTATTCAGGCAAAAGCAAAAGAAATGGGATATCACCCAAATATTGCTGCAAGAACTTTGCGAACAAATCGAACTTATGATCTTTGTGTAATTTTTGAAGATAAAACAGGTTCTGGATTTCAGCATCAATATTTTGCAAAGATTATTAGTGGTATCCAGGCGGTAGCTCAGAAAAACGGATACGAAATAACTTTTACAGGTCGAGAAGATCCAAACTTTGATTATTATACTCACATAAAATCCAGAAATTTTGATGGAGTAGCAATTCTTTCTGCCGATTTTGAAAGTGAGCAGATTCAGACGCTTATAAAAAGTGAAATACCAAGTGTAACTCTGGATTATATTTATGATCAGGAACATGCTGCGATTTTAAGTGATAACTTAAAGGGAATGAAAGAATTAACAGAATACCTGATTTCTATGGGACATAAAAAATTTGGAATTATTCATGGAGAAAAAACTCGCGTTACTATAGATCGACTTGATATATTTTTTAATGTCTTGAAAGAACATAATTTGACTTGCCCAAATGAATACATTGCACAGGGGCTTTATCATGATCCTATTACAAGTCAGGAAGCCACAGCAGTTCTTTTGGATCTTCCTGAACCACCAACTTGTATTCTTTATCCTGATGATTATGCAGCGCTTGGCGGAATTCGGGAATTAAATAGCCGTGGTCTTGTTCCTGGAAAAGATATTAGTATTTCGGGTTACGATGGAATTATGCTTACATCGCTTCTTGTTCCTCCATTAACTACTTATGAACAGGATGGTTGTTTGATTGGAAATAGAATAGCAGAGAGTTTGATAAATCAGATTGAAAATGCTGAAAATAATACAGAACCAGTTACTTCTGTAACAGGTCGCCTTATAAAAGGAGGAAGTATAGTAAAATTATGAGCCAGTACATTTATGAAACTCATTTACATATAAAGGGTGTTAGCGCTTGTGGAGCATCGGAACCTGAAGAATATATTGATGTTTATAAAAGAGCAGGTTACGCGGGACTTATTGTGACAGATCATTTTTTTAATGGTAACTGTGCAATTGATCGTTCTCTTCCTTGGGAAAAAATGATTGAGGGGTATTGTTCAGGTTATGAACGTTGTCTTGAAGCAGCAAAGGGAAAAGATTTTGATGTCTTTTTTGGAATAGAATACAACTTTCAGGGCGATGAATATCTTCTTTATGGAATCGATAAGGAATGGTTAATAAAACACCCTGAAATTATGCACGTAACACATATGGAATTATTCCAGATGATAAATGAAGCGGGTGGCCTCATGGTTCAGGCACATCCGTTTAGAATGCGCGATTATATAAAATCAATTAATCTTCATCCGGAATGTGTTCACGCAATAGAAGTGTATAATGCAGGAAACAAGTCAGAGGAAAATGGAAAGGCAATGATCCTTTCTGAAGAAAAAGATCTTCCAAAAACTAGTGGTTCTGATATGCATAATCACTTGAACATGGAAGCTTACATAAGAGATAAATCTTTTAAGCCAGGTGGAGTGATTTTTAATAAACGTCTTACTTCAATTAATGATTATGTTTCGGGAATAAAAAAACGTGAACATACAATCATTATGTAATTAAAAAAATGAAAAAATTTTTAGGATTCGTTTTTCTTTTCTTGTTTTTTTCTTTCGGATTTTTTGCAGTATCACCTGTTGAAAGAATCAGAGAGACAAGAATTGAAAACGGGTTTTCAGTTTTTTCATTAGAAGATTATTCTAATCCTCAGGTTCGTATAGAACTTTGCGTAAGAGCAGGGTTCTCGAGTCAGTCAATACAAGATACCGGATTTTTTACCCTTTTTTCTCAACTGGTTAAAAAATCTTGTCGCCTTTCTTTTGAATCTGTAGAAGTTTCTTCGGATGCTACCCGATTTATATTATCTGTTTCGCCAGATGAAATCCTTTCTGTTTTTTACCAACTTTCCGATGCGGTTTTTAATGCAAATTATTCAGATTCACTTTTGTCTGCAGAATGGTCGAAGTTAAAAAGAGATGTTCTTGCAAATGCCAGAGATTCTGGAAATATAATAAATGCTGGAATTGATGGAAAAATCTTTTCTGCAGAACCATGGAGAAATGATTCAGGAATTTATCCTGCTTTGTTTTCAAAGTTGAGCGAAAATGATGCACGAAAAACTTTGTACAAAATTCAAGAAAGTTTTTTTATTCCAGAAAATGCTGCTCTTTTTGTTAGTGGAAATATTCAGACGGATTATATTATTCCGATTGTTGAGGAAACCTTTGGAAGATTTTATTCAAATAAGAAAAATAACTACCGCCCGTTAGTTATTACAAATAAAACAAAAAAGAAATATGTTATTCATGTTCCTGATTTTTCAGATGATTTAACACAAGTTGTAATTCAATACGAAAATCTTTCTGAAGCAGAAAATGAGATGGCTGCAGAAATTTTTAATGATGATTATTCTGTGTTAAAAAATCATTTATGTAATTCAAAAGAATTGAATATTCCTGGAAATGAATATGTCAACTTTTCTGCGGCAAGTAAGTCTGGAAGTTCCCGCTTTATTATTCAAAGTCTTTTACAACCAGTTTCTGAGAAGAATCCTGTTGAACAGACAACAGAATTTTTAAACATACTTCGTAATTACAGTAGTTTTTCATATGAAGAATATAATGAAGCGGTTTCAAAAAAATCATTCTCCTTAAGTCGAAGGATTTCTTCTTCTACCGGGTATATGGAAGTTCTGTCTGAGATGTGGGAAAGAGAGCCATATTCGGAAGACATATTAAAAATCACCGAAAAACTTAAAAATAAAAAAGCGGAAATTCATAATGTTTCAGCTGAAAGAATTATTTCAGTTTTACAAAATGATGAGCCTTTTGTCTTTGTAATTTTGAGTTCAAAGCAATTTAAGAAATTCAAACAATTTTTTCTGGAAGCAGGTTATGAAGAAATTAATTCTTCAAATGCATCCTGGTATACAGATTCATTATATAAAACAGTAGAAGATACAAATAAAATAAAGAAGCAAGAAAATTCTTCTTACGTAGAAAATTTTATAAATGTTAACAAATCCACCCTTTCAAGTATTACTTTGAGTAATGGAATTCCAGTGTTTATTAAACAGAATGACCAGACAACAGGAGTAACCCTAATTCTTTCTATCTCGGGTGGAAGTTTAAAATCGGCGGATAATCATGGCTTTGAAGAAGTGATGATAAATCTTTTGACAATGAATATTTTGCGCCAAATAAAAAAGAAACAATTTGAAGGACTTATTCTTGACGATTTCAACATTTATTCAGAAACAGGAATGGATTCTTCCAGAATTGTGATTGAATGTGAAACAGAAGATTTTTATTCTATTGTGAATGCAACAGCAGGTTCTTTAATTTTGGATGAAGTAATTCCTTCCGATGCAGATAGAATTGTTCAGGGAAGACGAACAAGAAAACGACTGGAAAATGGAAGTACATCAAATCAACTTTTTAGTGCAGCTGTAAATACACTTTTACCGAAATCTGATTATTCAAAAATTTATGAGACTCAGAAAGAAATTCTTACAAATACAAGTTATGAGCAGATTTTGCAGAATTATCAAAATCTTTTGAATGCTGATAGATATTCAATAATTATTTCTGGAAATGTGAATAAGGAACATACACAAACTGTTGTAAGAGATGCTTTTTCCGTTTTACAAGGGCAAGATAGTTTCAGGACATCGAAAGGTGTTGATTCAAAAATTAAAAATTTTGCATATGGAAAAAACAAAAAAGTCAGTTTAGTACATACCTTCTTAACTGATATTCCTGCAAAGGATGCAGGTCCAATGCCTGCAGTATTAATACCAACAAAATCTTTTGCCGATCCGGTTTTGTATTGTGTAAATACTCCGGATTATGGAACAAGAGAATTTTGTTTAGTGAACAGTGTTTTGCCATTTATTCAGGATGAAATGATTCGTAAAGCAGATGGACGAAGGAATTTTGAAAATTGTAGAATTACTATTACAGAAGCTACAAAATATATTCCTTTTGCGGGTTTTTCATTTTCTTCGGTAGAAAAAGCGGCGGCTTGCGAAGGATTATATAAAGAAGTGATTAGGGAGTTAAAAGACGGTCTTACAAATACTACCAGTTCGGCCCAAATACTGAAAAATGTAAAGACAAAATACATTTCTAAAGAATTTTTTGATGCATATACAAATACCGGAAATGCAATACTGATAGAAGAAAGTCTTAGGGAATCGGAAAATAATCCCCTTTATTATTTGGAAAAATATACTATTGTAAATAATCTGACTGCGGAAGAAATACTTGAAGTAATAGAGAAATATTTTGACTTCGATAAAACTTATAGATTTATTTCAGCAGATTCACGGTAATTATTTGTTTAAAAGATTACTTTATCTACAGAAATATCTTTTTCAGATACTGGAATATCAGGGCGAATTTGAAAATCAAAACAAATGCCTAATTTGTAAAATCTGTTTCCGTATTCAGCAAGAAAGCGATCATAAAAACCTTTTCCTCGTCCCAGTCTTTTTCCGTCCTCGGAAAAACTTAATCCTGGTATTAAAAGTAACGCATTTGTCTGTACAAAATCCATATTTACGAGGGTTTTGGAATGGGTTATGTCAGAATAATCTTTAGGTTCGTAAATATTGTAAGGACCTTTTTCCATAGGGATTTCTGGTGAAATCCAGTGAAATTCCATAAGTCCATCACCTGTGATTTTTGGTACGGCAACTTTTTTGTTTTGAATGAAAGCTTCCAGGATTATTCCGCCAATATTTACTTCATCACTTAATGGCATAAAAGCGAAAACAAAATTTGCTTTCTCAAATTCTTCAGAAGAACAAACTTTTTTTGCGAGTTCATAGGATGTGTAAATTCTATTCACACTGTTTTGTAAAAATACTTTTTGATTTTCTTTTATTTCGTTTCTAAGTTCTTGCTTTGTCACTTTCTTTGGACTTCTTTAATCTTTTCTCTTTATATTGTTTTGCATCAGCTTCTAGAAGTAATGCAGACATTGCAAAGTTTTCTGCATTGAAAGTCGTGAATCCAAGGCTTATAGAAAGTTTGAAATCATTTTCATTTTGGCTATTCCATTCGATGCATTCTTTTTCTATCTTTTCCTTAATTCGTGTGAAGGAATAATTGTCTAAGCCAGGTGCAACAATGGCAAATTCGTCACCACCAATTCTGGCAATAATGTCGTTTGTTCTGAAAACTTTTTGTAAAATATTTGCCGTTGCGATAATTGCCTTATCTCCGGAATCGTGACCAAATGTGTCATTTATTCGTTTAAGGTTATCCATGTCCCCAAAAATGACAAGACCGGTTTTTTCACGTTTAAGTGCCAGGTCGATTGCTTCCTGTCCAAGTTCCAAAAGTCCACGACGGTTAAGAAGTTTTGTAAGTTCGTCTGTTCTGGAGATTTGTCTCAGATGTCGGTTACTTGCATCAAGTTTAGCACGCTCTTCCTGATCTTTTGTAAGCTTATATGCGGATGCCAGCTGATGTGAAAGAATTGTACAAATTAAATCATACATAACTTCATCGTAAGCACCTGCTTTGAAAACCATATAACCGTACTGATATTCACAGTTTGAAAGTGCAACTACGAAATAAGTATCAGAAGAAAATTCCATGTATTCTTTAGGAACAATCATTTCCTGTGGATTAAATGGTTGAGTGTTTTCGTCCCTTTTGTATGAAAAATTTCTAGTGTTATCATAGGCTGCTAAAACAAATGTGCGTTCTGGAAATTCAAAATGATCGAAAATTTTTGGTTCATAAATTGGGTCTTCATAGATACAGACAGCAGCGGCACTTACCGAAAAATTTGTCATTGTGAACTGGAAGTTTCCAGTGAAATCGTAAAGATTTATTTGTCCTTGAGAATTTGAAAAATAATTATTGATTTCAACGAGCTGGTCTTTTCGAACAAGCCATTCAGAACTACTGTTATTTCTTAATGTGGATTCTTTGGAAATTACAGTGTACTGTTCAGTTTCATAGTCGAAATAACTTTCTTTTAAGTCGATACAACCACAGCTTTGGCGGTAACGAACTTTTGTTGGAACTTTAGTAATATCTTTTACTGGTTCGCCCTTAATCATTTTAAGAAGTGAATCAACAGCTAATTTTCCCTGTATTTCAATTTGCTGGTTGATAGAAGAAAGTGTTGGGTCTGAAACAGAGGTTTTTGGAATATCATCAAAACCAGTAATGCAAATGTCATTTGGAATAGAAATATGATTTTGTTTGCAATAATCAATTGCGCCATATGCCATGTAGTCGTTCAGGCAGACAAGTGCATCAAAGTCCAAAAAATGATGTTCTGCACGGTAATCTTCCAAGGCTTTGTATGCCATTTGATAAGAAAAGAATCCATAAAGAATGAGGGATTCATCGAAAGGAATTCCGTGTTTTGAAAGAGCTTTTTTATAAGCATTAGTTCGTTCTTCAGCTTCTTTGGAATTTTCCCCGGCTGTCATAAGAGCGATTCTTTTACATCCGTGTTTTGTAATGAGGTGCGAAACCATATTGATGATACCTGGTTCGCAATCTGCCATTATACTTGGTAATCCTGGGATTATAGAGTTTAGACTGATGACTGGAATGTCAGAGAAAGTTTGAATATATTCTTTTAGTTTTTCAAATGAGACGTGAGACCCATGGACAGCCGAACTGAAAACAAGTCCATCCAGGTTATATTTAGTAATCATTGAGGCAACAGCACGTTTCTGGTATCCGTAAGGAGAATAAGACATACCAAATTCTCCAACAGGGAAAATAAAAAGTGAACAATTATTTTCATAGCAGGCTTGCTGCATGCCTTTTACCAGACCTTTACTGTAGTCTGAACTAGCGTCGTTAATTATGAATCCAATTCGATATTTTTTTTCTTCTATTCCAATCATAATAGTGACTTATTAGAATTAAAAAGCGTTCCAGCCTTTTGTTTCTATACCCTTTACCCATTTTTCAGCTGCAGTTTTAGCGCCTTCCAGATCATGATCACGATAATTACCGCATTCCTGCTCCGTTGTAGCAGGAATTGGCTTGTCCCAGACTGCAACTTTCTTAAGAACGTTTAAAAGATGCCCACAAACATATTCTTCATCGTGATCACCAAAGATTGTGAAGTAAAAACCTGTACGACAACCCATAGGTGAAAGGTCAATAACGCCTTCCATTTCATCACGGATGTATTCTGCAATCAGGTGTTCCAAAGTATGAATAGCACCAGTTGTCAAAAATTCTTTGTTTGGCTGACAAAAACGAATATCGAATTTTGTTACGATATCGCCTTTTGGACCTTCTTTTTTTGAAGCAAGTCTTACAAAAGGAGCTGTGACTTTTGTATGATCAAGATTAAAACTGTCGACGTTGTATTTTTTTTCCATAATTCGATTACTCCTAAATATATTCCAGGATATTCATCATTACTTCTGCGCTTTCAGTAGCAGCGGTTTCTTCATTGAAAGTGTATGTTGATGTGGCACTATCATCGGCCATATCGCTCATGCAACGAACAATAACGAACGGAGTATTGTTTAAATAACAGGCATGAGCAACTGAAGCACCTTCCATTTCACAACAAGCTGCATTAAAAGTTGATTTGATAAAGTCTTTTTTTTCTCCTGAAGAAATGAATTGATCGCCAGAGGCAACAAGACCTTTTACCAGTTTGTGGTCTTTACAGGCTTCGGAAGCTTCAAAAGCCTTTTCAACAGCAGAGATTAGTTTTTCATCTGCGGGAAAGTCACGGACTGGAAGTGATGGAACGTGACCATATTCATATCCAAAGATTTTAACATCAACATCGTGATGAACTGCAGCAGTTGAAACAACAAAGTCGAAAATACCAAGACCTTTTGCCATAGCTCCTGCAATGCCTGTATTGATAACGCAGTCGCATTTGAATTCGCGACAAAGAATCTGGGCACAAAGAGCCGCATTTACTTTACCAACTCCGCTTTTTACGACTGTAATATCTTTTCCTTTAAGTTTTCCTGTATAGAAAACCAGGTTTGCTGATTCAGTTTTATTTGGGTTTTCCATTGCGGAAACAAGGCTTTTTACCTCAATTTCCATGGCTCCTATAATTCCAATCATCTTTTTAATTCTTCCTTTTTTGATTCCAGTTCTTCTTCTCTAAAATAGTGAATGAGAACTTCATCGCTAAGTTTGTTTTCCATATGGAATTTTTTAATGTACCAGCGAACAAATTTCTTATAAATAAGGAATCCTAAAATCATTCCACCTAAGAAAATTACAATTAAAAGAATGTAAACTACAGTTTGGGCTGTTTGGTCTGAAAGATGGAATACTTTGAAAACAAAGAAGGCACTTACTACAAAAAGTACGAACATTATAAGTACAGTTTCAACAATCTCAAAAAGGCTGCAGAAAAGCATAAATCTTGTTGAATTTCTTTTTTTAGTACGGAAAGCAATCTGTTCCTTTTTACGTTTTTCGCGTGTTTCTTCATCCATGTCTGAATAGTTCATTATTCACCTTCTTGTTTAGTTTGTTTTTTATTTTTTTCTTCTTTTATAATTGATACGATAAATGAAATCAGGAGAATGATGCCACAAACAACAACTGCTGAGTCTGCAACGTTGAAGGTTGGCCATCGGTCAAGGCCGAAAAGTCCATAGAATTTCACATCGATAAAGTCTACGACGCCTGCAGGGCGGAAGAATCTATCAATCAGGTTTCCTAATCCGCCACCGATAATTCCAGTAATTGCCCAGCGCTGAAGGTTTGTAAAATCGTTGTTTCTGAAATAAACACTTATAACAAGCCCGATTACAATAACTGGTACCAGAAGGAACATTATACGTCTTATTGATTGCCCCCAGGATGCACCCATGCTGAAAGCAACACCAGTATTTCTTACATGAATAAGTCTAAGGAAATCGCCAAAAAATTCGCATCCAATTGTATATTCTGGTATTTTTGATACGACAATCATTTTTGTTATTTGATCCAGAATAATTACTGCTACAGTCAGAATGAAGGGCAGAAGCTTATTTTTTAAGTTTTTTTCCATAATATTATAAGTATAGTACATTTTTTAAGTGGTTTAAAGGGTAATAAAATTGAAATCAATTAGGCTGCAGTGAAATAGGAAAACCAGTATGAAAAAAATTCGGATTTAAATTTATGCTGTATAATATGTAGAAATAGACAATGACAGAGATTTTGGAAGGTCATTAATGTTGGGGGTTATAATGAAGTTTCACCAAGAAAAGGCAGGAAAATTTGGATTTTTGGTTCTTTTCATTTTTGTTTTGGCTAGTTGTGGAAAATTGGAATTAGATCTTCATTTTCATACTTACGAGAATGTTTTATCAAAAGATTCAACCGGACATTGGTATGCAGCAACTTGTGAACATAAAAGTGAAAAAAAAGGATTCAAAGAACATGTTTCCAGTGGTCCTGCAACAGAAACACAGGCAGAAGTTTGTACTGTCTGCGGATACGAAATAAATCCTGTTGTGATTCATGTTCATACTTATTCAGAAAATTTATCATCTGATTCAACCGGTCACTGGTATGCAGCAACATGTAAACATAGCACAGAAAAAAAGGATTTCGCAGAACATGTTTCCAGTGGTCCTGCAACAGAAACACAGGCAGAAGTTTGCACTGTCTGCGGATATGAAATCAATCCTGTTGTGATTCATGTTCATACTTATTCAGAAAATTTATCATCTGATTCAACTGGTCACTGGTATGCAGCAACCTGTGAACATAAAAGTGAAAAAAAAGGATTCAAAGAACACGTATCCAGTAGTCCTGCAACAGAAACACAGGCAGAAGTTTGTACTGTCTGTGGATACGAAATAAATCCGGTTGTGATTATTCCAAAGGCAGCCTTTTCTATTTCAGATGAACATGTTCTGAAAATGGAAATACCTGATGAGGTTCTTTCGGAATACAAAAAAGAAGGAACTCAGATTTCTGTCGTCCTTAATATTAATATGGAAAAAACTTATATAGATAATGTAGTTAGAAAAACGATTTTACTTTCTGAATTTAGAGAGAAAGAAGAAATTGATTTTTCTGAAATATTAAGCTGGTATGATTTATATTTTGCCCTTCATGAAAACAAATATTTTGTAGAAATAATCCTTTGTGATTCAGACGGAAAACAAGTAAAAACACTTGAAACACTTGAAAAATCTTCAGACGGCCTTGATTTTACAGGACTTCCGAAAATAACATTGGAAAATAATGAAATCAAAATTTCAAAATTTAGTGAAGAGCGTCTTGCAAAATTGAAAGAGAGAGGCGCCATTGGTCAGATACATGTTCTTTCAATGAGCAAAGAAGATCCAGCTTTTAAAGAAAATACAGTTGGAAATTGGGATAAGGTCTGGTTGTTTGATAAGTATTTTGATATGGACCATATTCCGGAATCAATTAAATTGGCTGATATTATTAATTATACAGAATGGAAAGATGTGTTAAATTCCAATGGTGATATTTTTGTAGACATCAGATTCAGAAACAAAATGGAATGGGATGAGGATACAGTTGTTTATTATTGGTCAGGGTCACAGAAACTTGAATGGAAAAACTGGAAAACTGAAATAGATAATCTGATACCTTTTACAGTTGTAAATGATGATTATGTGGGACTGAAGCTCAAGATCAATGAAAGTTTTATCCCAGAAACTGCAGCAATCCTGAGAATAAAAATTAACGATAAGCAAGTGTATAGAGTAGACAAAAACACGGCTAAGGTTCATGAAACAGAATGGCTATTCCCTTATGTTATTCCAGGAGAATCATGCAAAGTAAGTATTCTATATAATGATGAAAACTGGGGAAATTCAAGAACTTTAACTAGATGGATAACTCCTAAAAAGGGACTTGGAAATATTGAGATAATTTCAGAACCAGAGGTTACAATTTCTGATGCAGGAAAACTGAAGTATACTACTCTTCCGGAACTTAAGATTGGAAATACTGTAGTAAAGGGTGATGTAATCCCTGAAAACGGAGTATTCAAGTCTGTTATTTATAAAAACGAGGAATGGTATCATAGTGCCACTTGGGGTAATGGATATGCGTGGGATAGAGTTTCTGATAATCTTTCTAATGAATGGGACATTGCCAAGACCTTAATTGATGCATCAAAAAAAACAAACGAGGAAGAACTTTCTTTTGATTTAATTTATTTTTGGAAAGATGAATCTGGCTATGAATATCAGTATCCGATTTTAGATAAGGGAAAATATAATTTTAAAATTGACTGGGCTGCTTATGAAGAAGCGAATAATAATGGACCCGGAAAATAACAGCTAGAAAATAAATTCTACGCCTGATTTGAAGTCGACGAAGGCGTAAAAAAGACCTGTGGTGGTTGAGCGTGTCGAAACCACTGCAGGTCTTTTTTTATGGAGGTCGCAACCTTCGGTTGCTAACCGAGTTTTGACTTGCTCGCAGAAGGCTCGCATTCTTGCTTCGCAAAAAACGTCAAAACTCGCGCAAAAGTCTAATTAGTCTGGTGGTTTCGACCCTTCGATAGGCTCAGGGATCGCATTTTCAGGGAACGAAACTCATCCACCAGGGCGTCCAGTTATTTCAAACTAGATCTGCCCAGCTTATCGAAGCCGTCTGTAAGTTCTTTTGCAATGGCAACGAGCTTTGCCAGGTCGCCTTTACGGCCGCCTTCAATGTTCATTGGCATTACAGGATCGTGGAGTGAAAGGCGCAGGAGAATCCATCCCTGAACATCTTCACCCTTGAAACTCAGGCGAACGCCTTCGTAGCTCTGTGGCATTTCGTAGCCTTTTGCTTCGGCGCGGGCTTTGAACTG
>JAKSTM010000026.1 GCA_024402565.1 Treponema sp. | reverse complement strand
AGTTTCACAAATGGTCTTTTTACGTCTTCAAAATTGGAAACAAAAGAAATACAAACAGATCAATTGTTCCCGGTTTTTTACAGCTATTATTCTGAACATCCTTTTGGCGCTCTTACGTTTGAGAATAAAGAAAGCAATACTATAACTGATGTAGAAGTGTCTGTGTTTGTTGAACAGTTTATGTCGAATCCAGAAAAAACATTCACAGCTAAAAAAGTGGCACGTGGAGAAACATTTACTGTACCTCTTGTAGCTTTCTTAAATGAAAATATTTTAAATACTATGAGTGTTTCTGAAACGGCAGTTCAGGTGAAAGTTAATTATAAATCACTTGGAAAAAGAAAGCAGTTTACGCAGAATATTGTACTTAATACAGTGAGTCGTAATTCAATGACTTGGGAAGATGACCGGCGAGCGGCTGCCTTTGTTTCAGGTCGTGATTCTGCCGCTTATTCTTTTGCTCAACGAGTAAAATCAATTGTACGTGATTACTTGGATCCGGATGTTCCTCAAAATATTCAGTATGCAGCAGCCATATTCAGTGCATTAAAGGTTTATGGAATTAATTATGTAATCGACCCGGCCTCTGCCTTTGTAGATAACGTTGGTACAAAAACAGTAGACTTTCTCCAGTTTCCATATCAGACTTTGTTATACCATGGTGGCGACTGTGATGATTTGACAATTTTGAATTGTGCACTGTTGGAATCATTGGGAATTAAAACTGCTTTTATTACGGTTCCAGGCCACATTTATATGGCTTTTGATTCGGGAGTATCAGTTTATCAGAAAGAAAAAGTGAAGAATCATGTGATTTTTGAAGGAATTGTATGGATTCCTTTGGAAATTACTTTATGCCAGGATGATTTTGCTATTGAAAGGCAAACAGGTTTCCGTCAGTTTGTGAAATATGGAAGAGATGCTGTCTTGATTCCATTAAGCAGATCCTGGTTGGAATACAAGGCAGTATCTATGTCTGATAGCGATGTGAAACTTGAATATCCGTTAAGTGAAGAAATCTTAACGGAATTCAAGAAGCAGGAATATTAAGTTTATTTCTGATAAACGACGGACATATCATTTGTACCGTCTGCAAAGTGTACTGTAACTACGTAGTAAAAACTTCCAGCAGTCTTGTTTACAATGCTTGTATCAATTTGTGTGTAAGATGTTGCATCCAGGGTCACTTTATCTTTTTCTGGCCAGGTTCTGCTGTTGTAAATTTTAGAATCGATTAGTGTTCCGCGACGAATCCATTCATCAATATCATTTCCAAGATTTTTGTCGGATTTGAAAATTTCCACAAGAGCAGGAATGTCTGTCCATAAAACAGGATTATAACCAGCTGCAGAATTGAAGTATTTAATTTTTGCAGAAACGGGATCTTCACCTGCAGAAGAAACGTAGACGTATTTTGGCGTTGTAAACGTTTCGTCCGAATATGGATCGTAACCTCCTTCTTCTTCATACTCTGAAAGTTTTGTATCAAAGTATCCGTAATCGCCCATATTTACATAACCGCTTTTTGGATTGAAATTTGAACTGTTGATATGAACTTTGAAGAATCGATTTTCAGGTGTCCAGTCTCCTTTAATTACTGGAGTAATAAGTGAAATGACTCCGTCTTTTTCCTTAACGTCCTTTGTGTATGAAAATTTTTCCCATTGATATTTCATTTCTTGATCCAGGAAGTTGTAAAAGTCAATCTGGAAAATGTGAGAGTTGAATTTTTCGGAAGCATCGAGTTTAAGCGAAATATCAAGCTCATTATTAGTAGAAGAGTACTGAGCATTAATTTTGTTTTTGAACGAATGAATGCTACCCTTACCCATAGTTCCGTAAGTATAGTTTCCGTAAATGTCTTCTATTTTCATAAAGAACATGTAGTCACCATTTTCCATACCTTCGAGAGGAATATACATGTCAGAAGATTTTTCAATTTTTTCGGAATTATGAGAATAGTTGTATTTAATGAAACCAGTTCCTTTGTTAGGCAGTGCTTCAATCTGTTCTGCTGTGTAAATATTTGTTTTGTTTCCCCAGTTCGGATTGAAAGGAGTCCAATAGAACGTGAAGGTGTCTTTTTGATGCCAGCCTTTGTCTTCAATGCTGCCAATTGGTGTATGGTAATATTTTAAGTCGCCTGTAAGGACAAGAGAATGAGTCCTAGACCAGGTACTGATTTCTGGTGCAGTGTTATCGTCTGATTCCAGGAATTCTACTTTTTGTGGTTCACTTTCAACGCAGGTTTCGCCTTTTACAGCCAGGATCTTCAAATAGGCTGTGTTTGTATATTCAGGGAATCTTATAATTTTGTTGTTTAAATCAGCGTTTTCAATATTAGCTTTATAGTACTTGTAGTAATCTCCACCATCGTAAATAGGAGCAAAAACCGGAGTTGGTACAACTATTCTTTCTAGATTTGATTCATAGTATGAATAGTTAATTCCGTCTGTAGACCATGCTGGATAATATTTTACATCAGACTCTTTATTCTGATATTTGATTTTGATCGTAAAGCTTCCTGAGTTTTTACCATTGTTGATTTTTTCATAAGTGAACTCAGGGGTTTTAATTGTGTTCTGACTAGAGTATGAAGAAGTAACATTGTCGATGATACAGAATGGAGAGTACCAGCTTCCAAGCCAATCATTTTCGTTCTGGAAGTTGTATTTTGTCTGGATGGCAACAACATAAGAAGAATTTGGATCAATTGTTAATGAAAATGGATCTGAAATATCATCAAAGTCATCATGACCTAAGTCCAGTCTATATTCACCGGTTCTTGAAAGAGTCAGATCTTTAATGTCTGTTGTTCCATCTTTTTTAGCATAGAAGACTTGATATGTGGCAGTTCCGCGAATTTGTGAAGTACCAAGGTAGCTTCCTAAATCCAGACTGGATTTATCAATTACTTTAATATTGATTTTGTTGTTTGAAGAATTATAGGTGTAATACATGAATCCTGGTTTTGCAGGAATACAAATGTCTTTATAAGAGTAATTTCCAACTTTATCAAAAAAATCAACGCGAACAAAAACATTAGAATCTTCGTGATTCGAAAGATATTTAATGAATCGGTCAGAGAGGTTGTAGCCGAATTCACCAGCAATAACTTCATCCTGAAGAACATCAAAAATTTCGTATTTTAAACCGTATGAAAGTTTAATAATAAAATCGTTTGAACTTGTTTTATATGTTTTTGTGTCAGTTCCGTTTATATAAGTGTAGTAGGTGTCGTCTGAAAATTTTTCTTTCATAAAACCTTTTTTGCGGACATCAATCTGATTTATATTTCTGATATTTTCAGCGTCCCAGTCAGAAATGTGAAGTTTCCCGTATTTGTCACGTCTAAGATCTGGCAAAGCTTGGAATACATAAGCTTTGTCACTTACTTCCAGAATATTGTCGCGAACTACATAAAAAACTTTTGGATTTGATGCATTTCCGGCTTCATCTTCCATAGTGAGAGTCATTTTATAAAGTCCGTCAGTGAAAGCAGGATCTTCGTCTGGCGCCAGTTTAATTTCGAATGAAGAACAGAAGCTTGATTCAAATTCCTTTGATGAATCTTTTAATTCATAAAAGCTTTCTTGTTTTTCTTTTGAAACAGGATTTCCTGAAACGTCGGTAAGCTGCTGAACAACAGAATGGAGTTTAACTTTTCCTCCACCGTAGTCGTGCCCGTCTGTGGTAATCTGAATTGCATTTTTTACAAGGTTGTTTGTAAGTATGGAATCACGTTTGCTTGATGTCAGTTCGCCTTCTTCAAAATAACGTGCTTTTGAAAGATCACCATTGAATAAAACAGAATCATAAAAATAAACCTGAAGGGAATTGAATACTGGTTCTGCATTATCAAGTTCATTGTTGATATTAAAGTGGAATTTTTTTTCAGGTAATAAAGGAATCCCTTCTGAAGATTTAATTCGTGCTGGAATTTCTACATAAATTGTTGCAGTGTCAGAGCCTCTTAAATCAATAAGGTTATATTCATCTGGTTTAAGAGTCAGCGTTTTATTGTCTTCAGACCAAAGGGAAATATAATTCCCACAATAGTCAGTACTTCCTGCTGAGCTTCCGATTTTAATTTGATTGTTTACGGATTCCACATTCATAGCTTGTGAAAACTGAATTAGAATTTGAGTGTTTTTTGGATAAGGTCCGGTACCTTCCGGAGAATACTGAATTTCTATAGGTGTTTTGTTTGCTTGGATTTCCGCTTCGATTTCCTGTTTAAGAGCACTGCCCTGAAAAAATCCTTCACAAGAAATTAAAGAAAATGATGTGGCTAAAAAGAGTAAATTACAAGTTATTCGAAGATGTTTTTTCATCTATAACTCCTCCATAATATTCTATTATATACGATTAAGGCCGGTTTTCGTAGTCTAAAGTTTATATCGAATAGGTTAATTCTAAAATATGAATTCCATGGTATACTTAATGACGGCATATAAAAAAAGTCTTTTTTATAAACAATATACAGAATTAAACGATAAAGATTATACTTTGTCAGATAAAGATTTAGGATCAAAAAATAAAGTTTCTTTGACTGGTAAAAATGGTGAAATGATTGAAGTTGTCAGTATGGATAATAATAATATTCTGGAATTTTCAGTAATCGAAAATGGGAAGAACGTTATTATAAATAAAACTGAAGACGATGTTCGAAATTATCTGAACATAAAATTATAGATTGACTGATAACGAATTATAAGGAAATTTTACATCTTCACACTTGTGGGTTAAAATGAAACTGAATGTGGAAGTGTAGTTTATCAAAAAGTAAAAAAAGTCTTTTCATATTAGGGCTGTTGTTTTTTTCTCTTTTCGGGTTATTTGGTGAAACTGTAAAAATTGCGTTTTATGAAAATGGGGAATTTCAATCTGGAGCCAGTAAAGATGCCGTGAAGAGCGGATATGCTTACGAGTATTACAGAAAACTTGCAACACTTGCTGGCTGGAATTATGAATATGTTTATGGAGATTGGGATTCAGCATATAATGCATTTATAAATGGCCAGGCGGACCTTATCGCAGGTCTTGCATATAACGAAAATCGTCTTGAGTATATGAATTATCCAGATCTTCCAATGGGTCATGAAAGATACATGATTTATCGAAAGTCTGGAAATTTAGAAATAACCGAAGATAAATCCAGTCTTAATGGAAAAAAAATAGGAACCCTTTCTGGAGCAATGGAAGGTGTTCTAAAAGAATGGATAGATGAAAATAAAATCGAAGCTTCCATTGAAGTCTTTGGGGATGTTAATAAAAGAAATGCTGCTTTAGTTTCCGGGGACATCCAGGCAATTATTGGAGAAAGTTCAGGTGTTGTAGGTGATTTTGAAGTTATATTCGCCTTGCAGGGAGTTTCATATTATATTGTAACGGCGAAAGAGCGGACAGATCTTTTGGATCAACTAAATGCGGCTCAAGCTTTCTTGTATGAATCAAATCCGAATTATCAGGATTATTTGCAAAATAAATATTTTAAACAAACCTCATATGCAAGAACCCTTTCATTAGAAGAAAAGAATTGGCTTGAAAATAATTCTGAAATACGGGTGGGATACAAGAATCGTTTTCGTCCCTTAAGTCATACAGATAAAAACGGAAACGTAACTGGAATTATAAAAGATTTTATCCCTGAATTATTTGAAAAGGTTGGCTTGAATCGGAATCTTTCTGTTAAGTATGAAGGCTATGATGATTACAAAACTATGTTGGATGACCTTAGCGAAGGGAAGTTGGATGTTGTTTTCCCTGTAGAGGCAGATTTAAGTTTTGGTGAGAATGAAGGAATTTATCAGACGGATGTTATTTTTGAAGGAAGCATGAATTTAATCTACAAAGGAGATTATTCAGGAAATCCATTAAATACTTTCGCCGTAGTAAGAAATATGCTTATTCTGGAAGAATACGTCAGACGAAATTATCCAGATTCAGAAATAATATTTTTTAATTCTATTTTGGAATGTCTTCAAGCGGTTTCATATGGTGTTTGTGACGCTACTGTCCTTACTGGATTAAGTACCTCCGGTCTTTTGAGTCAGACGCATGATCCTAGTTTGCACTATGTAAGGTGTAAGGCCCCATTTAATATTTCGATGGGAGTTTCTGAAAAAAATGTTGTTCTTCTTCGCTTCTTGAATCATTGTATTTCAAATCTAAGTGACAATACATTTTTGGATTTTAGTTATCGTTATACAGAAAGTTTTTATCAACGATCGTTCCGAGGTTTTGTACGCGATAATTTTTTGGTTGTTCTTGTAATTCTTCTTATTGTTATCACTGTTATTACATTTATTTTTATTATGTATATTCAGCTCAGCAAGAAAGAAAAAGAAGCAGTAATAAAAATCAGAGAACAGCTTAATATTGTAAATAGTTTGAGTCGCGATTATATGAATGTTTTTTTGATCTCGATTTCAACTAAAACTGCCAGAACATTAAAATTAGACGGTTATGTTACTCCAGGAATGGGAGAAATAGGTGATAAAGAATTTGCTTATCTCCCTATGTGTGAAGCGTATGTTAATGAAAGAGTTTACCCTGAAGACCAGCAGTCAATTCGGGAAGCAATGAAGCTTGAAAATGTGGTTGAGCATGTAAAAACAGGAAATGAATATATTGGAACTTATCGGGTAAATAACAAAGGGGAAATTTGTTTTTATCAATATAAATATATACTAACAGGAAAAGATCAGATTATTGCCGGCTTTCAGAATATAGACAGTCTTGTTAAAGAACGCGAAAAACAAAAAATGGAACTTGAAGCTGCTCTTTTGGCGGCAGATCAGGCAAGCAAAGCAAAATCTTCATTCCTGTTTAACATGTCACATGATATCAGGACTCCTATGAATGCTATTATGGGATTTGCTGATTTAGCAAAAAAACATCAGGATGATAAATCAAGACAATCAGATTATTTGAATAAAATCCAGAATTCCAGTGAGATTCTTTTGTCAATTTTGAATAACGTTCTCGAGATGGCAAGAATTGAAAAGGGAACTGTAATTGTGGAAGAACTGGCTTGGGATACAGAGCAACTAGAAAAATCAATTTATGCAATTTTCAGTGAACAGATAAAATCTAAAGGGATAAAAATAAAAGAAAATATTAATATTATAAACCGCTACATATATTGTGACCCTGTAAAAATCAGGGAAATTTATATGAACATAATTTCCAATGCAGTTAAATATACGATGGCGGGAGGAACAATTACATTTACTGTAGAAGAAATTCCTTTGGACAATGGTATGACTTCTTTTAAAACTTCAATTTCTGATACGGGAATTGGAATGACCGAAGATTTCCTTTCCAGAATTTTTGATGAATTTGCCCGTGAAAGAAATTCTGAAGGAAACGTCATTGAAGGAACTGGTC
This sequence comes from Treponema sp., assembly GCA_024402565.1. Classification (GTDB taxonomy): domain Bacteria; phylum Spirochaetota; class Spirochaetia; order Treponematales; family Treponemataceae; genus Treponema_D. The sequence continues at coordinate 23,977 of JAKSTM010000026.1, read as the reverse complement.
TTGGAATGGCCATTACTAAACGTCTTGTTGATTTATTGGGTGGAACTATAGAAGTTCAGAGTCAGCTTGGAGTAGGAACAACCTTTACATTTGTTATTCCGCATAGAATTGCAAAACAGGAAGATTTGTTAATCGGAAAAAAAGTAAATCTAAAGAATGTTGATTATGCAGGGCGCAGAATTCTTTTGGCCGAAGATAATGATTTAAATGCAGAAATTACAATTGAAATGTTAAAGAGTTCAAGTTTCCAGGTAGAGCGTGCTGCCAATGGTAAAGAATGTATTCAGATGCTTACAGAAAAACCTGCATACTATTATGACATGATTTTAATGGATGTTCAGATGCCAGTTATGAATGGTTATGCAGCATCTATAGAAATCAGAAAAATGGAAGATCTAGAAAAAGCTGATATCCCTATTGTTGCACTGACTGCAAATGCTTTTGAAGAAGACCGACGAAATGCTTTTGATGCAGGGATGAATGGACATATATCAAAGCCAATTGATATGAATCAGTTTTTGAGTGTTATTTCCGATGTTATTGGTTATGGGAAAACTTCTTCAGATGTAATAGAAGCTTATGAAAATGAAGTTCATGACAAAATTTTTTTGGATCCACTTACCGGTGCTTTTAATCGAAGATATCTTGAAGAGAAATGTTTTGGCGGACAAATAACTGCCATTGCAATGATGGACATAGATTTTTTTAAGCAGGTCAATGACGGATTTGGACATCAGGCTGGTGATGCCGCTCTGAAAAGTGTTGCAACCACAGTGAAAAAATTGATTAGGAATACAGATGCTCTTGTTCGCTATGGCGGTGATGAATTCCTTATTTTATTTGAAAATATTCAAAAAGAATTTTTAGAAAAACGGCTTGAACAAATTCGTTCCTCTGTAGAAGCTTTGCGTTATGATGAATATGATGGTATGAAAACTACGTTAAGTATTGGTTCTGTAATGACTTCTGTATATGATGAAAATGTATTTAAATTGGTAGATAAGAATTTGTACGAAGCTAAGAAAAAAAGAAATTCTATTGTACTAAGTTAATAAAAATAAGTCGGGAGATAATATGACTGTAAAAGAATGTTATGAGAAATTGGAAGGAAGTTATGCTGACATGCAAACTCGTCTTCCTGATGATAATCTTATCGAAAAGTTTCTGTTAAAATTTCCTGGCGATGAAACAATGGAAAAGTTAAGAGAAGCCGTTTCTAAAGGGGATATAAAAGAATCTTTTTCTGCCGCTCATACTTTGAAAGGTATTTCTGCAAATCTTGCATTTGACAAACTTACAAAGGCTGTTACCGCTTTAACTGAGCAACTCAGACCTTTGACAAATCAGGCCGATCCTGAACTTCTGGAAGAAACTGAAAAAGCTTATAAACTGGTGATTTCCGTTTTGACTGAGTATAAAAAACAGTAAGTCTATATAGTCCCATTTTATTTATACCTAAAAAAATAGAGATTTTTAATATTTCATGGATTTTTTTTAAAAGAGTGATAAAATAATCTAGAGATATTTTAGGTATAGATATGCATTTTGATAGCGACTATTACGAAATTTCAAAAGATTTTAAACTTCTCACTTTCAATAAAGCAGTCCAGGAACGTTACAAAGGCATTAAAGTTGGTGACTTATGTTATAAAGTAACGATGAAAAGAGATTCTCCATGCCTTCATTGTCCTATTGCAGGTAATGTAGATTCTCAGTGTCCTATATATTTCGATCCTTTTTATGAAGACTGGGTTCAGGCAGATTTCACCAGACTTTCGGAAGATACATTTGCTGTTATTTGCCATCCCGCAAATCAGCTTGGGATGGAAATCCTTGAGAAAGAAGCCAGTGAAAAATTAAAAAATATAGTTCTTGGAAAAGCGGCAAATAATGAACTTCAAAAAATTCTTCATGAACAATCAAATATTATAAATGGTTTTAAAGGTATTTTTTTTGCAGCGTTTATTATTGATTTGGAAAAGAAATATTTCTGGAAACTTTTTTTAAAGAAAAATTCTGCAAAAATAACTCCAAATTTAGAAGGTTTCGCTGAACCTGTTTTGACTCAAATGGTTGAAAAGACAGTTGCGCTTGAAACTAGAAAAAATATGGAACGCTTTAATGACCTGAATACCATGGCAGAGCGAATAGGTGATAAAGGTTTATTGGTTCAGGATTTTATTGGAGTTGTAAACGGTTGGTGTAGAGCACATCTTATCCCAATTGAAAGAGATGATTCAGGAAAAGTAACAAAAATAATTTATGGACTAAGTTTAGCTCAGGGCGATTTTAGAGATGGACTTACAAATTGTAACAATAGAAAAGCTTTGAACTGGGTTTATGACAAACAGAATCAAACTGATGATTCCATAGCTGTAATCCTTTGCGATATAAATGGCCTGAAAAAAATAAATGATACTCAAGGTCATTTGGCTGGTGATGAATACATAAAGAAAGCCGCAAGAATTTATGGAGATTTATTCGGAATAAATAATGTTTACAGACTTGGTGGCGACGAATTTATTATCGTCCTTTTAGGAGGCGTAAAAGAAGAAATCGGTCGTCGGGTTCTGGAATTGAAAAAACAGTGCGAGCTCGAAGATGTAAATGTTTCATTGGGATATGAATTTTATCCTCAATTTGATAGACCTTTTGAAATTATCCTTAAAGCGGTTGATAAAAAAATGTATGCCGCAAAGAGCGATTATTATAAACGTTATGGTCTAGATAATTCATTGAATTCAGATCTTGGAGTGATAGGTGAATATTATGATTCACTTTATGATTTTGGTTCTTCCTGTTATTTAGTCGTTAGGGTCGACATTATTCATGGAACTTATAAAGTGGTTCACTCTATGGAAGGATATGATACTTCTTTTATTTCTGAATGTGAGTCATTAAAAGATATTTTGTATTATCCAATTAAACAGAAAGTAATGTTTGCCGAAGACGTTGTCGATTATGAACGTTGGGTGGAAACCACTTTTTCAAATGATCCAGAATCTTTGGAAAAAATGTCGGCACGAAATGAAAGCTGGATTCGTTTTAGAAGTAATTATAATAAGAAAAAATATCTTTTATCAGAAGCACTTTATTTTCCAGGAAGGAATTTTTCTCCGGAAAATCAGTATGGTTATGTTTACCTGAAAAATAAAGGAAATATATTTGGTAAAGAGAATGTTTACTTTGATGAAGTCCTTAAGAATTTGTCAGAAAACTTTGAATCAATCCTTTATGTAGAACTAGATACTATGGAAGTGATTCCGTATCGTGTTTCTAAATATGCAGCAAAGACTAATGCAGGGAAATTTGCTCTTAAGGGAAAAGGCCTTGAAGCTATTAGAGAATACATAGATCTATTTGTTGCGGATTCTGATAAAGAAGACTTGCGACGGATTTGTACAAAAGAATTCTTGGAAGAAAAATTAAAAGTAAAGCCTGCTTATTCTCGCGATTATCTTGCTGAGGTAGACGGGAATGAAGTTTATTACAGAATAAAATTTGCGAATATGGATGGCCCAGGTGAATTAAAGCATGTGGCTGTTGGATTTGCAAATATTAATGCAGAAGTTCTCCATAAAAGAGAACTGTCAATTCGTGGAAGTTCTATTCTTTTAATCGATGATACAGATATTAATCGTGAAATGCTAAAAGCAATTCTTGAGCCAGAATATAAAGTTTTGGAAGCTTCAAACGGATTGGAAGCTCAGAAAATTTTAATTCAGAATTTCCAGGAAATTTCTCTTGTTATTACTGATCTAGAAATGCCGGAATGTGATGGATATATTTTGCTGGAAATTTTACAGCAGAATCCTTTTTATAAAAATATTCCTGTTGTTGTTCTTACTTCGCATAATGAAGAAGATAATAAAATTCGTTGTCTTGAAATGGGCGCTGCGGATTATATTACAAAGCCATATAACAGAAAAATTATTCTGAATAGAATTGCAAGTATTTTAAAACTTCGTGGTATGGCTAATACGAAGGCAAATAATGAATTGGACCCACTAACCGGTTTATATACAAGGGATGCTTTTTATCGTTACGCACAGATTGTTATGGAAAGCAATCCGGGAACTGATTACGTTATTATTCTTTCCGATGTTATTGGATTTAAGGCAATTAATGAGCAGTATGGAAAGGAAAAAGGTGATGAGGTTCTAAAATTCCTGGCTACAACAAATACTTATGATGCAAGCGGATTTTTTGTGGGCGGAAGACTAAGTGGCGATGTTTTTGCGTGTCTTCTTCCAGAATCACAGATTTCAAATTATAACGAAGAATCTTTGGTTTCGAGAATTCAGCATGAATCTCCTGTTCCGAACTTAATTGTAAAATACGGTTTTTATTATTCTAAAGACGGCAAAAATGTTTCTATCCAGCAAATGTGTGACCGCGCAGATATTGCTTTGAATTCGATTAAAGATGAATATGGTGTATTCTCCGCAAAGTATGATGAAACAATGCGAAATAATTTACTTCTTGAACAGCAGATTATGGATAGTATGGAAGTCGCTCTTGAAGAGGAACAGTTCGAAGTTTATTTCCAGCCAAAGCATAATGTTCATGGAAAAGATTTTTGTGGTGCGGAAACATTAATCAGGTGGAATCATCCTGTAATGGGATTTATGAATCCTGGACTTTTTATTCCATTGTTTGAAAAGAACGGATTTATTTCCAGACTCGATAGATTCATTTGGAGAAAATCTTGCGAAGAAATTGCTTTCTGGCTGAAAGAAGGTAAGGCATTTCCAATTTCTATAAATGTATCCAGAAAAGATTTTTCTGACCCTCATCTGGCAGAATCAATTCTGGAACTTACAAATGAATATAATATTCCACATCATCTGCTTCATATTGAAGTTACAGAATCGGCATATTCTGACAACCCTGAACAGTTGAAAAAAATAGTAGGTATGCTCCATTCTAATGGATTTGTAATCGAGCTGGATGACTTTGGTACAGGGTATTCTTCATTAACTGCTATCAACAGTTTTGATATTGATATTTTGAAACTGGATATGAGCCTTATAAAAAATGATTTTGAATCAGAAGGAACCAGTGTTCTGGAATTCAGTATGCAGCTGGCAAAAATGATGAATGTAAAAACAATTCAGGAAGGGGTTGAAACTGAAGAAGAATACAATCGTATGAAGGCTTTAGGCTGTGATTATATTCAAGGCTTCTATTTTTCTAAGCCATTATGTAAGGCAGATTTTGAAAAATATGTGAAGGAAATATATAAAATGGAACGTAAGGAATAACATTTACTGTCATTGTTTTTCTTACGTTCCAGATTTTATAAATCTTAAATGTTCTTTTGTTAGAACATCAGTCGATAAATGTTTTCAACGTCTTTCTGTTCAAGTACAGTAAAACCGTAAACTTTTCCCGATCCGGAACCATCTCCATAACAGCAAGTGTAAGCCATTTTTTCAATATCGGATTCTTTTGCACCAAGTTCTTTAAAGTTTTTAGGCATACCGATTGAAATAAGGAAGTTTCTTAAGGCTTCGATTCCGGCCTTTGCTGTGTTTTCAGGATTTGCAAAATCCATTTGACATCCCCAAACACGAACTGCAATTTGTGCAAAGCGCATAACATCGTGTTTCATGTTGTAAGTGAAAACAGCAGGCATAGTAACTGCAAGTCCTGCACCATGTGCACAGTCGTACTGGGCAGAAAGTTCGTGTTCAATTCCGTGGCTTGTCCAGTCCTGAGAACGTCCTACACCACATGAATTGTTGTGAGCCATCATACCAGCCCACATAATATTTGCGCGAGCTTCGTAGTCATCTGGATTCTGAACGGCTTTAGGTCCCTGGCTTACCATAGCAAGAATAAGGGCTTCAATCATGCGGTCTGTAGTTTCTACATTTTTTGTGTTAGTAAGATAGCGTTCGTAAAGGTGTGCAATAATATCTGTAATACCACAGGCTGTCTGGTAGGCAGGCAGAGTTTGAGTAAGTGCCGGGTTCAGAATAGAGAATTTTGGTCTATAGGCTTCTCCACTGGCGCCGCGTTTAAGCATACCTTCTTCTTTTGTGATTACCGAGTCTGGAGAACCTTCCGAACCAGCAGCTGAAATTGTAAGGACTGTTCCGATTGGGAGAGCTTTTTCAACAGGTTTTCCAGAGTAGAAATCCCAGAAATCTCCGTCATAAACTGTACCAGCGGCAATTGCTTTTGCAGAGTCTATTACGCTTCCGCCTCCTACTGCCAGAATAAAGTCAATCTTTTCTTTGCGGCAAAGGTCAATCCCTTCGTAAACAAGTCCGCTTCTTGGGTTTGGTTTTACTCCGCCTAATAAAATTATTACCCAAGAGTATTCTGTTTTCTATAACTATTTTATGGAATATTTATGGAGCGATAAAATTGAAAAAAAATGAGGCACTTCAAACTGAAGTGCCTCTGGCAAATTATAAATTCAGAAACTAGTCTGAAAATAATGCTGTACTAAGGTAGCGGTCTCCGTTGTCAGGTAAGAGGGCTACAATTACTTTTCCTTTGTTTTCAGGACGTTCTGCAAGAATCTTGGCGCCTTTAAGGGCAGCACCGCTTGAAATACCTACCAGAACTCCTTCGCTGTGAGCAAAGGCACGTCCTTCGGTAAAGGCGTCTTCGTTTTCGATTGCAAGAACTTCATCATAAACAGAAGTATCAAGTGTTTCAGGAACGAAGCCTGCTCCGATTCCCTGGATTTTATGTGCACCTGCAGTTCCTTTTGAAAGGACAGGTGAAGTTGCAGGTTCAACAGCAACAATCTTTACGTTTGGATTCTTTGACTTCAGGTATTTTCCAACACCTGTTACAGTTCCACCAGTTCCAACACCGGCTACAAAGATGTCAACTTTTCCGTCTGTCTGTTCCCAGATTTCAGGACCTGTTGTATCAAAGTGAGCGGCAGGGTTTGCCTGGTTTGTGAACTGACCAAGAATGATACTTCCCGGGATTTCGTTCTTAAGTTCTTCTGCCTTTGCAATGGCACCTTTCATTCCTTTTGCGCCTTCTGTCAGAACAAGTTCTGCACCGTAAGCTTTAAGAAGGTTTCTGCGTTCAACACTCATTGTGTCCGGCAGAGTAAGGATTGCTTTGTAACCGCGGCTTGCTGCTACAAATGCAAGACCGATTCCTGTGTTTCCTGAAGTTGGTTCAATGATTGTGGCTCCAGGTTTAAGAGTTCCTTTTTCTTCTGCATCGATAATCATGCGGTAAGCAACACGGTCTTTTACCGAACCTGCAGGATTGAAAAGTTCAAGTTTTGCAAGGATTGTTGCCTGTGAATCCTTTGCGTAATTATTTAATTTAAGAATTGGTGTTCCACCAATAAGTTCTGTTGCGCTTTCTGCTATTTTTGCCATTTTTTTATTCTCCTTTAGGGGGCGGTCAAAAGTTCCTTCACATTCGTTCAGGATGACAAAGGAATCTGCCAGGATGACCGGGCCCTTTTTAATTTTTATTTTGCTGCAAATTCATTCTCCAAATCTGCAATAATGTCGTCAATATGCGTCGCAAACCTTCGGTTTGCTTAGCGAGTTTTTCTTTGGTCGCAAGAGGCTCCCATTTTTCTTTTGGAAAAAACAGAAAAACTCGTCGAATTAGATTTGTGCTAAAGCCTGACTAATATCTTCGATAATGTCATCAATATGCTCAGTTCCTATAGACAGACGGATTGTGTTTTGTGCGATTCCAACATTTGCCAGTTCTTCGTCAGTCATCTGGCTGTGAGTTGTAGAAGCCGGATGGATTACCAGTGATTTTACATCTGCAACGTTTGCAAGCAGGCTGAAAATCTTAAGGTTGTCGATGAACTTCCAGGCTTCTTCTTTTCCGCCTTTGATATTGAAAGTGAAGATTGAAGCGCCGCCGTTAGGGAAGTATTTTTCATAAAGGGCGTGATCCGGATGATCTGCCAAAGAAGGGTGATTTACCTTTTCTACTTTTGGATGGTTTTTCAGGAACTCAACAACTTTCTTTGTGTTTTCAACATGGCGGTCAAGGCGCAGGCTCAAAGTTTCTGTTCCCTGAAGAAGAATCCATGCGTTGAATGGAGAGATACATGCACCCTGGTCGCGAAGAAGAATAGCGCGGATGTATGTAACGAATGCTGCAGGTCCTACAGCGTCTGCAAAGCTGATTCCGTGATAGCTTGGGTTTGCTTCAGCGATGTTCTTATATTTTCCGGAAGCTTTCCAGTCAAAGTTTCCGCCGTCTACAACGATGCCACCAAGAGAAGATCCGTGGCCACCGATAAACTTTGTAGCAGAGTGAACAACAACGTTTGCTCCGTGTTCAAAAGGTCGGAAAAGATATGGAGTTCCGAAAGTGTTGTCTACTACAATCGGAAGTCCGTGTTTTTTTGCGATTTCAGAAAGTGCATCAAGGTCAGGAATATCTGAGTTTGGATTTCCCAGAGTTTCAAGATAAAGAGCCTTTGTGTTTGACTTGATTGCAGCTTCAACTTCTGAAAGGTTGTGAGCGTCAACGAATGTTGTTTCAACACCGAAATCTTTAAGAGTGTGAGCCAGCAGGTTATATGAACCGCCGTAGATTGTTTTCTGTGCTACGATGTGGTCTCCTGCCTGAGCCAAAGCCTGAATTGCATAAGTAATAGCAGCAGCACCGGAAGCAACTGCCAGAGCGGCAACACCGCCTTCAAGGGCTGCGATACGTTTTTCAAAAACGTCCTGAGTTGAGTTTGTAAGACGGCCGTAAATGTTTCCTGCATCTGCAAGGCCGAAGCGGTCTGCTGCATGCTGTGAGTTACGGAAAACGTAACTTGTTGTCTGATAAATTGGTACTGCGCGGCTGTCTGTTGCCGGGTCTGCAGATTCCTGTCCAACGTGGAGCTGAAGAGTTTCGAATTTGTAATTTGCCATAATTTTACCTCACTTGCCATCGGTTCGTTCAAGGATGAAAGCCTTGTGATGGTGTTTTTTTTCCTACCGTGTAGGTAGGTTTGCTTTATGGTTTTAATATACTGGAACCGTTTTACCTAGTAAAATACTATGTTTTTATTTGTGGTTATAGGAAAAATCTATATATCAGTTGATTAAATATGATTTTATATCAGATAATTAGATATCTGGTGAAATCTATCCAGGGGGCGTTTATGGCAACAATATTTGTTGTTTTAGTAATTGTAACGGCAGTAACAATTGCGATTATTAAAATAGTAAGAGATAAATCGCAGGGAAAATGTACAGGTTGTTCTTGTTGTGGAGATTGTGATAAACAATCTTGTAAAAAAAATAATTCATGAGGATATTATGAAAAAGGTTTTAGTGGTTCTAACAATTTTATGTATTTCGGTTTCGATTTATGCGAAGAGTATTTTTGAGTTCGGGGTTAAAGGCTTTTCTGGTTATAATTCTGCTCAATTTACAAGTATTGTTGACGACGCAAAATACGATGATTTAATTTTTGGATATGGTGCCCAGATTAACTGGTGTTTTAATAGATTTTTGGGAGTAACTATTGGGCTTAATTCAATCATGCCAATGTATACTCGTTCTCAGATTGGAAATGCGGTAGAGACAGGAGGATTTCAAGGTATTAACTTTGATAATACTTGGGGCGGATTCACTCCTTCTTTAGGATTTATTTTAATGATTCCGATTAATGATCATTTTCGTGTAAAAACTACCTATAATTTCGCAAAAACTTATTATGATCGTTTTGCTCCGATAAATGGCGATAATAATAAACAAGTTAGATTTTATTATGAGTTTTATGGATTCCTTGGAGAGATTGCTGCTTATTGGATTCCGATGAAATTAATGGGTTTAGAGTTTGGGGCTCAGTATAATATTTATTTTGATAGTGAAAGACAAAATTTACCCGTTAGTGGATATCCTTATACTAGGTCTGAAATCAACTGGTGTGTAAAACCTTATGTTGGTGTTAGTTTAAGATTAGGACGAGGAAAGTAAGGTATAGGGAGGTTGATTATGAAAAACAATATTAGGAAATTTATAAGGAATAATATAGTAATTTGTTTTGCATTTATTGCGGTTTTGTTTACTGGTTGTCAGTTTTTTTTCATCGGGGCAAGTGGAAGTAGAAATGATTCAAATAATGGTTCGTCGAATTCAGATCAGATGTATACCAAAAAAACTGATTATCCGGATGGAATTACTTATACCTCAGATAGTGCAGGAATTCATTTCGCTCTTAATCTAAAAGAAGACCTTATTACTGAAATTAATGTTTACGAAATTGAAGACCAAAAGGAAAAACTTGTAGCTCAGGTCAAACCGGTTCAGGATAAGTATCGTTTTCTGATTAAAGGCTCTCCAGTTGGTGAAAAAATCTATGAAGAAAAAAATGGCGAGAAAACACTTGTTGAATCCAGCTGGCATACAAATTACCTGAATGGAGAGGTCAATCTGGATTTTGATTTTGTATCTCCTGGAAAAACATATAATTTTATTTTCCATTTAAAAGCAGAACGCGGAAAACAGAAAGATAAGACTTTGGATCATGAATATGAAGTTCCGTTCCATGGAAATAATGCAAATGAGAATGATGAGATTTCCAATCGTTTTATAAAAAAAGAATTTGGTGGATCTTTCAAAGAATATTATGAGACTATAAATTATTATGAGAATATAAAAGTTAAAGCAGCTTCTGATATTAAGGCTTGTAGTTTTCTGGAAAGTAAATATGAAAGAGATATTGATGCATACACTTTTGATGGATTGGATAAGAAATCGGAGCTTTCATATTTTAATGATAAAAATGAAATAAAATCTTTTTCTTCTTTTGTGTCATATGAATGTTCAACTGGAGATAATTTAATAAGCATTCCAGTTTCATCATCAGAAGTAAGTGTTAGCGATATTCTTGCGCATGATGAAAAATCACAATTTGGTGTGGATTATAATTTCAAAAATCTTGGGTTTGTAATCAACTATAATGATTTACTAAAACCTTGTTCGGTGAATATTGATCAGAATCTGGATATTTCTACTTTTACTGAGTCTGAAAAATCCGAGATTAAAAGATATTATACTGATTTATATAATCAGCGTTCATTTGTTTATAACACTGAAACAAATTGTGCAGCGAAGATTCAGAAAACGATAAATGCTATAGATCGTCGAATTGATATAAGTGTCAGCGCTTTAGATGAAGGAAATATTATTTCTTTCACTTTACCAAAAAAGGCTTCTCAAATTTTGATTTATAACGGGATTCCTGCAGCTACTGTTTTAGTGGGAAAAATGACAGGTGTTTTTGAAAGTGGAAAACAATATCAGTTTATAGATTACTTGGCAAATCCGGAAAGTGTGCGAAATTACTATATAACTTATGATGGTATTGGTTCAAAGCATTGTGAAGTAAAAACTAAACCACAATTAAAATATACTCCGAATCCATTAAAAGCTAATTATGATACAGAAACATATAATTATAAGATTGAGAAAAATCTTTTTGACGGAAGGCTTCCTGAAAACTTTACTGGCTCGGCAGAGTTTGAGTTTGAAATAGAAAATTTGTCATTTTACCGCAAGGAAAAAAATAAACTGTCGGTAACCGATAAAACAGAAGAAATTGACGTGAAAGGAGCTTTTACTTACTGGTTCTGGGATGATGAAATTTGGAATCATTTTGCAAAGCCAAATACACCATACAAAGTTACTTTTATGGGGACAATAGAAAAGGTGTATTATGAAAATTATGGTGAGTTTGATGATGTTTCTCAGATGGGAAAAATCTTTATAGAAAGACTTCCAGAAGATGAAGATAATCCGGGATATCCTGGAGGTTCGAATGGTGATACAGATTGGGAAGAAGAAGAAAGAAAACAACGTCAGGAATATTACGAAAAAAATATAAAGCCATTTGAAATTCAGAAGAAAACAGGTGATGAAGAAGATTATACAAAATTCGTATCTTTTACAGAAACTTCCGAAGGAATAGAATTTACAATTCATATTGCCGATAGAACTAGTTTCCTGAATATTAAACGTATGGAATATGACCCAGATAGAGATGTTTATGAAGACACTGCGATTTATAACTTTGATCTTGAAACTTTGACGGGTGGCGATGTAAAGATTGTTGATTATTGCGTTAGTGCCGGTAAAGTATATACATACCGATTGAATGGGAATTCTGTAGAAGAATATGACGAAGAAAAAGGGGTTGTTTCTACTTATGCGATAGGTGCCTATCAATATGTAAGCCCAACAAATGATTCTCCATATTGTATTGTTGCATTACCTGATCTTGATACAGAAAATTATAGAGTCGAGTGGAATGTTTATCCTGAAGGATATAAAAACCTTTTGGAATATGATGGCGATCATTTTTATGAAAAAGAAATGCAATATTATTCATGGCTTTTAGGAGAAAAACATTATCATATTAAAACTTCGGATGTTTTTGATGGCAGAATAAACAATGGCAATTTTGCAACAATAAAATATGAATGTGTTGAAATTGATGAATCAGAAAAGAGTTATATTGATATTTATGGAAATAAAGTGGAACTAGAAATAATAAAGAACGACCCAAGGTTTATGTTTGATTTATCTTGTAAATTGAATGGTGATAGTTTTATAAAATACTGGCAAAAGAGTTTTGAGACTTCAGAATTTGGGTCAACGAGACGAGTTGTTCCTGGGAAATATAAACCGGTTTCTGCATCTGGAGGTATTTTCAGTAATAACGGCTACTGGTATTATAAAGACTTAAAGATAGATTCTTCTGCATCAAATGTATATGAATATAAATCTGAATAATGGCTAAGTTGATTACAGGTATCCTGGCTCATGTTGATGCCGGGAAAACAACCCTTTCAGAAAGTCTTCTCTTCAAAACCGGTGTGATTCGAAATTTAGGGAGAGTCGATTCCAAGAATGCATTCCTAGATAATAATTTTATTGAGCGTCAGAGGGGAATCACTATCTTTTCCAAGCAGGCAAATCTCTCTGAAAAGATTACCTTAATTGACACACCGGGGCATGTAGATTTTAGTGCTGAAATGGAGAGAACTCTATCTGTATTAGATGCGGCTATTTTACTAATTAATGCGTCAGACGGAATTCAAAGTCATACAAAAACTTTATGGAATCTTTTAAATCAATATAAAATTCCTACAGTGATTTTTGTTAACAAAATGGATATGCCAGATACTAATAAAAATCAACTTCTTTTAAAACTGCAAAAAGGATTAAGTGAAAGCGTTACAGATTTTTCAAAAACAAATCTTTTTTCAGCTGAGTTTTGTGAACAAGTATCTGGATTTGACGATGACTTAATGGAAAAATATCTAAATGGTAGAAATCCTGAAAAAGCCGATGTGACAAGACTGATTTCTTCTAGAAAAATTTTTCCGTGTCTTTTTGGTTCTGCTTTGAAGCTGGAAGGAATAGATGAGCTTCTGGAAGTCCTGAATAATTTTTTTTCGCTGCCTGAGTATTCAGACGATTTTGGTTGTATTGTTTATAAAGTTTCTAAAGATAAGCAAAACAACAGACTTACTCATTTGAAAGTAACGGGCGGAGTTTTAAAAGTAAAAGACTACTTGGATGAAGAGAAAATAAATGAAGTCAGGTCTTATAACGGGGAAAAGTATGAACAGGTAAAAGAAGTCCCAGCTGGTGAAATATGTACTGTAACAGGTCCTAGAAACTCATATGTCGGTAAAGCTTATGGAAATGCAAAGGGTGTAAATAATTTCAAACTGGAACCTGCGCTTATTTATTCTGTAGGTATTCCCGAAGGTCTTGATGTTACAAGAATGCTTCACATTTTGCGGGAACTGGAAGAAGAGCTTCCAGAGATAAAAGTGGAATATTCTGAACAGTCTGGTGAGATTTATGTAATGCTTATGGGACAGGTTCAGACGGAAGTAATAAAAGAACTTTTGTTGGATCGTTATAAAATTGATGTTGAATTCGGTGAAGGTCGTATTGCTTATAAAGAAACTATTTTGGAACCAGTAATTGGAGTGGGGCATTATGAGCCGTTGCGTCATTACGCCGAAGTGCATTTAAAAATGTCACCGCTTCCACGGGGAAGTGGAATGCGGTTTGTTTCAAATATAAGTGTGGATGATCTGGAAACAAACTGGCAAAGACTTATATTAACTCATCTGGCTGAAAAAAAACATGTTGGAGTTTTAACAGGAAGTCCTATAACTGATATGGAAATTGAAGTGATTGCTGGTCGTGCCCATTTGAAACATACAGAAGGTGGTGACTTTAGGCAATCAACTTACAGAGCAATTCGTCACGGACTTATGTATTCGAAGTCAATTCTTCTGGAGCCTATTTATTCTTACGAGGCAGTGGTTCCTGAAAATTGTGTAGGACGATTTATGACCGACTTAGACAAGATGCATGGAACCTGTTCTTTGGATGAATCTTCGGAAGGTTTTTCTGTTTTGCGAGGAAAAGTACCTGTTTCGACTATGAAAAATTATGTGAATGATTTACGGGCTTATTCAAAGGGACAAGGAAATTTATCTCTCACTGTTTCTGGTTTTGATGTTTGTCATAATCAGTCTGAAGTCCTCGAAGAGAGACAGTATAATCCTGATGCTGATCTGGCAAATCCGGCTTCAAGTGTATTTTGTTCTCACGGCGCGGGCTTTGTCGTAAACTGGGATGAAGTAAATAATTATAAACACATTAAATAAGTTTACAAAGACCACCGCGACGTAGTCTTCCAAGTTCTTTTCCTGAACAGAGTTTTATTAATTCTTTTCCAGTTCCCGGTTGGAGAGTTGTCAGAATTTCCCCCACTTCTTTAGCTCTTGCAAAGTGCCCGTTCATTTCTTGTCCCATAAAAAACCATGTAAGATTTTCACCTTGAACAATGGGCTTTCCTCCAAGCCAGAACAGACGATCATTTTCTGTTACAGGTTCCCTGTAGGCAGAATCTCTGCGTGCTTCGTATTTTTCAATTAACTTGTCGATATAATCTTTGGGAAGAGTAGGACGAGGCATATTGAAATTGAACCAGCGTTGAACATTTGTATCAAGATTTTGTCCGTGCATCCATGCATCTAAGGCTGTATTAAGTCCTTCTGAATATTTTTCAGATTTATTTTCGCCGGCAAAATGCAGGTCATTTTCGGCAAATCTTTTTTTGTTTTCATCATTTCCTGTAATAATTTTTAATTCAGGATGTTTTCCTTCCTGCCATTCTTTATAAACTGTAGAATGCAGAGTCAGAGTAAATTTATGCCAGAATGCGGAGTCCAATAAACCAGCTTTGAAAAGTTGTCGTAATGTTTCCATGCTGTTAATTAAGTCTTGTTCACTTTGCTGGTAAAAGCCGAAGATCATATACGAGTGAACAAGAATACCTGCTTCTTTAAAAGCACAGGTGGCGGAAACAATATTTTCGATTGTAGTCCCTTTATTCACAGCGGAAAGTCCATCTCCAGTTGCAATTTCAATTCCGCCACTAACAGCAGTAAGTCCAGAATATGAGAGAAAATCTGCCATGTCACGAGTGAAAGTTTTTTCGAATCTGATGTTTCCCCACCAGGTAAGTTTTTTTCCATTTGTATTTTCGTTCTGACAATTTTGGATACCAAAATCAATCATGCTTGCGGGTGGGCATGCTTCGTCTACAAAATGGATTCCCCAAACTTTGGTTTTTTGCGCCTGTTCTGTTAATCCGTTACATAAGTGTTCGGCATTTACTTTGCAGAAACGGTTTACATATTCCAATTGGGTATCACAGAAAGCACAGCGGTGCCAGTAGCAGCCATGTGCCATATATGCTTTTAACCAGGCACCGTCATTCCATATGGAATGCATTGGGTTTGTGTCATCTGCGAGTCTCGGATATTTTGAAAAATCAATTTCAGAAAAATCAGGAATTAATGAATGACAAATATTTTTTTCCGCATCTGAATATTTTTTGAATTCAGATTTAGAATCAGCAGTTCCAATTATTTGTCCATTATAAAGGTACTTCATTTTATAAAGTGGAATTCCTTTCAGGTGGTTTTCCAATTTTTTAGAAAAGTCAAAGTCGCCAAGATTTTCAAGGAGATGTATGTAACTGCCGTATCCCATGTCATAACTTATTAAGTCAAAATATGAAAAGAGTTTTGTTTCTGTAACATTACGGAGTTCTGTGTTAATGTAACCGCCACCTGTAACAATAATGGCTTTGTCGCCGTATATTTTTCTGATTTCTTGTGCAGTAAAAACCGCCGCTTCGAAACAGCCAGGGAAAGGAACAGAAATAAGAAAAAGCGGTATGGAGTCTGGTTCTGGAGAAAGCACGTCATTTAAAACGTCTTTATAGAACTCATTTAAAACGGGAGATTTTAAACCTGATATCACATCGTTAAAGCTTGCTGTACTGGTTCCTAAATGTTCCGCGTAACTTATCAGGCGAAAGTCGTGGTCAAAGACTGCAGTAATATAATCGGCGAGATCTGCAAGTGCAAGACTTGCTAAAATTTTTGCATCATCAGTTGTAATGTCTCGGCCTTGTTCTGCAAGTTCTCCAAAGAAGTTTTCCATTCGGTGACCTTTTGGAGAATGAGGGGAACGAACGAATTCGTGACAAAATTCACGGGCACTGTTTCCTCCACATAAAATTTCTACAATGCGGTCTATCCAGTTAATCCATAAGTTTTGAGTTGAAACATAACGGGTTAATTCATATGCAGTTACTTCGTCAGATGTCGCTGCCATGGAAAGTGCTTTTTTTTCTGATAGAGAAAAAAGTTTTGTAAGTCCCTGTCGGCAGAATATTTTATGAAAGAGGGCAGTTGATAAATCCAGCCATCGTACATTCTCTATGAGGTTTTGAGAAACTCCTTCAACTTTGCCTTCTCGGAGCATGTTAAAAAATGATTTCAGATATGCGCCTGAAGGATAAGGAGTATTAAGTTGAACAAGTGGTGGTTGGATAATAGTTATTTTCATTTATTTCTTTCCAGAATTGTAATTTCAACTCGGCGGTTTAAAGCTTTTCCTTCAGGAGTTGCGTTGCTTGCAACTGGGTTTGAAGCTCCGTTTCCTTTGCAAATGAAACGTCCAGGATCAATTCCTCGTTTTGTAAGAGCTTCCGCAATTGCGTAGGCACGATCGCGGGAAACTTTAAGTTCTCCTGCAGGATAACCAGTGTCCGCGGTGTAACCTTCAATAAGGAGTTTGCAGTTACCGGCGATTTTTAAAACAGTGGCAATTTCTTCCAAACGTGATTCCTCACCAGGCAAAAGTTCTGCAGAGTCGGCCTTGAATTTTAAATCATGGATGGAAAGTTTGATTCCTGAATCTGTTTCTTCCATGGTGATTTTCTTTTCACCGAGGTCTTCAGGTTTCAGTTCAGCAACAATCACTTCGGAAACAGAATCCTTCAGAGTATTTTTGTCGTCCTGCGCATTTTTAGAAGATTGTACTTTTTGAGAGTTCTGAGCATTTTTAGTAGCTTGCAATCTTTGTGAGTCCTGCGTATTTTTAGAGGAAAGCACATTTTTTGAGTCCAGAACGTTTTGTGAAGAACGAATCTCTTTTGAAGTCTGAGCGTTTGTATCAGATTTAGCAATTTTTTCAGTTTGGGAAGCCTTGTCACCAAGTGCAACTACACCTATACGTTTTAGAGCAGGTATTAATTCATCATGAGAAACTGCAGGAGGATATTCTGTAAACTGGAGAATATTTCCTTTGTATGTTATTTGTGCTCCATTTGTGTAAATGAAAGTTTCATCAACAGTATCAGTCATGAAGACCATGGCTCCAGTTTCACAGCTGACAAAAATAGTTGCTTTATGAGAACCTTGTGCCGATTTTAATTCCTTGTCGCCACCAAAATCCCAGTAGGAAATTCCATAACGGGTAGCCCACTGAGCATTCAGTTTGTAAACTTCTTCGTCATGATAGAATTCCTTTCCCTCATAAGTGTACTGAACTGTCATGGGAATTTTTGTGATTATGCCATTGTTTAATGGGTCAATTGCGCGTGAGCTTGTTCCTTTCCAACTGTCTCCTACAGTGAGTGTCGTGTTTGGAAAAGATGGAAAACTTCTGAATGAAGGGTAGCCGTTGTCATCTTCCATTGTGACGGCACCGCTTCTGTCTATGAAAAAACTAGAAGGAATGGCATCGTGGATTCCGTTAAACATTACCTTGCTGTTTTTTACCGTATCCTGCTCAATAAAGAAATCACCAGTATAACGGATGTTTCCGCCAGATGTTTTTTTCATGGTTAAGAAGGATCGGACTTCACGGCTTAATAGTCCTGTGTATTTCCCGTTGTCATATCGGCGTAGATTCGTACGTTCTACAAGTGTGTAGTTGTCGTTTCCGGAATAAGAAAGAACTTCCTGGCTGAATATATTTCTAGTCAGGAAGCAAAAAAAAGAGATAAAAATTAATACTGATTTTTTCATTATTTATGAAGTTACAAGTTGCTGTTCAACAATTACATTCTGTACGTACAGCATGCGAATAATTGAGACAATCTTTGTTTCTTTGTTTATGAAATAGAAAATGCAGACGTCGCCTTCTTTCATTATACGAATCTGTTTGTCTACCATCGGTTTTTCTTCAAAAAAAGGAAAACGTTCAGGCATGAGTTCGAGGCTTGTTACAGCAACTTTAAGCTTTTCGGTGGAAAGGCTTTTAGGATGTGTTGTTTCGTAACAATACAGATTAAAGAAGTCTTCTCTTGCGCTTTCTGTAAATTCTACTGAATACTGAATCATAAGGTTTGTGTTCTGCTGTTTTAGTTTCTGGTAATTAATTATTTAACAGTGGTGAAAACCTTTACTGTTGGAACAGTTGTACCATTTCCAAGATCTGCAAGACCTTTTTCTATTTCGCTTTTAAACTGCTCTTCTGAAAGAACATGTGTGTCTAATTCAGGAAGTTTCAAATCAAATGGAAGACCTCTGTTCAAGACAATCTGTTTGTAAAGCATAGAAATTACACCAGAAGATGTAAGTCCGAGTTTTTCAAGGATGATTTCGGCCTGTTCTTTGAGTTCAGGGTCGATGCGTGCATTAATGCTGACTGTTTTTGCCATATTTACTCCAAAACGTCAATTTATATCTATTATAATGAAGGAAATGAAAAATACAAGTTAAACAAAAATTGAAGTAAAAACCACTAAAATATTTATAGTTTTCTAGGGATTAACTGTTAGAATTATTTTATGGAATACAACAAAACATATAAGAATTTTAAAAGTGTTACTTATCTGGTTGCCGGCTGGGCCGACAAAGTAACTGAAGAACAGCTTCGTTCTGATCTGGAGTTTTTCAAAAAATATGCCCCTCTGGATAAAGTTTATCTGGAGACTTTCCGCGATGTTTTCTGCCGTAAAGAGCAGCTTTTGATGATTAAACGGGTTCTCGAAGAAAACGGCATTGAAGTTTCAGGTGGCATTACGACTGTTACTCCCGATTTGAATGAAAGTGATAAGAAACGCCAGAGACTTTTCAACACTTTCTGTTATTGCAACGAACCAATGCGAAATCGCCTTAAAGAGATTTCTGAATATACAGCTTCTGTTTTTGATGAGTTTATTATAGATGACTTCTATTTTACTCAGTGTATGTGTGAAGACTGTCAGAAAGAAAAAGGAGACAGAAGCTGGAGCGAATTCCGCCTTGCAAAAATGAAGGAAGTTTCTGAAAACCTTATTTTAAAACCTGCAAAGGCTGTGAATCCAAAGTGCAAGGTAATCATCAAATATCCGAACTGGCGCGAAAGCTATCACGAAACTGGTTACAATCCTAAAGAACAGCGTTTCATGTTTGATGCGATTTATACCGGAACAGAAACCCGTCACGGCCAGCAGCAGGACCAGCATCTGCCACGATACTTGAGTTATTCTCTTGTCCGTTACATGGAAAATGCGTTGCCTGGAAAGAACGGCGGCGGCTGGTTTGATCCGTTTGAATGTGACCGAATCGACACCTATCTGGAACAGGCTTATCTGACGGCTTTCAGTAAGGCAAAAGAAATAATGATGTTCTGCTGGCCGGCTCTTGCAGACAACAAGCGCCTGACTCCTATGGGATATCAGATGGAAAGAATTGACCGCATTATGAGTCAGTGTGGAAATCCTGAAGGCGTTCCGGTTTATGTTCCTTTCAATGCTCAGGGCGAAGACCATCTGGAAGATTTCCTTGGTATGATGGGAATTCCTTTTGAACCTTTCCCTGAACTTGATGTGGAAAAGTTCCCTAAAGATAAACCTCTGTTCCTTTTGGAAAGTGCTCTTTACGACAAGGATATAGTTTCAAAAATCGAAGTTCTGCTTAACCGCGGTCAGAAGGTGATTGTCACAGGCGGATTTATGAAAGGCGCTCTGACAAAATATCCTGAGATCAGCAAGTATACTTCTATTACTTATTCGGGACGCCGCCTTGAAGCTGATGAATTTCAGGTGACTGTTTCGGGGCTCTACGGCAGAAACTATGTGAAATCGGCATACCCGATCAGTTTCCCTCTGCTTGAACACAGAAACAATGCAACCTGGACAAAACTGAATGCCGGTCACGGTGAATACCACGAAGGTATTGTCTTGTACGATACTTATGGAACAGGCTGTTTTGAAGTGATTAATCTTCCTGATATGCCTAGTCGCATTAAAGACCTGCCACAGGAAGTTCTGACTCAGATTCGCGGTGAATTCCAGGATGATATTTTAATTGACGGTACAAATGGTGTTTCACTTTTTACTTATGATAACGGAACTTTCGGCTTGTACTGTTACACAAATGACGGCTGTGCTCCAGTTGATTTTGATGTTCGAATAAAAGGTGAAGTATCACTTACACCTATTTCCGATTCAGATCGTCCAAATCCATGGATGCCAAAAGAAATGAAGCCTGTGAGTGTTGTCGATAAGTATCCGCCTTACATGCATAAAGAAGAAAAAGAGAGTATTTTTCATCTGAGAATGATTCCGGGTGACTGGAAATTCTTTAAAATAAATTAAAAATTTTGTTCAACTATGTTGACATTATTTCGTGGATTTTGTAATATATATCCACGTTCGGTTCCTTAGCTCAGTCGGTAGAGCAATGGACTGTTAATCCATGTGTCGCTGGTTCAAACCCAGCAGGAGCCGCTCAAAGGTGTCTAGTTTTAGACACCTTTTTTTATTTTAAATTAATGTATTAGTTTGATTAAAATGCTGGGTTTGAACCGGTTCATCCTTAAATTGTTTTAGTATATTTCTCTGGAATGAAGAAATATCTCAAGAACATTTGGAGGATGATATGAAACCAGTATTTGCGACAGCAATGACCGAATTGGGATTATGTGGATTTGGTTATATTGATGATACAGATTTAATGAAGATGCTTTCTCCTGATTCTAATGCACTTCCAGATATGGATGTTAATAAGCTAAAAGATTGCAAAATATATGAAGAATCAGATCAGGAAAAAACTGTTGTAGCTGTAGACCTTGAAGCAAAGCAAAAAGCAATAGAAAAGATTAAGACCGAAATGCAGAATAACAGACAACTTCAATTATTTTTATCGACTTTACCTAAAGATCAGCAGGCTCAGGTAGTACAGGATATGTTAAAAGTGATAATTCAAAATCTGTAGTAAATGGAAAAGGGGCTTTCGCCCCAAAGATTAAGCAGCCTGATAACCTTCGAAAAGTACAGCATTTTCAGGACGACGAGCTTTTACCTGAACACGTTTTTCAATGTCACGAACAGCACTTTTAGAAATGCCAAGCAAATCCCCGATTTCGCCAAGGGAAAGAGGTGCTTCGTAGCCAAAACCAGCGCGGGCTTTAATTACTGTAGCTTCACGTGGTGTAAGTCTGTTAAGGAATGTATCGAGACGTGAGCCAAGTTCAGATTTAAGGTATTCTTCTTCGGCAGAAGGGCTGGCACTGTCTTTGATTGTGCTGAGACGTGTTTCTGAATCTTCGTCTGAGCTGAGGTAAGAATCCAGGCTTTCGTTACAAGAAGCAGCTTCTTTAAGGTTGTTGATGCGTTTTGCAGAAAGGCCTGAGTAAGCGAGTGCATACTGTTCTTTTTCCAGGTCGGACATTGTTTCAGGAAGTCCGTTGAGGAATTCGTTGTAGTGGCGTTTTTCAGCCTGAACGTTCTGAGGGATATAAATCATAGAGTCACAGTTGTAGATTTCGTCACGGATTTCTTTTTCAATCCAGTTGCGGGCATAAGTGATAAGTTTGAGACCACTGTCTGTGTTGAATTTCTGGATGGCTTTTGAAAGACCGATGCAACCAGAAATGATAAGGTCTTCTTTGTCGAGACTTTTGGCATAGAAACGGTTAGCGATAGAGATAACATAGAAAAGGAGAGATTTTACAAGTTTGTCAGCTGCAGACTTGTTACCTTTCTGAGCAGCGATGATAAGGGCTTTTTCTTCGTCTCTTGAAAGACCTTTTGATAATGCGATAGCGTCCTGGTTTGATGTGAATGAGCTGTAATCTGTAAACTGTGTCATAGTAGTTTCCTCCAAAGTTATTTTTAATTACCTGACAGGCAATAATATTAAAGTAGTTGAGCTGTTGAATTTGATTCAACAGCCAGAAGATTGTTAGTAACTAACTGCAGAAAGTGTGTAATCGTAATCTTGTCTGCGAGCTTCTTCTTTATTGCGTTCTTTGGCTTTTGCCTTGTTTTTGGCAAGAGAATTTGTAGAAGTTTTTATCTTCATTTTGATTTCTGAAAGTGCAACTTCAGCGGGAAGTTTTGACCAGTTGTCAAGCTGAGTGCAGGCTTTGGACATTGCCTTTTCTGAAATCTGATTTTTGTTGTTTATAGAACAAAACATCATTTGAATAAGGCGTTTTGTGGAGGCGATAATATCTGTAACCGATTTGTTAGCGGCTACATCCGATGCTACTTTGTTAGAGTAGATTTCATTAATTGTCATAACGGCTCCTTTTCCCCCTGATTTTTTTTGGGGGAATAATAAATATACTAAAAAAATATAAATTCCTTCCCTAAATATGTAAAAAAGCGCGCAAAAAGTGAGGGGCCCCCCACAATCGGCAAAGATATTAAAGGAGTTGAGGTGTGGGTTTTAGAAAAACACCTAGAAAATCGGATAAATAATTTTTGTGTTTGTTCCCCTTCTTTTGTTTAATCTGCTATTTTGGTATAATCTCTTCCATAAAAATCATTTTTGAGAGGCCAATATGTCTTTAACAAGTGTTTCGCCGGTTGACGGACGTTACGAAGGAAAAACAAAGTGTCTGCAGGGTTATTTCAGTGAAATGGCTCTGATGAAATACCGCATTTACACAGAAATCAACTACCTTATCAAACTGCTTGAAACTCCAATGCTCAAAAGCCGCATTACAAAGCCGGTTGATACAGCAAAGCTCCGCTCAATTATCGATATTACTGTTGAGGATGCAGAAATCGTAAAGGCATTCGAAACAAAAGGATACAATGGCACACCTGCTACAAACCACGACGTAAAAGCCATCGAATATTTTATCAAGACAAAAATCAAGGAAATGGGCATGGACGAAATTCTTGAATACGTTCACTTTGCCCTTACTTCAGAAGACATCAACAACATCAGCTACGGTCTTATGATCCGCGATGCTGTAAACGAAGTGGTGCTTCCTGAAATCCTGAAAATTTACGATACACTTTATAAACTTGCTTACGATAACAAAGATCTTTCAATGCTTGCACGCACACACGGACAGCCTGCAACTCCTGTAACTTTCGGAAAAGAAATTCTGGTATTTGTAAACCGCATGAAAGAAGAACTGGTTCAGCTTGGCAACATCGATATTCTGCTTAAGCTCAACGGAGCAACTGGCGGATTCAACGCTCACAACTTTGTATTCCCTGATTTCGACTGGATCAATTTCAGCCACGAACTTATCAACAGCTTCAACGACAGCATCACTCCAATGGACAATGCTTACATGCACACAAAGCCTCTTAAAGTTCGCTTCAACCCAATCACACCACAGATTGAACCACACGATTCTTACCTCCGCGTATTCGACGCTGTAAAGCGCATCAACAATAT
>JAKSTM010000025.1 GCA_024402565.1 Treponema sp. | reverse complement strand
TAGAGTGAACTCATATTGTGATTAATAATCATAGTTGTGCCCTCCATGTTTACTTTAAAGCACTGGAAACTTCTTGTTTCCGGCTCCTGCGGGAACAGGCTGCTTTGGTTTTGCGCCCCCAAAACAGTTTCAGACCTTACCGGCAGGAAGAAATCGTCTTATATATAAATATACTAAAATAGTTTAAAACAATTTCTTCCTGCCGTCTCCTGCACGTAACAGGATGGCACTTATATCAAAGAACAAGATACATCTGAAAGCGTATCATTTATTTTTGTTTTTTGATTGCTGGTGTTTGATTATACGAACTAAATAGGGTAGAAAAACACCGTGCAATATCAAAAGCATGGAAATATATCAATTATCTCCACGCTAATGATATTATAATACACTAATTCATCTAATACAAGAATGAAAATATACTATCTAAGCAGTGAAAGTACATTCTGGCTCTGACTATTAGCCTGTGCCAGCATTGGTATTTCGCTTCGCGAAATACTAATGCATTTTAGTATGTACTCTTAATGTATTATCTCAAAAGAGAAAGTACATTCTGGCTCTGACTGTTAGCCTGTGCCAGCATTGCTGTTCCAGCCTGCTGAAGGATAGAGTTCTTTGTGAAGTCTACCATCATTGTAGCCATGTCTGTATCACGGATGCGTGATTCAGAAGCCTGCAGGTTTTCTGCTGCAATGTTCAATCCTTTTACTGTGAATTCAAGGCGGTTCTGGTAAGCACCAAGATCAGCTCTCTGTTTGTTGATCTTTTTAAGTCCTTCATCAAGAACGCCGATTGCACGGTTGGCATCTTCCGGTGTAGCCAGAGACAATTTTTCTTCTGAACCATCGAGCAGTCCGAGGGCTGTTGCTGACATAGTTCCGATGAATACCTGTGTTCTCTGGTCCATGTTTGCACCAATGTGGAACCACATTGAAGCTGTTACAGTGTTTTCGCCTGTTGGCTGTGCAAAACGTCCTGTAAGCATGTTCATACCATTAAACTGAGCTGAAGAAGCAATACGGTCTACTTCAGAAACAAGTGAAGAAACTTCAACCTGGATCTGCATACGGTCTTCTGAAGAATAGATACCGTTTGAAGACTGAACTGCAAGTTCACGGATGCGCTGAAGAATATCAGTTGTTTCCTGCAGATAACCTTCTGTTGTCTGAATGAAGCTGATACCATTTGAAGCATTCTGTGAAGCCTGGTTCAAACCTCTGATCTGTGCACGCATCTTTTCAGATACTGCCAGTCCTGAAGCATCGTCTCCGGCGATATTAATTTTCTGACCTGAAGACAGTTTAGCCATGTTACTGTTCAAATCGAGTCCAGTAACTCCCAGCTGACGATTGGCAAACATTGCCGACATGTTGTGGTTGATAACCATAGTATTCCTCCTTGGAATAAATGCGATGGGAAAATCCTTTTTCCCTACATGCAAAAATGTGTAAATGTTTACAAGGCTACATCTACACATCTTTGCTAAAGTGCTGACAGCAACTTCTACGAAGTTTACATAGTCATTACACTTCTGAATTTTTTATCGGCATATTCAGAAGGAATCTTTAATGGTTTTTTAATTTTTTTTGATTTTTTTTAAAGTTTGTCGATAATGCCTTTTATAGCGGAAACTGCTTTTCCTCGATGAGAAATGGCATTTTTCTCATCCGCAGTAATCTGAGCTACCGTTTTATTGTATTCAGGAAGGAATACAATTGGATCATATCCAAAACCACCGTTTCCAGCCTGTTTTGAAATGTCTTCAATTAAGGTTCCTTCAAAAGTTTCCTGAACTACGTAAAGTCTGTCATCACCCATGTAAAGAACAAATGCGCATGTGTAATGGCAGGAACGAGGTCCGTGAAAGAAATTTTCATATTCTGGCTTTGGAGTTTCCAGGGCTTTGTTTAATTCTGAAATAAGGAAAATATTCTGTTCTTCCTGACTGATTTTGCTTCCATCTGGTTTTCCCTGTGGAAAATCAGGTCCTGCATAGCGTGAAGAATAAATTCCAGGACGTCCGCCAATTGCATCTACACAGATTCCTGAATCATCTGCAATTACAGGTGCATGGACAATGTCGTATAATGCTTTTGCTTTTATGATTGAATTCTCATAGAAAGTGGTACCTGTTTCATCGGGATCAAAGCTGATTCCTTCATCAGCGGGAATTACAATTTCATGGTCTGGAAGAAGTTCCGCCATTTCCTTTTTCTTATTTTTATTTCCGGTTGCAAGATAGATTTTCATAGTATTAAAAGCATATCAAATTCATATAATCATTTCAAATAAGTTAGGTAGAAAACGGTTTTTAGAGAACTTGTTTTATGACCGGAAGTAAGTTTGTAGAAGCAAACAACCTACGACGGGAGATTTTCAAGTTCTCTTCAAACTGTTAATAGACTTACGAAACTTCTTTGTTTTAGAAGATTAATCTTCTTCCTCATCGTTTATTTCAATGTAATCAGGAAATTGCTCTTTTATTCTTGAAAGGTAATAATGAACCTGACGTTCACAGATTCCCAGTTTTTTAGCAATGGTTTTATTTGTTGGAGAGTAATGGAAACGGCCACGCCTAAGTTCGTGATTTTTTCTCTTCCACAATACAGTACTGTTTTCATACCGCTGATTATTTAATTTTTGAATTGAAGCGGTTTTTTCAGAAGGGAAGGCAATATCAGGATCGTAAAGTCTGTGATTTGAGTAGGCGGCATTTCTCGAAAGAATATATTTTTCCCGGCGTTCATATTTTAAGTCCAAAGATTCTTTTAATTCCTGGACCGTTTCATAAAAATCCTTTTCACTTATATTGTTTTCGTGGCAGATTTTAAGAATCTCTGAATCGCCTAAATCTGTACAGGCTTTTAACGCTACGACAATTGTGCATTTAGCATCCGAATTATGAGTTTTTTTATGCATGAATTCCAGAAGACTTAATGGCGGTTCTGCTGAAATTCTTTTTGGATTATTCAATGCATATGGAGCCAGACAGTCTCGTTCCAGTTTCAAAATAAAATTATGTTTGTCTTCTTCTTCCTGATAATTATCGACTGACTGGGAAAACTCAACTTTTTCTCTTTTAAGTTTCAAAGCGGCTTTTTTTACAGTGGTCTGACATATTCCTTTTACATATGAAATAACATAATTGTGAAATGTACCATAAGATTCATCATAACGATCAAAAGTCTTATATCCGGTTCTTATAAATTCAAGGACTACAGAAGCTCTTATGTCTTCGTCATATTTCCCTAAAGAGAAAAGTCTGTAGTCTGTCTGGATAAATACTGCGATTTTAGCAACAGCAGAAATAACTGTAATTTCTTTCTGCTGGACCTTTGTGTAAAGCTCATCGATGATAATTGTTTTTTTCATGTGATACCTCACTGTTAACTTTTTGTTATTTAACACAAACTGTGTCAATAAAATCAACGGAAGAGGTAACTTTAATTATAATAAATTTATTTAGTGTGACTAAATATTTAAGTAAAATCCCCTAAAAAAATTACATTGAACGGGCAAATTCTTTAACAACTTGCGGAATCAGAGTTTCAAGTTTTCCTTCGCAGCTCATTCCAGAAGCGTTTTTGTGGCCACCGCCACCGAATTTTGCGGCTACCTGGCTAACATCAATTTTGTCCTGGCTTCGGAAACCGCCTGTACAGTTGTTTTCAGTTTCCTGGCGCAGGAAAACAACTGCTTCAACGCCTTCCGTTGAGAGAAGAAGCTGGTAAAGAGCATCGGAATCGCGTCCTTCCTGGCCGTACTGTTTTGTGTCACTCATAGTTTCATAAGTAATCACTAATTTGCCGTCCAAATATCTTTCAGCACGGGAAAGTAAAATACCAAGAAGTTTTCTTGTTGAATAAGGTCTTCCGGAATTCATTTTTTTGTATGTATCCTTTGGATTAGCACCGTATTCAACTAGTCTTGTAGCCGCTTTTAAGGCTGAACTTTGAGTATTGTCGATAAAACGGAAATAGCCTGTATCGGTACAGAATCCAAAGAAAGTTGTTTCGGCCAGTTCTTTTGGAAGAGGTCCAACAATTGTTTCATAAAACTGTTGAACAAGAATGGCACAAGCAGGTGAGTGGGAATCTATAAAGCTTTCAGAATTTTCTGGAGTGTCAGAAGTTTTGTGATGATCGATAATAAAGATATCCAGACCTTTTAAGTCTCCGTCAATGTCACCTAATCTCTGGATTTCAGAACAGTCTGTAATAATAAGTCCTGTTCTGTCTCTTTCAGCCTGAGTCTGGAATACCATAGTTGCAGAAAACTTCTCTTCGTATTCTTTGATTTCGTTTCGTTTGAATGGTCCGGCAGAAAGGAGCTGGTAAGGTTTTTTAAGGCTGTCAAGAATTGCCGCTATTCCAAGACATGAAGCAATACAATCTCCGTCTGGTTCTTTGTGTCCGCAAATAAAAAAGAAATCATGGCGTTCAATAAAAGCTTTGAAATTGTCTGCGTCTTTTGTTGTGAATTCTGACATAGTGTTATCCTGTAAATAAAATTGAATGAATAAATTAATATGTTTTTATAGAAAAAAATAGGACTGTTTCTTGAAAACAGTCCTTGTAGTTTAATTGTTTTTTGTAGTTTAGAAAAGCGGATTATAAAACGATATCGTCCAGGTTTTCTTTATCGAGTCCTTCAGAAATCTGACGAACACTTCCCCAAATAGCATCACTTTTGTTCATTGGGATAGTAAGGATAACTCTGTGGAAGTTTCCTTCTTTTTTAACTACTGTCATATAAGGTTTTACAATACCAGCGTCCAGTTTTCTGAATTTAAGTTTTCTTGGGTTGTCTGGATTTCCTCTTGCCCATGATTTAGGAATAACTGTGCTGCCAACACCATACTTGTATTTCTGGTAAATAACTACATAGCCTTCTTTGCTTTCCATGATTTTAAGGATAGGGATACTTTCGTAAGAGAATGTAGACCATTCACTGGTTGAACCATCGGAATGTGTAGTTTTAGAAGTATCTGAATCAGCAGCAAATGCTCCGAAGCAAACGGCAGTCAAAATTAAAAGTGCAATTAATATCTTTTTCATAAATAAGCCTCGATAATATCTAATATCTCAATTATAAAATAGATTAATTCTTTTCACAACACTTTTTTTTGTGTAACTAAATCGGTAAAATATGTTTATATTTTTGAAACTAAAATATTGAGGTATAGAAATGAAATGTGTTAAAAAAGCACTTGCCCTTGCTGCAGCACTTATTTTTGTTACAGGCTGTGCATCAAATAAAGTGGATTCTTCATCTGAAGTCGGTACAGACTCTTATGAAGATTCAGTATTATTGGATGACGATGAAGTCACAGATGTAGATGAAGTATATCAGATTGATAACGGTACTAGAGCTGAATCAAAAAAGAATGCTAAAGCTAAAGGTTCAGGAAATTTTCTTCAGAATATTTTTGGATCTAAATATATGGAAATTGAAGATGGATCTTTATTTACATCCAAAACTTTTGGTGGAATCAAACAGAATGCATGTACATATGTAGTTTATCCAGGAACTGATACTGCAGGTTTTGGAAGTAATTACATGGCTTCTTACTATTATCTGACCATGGATGATGCTAATCGTAAAATGCTTGAAAACTGCATGCAGAAGTATTTTAAGGATTTTGAAAATAAAAAGCTTAAGCGTGATGATAGTAAAAGTTATAAAGCTTATGGAAAAATTAAAGTATTCTTAAGATGGGGAGCTGTTAAGGGAAATAATCCTTATTTTGCAAAAGATGTTCCTGTTTTCGTTGGATATAAATTTGTTGATAAATCTCCTTATTTTACACTTACTATGAATCAGTCTGTTCCTGGAAATACTCATGAAAGAATTGAGGATGTTAATGATGTTGTTTTTTCTGCTTACTTAAACTATTTCTTTACAAAAGCTCAGTGTAACATGCTTATTGAAGGTCTTTCTGATGAAAAGATTGCAAAGGTTTTGAATAAGTACGAAATTGAAGAAACAGGCGAATATCAGGAAAATGATTCTTATTAATGATTGCTTAGTGATAGCTTAATGAAGAAAAGGCAATAATACATATAACAGCGGCTTATTATTAAGCCGCTGTTTTTTTGTTTAAATAAAAAAAAACCGGAATCTGAAAGATTCCGGTTAGTAGTGCCTGTGGGGATTGAACCTACGACATCACGGATATGAGCCGTGTGCTCTACCAACTGAGCTAAGGCACCGAAAGTGTTATTATATTAACTTTTTACATGATTTGTGTCAATAGGACAAAACATAAATTTTCAAATTTATTATAAAATCAAAAAGTTTATTATAAATTTAATGAATTACGTGAAGGAACAAAATGGGGATGCAGGGCACTTGAAGCGTGGCTTGATAGTTTCCTATCCGCGCTTCACGTGCAGCGACGCTAGCGAGCGGCCTGCAATTCCCATTATTGTGACTGGAAGTAATTCATTAAGAGTAAATGTATTTTATTGTAGAGTTGTTATCTAAGTTTTGCACCAGGAATTAATGTTTTGGCGTAATCTACCAGTTCGTTGAGTTCACGGTCCAGGTATGGTGGGATGTTGTTGTATTCCGGATTCAGGCAGTTTTCATTTCTGAATCGGGCAAATTGCCAGGATGCATCTTCTGGAAGGATTTCGGACATTTGTTTTATGTCTTCCTTTGTTACAAGTCCCGGTACCAGAACAGTCCTGTATTCCCTGGAATCTGCAGGGTAGGTGGCCACAAGTTCTGCTGTTTTTTTCAAAGCTTCTGCCATGATTTCTTTTTCAGATGGGAGAGGCTTCTGAAGCATAGTTTCAAAATAGCGCAAAGGACTTGTTTTTATATCCATTGCCAGAAAATCTGGACGCAAAGTTTCGTCTTCGATTATGGCTTTCAGTCTGTCTGGTAAAAGGCCGTTTGTATCAAGCTTTACAACCATTCCCATAGCTTTTGCTCTTTGGATTATGTCTTTAATGTAGGGATTTACTAAAGGTTCTCCACCGGAAATGGCCAAAGCGGAAATAACATTTTTTCTTTTTTCCAGATGGGCAAAAAGATCGTTTACAGATGACAGGCTTTCTTCTGATTCATTATTTAAAACAAGACCCGTATTGTAACAATACGGGCATCTTAAGTTGCAGCCTTTCAGGAAGATTGCAGCGGCCACATGCCCCGGATAATCTACAAGGGTAGTTTTTACCAGAACACCGGCCGGTTTATTAAAGTCTTTCATGACTTGAAATTATGCAGTAACGAGAGCTTTTTCGAATACAGCCTGAAGTTCTTCTACGTTGTGGCAGCGAGCTGTTTCGTTTCCGTTTGCATCGTAGCAGATTACTGTAGGAGCTGCGAATACACCTTTTTTTGCTGCTTCTGCAAGTCCTTCTTCAGAGTCTACGTCGATTGAACGGCCCAGAACCTGAACATCAGCCATGTATGCTTTTACTGGAGGACAGTTTGGACAAGTTTTGCGAACGAAAAGTTCATATGATGCAACAGATCCGTCTGCTACAACTGTGTTTGCAGATACTGCAGCTGTTTCTGCAGCGCAGGCGCAAGTTGTGTCAGCTTCTGATACTGTATAGATATTGCTGTCTTCAAGAGTGAAGTTTTTGCGGATGTCGAATTCATCACGCTTTCCTTTGTTCCAGTTGCGAACTGAACGGTAGTAACCAACGATGCGGGCATAAACTTCTGTTTCAGAACCGTGTACATTTTCCAATGCTGCTTTTGTTTCAGCAATTTCTTTTTCAATCTGTTCGAGTGTTTTTGTTTCTGTTGTCATGTTTTTGATTCCCCTTATTCGTGTTTTTTTAATTCGTAGTACTTTTTTTTACCACCCACACTAAATATAGTGTTTATTAAGTGTATTTGTCAATTGAAGACACTATAAATTTCGAGTAATTTGTTCGGAATCTTTAGTGCTTTATTTTATTTTTTTAGTTTTTTGCTGCAAGAAGTTTTGCTCTTTCTTCTTCCAGGTCTTTCAGCATTCTGCGAAGTTCTGCTTCACGTTCTGCCTTACATTTTGGACATTCAAACTGTTCACCACTGAGGTAACCGTGTACACGGCAGATAGAGTATGTTGGTGAAATTGTGAAGAATGGAATGCGGTATTTTCCTGCGATTGCTCTTACCAGGTCACGACAGCTTTTCCAGTCTTTAATTTCTTCGCCCATGAATACATGGAACATTGTACCACCTGTGTATTTTGTCTGAAGTGCTTCCTGGTGATCCAGGGCTTCAAATACATCTGCAGTATAATCAACAGGCAGCTGTGAAGAGTTTGTATAGAATGGTTCATTCTTTCCGCTTGTAATAATGTCCGGATACTGTTCTTTGTCATGACGTGCCAGACGGTATGATGTTGATTCTGCAGGAGTTGCTTCCAGGTTGAAAAGATCACCTGTCTGTTCTTGATAGTCTGCGAGTCTGTCGCGCATATGTGACAGAACCTTTTCCGCAAAAGCTTTTCCCTGTGGATCGGTAATATCTTTACCCATGAAGTTCAAACAACATTCGTTCATACCACAAAGACCGATTGTGCTGAAGTGGTTTACCAGAGTCTTCAGATAACGTTTTGTGTATGGGAAAAGACCGCCGTCATAAAGTTTCTGGATAACCTTTCGTTTTGCAAGAAGTGATTCTTTTGCCAGATCCATAAGGTGATCAAGGCGTGCAAAGAACTGTGTTTCTGTTTTTGCAAGGTAACCAATCTGTGGGAGGTTGATTGTAACAACACCGATAGAACCTGTAAATTCGTCGGCACCGAAAAGACCACCACCACGGCGGCGCAGTTCACGTTTGTCCAGCTGAAGACGGCAGCACATTGAGCGAACATCGTTAGGGTTCAGGTCTGAATTAACGAAGTTCTGGAAGTTTGGTGTACCATACTGAGCTGTCATTTTGAAAAGGAGCTGTGCAATTTCAGAATCCCAGTCAAAGTCGCGGGTAATGTTGTATGTTGGAATAGGGTAGGCAAAACCGCGTCCTGCGGCATCACCTTCAATCAGAAGCTGGATGAAAGTTTTGTTGATCAAATCCATTTCTTTCTGACATTCACCGTATGTAAAGTCCTGTTCTTTTCCACCTACGATAGCTTTTTTGCCTTTAAGGTCTTCCGGACAGTTAAGGTCAAGAGTAACGTTTGTAAATGGAGCCTGAGAACCCCAGCGGCTTGGTGTATTTACACCGTAAAGGAAACTCTGGATACACTGGCGAACTTCTTTGTCTGTAAGGTTGTCTTTTTTAATAAAAGGAGCCAGGTAAGTATCGAATGAAGAGAATGCCTGAGCACCAGCCCATTCGTTCTGCAGAATTCCTAAGAAATTTACCATCTGGTTTACAAGGGTAGACAGGTGAGTTGCTGGTGTAGAAGTGATTTTATCTGGAACACCGCCAAGACCTTCTGCGATGAGCTGACGGAGTGACCATCCCGCACAGTAACCAGAGAACATTGAAAGGTCATGGATATGGAATGCACAAGTTTTGTGTGCTTCTGCAACTTCTTTTGAATAAATATTGTTGAGCCAGTAGTTGGCTGTGATAGTTCCTGAGTTGTGGAGGATAAGACCACCAAGAGAGAAGTTTACGTTTGCGTTTTCGTTTACGCGCCAGTCACTCTGTCCCAGGTATCCGTCCATTGTTTTGTTGATGTCGACCATAAGGCTTTTTGCATCACGTACAGCTTCGCGGCTTGCACGGTAAAGAATATAGGCCTTGGCAATTTCAACTTCTTTATTTTCAATAAGAACAGTTTCTACGATATCCTGAATTTCTTCGATAGCAGGAATAGAATGAGCTCGGTTTCCGGCCATCTGGACACGAAGTTTTTCTTCTACCAGATCTGTAAGTTTTGCAGCTTTTTCATCATCCGGGCTTTTTGTAACAGCTTCGATAGCTTTGTTGATAGCTCCTTCGATTTTTGCACGGTCATAATCTGCGATTTCGCCTGAACGTTTAACTACTGATTTCAGAACGCCTTTTGTTTCAGCATCTGAACTGTTGCCTAAAAAGCTCCGCCACTGCGGAAATACTGTTTGGTCACTCATTTTTCCACCCTTTAATTTTTTTTTATATTTTTAATTATTTATTAATTCTTAATTATTATTTATTAATTCTTAATTATTATTTATTAATCCTTAATTATTATTTATTTATGTTTTTTATTTTCTTAATTTCGTTGAGGAATTCCTCAATATTCTCAAATCGTTTGTAAACAGATGCAAAGCGAATGTACGCAACTTTATCTGTTTCGTATAGCTTCTGAAGAACGATTTCTCCAAGTTCAGCAGTCCCGATTTCACGTTCTTCACGTCCCTGACGAATTGCAGCATCTTCGATGTCTGTAATAAGCTGTTCTACCTGGGTTGTAGGCACCGGACGTTTTTTTAGGGCATTTTCGATTCCTTTTTCCAGCTTTGTACGGTCAAAAGGCTGACGTCGGCCGTCATTTTTCACCACAAAGAAAGGTTTTTCATCGATACGTTCATAACTTGTGAAACGGTAACCGCACCCAAGGCATTCACGACGACGACGGATAGATTCTCCATTCACCATAGTACGTGATTCGAGTACTTTGTCTTCAAGACTACCGCAATTTGGACAACGCATTTCCCACCCTTTTTTACATGACACATATAGTGTTTTTTTGTTACGTTTCCTTATCTTATACCACTACTAATGGGGTGTAAAGGGGAATTCTGAAAATAAATTTGCAAATTCAGAAACTTTTTTTCTTGACAAGAACGAGATTAGGGAATAGGTAAGAGATAAGAATTAAGAAATAATAAATAAGAATTAAGAAATAATAGGTAATAAATAAGAGTTAAAAGATCTCAGCAAAATTATTAATTATTATCTCTTAGAAGATTTGTCTTTTTTTGCTTTTTTGTGAGACTTCTTATGATGTTTTTTGTGTGAACGGATATGTTTTTCAGGGAAGACGTAATCCAGATTGTTGAATGTGAGGCAGTTCCAGAGGAAATAAAGGAGTAAGAAAATATTCAGAACAAATGGAAGCCAGTTACCGAAACGTGCATATGTTGTTGTGGTCCTTTTGTATACAGGAATGTCACAAATGGAAGAACAGGCTTCAAAAAGTGGTAATTCACAGATAACTTTTCCGGCTGGATCCAGAACTACGGAAACACCGGAATTTGTAGAGCGTACTAAAGTTGTTCTGTATTCGATAGAACGGTAAGCGGCTACGGTGAAATGCTGTATTTCTGCGGATTTTTTCAGGGACCAGGAATCATCTGTAATGTTCATAAAGACTTCTGTTCCGTTTCTCCATAAAGGTCTCATGATGTCAGTAAAGGCATCGTCATAGCAGATAGGAGTACTGATTTTTGTAACTGGAGGTAAGCTTTCGCGACGGGACTGTTCGTCATAGGCTTCATTCAGGTTTATATTTTTTACTGTGTCAATTAATGGTTTTGAATACCACTGACATGGGATGTCAAAGAAAGTATACTGGTCGCCTGGTGTCCATCCGGCGGAAATCCCGATGATTTTTTCCATAAAGTTCTTTACAGAAGGATATTCCATAAAAGGAATGGCCTCTGCGAAAGGAACAAGGTGATTTTTTGGGTAATAGCCCCGGAAATTACCGTAACGGTCGAATACAAGGGCTGCATTGAAATATTCCCTTGAGCCGTCAGAATAAGTTCTCATATATGAACCGCCGGTTAAAAGCGGTGTCTGATTCTGGCGGATGAAGTCTGTAAGGGATCTTTCATAAGGGTATCTTTCATAATGAAGTTTAGAATCAGGAAAAACTGACTTTAAAACACCTTCGCTCCAGACAATAAGGTCTGCTTTCAGGCCTTCACCACGCAGCCGGTTCAGTTTTTCTTCTGTAAGGTTCATGGAAAGAGTGATGGATTCACTGTCTGAAGCCTGTTTCCATGGGTCTTCGTTCTGCTGGACTATTACAGATGTTACTTTTTTTACAGGTGTCCGGGTTTTATTGAACTGGAAAAGACCGTAAACCATGGAAAGTGAGAATAGAATCAGCCAGAAAGAAGCTGTTGTTTTATATGTGCTGATGATTCTTTTTTTTGCAGGAAGATTTGGAGTTTTATAATAAAGGTCTAATCCTTCTGAAATAAGGGCACTAAAGAAAACTGTAATGAAAGTTATGCCGTAAGTGCCTGTAATTGCGGCAGTCTGCATGAAAATACGGGCATTAAACATACATTGGGAAATAGTTCCCCATGGATATCCTAAAAATCCCGACGATTTGCACCATTCGTAAGAAGTATAAACAGCCGCAAACCAGAAAACCCGGAAAGGCACTGTATCTATATTCTGTACAGAAAGGTCATTCAGAAAATTTGAATTGTTTTTCTTTGCATAAGGAAGGTATAAAAGTGCCCCGTAGGCAGCACCGATACAGCCTGTTCCGAATGCAGATGCCCCTAAAGTAAGGGCGGCAAAATCTTTGAAATTGGCAAGCCAGAAAAAAGAAATAAGATGTGTTGCACATGTCTGAATAAAGCCTAAAAGAAATGCAGTCCAGAAGTTCTTTGAGTTTTTTATAGCAGTGTAAAAAGGAATCAGAGCGGCAAAAGCAATGAAAGGCGAACCAAAACTTAACCATTCATTAGGAATTGCCAGGGAAAGGAGTACACTTGAAAAAAAGGTATAAAAAACTTGTAAAATCAGACTCATTATATTATTATTTACTAAATATCTTCATATTATTATCGTATGATTTTCGGTAAAAATATAACTTTATGATATTAAAAAAGCTATTTAAAATCAAATAAAAGCACAAAATGGGTTTATATAAAAAGGGGATTTGCTTTTATGAAAATATTGAATGACGAACATTTTTCAGAATATGAAGAATATCCAGCAGTAACAGCAAAAGCTCCCTGCCGGTTTCATATGATTGGAGAACATACCTGGTTCTTCAAAGATAAAACACTTTCCTTTGCAGCAGATATTCCGGTTTACGTAGCAGTTTCTAAAAGAGATGATGCTGTTCTCAAATTTTATTTTGTTCAGACTGGTGAACATAAAAAAGCCAATATAACCTCTGTCAAATATAAAAAAGAAGACCGCTGGGCAAATGCAGTTAAAGCGGTATTTTATGGTTTTTCTTCCGGCGGATACGAAATCGGTGGTTTCAATCTTACGGTTTATTCACCGGTTCTGCCTTCTGCAGGATTTGGTATTACTACAGCAATTAAGGCCGCTACTGCTATCGCTTTAAGAAAGCTTTTTAATCTGAACTGTTCTGATTCTCAGCTTTTGCAGGTTCTGGAACGGGGAAACAAGCGTTTCTTGCAGATAAACAATTACATTGCCGACAATTACGCATGTCTTTTTTCTAAAAAAGGAAATCTTATAATCACAGATCATAACAAAAATACCTGGGATT
Source organism: Treponema sp. (assembly GCA_024402565.1). Lineage (GTDB taxonomy): Bacteria > Spirochaetota > Spirochaetia > Treponematales > Treponemataceae > Treponema_D. The sequence continues at coordinate 18,409 of JAKSTM010000025.1, read as the reverse complement.
ACGTTCCTTTTAATTTCGAAGGCAAAATAATCGTTATTGTAGATACACATGTTCCTCGTTTTACCGTATGGAACGAAGAAGTTCTGTTTGAGCCTTCAAATGCCCTTGTGCTTGGTGACTTAAAAGAGTCAAAAGCAAATGTACTTGGTGGATGGCGTTATATCACAAACGTAACAGATATAAACGAAGGTCTTTCTACAGTTTCTGAATTAACAAAACACAGACTCCTTTCTGTTATGCGTGAACATAACGATATTCAGGATGCAGTTGATGGAATCAATAAAGGAGATTTCTTCAAGTTTGCCAGAAGTATTAATCATAGTCATGAATCTATGCGTGATTATTATGAGGCTTCATGTCCTGAAATTGACTGGATTTTGAAACGTGTAGGAGAACTGGAACCAAATCTTGATACATTAAGAAATCCTGTTTCCTGCGGAAGAATTACAGGAAAAGGCTTTGGACGTTGTCTTTATGCCGTAATCCGTGAAAGTGACCTGGATAAATTCAAGGAAAAACTTCAGGATTTTGAAAAAATCTTTGCATTTAAATGTGATATGTATGTAGTAACACCTTCCGACGGTGCCTGCATCTTTAAAGACTAGAAAACGACTAAAAAAACGAATTTAAATATGAATATTCTTATTACAAACGATGACGGATATCAGTCCAGGGGACTTCGAACTCTGGCAGAAGTCCTTAAAGAAAAACATAATGTTTATGTAATGGCACCTGATTCAAACAGATCGGCTGCTTCACAATGTATTACTATGTCCAGACCTCTGGAACTGGTCAAAATCGAAGAAAATATCTATACATGTTCAGGTTTTCCTGCAGATTGTGTAATAAATGGTGTGGTTTCCGGTGTGTTCCCAAAAATCGACGTAGTAATTTCCGGAATTAATTACGGTGCAAATATTGGTACTGATATTATTTATTCAGGAACCTGCGGAGCAGCCCGTCAAGGAAGTCTTTATGGAATTCCTTCGATTGCAGTAAGCCTGGAACATCCTAAGGCATGGGAAGCTAAAGAGGAAGAGTATAACTTTGAAAATCTTTCTCGTTTTATTCTGGAAAACCTGGAAAAGCTGGTGTCTTTAGCTGACACAAAACCTCCTTATTCCTTTATTAATGTAAATGGACTTTCCTGTGACTGTTATAAGGGTATGAAAATGGTAACTGATATTTCGGTACGCGATTATGGAGACCAGATTCAGCTGGAAAAGACGGAAAAAGGATACTTGTCACGTTTTATAATGGGACGGAGCAGTACCAGCGGGTCTGAAACCTGTGATTACAGAATTTCAGAAGATGGATATGTAGCGGTAGCGGTAATGACAACAATACCTGTCTGTACTGCAAAGCCTTTATAAATCAGTTTAATTAAAAAATAAAACACTGGCGGGGAAATCATGGGTGATAAAAACAGTGAATTAAATAGAGGTATAGAATTATACAATGCAAGGGATTATGCCGATTCTCTGGCTTTTTTCCTTGGATTACCTTCATCAACAGATGCCGATAAGATGGAAATCGCTTATTATCTGGGGCTCTGTTATACAAAACTCCATAAATATGATGATGCCCTTGTTTATCTGGAATCTGTAGTTACAAGCGGTGGGAAACTGGAAAGGGTTTTACAGTGCCGTTTCCTCCTGGCTGTTATTTATGCCGTTTCCGGACGTAAACGCCTTGCCGATTTTGAATTGAATAAGCTTCTTGAAACAGGATATATGACTGCCTCTGTATATGCGGCCATAGCATATGTTGCCTGGGAACAGGAAGATACCGATAAATGTATTTCTTATTATGAAAAGTCTCTGGAAACAGATGAAAATAATGTTACATCCCTTAATGGTATGGGGTATGTATTAGCCTGTCAGGAAAAGGATTTAACTAAAGCTTTGTCACTGTGTAAAAAGGCTGTTTCAAAAGCACCTGATTCTGCAGCCTGTCTGGATTCTTTGGGATGGGTTTATTATAAATTGGGGCTTTTTAAGGATTCCATTAAATATCTGGAACAGGCAGAAGTTTTAGACAGAGATAATGACTTAATAGCAGAACATATAAGAATGGCAAAACTTGGAGCTGCAAAATGAGAAAATCCAGGGTTTTAATATTTTCAGGATTATTAACTGTTTTCTTATGCGGAAACCTGTATGGTCAGAATTCAGGGGCCGGGCTTATTGTTCCGGAAGACCGGATAAGAACTGCAGATGAAGGACTAGCTGCTCAGGAATTCCGCCGTGGGGTTCAGGCTTATTATAGATGTGCCTATAACGAAGCTATCATGCAGTTTGAAAAAGCACTTTCTTATCTTCCTCAGGATAATACAATTCTGGACTGGCTTGGAAAGGCTTATTATAAATCGGGACTGGAAGGTAGTGCCCTTAATTACTGGGAAAGTGCTTCTTCAGAAGGTTATGGCGGATTACTTCTTAAAAATAAAATCGAAATTGTAAGGGAACGCCGTATTACCGGGCCCAGCGAACGAGGAGATGTCAGAATCTCGGAATCGGGAAGTTTTGACGGAAACTATCAGGGAAATCTGGTTTTTTCGGGGCCACTTTCGGTTCTTCCGAATCCGGACGGTTCTTTCTGGGTTACTACATATAACGAAAATATTATTATTCTGATGAATCAGAACGGGCAGGTAATAGACCGTAAAACAGGTCCTATAAATGGATTTGACCGTCCTGTGGATATTATCAGACTCAAAGACGGAAATCTTCTGGTTTCCGAAAGTGCCGGCGACAGACTTTCGTTACTGAACAGTAAAGGAAATTTTATTAAGTATATCGGTGAAAAAGGTCGTGGACTTGGACAGATGGTAGGTCCACAGTATCTGGCACAGGATGAAATGGGTAACATTTATGTAACAGACTATGGTAACCGTCGCATAGATGTTTTTGACTCTGAAGGAACACCTCTTTTTTCTTTTGGAGGACGTCAGGGTGATTTCCAGGGCATAAAAGGGCCAACGGGTATTTATGTAAAAGGTGAAAGCGTTTTTGTTGCCGATGACCATAAAGGCTGTATTTATGAATTTGACCGTAGCGGAAACTATTTAAGAGTTCTCTGTGAAGATAAAACTTTTTCAAAACCTGAAGCAATCCGTATGTGGAATAACAAGCTTCTGGTCTGTGATATTAACCGTGTGATTGGTGTAAATACAGAATCAGGCTCTTTATTTGAATATGGAAGAACAGGAAATAATCCATCCAGACTGAATTGTGCTGTAGCGGATGTTAATTCTAATCTTATCGTTACCGATTTCAAATCAAATGAAATCTATATGATGAGTGAAACACAGGAACTGGTTGGTGGAATGTTCGTTCAGATAGAAAATGTACGGGCAGATTCTTTCCCGAATGTTACAGTTGAAGTTAAAGTGGAAAACCGGCACAGACAGCCTGTGGTAGGGCTTTCTGAAAACAATTTCTATATTTCTGAAAATAAACGCGGTGTTTCAGGCATGAAACTGATAGGTGCTGCTTCAAATAATACCTTTACAGATATTACTTTTATTATTGACCGCAGCATTCAGTCATCGTATTTTGCAGAACAGATAGACCAGAGTCTACGCGAAATTGCAGGGGCTATGAATAATCGTGGTACTGTAAGAATTGTAAGTGCAGGACGTATTCCTGTTCTGGAATATCAGGGAAATTCTGACGGTTGTAAGGATTTCAGTTCTACGGGGCTTAAGACTCCATATTCGTCTGAAGTTTCACTGGACTTGGCTCTTAGGCTTGCTACTAACGACCTGGTAAACGGGGAAAAGAAAAGGGCCATAGTTTTACTTACAGCAGGAAATGTAACTTACAGAAGTTTTGAAAGTTATACACTTTCAGAAATGGCAGCTTTCCTTAATAACAATTCCATTAATTTTTCAGTAGTTCAAATGGCACAAGGTGCTTTGTCTAATGAAATCAGTTACCTGGTGGATAACACTCGTGGTGAATCATATTACATTTTCCGCCCGGAAGGACTTGTTCCTGTTGTTCAGGACTTAATCGACATTCCTGAAGGAGTCTACCAGCTTACATTTAGTTCTGCCTTACAAAAGAATTACGGTGAATCTTTCCTTCCTGTAGAAGTGGAAGTTTATCTGTTGAACCGTAGTGGCCGTGATGAGAGCGGATATTTTGCTCCGCTTGAATAGATAATAGATAATAGATAATAGATAATAGATAATAGGTAAGAGATAATAAATAATAATTATTATTTGTTTGGGATTTACTCTGGATTTCTGGGGTAAGCACACTGTGTGGGAGAGAATTTTTTTGAGTAGAAGCACTGTGTGGGAGAGAATTTTTTGAGTAGAAGCACTGTGTGGGAGAGATTTTTTTGAGTGGAAGCACTGTGTGGAAGAGAGTTTTTTGAGTAGAAGTACTGTGTGTAAGAGAGTGTCGTTAGGAAATTTATGAAGAAATTTGGGTTGTGGGTTGTTTGCAGTTTAGTTTTCTCTGGTTTTTTGTTTGGACAGAGTACAGTGGAAGATGAAAACCTTGAAGATGCTGTGGGTTCTGTGATTGAAGAGAATTCAGAGATTAAAGAAAATTCTGAGACTGAAGAGAATTCTGAGATTAAAGAAAATTCTGAGATTGAAGAAAGTTTGGATATTGAAGGGAATACAGAAGCAGAGAAGGATTTTGAGACTGAAGAGAATTCTGAAGGAGATGAAGATTCAGGAATCGAAGTTTATGACCTTAAGACGGTAATTCCTGAAAAGAAGCGGCCAAAGGCGGCAGATGCAGAAAAGGCGGAAGCGGCTGCGAAGAAAGATGAAAATGAAAAGACTGTAAGTGAATATAAAAATACCATTATGTATGGTATTGCATCTGAGATTTCTGACTTACTGGATAAGCTTATCGAAAATGAAGATCCTCGTTTTTCTGAAGATATTTATGACCTTTTCCAGATGAGTAAAAGTGTTGATGTAAAAGAAAAAATCCTGAACTACTTTGGAAAACTGGAAGACCCTTGTCTAGAAGATTATGCCGTTACAGTGGTGGATGATCCTTTTGACGAAAAGCGTTCTACTGTAAAAGCCTGTTTCCAGTATATTCAAAAAGTAAAAAGTAAGGCTGCTGTTCCTGCTGTAATTCGTCTTATAGAAAATGAAAACGAAGATTATTTTAATGACGCCCTAACAACAATTGGTGACATAGGTTCTGCTAAAGACGCTGTAAAACTTACAGAATTCCTGGACAAACCTGAAATTACAGATGCCCAGAAGCAGTCGCTTATGAAAACTCTTGGTAAAATCCATGCAGTGGAAACCTGGGATAAGCTGGTAGAAATTGCCCAGAATGACGATGAAAATATGTTTGTCAGAATGTATGCCGCTGAAGCTCTTGGTGCCATGGAGAAAAAAGAATCTGTTCCGGTTCTGGTAGAACTTTTTGAAGCAAATGATCCGAATCTTCGCCAGTATGTATTAAAAGGTCTGGAATTTTTCCCGGATGTGCTGGAAGCAAAATCTGTAATTATTCAGGCTATTCGTGATGATCACTATAAAGTCAGACTGGAAGCTATTGATGCTGTAAAAAAACAGGAATTGAAAGAAGCCGTTCCATATCTTGTGTATCGTGGAAAAAATGATCCTGAAGAAAAAATCAAAATGAAATCTTTTGAGGTATTGGCCTTTTTAAATACACAGGAAGGAAACGATTTCCTTATTGAACGTATAACCGAAAAAAAAGGGAACGATGGACAGAAATCAAAAGCTGTAGAAGTACTTTTGAAAGAAGGCCATACAGGAGAAAGTGAAATTAAAGAACTGGCTCTAAAAATGGCAGAGGATTATAAAAGAAAAAGTCTTCGCGCTGCAATAGGAAAACACCTGGCAAAATATCCCCGTGATTCCTTTGATGAAGTATGTGTAAAGTATCTGGAAAGTAAAGACGTAACAACACAAAGTCAGGGACTAGATATGTACCAGAGTGGAAAATATGAACTGGCTGTTCCTGTCATGCAGAAAATCATCGACGACAAAAAAGCCAATGCCGGTGTAAAACGGCGGGCACGAAAACTTCTGAATATGGAAGAAGAATAAAAATCAGTTTATTACGAAACCGTAGGAAATCTTTCCTTCTGAATTTTTGTTTATGAGACCACAGAATTTTTCTGAAAGCTCCTGTGGTTTTAAGAAAACTGCTATGGTTGAATCTTCAGGGAAGTCCCAGAGACTTTCTTCAAACATATATGATTTCAAAGGTTTTCCATTTTTAAAATTTTCATAAGACTCTTGATCTTTCAGGTAAATGGATTTGAAGCCGCATAATTCTGCAAGTTCTGGTGTTACGTCCTGTTTCTTTTCAAGGATTTCTTTTTGAATCTTTTCCTGAATCTGTGCATCATCGTTTTTAGAGAAGCTGTTTGATTCCTTTGAAGAATTATTTGAAGAATCTTGTATAGAATCATTTATTGAAGATTTCCGGGATAAATAATCTCTTTCCTTTTTTATGGAATTTTCAATATTGAAATCTTCAAGTAAATCAAATCCTGCTGCATCTTCAATTCTGAAATTCCCGACTGTTTTTCGGAAAAGGCCTGTAAGGTATGCGGCACTTTTTGCGGACTCTGCAATATCCCGTGCAAGGCTTCTTATATATGTTCCTTTAGAAACAGAAAATTCTATTCTGGCGTATTCAATTCTGTCTCCGGAATATTTTAGTTCTTTAATTGTTGAACTGAAAATTTTTACAGGGCGGGCAGGAAGTTCAAAAGTTTTTCCTTCCCGAACCAGGTCTGAAGCCCGTTTTCCTTCTACATGAAGGGCAGAAAACAAAGGAGGTTTCTGCATAATGTCCCCAGTCCATTCCTGAACTGCTTTACGTAAATCTTCTTCAGAAGGCAATTCTGCTTCTTTAATTAGGTTTCCAGTATATTCGCAGGTGTCTGTTTCTTTTCCGAAATGGATAACCGCTTCGTAAGTTTTATCAAAAGCTGTAATCTGACCGCACAGTTTTGTATAATGACCCGTACATACAACCAGAAGTCCTTCTGCAAAACTGTCCAAAGTTCCTGTATGGCCCACTTTATTTGTGCCCAAAGCTTTCTTTACATTTCTTAAAGAGGAAAACGAAGTGATACCAGGCTTCTTGGAAAGAAGGACAATTGAATCAGAAGTCATAATTCTTCACCTTTATTTATAAAGCTCGTTCAGTTTTTTTATGGCCTTACCAATTACTTCTTTTTCTTCATCGGTCCAGGTAATGTCTTTTTCTTCTATAAGAATTTCCAGGCTCGAAAGGCTTTCGTTTAATGCTGTACTGAAGCCACGTGTCGATTTAAGCCAGTAGTTTCCTTTTCCGTCTGTAAAAAGTGTAATAAATCCATATTCCCGATTTTTCTGTTTTGCCAGAGCCACTTTAAGGAGAATGCTTACAGCAGTTAAAATTTGTCGTTTTGAATTATCATTAGTGTCGTAAATGTTTATATTTGCCTTTCTGTTCCAGCTGTCTTCACGAATAGGATTCAGTTCCAGTTCTTTTACAAGGCGAAGAATAAGCGAAAGTTTTTCTCCTTCAAGAAGGCTTCCGCCGTCACGCATAATTACTTTTGCAGTCATTGCGCCTGCAATTTTAAGTTTCTTTTCGTCGTTTTCTGAAGCAGCAGCACGTTTTAATTTGTCTATTTCAAGTAAAGCTGTTTTCTTTCCTTTTATTTTTTTAGTTCCGAATATTTCTGAACCAAGGAAAAGAGCATCTTCTTTTTCTATGTTCTGGTCACGTAATGCCTTTGCCTGTTTCTTTTCCAGACGTTTTGTCTGTTTTTCTAAGTCTGGTTTTGAAACAGTATTTGCTTCAGAGAACTTGTTGTCTTTACCTTTCTTTACAGCATCCAGCTGGGCTACAAGATTCGGATTTATTTTATCTAAAAGATTTTTCGTTAATGGCGAAACTGCAAAGGCGAACATGCGGGAAGTTTTTGTAATTTCACCGGCAACAATATAAAGTGGATCCTGCTTGAACATGACTGAACCTGGATGAATGCAGATGTTTCCCTGAGTAAGGCTTTTGTAGTTTTCACGTCCGCTTCTGATACAAACGAATTGAATCATTCCGCTTGCAACACAGCAAAGGTAGTCACTTAAAGAACCGCTCATTGTTACAGGAATTTCCATGCGGCTTACAATTTCTGTCAGCTGGTCATTAATATTGTCGATTTCGGCCATTACTCTTTCATCAAGGTAATAGTTGTTGCAGAAACGGGATTTTGCATCCTGAATTTCTTTCCAGGTATCATACTGTTCCTGTTTTTTGTAAAGCTTGAAAAGGTTGATATATGAGACAAAATCCCCCTGGATATCACGGAAGTGGTGATGTGCTTTACGGGCTTCCATTTCTTCGCCCTCTGGAAGGAGGAAAGGACTGGAAGCGGAAAGGAAACTTGCTCCGATTATAGCATGACCAATATTATCCGGGTAACGCATAATTGCTTCTACAATAATTCGTGAAATGCGTGGTTCCAGAGGGAAACGGCACATCATCTGACCGATGGTGCTTAATGTGTTGTCGTCTTCCAGGGCGCCTAAAAGTTTTAATGTTTCTATGGCTCCAACAATTCCTTCATGATCAGGACGGCTTATGAAATCAAAGCCGAAGAAGTCTGTAATTCCAAGTTCTGCCATTCGAAGAACAACTTCCGAAAGGTCTGTTCTGTAGATTTCTTCGGTTGTGTACATAGGACGGGTGTCAAAGTCTTTACGGGTGTAAAGGCGGTAACAGGTTCCTTCGTGGGTACGGCCTGCGCGTCCGCGACGCTGATTTGAACTTGCTTTTGAAATGGTCGTTTCAATGAGACTTGAAGTATAAGTATGAGGATTATAAAAATTAAGCTTTGCCAGTCCTGAATCAATTACAGTGGAAATGTCACTGATTGTAACAGAGGTTTCTGCAATGTTTGTGGATATAACCACCTTCTTTTTTCCTGCAGGCGGGTCCACAAAAACCCGTTCCTGTTCTTCTTTTGCCAGTCGTCCGTACAAAGGAAGAATAAAAAGTTTTCGTCCAAAAGAAGAATGAGAAAGTTTATGAACACAGTCTTTTATTATTTTTTCACCCGGAAGGAAGATAAGAATACCGCCATCATCTTTATTGTCCAGGACTCTTTCTACAGTATCCGAGATTTTCTGAAGGAGCATGTCGCATCCAGAATCTGTAAGTGTTGTGACTGCAGGACCTTTTGGCGGATCGTAAATCATGGTAACAGGGTAAGTTACAGTTTCGATTGTGACGATAGGGCAGTTGTCAAAATATTCAGAAAACTTTTCTGCGTTCATTGTGGCAGAACTGACGATTACGCGGAAATCGCTGCGGCTTTTAAGGACACGTTTTAAGAGCCCCAGAACAAAGTCAATGTTCAGGCTGCGTTCATGGGCTTCGTCAACCATGATTACAGAATATTTACTGAGCCACGGATCCAGCTTCATTTCCTGAAGGAGAATTCCGTCTGTCATTATTTTTATTTTTGTGGTTTGGTCGGTTTTGTCTTCAAAACGCATTTTATAACCGACAAGTCCCGGGTATGTTGTACCAAGCTGTTTGGAAATAAATTCACTTACAGAAAGGGCTGCAATACGGCGAGGTTGTGTAACTGCAATCATTCCTTTTGCATCGTAACCTGCTTCGTGAAGAATGACTGGAATCTGTGTTGTTTTTCCTGAACCTGTTGGTGACTGAACTACAATAACCTGGTTTTCTTTTAATGTTTCAAGTATTCTTTCTTTCTGCTGGTAAACCGGCAGTTCCTGATAATTCATAAAATCCTCAAAAATCTTCGATGGCTTCGCAAATTGCTTTGCGTTCTTGTATGTACTGTACCCAGGATGGACGGTTTTCTTTCAGGTAGTCTATGAAGTCGTCATCAAGTTTTTTCAGAAGATATTCATTTGCTGTATTTTTATATGTTGTAATAAAAAATCTTTCTGTTTTAAAAATAAAGGCTTCATCAGAATCCGGTGTTTTTCTGAGTACAACTTTGTATAATAATCCGTCGCCTGTATCATCTCTTTCTGTAAATTTCAGATTCAGGTTCGGGCTTGTTCTTTGGCCGGAAATAGTATTCCCATTGGCACACATAAGAAGCTTTGTTGGAAAACGAGAATTCCTTGGAGTCTTAATCTTTTCCTGATATTTAATCAGGTGAGCATGATTTGCCCAAAGGATATCTACTCCCGCATCCATAAGTTCATTATACCAACTTCTTTGTTTTTTTGTTACCTCACGGATGTATTCTTCTTCATTTGTATGAAGGGAAAGAATGAAAAAATCAGATGGATGAGTGGCTTTCATTTTTTTTATCCATTTTATGAAGGCCTCTTTCTGCTCTTTTCTGGAAGGCACGTAATTGACGTAAGCGGAATCATCGTTACGGTTAAGCAATTGTGTTATGGCAACGTAAAAAAGTTTCCATCCGTTCTTTTCGATTATGTGATAACTGAAGTCATCTTCTTTTCCATTTTTTACGCCAGAAAAATAGACAGGTCTTTCCGTGTTTTTTGTTTCTTCTTCTTTCCGTTCAGCAAAACTTTTTGTGGCCAGAATTCCTGCTTTGTACTGATCGTTTGTGTGATTGTTTGCAAGCGAAAAAACATTGAAGCCTGCTTTTATGGCCGCTTCAATATAATCTTCATGCATATTAAAGGAAGGATATGACGATAATGGCAGATTCTCATGAACCGGTGCTTCTATGTTTCCGAATGTAAAATCAGAAGACTGAGTAATATCTTTGATTCCATTCCAGATTTTATCGTAATCTTTCATACGGTAATTCTGTTCATGGGCCATAATGTCTCCCGCAAATACAAGAGTCAGTTCTTTGTTTTTTGGCTGATACACATGAGGAGCTTCGAAAACAATTCGTTCCTCCAAAAAATCTTCGGTTGTGAGGGGAGAAATAATTTCCGTTTCAGTTTGGTTCCCCGGTAGGGATTTACATGAGAAAAAAAGAAATGGAATCAGAATTACACAAAAAACTTTTTTTATTGACGAAGTTGATGAACGCAATTTTTACACCCGGATCTCAAATGCTTTATGGGGATTCGTTCCTGTAAAATCTTGCGAAATAGTTTTTTGTGTTATATCTTGAGCCGTGACTTTAAAACCTGATGCAGTTGATTCCGGAAGAAGACCTGCATCAAACTTTAAACGACGGCTGTTTGTTGAAAAATAAAGGACACCGTTTTTATTCAGGAGATTCAGACAAAGCTTACAAAGTTCTGGCCAGTCACGGTTAATGTCCATAGTGTCTGCCATCTTACTGTTACTGAAAGTAGGAGGGTCCAGAATAATAATGTCATAACGGTCTTCCGGTTTTTCAGATTCCTGCTTGTCTTTTAAGAACTGTACGCAGTCCGCTTTTGTAAAATAATATTTATTTCGGTCTGAATATTCGTTTAAATTGAAATTTTCTTTTGCCCATGAAAGATATGTGTTTGAAAGGTCAACTGATTCAACTCGTTTTGCATTTCCACCAGCGGCATAAACAGAAATACTTCCTGTGTAACAGAATAAGTTTAAGACTGATTTTCCTGAACAGGTTTCGCGAATTATTGAACGGAGAGGTCTGTGGTCGAAGAAAAGTCCTGTATCGATGTAAGAAGTTAAATCTACACGGAAAATCTGTCCCTGTTCCTGAACAAGGCCTGTCAGCGGAGGAAGGCTTTCTGTTTCCTGTTTTTCATATTGATTATCAATGCCTTTCTGTTTTTTCCGCTGTTTTGTTATTATCTGATTTTCAGAAATATTAAAAACTTCGGAAACCTGTTTTGCCATAAGTGAAAGCCATTGGTCTTCATCGCTCTGTTCTTTTTCGTAAGGGCGTTCATAAAGATAGAGAACGGCGTATCTGCGGGATGCAATTTCGGCTTCTACAGTTTTGTCATTTGCGCTTTGACGTTCATTCTGCATCGAAATAAAGCGGGCGCATTCCAAAGGACTTGTTACATCAGAAGGCAGAAGCTCATAAATATCAAGACATAATGGAACTTCTGGAATGTCACGGTCGTAAATACGGAAACAGGTGATTCTGTTTTTACGTGCCCACTTTTTTAATTCCCGAAACTTTTTTGCGATTCTGTTGCGAAATATTTCTGCCTGATATGAATCTTTTTCCGTCAATTTATGGCTCCGATAATGCGTTTATATTTTTTTACCCAATGAAAGTTATTCGATAATATATTATTCCATGGGATTTTCCGAGTTCTTGTCAAAGAGGAAAATGTCTTTGATTTTCAGGGAGAAACTGGAATCAAGAGTAATCTTTTTTACAGTTTCAGCCACTACAGGAACTTCGATTGCGTATGTAGATGATACAAAATTTTCACGGGAAATTTCAAATGTAAATTTGAAAACTTTTGGTCCTTCGTCTTTGTCGGCTTCGATAGAAGCGGGCCAGAAAGTATAATTTCCTTTTGTTGCTTTATAAGTTTTAGCAGGGTTTGACCATGTAGAATCTGACATTGCTACATCTTCACCATTCATTTTTAATGAAACGGAAACACCGTCTAATGGTTCAAAATTTTCTCCATTGTAAACGGCACCCATAAGAACAGGGAAGTTGTAGTAGTATTTTCCTCCTGAAGAAGGTTTTTCTGTCATATGGCCTGAATGGTAAGAACGATGTGAACCGTTAATGATTCTTATTCCTTCCATGGCGATAGCGGTAATGTCTGTTTTAAGCTGCGAATCGTCCATATCCAGGGTACTGTGCAGCATTCCCCTTTCTGAAACGTAATATTTAGGCTGAGTTCTGTTAAGTACATAGCAGATAGTATCAAGACGGCAGTTTTCGCAGTCGCAGGTAAGCCAGGTAATATGTTCATTTTTAAGCTGATCAAAGATTTCATTTACACGAGAAGTAACTGCTTCTTCCATTGAGTTGTGAATATTCATTACTAGAACCTCCAAAATATCAATTTATTATACCATAGATATAGTTGTAAGCAAAGTTAAAAGACAAAAAGGTTTAATTATGTTAAAGTATACTAAATAAAAATGGTTAACAATTTGAAATATTCCTTTATATTTTTATTTCTATTTTTAATTCTCACAGTTTCCTGTTCAAAAGGGGAAAGCGCAGATTCTTATGAAAACGCCAGAGGACCTTTAAAAATGGCTCTGGCTGTAAAAAGCGAAGCGGCAGTTTGGACAAATGAAGTAGAAGGGGCACTGCTTACAGAAGACATCAGAAAAAAAGAAGATATTCACGAAAATGTTCGTTTGGTTCCGGAAACTCTAACCATAGTAAACTCCAATTCAGAGAAAATCTATCCTTTTGTTGAAGGATTCGGGTCTCTGGACCTGGAAGGTTTTTCGGAAAAAGGCCTTAATCTGGCTTATGATTTTTGTGATGCACTTTGTGAGGATATCAATTCTGCAGAACGCCTTATGGCACCAGGTTCTATGTTTTCCTTGGTTTTCTTTGCAGAAGATTTGACTGATTTCTTTGAAAAATATGGTTCCAGTTCCGATGCCAATAATGCATTTTCTTCATACCTTATAGGACAAAGCTTTCTTTCAGGGGACGATGTTCAGGTTCCAGTCCGTCTTTATTTTAATTCTAAAGAGCATTATACAGATATCCATGTTTTCCTTAATGAAAAAGAAGGAAAAATCAAACAGATAAAAATAGTACGAATCAAATAACTGTGGTATAATTTTTATATGGAAAAAAAGCAGCTTTCTGGGATTGAACGTGAATTAGTACTTCAATACCTTATCGATGGAAATGTTCCTGTAACTTTAACACCTCTTGATTCAGTAAAATCTCCCGTTTCGGAGAATAAATCACTTAACTCGTTGAATTCTGCAGTTTTTCCAGTAGCTTTGTCGGGGGCTATTCCTATTGCTTTAAGGGGAGAAAAGGTTAGAGCACAGAAAAGCGGCCTTATTCTTCTAGAAAATCCTCCTCAGTCAGTTCTGGCTTTTTCCGGAAAAAAAGTAAAAGTTGAATTTTATTTTAACCGTGTTGGTCTTTACTTTCATTCCGATGTTACAGAAACTTCAAATGGCCTTCAGCTTCAGCTTCCTGATAACATAAATTACATCGAAGATATCGAAGACAAGAAAGTTTATGATTTTACGGCTTCTTTTTATTTTGAATGCAGAACTCAGTCCGATCTGAACATAAACTGTATTCCCTGGAGCGGTACGACCTTATTCATGCGTCCTGCATGGAAAGAAATTCCGTTACAGAATCAGAATAAAGCAAAAAAATACCTGGAAATTTTTGTAGAACAGGCAAAAGTGGAAAAAAATGCCGGAAACGGTATTCAACTTATTCCTGTGTGCAATTTCCTTACATATACCGAAGAAAAAAGAATGGAATCACTTCAGGACCGGGTGAAACCTGTTTCGATTCTTTATGTGGATCACGAAAGAATTGTGTTTGGTAATGAAATGAAAGGATTGAATTTGATTTCAGGTGCTGAATATGCTTTGAAGCTTTCGTTTAATCTTAAAGAAGGACCAATCGAAAGCCGTGATCTTTTCGTTACCTGTAAAGTAAACAAAATCTATAACGATGTTACAGGTTCGAAGTATTGTGCCGATTGTGTTTATACATCTCTTCAGGAAGAAGACAGAAGATATCTTTACGAAAAGGCAACGAGCCGACTCTTTGCTTAATCTTTTGTTTTTTTATTCTGCCTTTCTTTTCCGTTACCAATAAGGGCGGCTACAGGTTTCAAGTAATCGATGTTTTCACAGATAATTTTAATCATAACGGTCATAGGAACTGCCAGAAGCATTCCTAAAAATCCCCAGATGTAACCCCATAAAGAAAGAGAAATAAGTATTACAAAAGGCGAAATGCCAAGACCTTCACCTTCAATTTTTGGTTCCAGAATATTTCCTACAATCATATTTACAGAAAGCATCATTATTACGATTACAATTATCTGCCAGTATGAATTAGGGAAAAATTCAATCATGGCAAAAAGGATAGTTGTGATTGAAGAAATGATGGAACCGAAAATCGGGATAAAGTTCATACTGAATGCCAAAAATCCCCAGACAACAGGGAAGTCCATTTTTACAATCCAGGTTCCTAAAAATACAATTATTCCTGTAATAAGAGAAACAAAGAATTTGATAGAAAGGAACTGAGTTACCTGGCCAATAACGGTCTTGGCGATTTCCTTAATCTGCTGACCCTTACCTGAAAAAGCGATAACTACTTTCTTTTTAGTAAGTTCAATTTCAATAAGGAAAAAAGCCATGAGAAGGAAAACAGTCATTATGCTTTTTCCAGAGTTTACAAGGCCCGAAGAAAAAGACAATGCAAATTTCTGAACCATATCTCTAATCTTCTGAAAGCCCCAGATGTTTTCAAAGAAGGTTTTTCCTTCGTCAAAGCCAAAGTTCAGAAAAGAGTCAAAAAACTGGAAAATAGATTCCAGCTTTTTTTCATATTTCGGATAGTTTCCAAGAATAGAAGAAACTCCTGTCATGAGGAGGGAAAGCAGAAGACCGATAATGAAAACAGCAAAAATTGTTACCAGAATAGAAGACAGTGCCCAAGGAAAGCGGAGTTTGTCGCGCATCTTTTCCACAACCGGTAAAAATGCAAATCCAAGGATTATGGCAAAGATTACCGGAAGAAGAATATTAGACAGGGTTTTCAGAACGAAAACCGCTGCTATTATTCCCAGGAAAAAGAGAATGAAAAATATCTGTTTAGAAAAATTGTTGTTTTCTGCCATTACAGTTTTCTATCAGTTTTTCAAAAAATTATTTTTTTGGAAGGATTTTGTCGAATCCGCAGTATGGAACCAGAACTTCAGGAATTGTAACTGATCCGTCGGCATTCTGGTAGTTTTCCAGGATTGCAAGCATAGCACGTCCTACAGCAATTGCTGTACCGTTCAGTGTGTGAACGTACTTGTTCTTTCCGTCGTCGTCCTTGTATTTGATGTTCAGGCGGCGTGCCTGGTAGTCTGTACAGTTTGAAGTTGAAGTAACTTCGCCGTATTCTCCACCGTTACGTCCAGGCATCCATGCTTCCAGGTCCCACTTGCGGTAAGCTGGAGCACCAAGGTCACCTGTACATGTATCTACAACGTGGAATGGAAGACCGAGTCCTGTAAAGATTTCTTCTTCGATAGCACGGAGCTGTTCGTGAATAGCATCTGACTGTTCAGGAGTAGAGTAGGCGAACATTTCAACTTTGTCGAACTGGTGAACGCGGTAAAGTCCTTTTGAGAACTGACCTGCAGCACCTGCTTCGCGGCGGAAACAGTGTGAAAGACCACCGTACATAAGTGGGAGTTTGTCCTTTGGAAGGATTTCATCCTGGTGGTAACCACCAAGAGTGATTTCAGCAGTAGCAACCAGACAAGTTCCTTCTTCTTCGATTGAATAAATGTTTGATTCGTTTCCGCGTGGGTTGAATCCGATTCCCTTAAGGATATCTTCTTTTGCAACGTCCGGAGTAATGAACATGTTGAAGTTGTGCTTTCTGAGTGTGTTCAGAGCGTACATGATGAGAGCCTGTTCAAGGAATACAGCTTCGTTTTTAAGGTAGTAGAATTTTGGACCAGAAACTTTTGTTCCGCGGTCAAAATCCAGGATATCAAGTGATTCACCAAGAGCAACATGGTCTTTTGGTTCAAAGTCGAATTTGCGTGGAGTACCAACAACTTTTACTTCAAGGTTTTCTGTATCAAGTTTTCCAACAGGAGCCTGTGGATGGTACATGTTTGGAATCTGACGTGCGGCTTCTTCCAGAGCTTCTTCAGTTTCTTTCTGTTCTTTTTCAACTTTTGCAATTTCTTCTTTGAGAGCTTTACCGGCTTCAATAAGTTTTGCACGTGCATCGTTGTCCAGCTTCTGTTTCATAGCCTGGGCATTTTCGTTGCGTTTCTGCTGAAGTCCCTGAAGTTCTGTAACAAGGGCAGTACGTTTGTCGTAAAGTTCAACAACTTTGTCTGCATCTGCACGGGCAGGATCCATATTACGATCCAGAACATTCTGTTTTACGGCTTCAAGATTGTCTTTAATGTATTTGTAGTCTAACATTTTCGATCCTCTAAAATTTATTTGTTATTATATTAAACTGACATGCAGTTATTTAGTCCATAAGGGAATATGTAACAGTTACATTTGCTGTAACTGAAACATTTGCTGTAGTAACAATGCCTGTAAGATCGTTACGGTTTGCAGGCATAATTGATTTTACGTCTGTTGTTTTGTAAACAGTTTCGTTTTCTTTAATTTCCAGAACCTTGTCCACTTTGCAGCCCGAAGCTCCTGCCAGGAAATTTGCAGTGTCCTGAGCATTCTGAATTGCAAGACTTCTGGCCTGACGAAGTTCAGTACCACTTTCTGCAGGTTTGTAAGCGATGGAAGAAAGAGTAGTGTTTGCTCCACCTGCTTTCAGAACTGCTTCACCAACGTCTTTTGTTTTAGAAATATCTTTCAAAGTGATTTTTATCTGATTTGTACAGATTGTGTAGTCGTCTTTTGGTTCCCATGTTCCTTCAGCATTTTTAACCCACTGCTGTGGACCTTTTTCTGTTGTCATCTGATTTCCTGACTGGTTTACATCATTCAAATCGATATTCATCATGGAAATAGTGTTCATGATTTTGGAAGATGATTCACTTACAGCACTTGTTGCCTTGTCGCGTTCGAAGTCACGGTTACGAATCTCAAAAGTAAGAATTGACTGGTCGGCGAGGACTACTCCTGAACCGTTTACAGTAATTTTTCTGGTCTGTTCCTGTGGTTTGTTGATGGTACAGGAAGAAAAGACGAGGAGGGCAAGGGCTCCTGCAAGAAAACTGTGTCTTAAACTTTTTTTCATTTTGTTCATATATAATTCCTTTTTTCTTTATAGTATAAATCTTCTATAACTCTTACAACAGGTGCGAACCTGAAAATCTCCCGTCGTACGTTTGAAAAAAACGGGACCGCTCGGTACCTCGCTTTATGTTGAACGCGTATAGGAAACTATACAGCCACGTTCAAAATAATCCCGTTTTTTTTACGTACTCCTCGCGATTTTCAGTACGTCACCTTTTGTAAGGCGGTTTATGTCTTCCCGTAAGTTTGCTTATGTAAGTCTCTACGGGCGATTTTCAGTATAGCACCTCTTGTAAGGAAGTGCGTTCCCGAAAATCTCCCGTCGTAGGTTGGTTTCATCTACAAACTTACTTACGGTCATAAAGCAACTGCCAGCACCGCTAGCTAGCGTCGCTGGAGGTGAAGCGTGGATAGGAAACTATAAAGCCACGCTTCAACTCCTGCTGGCAGCATGCTTTATTCCCTCCCGTAAGTTTGCTTATGCAAATCTCTACAGGCGATTTTCAGTACGCCACCTCTTGTAAGGAAGTGTGATCCCGAAAATCTCCCGTCGTACGTTTGAAAAAAACGGGACCGCTCGGTACCTCGCTTTA
>JAKSTM010000024.1 GCA_024402565.1 Treponema sp. | reverse complement strand
CAGTCCTTAAAATCAGCCTAGTTAAAGTGTCCAATAATTGGGGTGCACTTCATTTGGACAGCCTTTTTTTATTTAATCAAATGGTCCCTGAGCTTGTCGAAGGGTCGAAGGGCCCATTTGATTAGATTATAAGGTTTTATTTTGTAGTTTTGAACTGAAGAATGAGCCAGTCAGCTGCTGTTTTTTGCATTTCTGCAGAAGGAAGTGCTGCTGCCATAGGCATTACAGGGCCGTTTGAGGCTGCAATCCAGAATCGGACATCGTCGGCCTGTGAGTCAGGAACTCCGCAGTTTGCCTGAACAGGTGCCAGACCAGATTTAGCACTGAGTGAACTCTGACGTGAAGAAGAAATTAATTTGATGGTGGAAACAACCTGTTTTGTGTTTTTCAGGCTGAGTGCGCATACAGTTGGAGAGGCAAAATTACGTTCTCCATTAATGTCCAATCCAGGTACGTAAATCGAAGTATATGAATTAATTATTTTCTGGTCGATGTTTCTGTGCTGTGAAAGTGTCAGGAAAGCAGAATTACACAGGTTATGGTCTAAAAAGAACATTGTGTCTTCTGGAGTGAAGGCAAAGGTTGAATTGTTGATGTAAGAAGCCTGATAGATTTTGCTTATTTCCTTAATTGCTGCTTCCAATCCTTTATTTTCTTTAAGAAGATCTTCAAGGGTAGCAGTGACTTTTTCGGCATTACCTGTTTTGAAGGCTCTGTAAAGTTTTTCTTCAATATTGATTAAATCTTCTTTTCCAGAAAGAGCTTCAACCATACATCCTGTAACATTTAACACCTCTAATGGCAAACCGCCGTTAAAAATGAGGGGTGAAAAGTCTTTTTTTGTGGTTAATTCCAGAAATCGTACAAAATCCGGCCATTCAGAAATCTTTTTTACACCACTTTCATCAAAAGCAGGGCGGTAAATATCCATTTCATAAAAGTCATAAAGAACAGGAACAGCCAGAAGTTTGTTATCTTTTACAAGGGCTGTAGCGCGAGTTGTAGAAGGCATACCGTCTATAAGGGCAATATCCTGTCCTTTTACTTTTGAAGTCTTTGCAAAATCGCGAACATCATAGTCCATAGTGGCAAAAATTAATTTTGCTTTTCGAGCGTTCTTTTGTGCAGATAAAGGACGTTCAGAATCAAGAACTAAAACGTTAAATGTAGAGTTTTTACCTTTGCGACCGTATGGCATTGAGGTAATCTCTGCAAGAATTGACTTCTGAACTTTTTCACTGACGTTGTAAAAAGCTACAGTTGGTTTGTAAGAAGCGATAGAAATGGCTGTGAAAGCAGCACCAAGAAGAATAATCAGTGCAATAATACCCACAGCGAAAATTTTTTGTAATTTTGTAAGTTTCATATTTTCAGTATCGGAAGAAAACCCGGTGGTTTATAGTGAAAATGTTAAGAAAATCTCTAATTTTACCGATATTTAAACTAGATTATTATAAAAAAAAACGAAGAGGGTAACATGTTTTCTAAAAGTGCATCTCATTTTAAACTTTTTAGATTGCTTTCAGCTTTTGTTGCAGGATTAGTTTCTTTTATATCTTTATCCTGTGAGCTTGGACTTGGTTCCGCTGTCGATGTTCAGCCACCTGAAATTGAAATTTCAGGACCTGTAGCTAACGACATTATTTACGAAAAATTCGTAATGAGTGGAAAATGGTCGGATGATCGTAACGAGATTTCAGGAATTTCTATCGTTCTTGAAAATACAACTACCAAGCAGAAATTCGGACCTTACAATGTGGCTGAAGAAAATCTTCAGGGAAATAAATGGTCTTATGAAATCAATCCACTTAGCGAAAGTGAAAAGATTCCTGATGGAAAATACAATGCTACTGTTACTTGTACAGATAAAGAAAGTCATTCAACAATTGCAACTGTTGCTTTCACTCTGGACAATACTCCTCCACTGGTAGTTCTGGCCAGACCTTCAACAAAAATCGATTCAAATTCTCCGGACGGATACGGTTGTGAATTCTCGCTTGAAGGTGAAGCAGTAGATGACAATGTAATTACTTTAGTGGAAGTAAATGTTTACGATTCAGAAACAAAAGAACTTAAAAAAACAGTTCAGCTTGAAAATGTTTCAAAGAAAATTGACCGCACGGTAGCAGTTTTTGGTGCAGCTGATAAAGCTTACGAAGAAATTTACGGTGCAATCGAAGAACTGGAACAGGCTGTTCAGAAAAGATTCTATTGTGAAGTTGTAGCATACGATGAAGCCCGCCGTGTTCCTGCAGTAGAGGGTGACAAAGGAAATCATTCAACTTGTTTTTACCTTGAAAGTGAAGTTTCAAAATTTATTAAACAGTATAAAAGTTCCGGGTTCTATGAAATCATTAAAGGAACATATGATTCCGTAGAAGAATCGGAAGCCAGAACGGCAGAAGAAGAAGCTTCTTTAAATGCTGCCCGTACAGCAATCAAAGAAAATGCGATTACACAGGCTTCTTTCTCTCTGGATCCAAGAAATAATCCAAGATATACAATTTCAAGCTATTCGAATTTTAAAGAACTGAAAGGCGAAGGAGATGCCGCCACACCAGTTCTTATGCGTGAAAGCGCAAAACTTACAAATAACAATACAGTTACTGTAAACCTTCTTTCGGGACTTGATGAATATTATATTATTAAAGATACAATCGGGATTTCCCTGGTTGAATGTGATTCAAACGGTGTTGTGGGAAAAGATGCAAAAGAAATCATGCTTTTTGCACCTTACAAAAATAAAGCGGGCGAAGTGATTGTTGATGCAAATGGAAATCCACTTGTAGCCGATCCAGCTGCCCGTGAAAATCGTATTAAAACAACAGGTTCTACTTATTCCGTTGATGTTACTATTGGAACAAAGTATCAGCCAGAAATGGCAATTGGAAAATTCTACGTTTTCAAATCTTACGGATATGATGAAAACGGACGTGAAATACATAACTACGCAAATACAGATTACGGATTTAAACTTGTAAGTGCAAATGCAAAACCAGAAATCAATCTTACAAAACTTATAAGAAAATCAGAAGCGGGAAATAAAGAATCAACTTCTACTTCAACTGTTGAATTAAGCGCTGCCGAAAGACTGGTTATTTGCGGAACAGCAAAACTTGACGACCTGATTCCAAATCTTCAGTTTAACCTGGGACTTTCAACAGATCTTTCAGGTGAAGATACACTGCTTGGAACAATGAAGGCAGATCTTTTTGCCGAATCGGGATTTGAATGTACTATTCCAGATGAATGGAATAATAAAAAATTCGTGATTCGTATTACAGCAATTAACCCTGAAGAACCGGAACAGAAAACTTCAGAAAGAATTTCCGTAACCTGGGACTGCACAGGTCCTGTAATTGGTCAGGCGGCAGTTTCTCCAACAGTTTCAAAAATCGAAAATGAAGTTACAAAATCATATGTAAACGGTGTGGTAAACATAAAAACTTCAGTTAGCGACGCAATGAACGTTGTGGAAAAAGTTGAATATGCAATTGCAAAAGCCGGGGAAGATGAAGGTGCCCGCAAAGTAGTAGAAGACATTTCTGGTGTTGGTTTTGATATAGACACAACACTTTGGGATGATGAAAGTGGAAAGGGTAATGCAGTCGTTGCGATTTATGCTACAGATTCTGCAGGAAACGAAACTCGCCGTGCAGTGGTTTTGAATATTGATCAGAGCACTGACCAGCCGGTGATTGAGCTTAACAATGCCGATTCAAAATTGAATTCAGTTGAAGGAATTGTTGGAGCAAGTCATCAGGGAAAAACAAATAATATTTTCGGAACTATTACAAATACTGTAATTCTTGGAACTATTTCTGATGATGACGGTATTGATACAATTCAGGTTTTTGTTGCTCCAGAAGGAAGTGATTTCCCATCTGAACCAAAAGAGACTTTCACTGTCGGTGGTGATAAAACAAAAGCCATTCAGGCAAAAGTATCAGACACAGAAGGTAAGTTTAAAGTTCGTATTGTAGTTTCGGATTCAGCAAAACATGACACTGGATTTAACAGCGCAAAAACCGCTGACTTCCTTGTAGCGGTAGACGATGGTGCACCAAACTTTACAATTTCTACAGATTCTGGAGCGCTTCAGGCCGCTAACACAGCAATTCCAGTAAAAGGAAAAGCAAGTGATGGAGCTTCTTTTGTTATTCAGCGTTTTAAAGAAAAAGAATGTTTAACAGTTCTTTCTTCATCAATTTCGGTAGATGCAGAAGGTTCATGGGAAGATACAATTTCACGCGAAGAAGTTGGTGAAACAGGTAAAACTTTTTATTACAAAGCAGAAGATGAATTCGGACAGAAAACTGTTCTTTCATTCAGTTATCTTCTGGATGCAATTATGCCAGGTTTCTCAATTAAGAGAATCGGACCAAATGAATATAATCCGGCTCTTACAGGAGCAACAGTAAATTCGGCAGAAACAACAGTTTATGTAAAAGCGGGAGACCCATTAAATATTTCTGGTGAAGTGTGGGATACAGGTGACGTAAACAATCGTTCAGGACTTCAGGATTATGTTTTCTATAAACTGATTAAACAGTCAGACGGTGAACCAGAAAAAAATGAAGCAGGAAATGCTTATAAGGCTGAAGACTGGGATCAGTCAAATAAACTTACATTTACAACAACAGAAACTGAACAACGCGGTACATGGACAAAAGCCGTAGACATTTCTTCCGGCTATGACGATGGTGAAAAATATGTTCTTTACATCGCAGCAAAAGATAATTCAAGAAACATTTCTGCTATTGCGGCAAATCCATGCCAGACAGTTATTATCGTTCCGGATTCACAGGGGCCGGTAATTACAGGACAGAGTGCAGATAAAACTCAGATTACTCTGGCAAATAATACACAACATATTTTTATTACAGCAACAATTACAGATGCTGTTAGCGGTGTAAATAAAGTTGAACTTTACGAAGGTGACTCTGCATATAAATATGAAAAAACAAATGTTCCTCCGGATATTACTCATACGGGCTCTTCATATGAAATTAAAATCAGTGCAGAAGATCTTTTGAATGGAACTCATTCATTGAAGATTCGTGCAACAGATAAGGCAGGAAATTATAAGGATTCAGATCCTATAAATATTAGTGTAGATATTCTGGCACCTTCTATTGGTTATGTTTCAGGTGCAGTTCCTACAACTCTTTCTGGTACAGATAACGTAGTTAATGGAATTGTAAAAATTTCAGGTCTCGCAAGCGATGAAACAAAACTTCATAAAATATACTGGTACATTGATAATAAAGATACTGCAACTGATGATCAGAAATATGTTTGTCTTGAAAATGAAAGTGGTTCTAAAAACTTTACTTTCGAAGTAGATACAAGAGAACTTTCTGACGGGCAGCATACTTTCTATGTTTATGCCGAAGATACGTCTGGAAACACTTCTCCCGCATCAAGCACTCCTTTTGAAGTTTTGAGAAGTTCAGATGATCCAGTATTTGTTTTGGATTCATTAAACAACACTAATTATAATGAAACTGATATTTCTGCAACAAACAATGTTATGAAGCCGGATGGAAAAGTAACAGGAACAGTTACAGATGATGATGAACTTGTAGAAGTAAAATTCGTTATGGATGAAGGAACTTCATCGGAAAAAACATATACTGTAAATTCATTTAAAAATAAAAAATCATATTCATTTAATATTCCACTTACAACTTTATTTGATGTAAGTTCTGTAGATCTGATTGTACTTGGAAATCATACAATCAGAATCGTGGCAACAGATAATGCAGGTGGCTACACAACATTTAAAGATGTCCCATATTCGGCTGCTTCTAAGGAAACAAATGAGATTCATTTTGGTGTAGATAAAGGCGCTCCGGAAATTATTGGTGGCGGAGTGGAATTCCAAGCAGATATGGGAAATCATAGAGACACAAATGGAGTTTACTATAAGAACGAAGCGTTTACAGGAACCTTCACAGTAAAAGATGACGTTTCTCTTTTGGCAGTAAAAGCAACAAATGGAACTACAGCAACAGCTGTGGCAAAAGACGATTCACAACAGAGTTTTGTTTTTACTATAAATCCAAAGTACGCAAATACAACAGAAAAGTTTACACTGGAGTTTGAAGCAGAAGATAAATTCCATCAGAAAAATTCAGTGTCTTATAATGTTGTTTTTGATTTTGATAAACCATCTGTAGACGATTCAAGTACATGGAATTTTGAACCAGAACTTACAAATGGAAATTACTTTAAGAAAGAAAATACTCTGACGATTTCAGGAAAATCTTCTGAAGATAAATCTAAAGAAACTGGATTATATTCTGGCTTGAAAAATGCTAAATATAAAATTGATGAAGGTGGATGGCAGCCGGCTTCATCATTTACAGAAACTTCTGGAGACTGGACTGTAAAACTTGATGCCAATTCTATAGATGAAGGACCTCACACAATTTCTGTTTGGGTAACAGACCTTGCAGGAAATACTTCAGAGGTAAAATCTAAGGTCTTAATTTGTGATGGCGCCGCTCCAGTAATTAAAGCAACAACAAATGCAGGTGTGTTCTCAGATACAGTAACTATTTCTGGAACAGTGGAAGATAAATATTTGAATTCTTCGTCACTTGCTTATGTTCTGAAGAAAGGTGGTGAGGAAGTAACTAATAGAACTGGAAGTGAAAAACCAGAATTTACTGAAACTTCTGGAATCTGGACTTTCACAATGCCTAAAGGAACAAACGGAGCCTTTGACGGTGAATACACTGTTGATCTCACAGTAGAAGATAATGCAGAGCATACGGGATCATTAAACGGAATCTCATTCCTCCTGGATACAAAAAATCCAGAAATAGAAATTTCAACTCCTTCTGACAGCTCAACAACAGTTGCAGGTACAAACAGACTTTCTTCACTGAATAATAAATTTGAAGGAACTGTAACTGATGCAAATCTGGAATCTGTTTTCTATATGATTTCTAAAAATGACCCTGTTACTGATACAGAAGATTCAAACTGGAAATCGGCAAGTAATACAGCAACAAGCTGGAATATTTGGGAAAACTTTGTAGAAGGAAAAATAGATTCAACAGATGCTGGAAATGTAACAGCCTGGAGTGAAGGAAAATATTATATTAATGTTTTCGCAAAAGATAAGGTAGGAAATAAAAGTTCAATTGTTTCCCGTTACTTTGAGTTCGATAAAAATGCTCCAGTGGTAGAAAGTTTTGTTTCCTCTTCATCTATGACAAATGCTGATTTCACACTTAGTGGAACAGTTGTGGAAACAAATGGAATTTCTGGAACAGCAAAAATCCAGGTAAAGAAAGATACAGGAGATTATTCAGATTATGCAACAGATGTTGCACTTTCACTGGAAACCGGAAGTACTTCACGATACACATTCTCAAAAGCTATTAAACTTTCAAAACTTTCAGGAGACGGTGATTATACATTCCGCGTAATTGTAACAGATGTTTCAAATCAGACGAACACAGAAAAGACTGTTTCAGTAAAAGTGGATAATACTCCTCCTGAAATATTTACAGTTGTAACACCAAATAGTTCAAAGTCTTCACGAGTTACTGTAAACGGAACTGTAGGTGATACAGGTTCAGGTGTAAAAAATGTATATTATCAGATTTTGTCTGCAACTGCCTCTGCCCCAACAAATGGAAGTACGGGATGGAAAGCAGTAGCCGCTGCAAGTAGTTGGATTGCAAACGAAGATGTAAGCGGTCAAGGAAAATACATAGTTTACGCTTATGCTGAAGACAACGTTGGTAATAAAACTTCAGTAAAACCTACAGGCGAATTTATTATTGATACAGAAGCTCCAGTTTCTGGTTCATTGAACCTTAAGAGAACAGCAGGTGGAACTTCGGAAGTAATTACAGAAGGCGAGTCATATAATGTAAATAAAAAGGATTCAGGCTTTACCGTTTCAGGAAAGGCCCACGATAATCTTGCATTAGGAGAATTTAAACTTACTGCGCAGCGTGGAAATGAAACTCCAGTCGTCCTGATTAATAAAGGCGGAATCGGGGATCAGGTTAATGAAGATAAGGTAACTGTATCTTCAGATGAAAATGGTGAAGACTGGACATGGTCTTACGATGCAAACTTTACAGACGGAAAATGGAAGTTCAAAGTTGAAGTAAAAGAAAAAGCAGAACTTCAGGAAACTTCATCTGTATGGACAGTAGTTCTGGATAAAACAGATCCATCTATTTCAAATATTCAGAATGAAGACGGAACAGCATTAAAAGAATATTACGATGCTCTCAAAGCAATTAAAATAAAATGTGATTCTACAGACGGAAGTTCAAATCAGTCAGGATTAGACTCAGTAAAATATTTCATTGCTAGAGGAAAAGTAGCAGCTCCTTTGGAAGCAAATAAATTCCAGGATTGGGACGATGCTTCAAAGAGTGGTTCATCATGGCTTGTAAAAGTTGATGCTGGTGTGATTCCTGAATCTCAGGAAGGTGAATACACAATCTTTATTAAAGCAACTGATAAAGTTGGAAATGAGAAAATTTCTTCTCCAATTCAGTTTATAGCTGATACAAAAGATCCTGTAGTTGTAGAAAATTCTGTTCTTGATTATTACGGCGTAAAAGATGGTGAGGGCGACCGAACAAAAGTTGAAATTACTGGAACTGTAACAGATACATATTTTGACTCAATGGAAATTGCGGTTACAAAAAATGGAACTTCTTATGCAGGAGCAACAAAGTCAGTTCCTGTTTCAGGTGGAGACTGGAAAGTAATTCTTCCTGTAAATGTAACAACTCATGAAAATGATGGCGTTTATACAGTTAAAGCAACTTTCAAAGATAAATCAGGAAAATCAAAATCGACAAGTCTTATAAGCACATCAATTGATACTACCGCTCCTGAAATCGAAGCGGTTACAACTCTTGCAGTAGATGGTTCAACTGTAGCAAAAGTTGAAGATTTTAAAATCACAGGAAAAGCAAAAGATAATCTTCCTAATGGTTTAAGTTCGGTAAAATATCGTGTG
Source organism: Treponema sp. (assembly GCA_024402565.1). Classification (GTDB taxonomy): domain Bacteria; phylum Spirochaetota; class Spirochaetia; order Treponematales; family Treponemataceae; genus Treponema_D. The sequence goes on along the minus strand of JAKSTM010000024.1, from coordinate 23,352 downwards.
GATACAGCCGTATCTGCAACTGCAGGTGAAGGCGAATGGAAAGAAGCAACAGGAACTCTTAACTGGAATTTCTACCAGAAATTTATCGAAGGAAAAACATCTTCGGCAGATGCTCTTTGTGAAGGAACATACTATCTTCATGTCTACGCAGTAGATAATGCAGGAAATGTTTCAAGTGTTGTGGATCGAAAATTCGAAGTGGACTTTAATAAACCTGTAGTTTCAATAAATGCACTTGCAGCTTCTACAAAAGAAAAGTTTACTCTTTCAGGAACCGCTTCTGATACACGTGGACTAAAAGTTGAAAGTGAAGGAATTCATAGTGGAAAATCTGTTGTAAAAGTTGAACAGACAAATCCTTCAGGTGGAAAAACTTCTTTTGAATATGAAGTTTCCGAAGGAAGCTGGACAAGTGGTACAACACTTCCAGCCCTTACAGGTTCAGAAACAAAACTGTCTGAAGGACTTTATTCATATAAAGTAACTGTTGAAGATGAAGTCGGAAACAAAACTAGTGAATCAAGTTCACAGATTCGTTGGGATGTTTCTGCACCGGCATTAAAGATCACTTCACATTCATTTGATGCTGATACAAAAGAAAGTGGATGGCAGACAACTAATACACTAACTCTTACAGGTTCTGCATCAGATGCAACAGGTGTACAGTCTGTTTCATTTAAAGAAGGTGCCGCAGAATACGAAGTTCTTCCAGGAACAACAAGCTGGACAAAAGAACTTTCAAATCTTTCTCAGGGACCTCACACAATCAAATTCAAAACTGTGGATACAAACGGTTCAGAAGATGAATTTACTTATGTTTTGAATATTGATTCGGAAGCTCCTGTAATGGGAACAAACCAAATAAAACGTGGAGCAACTGCTTCAGAAGATTTAGGAAATGGAACAAGTGTCTATGCAAATCTGAAAGACACACTTGATTCTGTTTCTGGAAAACATAAATTTACTTTGAGCGGTTCTGCAACAGATTCTTATAAGCTGGGAAGCATTGTTGTAAAAGCTGTAAATGCGGGAACAACAAAAACATTGGTAAACAAGACTACTAAGAATGCAGCAGAAACTGACTCTTCATGGAATTGGGCTGCAGAAGTTCTTCTCGATTCTACTGATTCCGCAGAAGAAAATTATCTTTCAAATGGAACATGGGATTTCTCTGTCACCGTAAAAGATAAAGCAGGAACACATACTGTTGTTGAAACTTTCAAAGTAATAATTGATACAGTAAATTCTACATTGACTCCGACTTACAATGTACCGTCCAGCGCAGAGCCAAGAAACAATTCTTCTGTAACTGTAAAACCTGTGGCAGCGGACACAAATGGTAGCGGTGTCGATTCAGTTTCTTATGTGATTTTGGATTCTGATAATACTGAAACACAACTTAATGAGGTGGCTTCTAACCTTTGGGAAACAATTAGTGGTGCAAACCGTGATCCAAATACGACAAAGAATATTTCTTTCCCAGACGGTCAGAATTACCTTTATTTGAAAGTAGTAGATAAAGCTGGAAACTATTCTTATTCATCCGCTTATCGTGCAGCTGTAGATAAAGAAGCTCCTGTAATTGTAATGGGAAATCCAGCCGCAGTTGCATGTGTAAATGGAAGTAATGACATTGATGTTTCTGATTTCGAAATTGAAGTAAAAGATGAAAGGGGTACATTGAAGTCTGGAATTAAACAGGTTGATGTATATATAGATTCAATTTCAGCTGGAAATCTTATTGCAACTTCTGTAACTCCAGAAAGTGGTGCAGCAGATCTTTCAGTTGCTGAGTCAGGGAAAGTAAGTGGAACAATTGCAAAAGAAAAATTTGCGTCGAAGAATGCCACATTTAAAATTTACGTTCAGGTAACTGATGTTGCCGGAAATACTGCATATACAAATACAAATATAGGTATTGATAAAGCGGCACCAGATGCAACAATAAAAACCACTGCAAAGAATAATGTTGGTAACAAGAACCTGACACTTGAAGGAACAACATACGATTTGAACGGAGTAGCTTCAGTTAAGGTTGAATTCCAGACGGGAGAAGATTCATGGAAAGACGTAACTGACGCAAAAGAAAATGGTGGCTTCGGACTTACAATGGGTGGTTCAACAGCAGCATGGTCATTTGTAATTCCAACTTATGATGAATCAACATATGCTACAACTTCTATACTTAATTTTGATGCAGATTCAACAACTGCAGGCCATCAGACAAAATTCCGTGTTACTGTAACAGATATTGCAAAGAACAAAACTTCGAAGGAGCTGACAGTAACAATTGATCAGGATGCAGACCGCCCTGTAGTAGAATTCAAAAATCTCAGTTCAAATGGACAGATTCTTCAGACTCCAACAATTTCGGGAAATATTTCTGATGATGATACATGGGACGATACTTGTGTTTTCAAAATCGATTCTGTAAATCATTCGATTACAGAATGGCAGGGATATACTCAGAAAGGAACATTGACAATTGATGAAAATGGAATCTTTGATTATACACCTGCTGTTAGTTCAGATGGCGAAAAGACAATGTACTTCTACATTAAAGATTCAGCAGGAACTGAATTTGTAACAGCTGCTGTATCTAATGAAGTCATGGACATGCCAAAAATTATTTACAAAGGAAATAGCTCTTCTGTAGATAATAGCGCTGTAATAAAATACACCGCTGATACTGTAAACCCAGCTATAAAAGAAATGAAGGTTGGGGCAACTGCAGAAAAAGAAATGGCTGAAACTGAAGTCGTTGGAGGAAATACAAACTCAATTAAACTTTCAGTAACAGCACTTGATGCCGTTGGCCTTACTTCTGCAAGGGCAGAATTAAATGGCAACTGGTATACACTTTCAAAAGACGAAACATCTCTTGAAACTTCTGAAACATTTAATGATTTGTCTCAGAATGAAAAACCTAGTGTGACAATCGCTGCTAATGGCAAGAAGGCTGTATTCACTTCTTCAGCTATTTCTATTTCAGGATGGACTTCGGGCAGATACGATGTAACATTCGAAATAATAGATAATGCAGGACGAAAATCATCAAGCAGTGGATCATTTACTGTTGATAATCAGGGACCACAAGTAGAAATTACTAATTTTGCAAACTGGGCTGATGAACAGACAGGTGGTATTTCTTGGGATTTGAAATTTACTGATTATCCAAATTCAAATAAAGCCGGAATAGCAAAATACGGTTATCTGGTATTGAATGATGATTATCTGGATGGCAGCAATAAAGCTGATACTACAAAAATAAAAAAATATATGAACGGGGATTCAGAAGACCTTGTAAACTCCCCGGCTCATACTGTGGACTTTACAGGGACAACAGTAACTGGCGTTTCTCTTACTGGACTTCCATCAATGTCTTCAGATGATCCAAATTCGAAGTTCAAGAATATTTCTGTAGTTCGTAAAGACGTATATAATCTTCCGATTTATTTCTACACTGTAGATAAATTGGGAAATGAAAATCTTGAATCATTCACAATCATTTACAATGTGTTTGGTGGACGTCCTTCAACAAACGTTGCTTATCCGGCAGGAACTGATGAAAATCCACAGGTAATGAATGGAACAATCCGACTTAGTGGTGGTGCCGCAAAGGGAACCGCAACTGGTGCAGGTAATGTAGAAAAAGTATTTGTTCAGTTTGATGTTACAAAGAATACAGATTTCTCATCGGACGACATGGACAAAGTTGCTGGATATAAGATTTCCGGTTCAGAAAATAAAGTATTCACGATTATCAAATCTGATGGCGTTTCTGTAACAAGTGGGGCAGCAATTAACTGGGATGGAATTGGAGGATCTACAGGATTCTGGGGAATTGATGTTTCGGGAACAAATCCTTCTAACTGGTATAAAGTAATAAATGAAAATCTTGAATTCCAGAATGATGACACTTTGATAAAAACTGGTGGCGTAGGAACCGGTGTTTATCGTGTCGCTGTTCGTGCAGTAACACTTGCATCTGATGGTGTATTTGGTGCATGGTCTCCGGTTCAGTATTTCAACATCGATACAAACATTCCTGAAATCAAACAGGATGCAAAAATCATTGCTGATTCAACATCCGACTATGTACAGGATATGTATGTTAAGGGTGACGCAAAACTTCAGATAGTGGCAGTTGATAAGCTTGATGTTACAAAGGTAATGGTTTACACAGCAGATACTCAGGCTGGTTTGAATGATGCTGCAAAAGCAACAATTAAGACACTGGATCTTACAGATTCTACTGTAGCTGAAAGATATACAGAAACAGGAAAGAAAGGATATACAATAAACATTCCTTTACCAAGAGCAAGTTCAAATAAATCTGATATTTATGTTAAGGTTGTTGCCTACAAAGAAAATGAAGCTTCGGCTTATCGTGAATATCACATCAATTTTGATAACACTGCTCCTACAATTAACAGTTTCCAGTTCAACAGTAAAGAATGGGAAAGTGCCGATGAATCTACACACAAAATTGTAAACTCAAATGGTAAGTTCACAATTTCCGGAAGTGCAACAGATGAAGCTTCGGGTTATGACAAAGTTGGATTCTACTTCATCCGTGGTGATGTAAGTGATGTTTCAAAATACAGAGCACGTATATACGATCCTATGTCGGCAAGTAAAGAGATTCTGGTAAAAGCAAAAGATGGAACTAGTCTTGAACTTGCAGAAAAAGAACTTGGTGAACAAAAAATGTATGGAGCAGAATATACAGGTGTTTCAATTTCTGAAGTAACTATTGGAACTGAAAAATTCTCTCAGATTACACTTAAGGGTGGAGATTCTGTAAATGAAAACATTAAGAAAGCAGGATATGTGGAAGTGGGTGGTAATTTCTATAAGATCGATAAAGTCGATTCTGGAAACAAGAAAATAACTCTTACAACAAACGTTCCTGTAATAAATGGAAGTGGAAATGCTACAGTATTCTTCCCATTCATGCAGTTTGTAGAAAACACAGGTTCTGAAAAAACAGACGAAGACGGACTTGGCTTTACTTCTTATCCAAACAGTGATGATGGAGACGGAATGCCAGAAAGCATTATTAAGAGTCAGAGAACCTGGACATGGGATGCTTCAATTCAGTCAACAAATATTCCGGACGGTCCTGGAACAATGGTTGTATTCGTTTGGGATAAAGCCGGAAACGTAAGCGCCGCCAGCTACGCATGTTCAGTTCAGAACAATGCTCCTCGTCTTGTAAAACTGCATTTGGGAACGGATCTTTCAGGCGATAATAAATTCAGTGATTCGGAATTTGTTACATATGACGTTTTGAATCAGGATGGACGTCAGTCTGCCTACACAATGTCTACTTCTTCTTACAAGGGAACAAGTTTCCGAATTAAAGATAAGCTTGCTGTAGTTCCTGAATTTGTTGGTGGAAACTATTCTTCTGGTGATAAAGACATTAAGATGGTTCTGAATCGTGCTGCAGATAGTGAAACTAAAAACACAGTAAATACGATTGCTAAAGGAAATAAAATAAAGAATTCTTCTGGTGATGAGACAACTGATGTAATGTTTACAGACAAGAAATCTGGTGATGGTTCAATTCTTTCGGATGACTGTTTACTGGTAACAAACAGAGGTTATACAGATGTAAATGGTACTTCGGTTCAAAATAATATTTGGGCTTTCCTGGTAGATAATTATAATATTGGGGCTGAAAGTCCTGATGAAGATGTAAACAACGGCGTTGGTCACAGAAATATTTCATTCACTTTCTGGGATTCAACCGATGATACAGTTCAAGGTACAAACTCTTGTTACATGTATTTGAAGCTTGTAGATCTTATTGTTGATATTAAGGATAACACACCTCCTGTAGCAAAAATTCATCCATTCTATTGGGACAGTTGGACAGACTCAAGTGTTGCTCTTGATTCAAATGATATGCCACGTGGTCATATCGATCTTGAAGCAGATCTTGGTGAAGTAAATCCTGATATTGCAGGAACAGTTCTTTTCCGTGGTTCTGCTTATGATGCTACAAAAGTGACAAAGATTTATGTAAAAGAACCGGATGCAGAAGAACCTGTTTTGGTTGGTCAGTGGAATTCCACAAATAAAGAATGGGAAAAAGTGACTACAGGTTGGCCAGAAGGTTGGGAAGACTTTGAAGTAACAGAGGACTCCGGAATTACTCTTGATGGTCAGACAATTGAGTTCATATTCAAAATGAATATGACAAAATACGGCGTGGCAAATGAAAAAACACTTTATGTTTATGCCGAAGATGGCAATACAAATAGAAACTCAGATGCTGAATCCCAGACTACCGCTGTATCTGAAACAAATAAGTACACTGTAGATTGTGTTCCATATATTCAGAAGCTTGCTGTAGTAGATGGAACGACCGAAACCCAACTTTCACGTTCTCGTCTTGGACGATATGTGGGTGCCGTAAAAGCAGGCCGTAAACTCCGTATTTATGGTATGAATTTTACAAGTACTGCTACATATACAGTGAATTTCTATGAATCAAATGGCACAACAGGAATGAAGGGTAATGCCTCAACAAAAGTTTCTACTGTGGCTAATGCAAATGTCACAAAAGCAAACGGATATATTGATGTTGCAATGCCAGAATACTCTTGCTGGGTAGAAGTGGTTGTTGGAACTGGAGCCAGTGCAGTGACAACTCCAAACAACACAAACGCAAACAAGAAGTATAACATTACAAAAGGCACTCTCAATGAAAGTACCGGTAAGTTCAAAGACGGTGAAAACTTCTGGACAGATGATGTTTACTTGAGTGTTTGGAGTACTGGCGGATATATGGATAAGGGTGATAATCCTTTGAGTGGTACTCTGGAAAAATTCACAGAAAATGGAACAAAGTATGTTTCTAAGCAGGGAAAATCAGTAAACGAAAATGATATTTTCGCAATTTGGGGATCAAATGACCAGATGCTTTTTGATGAGGTATATTATTCTAGTTCTACAGACGCCGCACAGGTAAGTCATGTAAGGGGAACGAGTGTATGTAATTCATCAGACGGTTTCTTTAAAACTCCACCTACAAAAGTCGATGTTTGTATGGCAAATAATATTCCATTCTATGTAATTCTTGATAACGGTCTGGTAAACGGAAATACTTGGGGACAAGGGCTTTTGATTATGCGTGAGGGATATTATATGCAGGACGCTCAGAATGGCGGGAAAAAATATGCTATTGAAAGTCAGGGAAATGGAAATGCGTTAAGCCGTGATTCAAGTGATGGAATGGATGAACATAATAATCAGTTTGATAATCCAAAGATTGCGGTTCATTTTGACGGAACAAATTACCATATTTATACCTGTTACTATGATACATATGCTCGTTGTTTGAAGTATTCAAAACATATTGATCAGAAGAATCTGGATGTAAACTATACATATATGAGAAGTCCAATGCGTACTTGGGATAACCCTACAGAAGGTTATTCAGTAGTAGACGGATATGATACAGTTCAGAATGAATTTAATGGCAGTACTTGGGATTGTGGAGCCTGGTCAGACATTAAACTCAAAGTTTCTGGTGAAACAGATACAGAGCCAATTCCAGTAATTGCTTATTATGACAAATATAATCATTGTTTGAAGGTTGCAAAGGGTGGTTCAACTGCACCAAAAACTGGTCGTGTAGATGGAACTTTAGTGGCAGGCGGTTCTGAAACTGCTTGGACTTATTCAAAATTAAAAAATCCAAGTAACAGTTCTGACTTTGGACGTTATGTAAGTATGGAAATGGATTCTGCAGGAGGACTGCACATAGTGGCTCAGGATGTTACAAACAGTGTTCTTTGTTATGGCTATGTTCCATATGCTAATCTAAAATCAGGCGATGTAGAAGTAACTTGGCAGGTTGTAGATTCAACAAGTGCTGTTGGTCGCTGGACAGATATTAAGCTTGGAAATTCGGGAGGAACTGGACTTGAGGCAAATCCATATATTGTTTATATGGATGCCGCAAAATTGAATACAACAAGTGCTGTAAAAGTTGCTTATGCAACAAATTATTCTTCACAGAAGAAGAAGGCTGGAGGTTCATATGAAACTGTTACCCAGGTTGTATGGGAATGTATGACAGACCCTGCAGTTTATGAAGCAGAGGATACAAAACTCAGTCTTGTTCTTGATGCAAAAGAAAAAGCCAATGTAACAAATAAAGTGGCAGTTGGAATTAATGCTTCTATGTTTGCCGTCGACTTCCTGCGTGACGAGCAGTAGGGGGGCACTTAAAAACATGAATTAGGCGCAACTTGCGCATAATAAGTAAACACACTCCTTCCCCACTGGCGATGAACTGCGAACTTCGTCAGAGGGATTTCTTTTTTCTGGATAGAAAAATAGCTGAAAACTCACACCTTTTGAGGGGGCTTGGCATTTTGGAGTGAGTTTTTTTGTGAAAAATAGTGGTTGGCCGGTAAAGAATGGGGAAAAACTCACACCTTTTGGGGGTCTTGGCATTTTGGTGTGGTTTTTTTCGTAAAGTCACAGGGCGGATGAACAAAACTTTGTGAAAAACTCACACCTTTTGCCTGAAAGAAGTCATTTGGTGTGAGATTTTCGGAAAAAAGCCGCCCCGCCCACAGCAAACTTTCCGCCCCCACGACAAAGTTTCGCGTCCACAGCAAACTTTTCGTGCTCACAGCAATGCCCCGCCCACAGCAAATTTGGAAAGTCTACGCCCAAATTGCGCGCTTACAGCAAACTTTCCGCCCCCACAGCAATGTCCCCGCCCACAGCAAATTTGAAAAGTCCATGTCAAAATTGCGCGCTTACAGCAAACTTTCCGCGCTCACAGCAATGCCCGCTTGCGAGCTGCCGCTGGTGTAGCTTCTGCATTGGTCCGCTACCGTAAGGGGCTTCTTCTTTAAAAATCTCTAACATCCGTCTGAAAATCCTCCGATGATAGTAATATGACTATTCTCATTTTCGTACTCGTATTACTTTTGGGCACGGCGCCATTGTCGGCTCAGGAGATTAAACCTCTGTACCAGCTGCCCGAGGTGACGGCAACTGGTGAAAAGGACAATTCAAATTTCTTAGTTGGATCAGATAAGGGACTTTTCCGTGTTACCAGTTCCAATAATGCAATTCCGTTATGGACAGAAGGACGCGTAGACCAGATTATTCACATTGAAAAAAATGGTGAAGAAAAGGAAGGCTGGCTACTTCGCACCACAAGGGGCATTGTTTACACATCTGATTTAAAAACTTTTGAAGAACGAAATTCGGGGCTTCCTTTTTTAACAGTAAAAAAATATGACGGGACAAAAGCCTGGACCGAAGAACAGATAAATACACTTGAGGATTTGAATGTAAATCCTCTTAATCAAAATGAAATAGTCACAGCTACAAAGAAGCAGGTTTATATTTCTCGCGACATGGGAATGAGCTGGAAAGCATTAGGTTCCATGAGCATGATTACACCAGGAATAAAAGCAGTTGCAGTGGCCACACTGGAAAACCGTTCTGTGGTTTTTATGAGTCATCCACTTTTAGGTTTTTCTTATTGTTTTCCTGATGATGCAAAAATAATCTGGAACGATGTAGATGAAGGTTTTGAATGTATGAAATCTTTGACTACAACCGATGAGATTTCCGACATTTTTGTGGTTGGAAAATCAGGTGTAGACGGTCAAACAGTTTCTGAAATATATGTGTCGCAAACTTATCTTCCACGGATTTATCGTTTCAACTGGCAGGAAAAAAAGGCTGAACTGATTTATAAAGACAAAGAAATATTAAGTGTTATTGACGGGCTTTCTTTGGTTGGTAACGTTCTTATGTTTACGACGGTGGAAGGTTTTGGTTCCGTAGATTTGCAGACTCTTGAAAGTCCGGGCACGCCGAATGCAGTTTCAGAATGGCACAAAGCTTTCAGTTCTGTTCAGGGGATGGTGAATGCCGCTTATGTTCCTTCGAATCGGTCAGGCTTTAGAAAACCTGTAACTTTAAATGAATTGTGGCTTCTATATCCGGGAACCATAAACACTCCATATGGAGAAATTGCTGACGGAAAAAAATCAATTTATGCATCTGCATATCGATGTCGTACTCCGGAAGGAATGGCAGCCTGTAAAAAGATTTTAAAAGACAATGATTTAAATAGTGTTGTTATCGATATGAAAGATGACTACGGGCTTTTGCGTTATGATTCAAAAGACTCGAATGTTTTGAAAAAAGCAAAAACTTCAATGTATGCTTTGAAGCTTGATGATTTTGTCAGTGAGTTTAAAAAAGATGACATTTATTTGATCGCACGAATTGTCGTTTTCAAAGATAAAAATCTGGCAAGCTACGGTGGTGCCCGATATGCGGTTTGGGATAAAGTGAACAATCGTCCGTGGGTCGGAATAAAAGATTACGATGAAGAAAAAGATGAGTCTGGAAAAGTAATTAAAAAGACTCCAGTTTATTATGATGAAAACTGGGTTGATGAATATTGTCAGGAAGTTTGGGAATACAATGTTCAAATTGCAAATGAATTGATCTCCCGCGGTTTTGATGAAATTCAGTTTGACTATATTCGTTTCCCAACTGACGGTTACAACCTTCGCAATGCACAGTATCGCTGGCAGGATGCAGGAATGGATAAGGAATCGGCTCTCATCTCGTTCCTTTCTTATGCACGAGAAAATATTAATGCACCAATTGGAATTGATATTTATGGAGCAAACGGCTGGTATCGTTCTGGAACTCGAACAGGGCAGGATGCAGAAACATTATGTGAGTATGTCGACGTAATTGGGCCAATGTTTTATCCAAGCCATTTTGAGCAGACTTTCCTGAATTATCAGCCGGTAGCAGACAGAACATATCGCATCTATTATTACGGTACTTTCCGAAACACAGTAATCTGCCGCAATCGTGCAATAATTCGTCCTTGGGTTCAGGCTTTTTATTTGAACGTAAGTTATGATCGTTTGTACTATGATACAGATTATATTCAGAAACAGATTTTCGGAGTTCGCGATTCTGTTGATCATGGTTATATGTACTGGAATAATTCCGGCGATTATTCGCGGCTTCTTCCAGATATTAAGAAAGACACTCCGTTTACAGGAACAGCGCCTGAAGCTAGTGATCTGTTCAGAAAGCCTGCCCTTGGAACTCGGGAAAAGCCTGTTTACATAGATTCAGGAATTTCTATTCTGGACAGTGTACTTCATCAGAATGAAGTGGAGCCTGGGGAAATTGTTTACACACCATTTTTGCAGCTTCCGAAGTTTTCACTCGACTATAATAACTAAAGAGAGTAAGATTTAAGTATTATGGATCAATACAAAGTAGATTTTATTAATTTTATGCTTGAAAGCCAGGTTCTTAAATTTGGCGATTTTACACTGAAAAGCGGACGTAAATCTCCGTTCTTTATGAATGCCGGTGCTTATGTTACAGGCAGTCAGCTTATTAGACTGGGAAGATTTTATGCTCAGTCAATTCATGAAAATTTCGGAGACAACTTTGATGTTTTCTTCGGACCTGCTTATAAAGGTATTCCACTGGCTGTTTGTACAGCTATGGCTTATTCTGAACTTTATGGAAAAGAAATCCGTTATTGTTCAAATCGTAAAGAAGCTAAAGATCATGGTGACGCAGGTATTCTTCTTGGAAGTAAAATCAAAGATGGAGATCGCGTTGTTATTATTGAAGACGTTACAACTTCCGGAAAATCAATTGAAGAAACTTACCCAATTGTAACAGCCCAGGGAAAAGTTGAAATCGTTGGTGAAATAATCAGTTTGAACAGAATGGAAAAAGGACTTGATACAAACAAGTCTGCTCTGGAAATGATTACTGAAAAATACGGATTTAAAACATGTGCCATTGTAACAATGGATGATGTTGTTGAAGCCCTTTATACAAATGGCGACAAAAAAGTAATCACTCCAGAAATTAAAACCCGCATCGATGCATATTACAAAGAATACGGGTGTAAGTAATTAAACCAGCGGGTCAATTCCAAAAACTTTGGCCAGTTGTTTTCTTGTAGCTTCCATGTCCTTTGGATATGGAGCTTCAAATGTAACCTGTTCACCGCTTGCCGGATGAGTAAAGCTTATGCGGTAAGCGTGAAGGGCAAGGCGACTTAAAAGAGGTCGTTCTTCTGTTTCATCTCCATTCCATTTACGTTTGAATTCCGAAAGGCGCACCGGTTTCTGGTTTCCGCCGTAAAGTGGATCGCAAACAATTTGAAGCCCATTAGCATTTAAGTGAACACGAATCTGATGTGTTCGTCCAGTTTTAGGTTTTGCTTCAATCCATGAGTAAGGTCCGCAACTTCCAATATTTCTGAACTCAGTAACAGAAGGTTTTCCCAGTCTTTTATCAACAACAGTTCTGTGGCGGGCGTCTCCATCTGGAAGAAGTTTTAGGTCTACCGTAAGATTTTCCCAAACAGGATGTCCGTAAACCAATGCGTGATAAGTTTTCTGGACCTCACGTTTTTCAAATTGCATTGAAAGATTTTTGTGAGCTTCTGCATTTCTGGCATAAATGACGATACCTGATGTATCTTTGTCGATTCTGTGAACAGCATAAAGGCGTCCGAATTCTTTTTCTGCTTCCAGGTCCAGACGTGGAGCATCTGGGTTGTAACGGTCAGCCGCAATTAATAGACCTGATTTCTTGTTCAGGACAACAATTTGTTCATCAGAATAAATAACTGAAAAATATGAATTAGCCATTACTCTATTCTAGTGGAAAGTTCCATTTTTGTCAGAATGGCATCTAGTTTTGTGCCATAGGCACGGTCGGCAGCCCAGGTTCCTGCCAGTTCAAAAATAGTGGGGGCTTTGCCTTTGGGATTTACCCATTTGAAGCGTTTGTCTATAAGTTCGTTAATCAACTGATTTTCTTCGGTTTTAGCGTAAGCAAACAGGTGCTGGATATGAGCCCTGATGCCAAGTTCTTCTGTTTCAAAAATTTCTCCAGGATGTTCTTCATCTATGGCACCAAGTCCGCAGTAATTGTGAAATTCCGGTTGAACCAGATTTCCAAATCTTAAATAACCGGTTTCAAGACACATTTGTGCCCAGGCGCAGTCAGAATTAATCCCTTCTGTATCACACTCTTCAATGTAATATTCACTCATTCGTTGAATCATTTCCGGATCAGCTTCAGGATTTTGCTCCATGAAAAAATCAAAAAGTTCTTCGGCACATAAAACTCCTTCGTCAGAAAGATTTCGGGAAATAACAGCTTCTTCTAGATGTTCTACCTCTGGAATAATTTCTACTTCTTCTAAAAGTTCGTAATCTTCTGATTCATAATCTTCTTCTTGATTTTCAAGTTCTTGTGTATCTTCAATTATTTTTTCATCTTCCTCTTTTATTTCGGAAGTGGTTTTACAAGCAGTAATTAAAAGTGCTGAAGAAATCAGCAAAAAGATAAAAGTTCGTTTCATATATAAATATTTTCGGAAAATTTTCTATTTTTCTTTCACAAAATAGAATAAAAAAGACAAATATAAGGTATGCGAAAAAATATTAAACCACAGATCCGTGAACTTACTTTGGAGAACGGACTAGACTACCCAAACGACGAAGAGCTCCTTATGATGATTTTGGGCTCTGGAACAAAAGATTTCCCTATAAGAAGTCTGGCACAGAAAGTAAATGATGTTGTTGATTCAACTTATGGTGATGAATTGATTACCAGGTTGAAAGACCTAAAAGGAATAGGTTTGAACAAAGCCCTTCAGGTTGCTGCCGCCATTGAATATGGAAGGAGGAAAAATGAATGCGTTGGTGTCCGGATTTCAAATGCCGGAGATTTGTTCCCTTTTGTTCAAAATTATTCTTTAAAAGAAAAAGAACATTTCATTTGTGTGACATTGAATGGTAATCATGAAATAATTCAGATTAATGTGATTAGTGTTGGTTCCATAAATTCTTCTGTGGTGTACCCGCGGGAAATTTTTGTTACCGCTTTAAAGGATGGAGCGGCGGCCATGATTTTAGTTCATAATCATCCGTCTGGAAATATTTTACCTTCAAAGGCCGATGTCGAAACCACACGAAAATTAATGAAAGCTTCAAATTTAATTTGCATCCCTATTTTGGATCATCTGGTAATTAACAGCACAAGTTACTTTAGTTTTAAAGAAAAGGGTTTGTTGTTTACAAAAGATGAATAAAGTATAATTAAGGGGATGAGAAGATTCAGAAAATTTTTTGCATGTTGCGTTGTAATTTTTCTTTCATTACAAAGTTTATGGGCTTTTCCTGTAGACTTAGATTTAGTTCTTGATTTGATGGATGTTGTAGCAACGGTAGCAGAGCTTACAGATACAAAAGCCCTTCCACCTACAGATTCCAGAAGAATCAGCGGACTAAAAAAATCAACGTTGAAAATAAACAGCAATGTACCTAATGCAGAGGTGTATTTGAATGGACTTTATCAGGGGCGCACACCGTTAACAATTGAAGATGTATATCCTGGACAGTATCGATTAGAACTTAAAAAAAGTTTTTATAAAAGTGATGTCTACACTGTTACGGCACGTTCTGGTTATGAAATCAGTTATACAGGTTTCATGGAAGAAGAACTTGGGGAAATTCGTTTTCATAAAATTCCTTCTGATGCCTCAGTTTATGTAGATAATGCTCTGATAAAAACAGACAAGATAAAAATTATTGCCGGGCAGCACGAGATTAGAATTACAAAATTTGGATACGAAGCTTACCATGAAACAGTTTTTCTTAAACCCGATTCAGTTTTGCACATTAAGCCTGAATTGATTGAAACTGGATTTGTTCTTTCTGGATTTTCCGTTTCGCGAGATGTTATTAATCCTGACCTAAGAAATTACATGGGAAAAACTGAAGTCTCATTTAATGTCACAAGACATGGATCCGCAAGGCTTCAGATTTTTGCTCCTGATGGTACTTTGACAAATTCCTGCGATTATTCTGACTTCGAAACCTGGAAGCAGACTTATGTCTGGAACGGACGGGCGGACGATGGAAGTAAACTGGCAGACGGATTATATTGGTTCGAATTGGATTGTGATGGAAAGACGTTTGAAACTTGTGTTCGAATTGATCGTAACTTGCGTTTCCCATTGATGAATAATTCCGTTTCTGGATTTGCATATGGCGACGTCCCAGCCATTGAACCTTTTTCTATAAGATATGGTTCTGTTGCTGCGGGTGGAGCGCCATTAATAAAAGAAGATGGATTTTCAAGCACAGGAATTGAAACCTCAGTTTCAGGTTGTTTCAATAAATATTTTTCTGGTGGTGCATGTTTTCAGACTTTTATAAATAATCCTTATTCTTTTCCATTTTGTGTTTCCGGAAATTTTCGTTATTCAGATTCTTTTGATATAAATGTTGGAAATCTGTGCTGGGGTGCATTTGTTCGTTACGGATATGGAATTAATTATTCAGGTAAAGAAGATGGAATTGGAACGGGACTTCTTCTTGGTTTTGCAAACAAAAGTTTTAGTGCAACAACAAATGTTCAATATGTGATTGATAGTGCATTTGATAAAAATCTTCTTTCCGCAGGTGAAGTAATCGCTTATAAACGTTTTCCATCTGTAACTCTTTATGAGTCAGCGATGTTTAACTTTTTAAGTGAAGAAACAGTTTCTTGTTCAATTGGCTTGAACTGGATGCCAATGGGAAGCGGATTTTTGTTATATTTAAATGGAACCGGAATCTTCAATTATATGGAAACAGGTGATTCGGATTCACTAAAATTAGAATTAGGTTTCACTTTATTATTCTAATTTCTATTAAAATTTTTTATTTTTTAAATGAGGAATAAAAATGCGTTTGTATACTCGAGGACAGATAGTTTTTACATCAATTGTGGTTGGTGCCATTGTTTGTGGTGTATCCGCTTTAGGATTTTCAACATATTTTAAAAAAGCGGTAAATTCCGAAAATCAGACATCTGAAACTCAGATTTCAAAGGCGCCGGTTTCTGAAACTCCAGTTTCAGTTTCATCAAAAAATGATGAAGTTCTTTCGAGTCTTTTGGAAACTTCTCCAGAAACAATAACAACAATTCCAGTCAGCGATTCTGTTACATATACTCAGGATGAAGTTCAGAATATTTCAGTATATGAAAAATGCAGCGACGCCGTTGTAAATATCAATACTCAGGTTGTGGCCTATGACTGGTTTTTGGAACCATATGTTCAGGATGGTGGAAGTGGTTCAGGCTCAATCATAGATAAACGTGGTTACATTTTGACAAATGTTCATGTAATTCAGAAAGCTACAAAAATTTACGTTTCACTTTCTGATGGAACTCAGTATGAAGCTGAAGTTGTTGGGCAGGACGCCGACAGTGACCTTGCAGTAATTAAATTTAATCCGCCAGAAGGTGTTTCTTTAAAAACAATTCAGTTTGGCGATTCACAAAATTTGCGCGTTGGTCAAAAAGTAATTGCAATTGGAAATCCATACGGACTTACCCGAACTATGACTACAGGAATTGTTTCCAGCTTGGGACGACCACTTAAGGATTCTGCAACAGGACGAATAATTAATAATATGATTCAAACTGATGCAGCAATTAATCCTGGAAATTCTGGTGGTCCTTTACTCGACACAAATGGACGAATGATTGGAATTAATACAATGATTGTTTCAAATTCTAACAGTTCAGCAGGAGTTGGTTTTGCAGTTCCAAGTGAAACAGCTGTCCGCGTTGTAAAAGATCTTTTGAAATATGGAAAAGTAAATCGTGGAACAATGGACATAAATGTGATTCAGCTTACAAATCGAATCGCACAATATGCCCGCTTAGATGTTAACACTGGCATGCTTGTATCCAGTGTGGGTAAAGGTTCTCTTGCAGAAAAAGCAGGACTTCGTGGCGGAACGGAAGCTGTATATTATGGAAACCGTCGTAATGTGATTTATTTGGGCGGTGATGTAATTAGAAAAATCGACAACACGGCAATTACTTCGTTAGCTGATTATTATCTGGCTTTGGAAAATAAGCGACCTGGGGATGTAGTAACTGTTACAGTTCGTCGTGACCGAAAAGATGTTGAATTAAAAATAAAACTTGAAGGAGACACCGAAGGATCTGATTCTGGGTATGGTGGACTAATTTAAAATAAGAATGAAGAAAAATGAAATATTGAAATCTATTCTTGCATGGGCCATTGTCCTTATACTTCTGGGACTGGCCTTTGTTATTTATCGGGATACTGTAACTGACGTAATAAATGGTATCCGTTCTATGGACCGTTCTACTATCCTTTTTTGTTGCCTTATTGCGATGATTTATTATCTTTGCGAAGGAACCATAATGTTTAGAATGGGACGCCTAATCAATCAGAATTATAAATGGCATAAAGGGTTTTCGCTTTCCCTGATCTGTGAGTTTTTTCGTGTTCTGACAATGGGAACTGGTTCGGGTTTTGCAGAAATTCTTTTTCTTCAAAAAGACGGAATTCCGGCAGGAAAGGGAAGCGGGCTCACACTTATGCAGTATGGTTTTAAACGCTTTACTATGGTGATTATGTGTCTCGCAAGTTTTATTTTTTTAAGCCTTAAGCCGGAAACCAGTGGAATAATGAATGATCATAAAGTACTCGTGATTTCAGCAATTTTGTTTTCATTCTTTGTTTCCTTCTTAGTGACGGGACTCGCTTTTTCTATAAAACTGAATAGATTAATGAATTTTATTCTGGATAAACTGAAAGAAAAATTTTCAAAGAAGACAGAGCTTTTTGAAAAATGGCGAAAAACTGTAAATCAGTTGAATGAAGCAGGTCAAACTTATATTCATTACCCGACATTGCTTGTAGAAGTTTTTATACTAAATGTAATTAAAATGAGTGCTTTTTATTTCATTCCGGCTTTTATTCTTGGAAGCAGCAGTGACGTAAGTCTTCTGGATTGTACGCTTCTTATGTCGGTAGCATTTGTTTCTGCTACATTAATTCCGGCTCCGTCTGGTGTGGGCGCTTTGGAATTTGCATTTGTTATGTTCTTTGAAGGACTTGTAATTCAGGCTCATGCTATTACAGGTGTTCTGGTTTATAGATTTTGTACATGGATTGTGCCTTGTGTAATTGGATTTGTAATCTGGATATTTTCAAAAATAATAAACAAGGAGTCCAAAAGTGCATAAAATAATGTTTGTATGTCATGGAAATATTTGCCGTTCAACTATGGCAGAATTCGTGATGAAGCATATTGTGAAAAGCCGTGGCAGGGAAAATGATTTTGTAATTGATTCAACTGCTACAAGTCTTGAAGAAATTGGAAATGACACACATCCTGGAACAAAACAAAAACTTCGTCAGGAAGGAATTCCTTTTAGTCGCCGTGCTGCGCGCCGCATTACAAGAAATGACTGTGAAAGTTATGATTTGATTATTGCCATGGACCAGGAAAACCTTTGGGGATTACACCGCCTGTTCGGAAATGATTATGACGAAAAAACTCATTTGCTTTTGGAATATGCCCCTTCAAATCACAGTGAAGTAGCCGATCCGTGGTATACAGGAAACTTTGATGCCACCTACGAAGACGTTCTTGCAGGATGTCTTGGTCTTTGGGATAAACTAGACTAAAAAACTTTTTTATTTCTTTGGGATGAGGTGGGGGATACTTAATAGGACAGATTTATTTGAAAATGGGACGCAGCGAATCGTGACTCAGTGAAATCCCGCAACGAAGTGAGGACACATTTCACTGAAGGCACGAATTCGCGATGCTGGGACCCGTTTTCAAGAGAATTTGATGAAACTAGTATCAGCCGCCGAGGTACGCTGCTTTTACTGCAGGATCTGTAAGCAGGTCCTGAGCGTTTCCACTCTTTGTGATTGTTCCTGTTTCCAGAACGTATGCACGGTTAGCGATAGAAAGAGCTTTCATGGCGTTCTGTTCAACCAGAAGGATTGTGGTTCCGTCTTTGTTGATTTTCTGAACGATGTTGAAGATTTCATCTACAAGAATTGGTGCCAGACCCATGGAAGGTTCATCTAGAAGCAGAAGATCAGGCTGCGCCATAAGAGCGCGCCCCATTGCCAGCATCTGAAGTTCACCACCAGAAAGAGTTCCTGCATTCTGCTTGATACGTTCCTTCATGCGAGGAAAATATTCGTAAACGCGTTCCAGATCTTTTTTGATATTTTCTTTGTCTTTGCGGAGGTATGCTCCCAGTTCAAGATTTTCTTTTACAGAAAGATTCAAGAAAATGCGGCGTCCTTCCGGAACCTGAATCAGATGTTTTGTAACAATTTTGTCGGCAGGCATTGAAGTGATGTCTTCGCCTTTGAAAGTGATTGAACCGCTCTGCTTTTTGATGATGTTTGAAACAGCATGCAGAGTTGTTGTTTTTCCAGCGCCGTTTGATCCGATCAGTGTAATGATTTCTCCCTGGTTTACTTCGAAAGAGATTCCGCGCAGGGCATTGATTGCACCATAGTTTACAACTAAATTATCTACTTTTAACATTTCCTTATTGTCCTTTACAGATAGATTTCCTCAAGACAAAAGACTTTCATCTATGGAAGACAAAATGTCAATTGTCCATTATCAATTGTCAATTCCCTAAATAGGCTTTAATTACCTGTGGGTTTGTTCTGATTTCTTCAGGAAGGCCTTCTGCAATAATGCGACCGTAGTCCAGAACCATAATGCGTTCACAGATTCCCATAACAAATTTCATATCGTGTTCAATAAGAAGAACAGTCAGTTTGAAATCGGCACGTATTTTTTCAATCATCTGACGAAGTTCTTCTGTTTCCTGTGGGTTCATACCAGCGGCAGGTTCGTCCAGAAGAAGAAGTCTTGGGTTTGAAGCAAGGGCACGTGCAATTTCCAGGCGGCGCTGTTCACCGTATGAAAGGTTCTTTGCCAAATCATTTTTCTTATCGGAAAGGTTTACAACTGCCAGCATTTCATCAACTTTCTGGTTCATAAGTTTTTCGTCACGACGAAGTTTTGGAAGACGAAGTAAAACATCAATCATGTTTACAATGCGCTGGTTGTGAAGCGCGATACGAACGTTGTCGGCAACTGTAAGATTTCCAAACAGGCGGATGTTCTGGAATGTACGGGCAATACCCATTTTATTCAAATTTGCCGGTGTTTTTTTATTTGTAATATGAACTTTGTCGTTTCGGTCTGTGAAAGTAATCTGGCCACTTGTTGGAGTGTAAACGCCCGAAAGCATATTGAAAACTGTTGTTTTTCCAGCACCGTTTGGTCCAATCAACCCAACCAGTTCGCCTTCTTTCAGTTCACATGAAAAATTACTAACGGCGCAAAGTCCACCGAAAACAATTGAAATTTCGGAAGCTTTTAAAACTGTTTTAGAATCACTCATTATTCGGCCTCCTTTTCTGATTTCTTGCTTTTCTTGAATTTTTCACCTAAGGTTTTGAATCCGCCGGCTTTAATCCAATCAAAAGATTTTATAAATGATGCTTCTTTTGTTCCTAAAAGGCCCTGTGGTCTGAAGAGCATTACGATAATCAGAATTACAGGATAAATCAGGAGACGGAAGTCTTTCAGGAAGCGGAGAACTTCCTGAAGAATTGTCAGAACGAAGGCTGCAAGAACTGAACCTGTTGTTGATCCCATTCCACCAAGAACTACGTAAATGAGGTAGTCGATAGATTTATTGAAAGAAGCCTGGTCTGGTTTGATGAATCCGATAAGCATAACATAAAGAGCTCCACCAACACCTGCGATAAACGAAGCAATTACGAATCCCATCATTTTGTATTTGAAGATTGGGATACCAGAACTGTTTGCAGCAATTTCATCTTCACGAACAGCCAGGATAGAACGTCCGTATGTTGAACGGATAAAGTTTTGAACTAGAACAATCAAAAGAACCATTACAGAAATGATTACCAGATATGCCAGTGTTGGATCCAGACAAAGCATTGTAACGAACTGTTTTCCGTTTGGTCCGCCTGTAAGTCCTTTCAGGTTGATAAGAACTACGCGGATGATTTCTCCGAATGCCAGTGTAACGATTGCCAGGTAGTCACCTTCAAGTTTCAAAACTGGGAATCCAATAAGGAATCCGAATACTGCAGTGATTATGGCAGCGACAATTACCGAGATAAACAGTGGACAACCAGCTTCTGTAAGGAGAACTGTAGCATAAGCACCGATTGCCATAAATCCAGCCTGACCAAGGGAAAGCTGACCGGTAATACCACAGATCATGTTTACACTCAGTGCCATGATTGCGTTTACTCCAGAAAGAGTAAGGAGCTGAGCAACGTAAGCATCCAAAATAATATCGAATTTAATAAGAATTGTTGGAACAAAAATACAGAATGCGGCAATGCAGGAAAGTATGATTGTGTTACGAATAAACTTGTTTTTCATCATTTTCCTCCTTGATTAAACCTTTACTGTACGTTTCTTACCGAAGATTCCTGTTGGCTTAACAAGCAGGATAACGATAAGGATTGAGTATGAAATAACGTCGGCGTAATTTGAAGACAGATAAGCTTTTGTCATGGTTTCTGCAATTCCAAGAATTACACCACCGAACATTGCACCAGGAATAGAACCGATTCCACCAAGTACGGCAGCTACGAAGGCTTTAAGTCCTGGAATGTAACCCATAGTTGGTTCGATCTGAGGGTAAGCAGTTGCGTAAAGAACACCACCAGCTCCTGCCAGAATAGAACCGA
Source organism: Treponema sp. (assembly GCA_024402565.1). Taxonomy (GTDB): domain Bacteria; phylum Spirochaetota; class Spirochaetia; order Treponematales; family Treponemataceae; genus Treponema_D. Next base: position 1,700 of record JAKSTM010000024.1, on the reverse strand, counting down.
TAACGAATGTTATGGCGATTGTTCTGTTTACGTTGATTCCCATAAGTGCTGAAGCCTGCATGTCGAAAGAAACCGCCTGCATTGCTTTTCCTGTTTTTGTGTAGTTTACAATGAAGTTCAGAATCAGCATAAGAACTGCGGCAGAAACAATTACGATAATCTGAAGATTTGAAATTGTACAAATTCCACCAAGGTTGAATTGGCGGAGTGCCATTTGTGGATACTGACGTGGGTTTGGTCCAACAAATGGAAGAACACGCATAAGGTTCTGAAGAATCAGTTCAACTGCAATTGCTGTGATAAGTGAATTCAGACGAGGTGCATTTCTAAGAGGGCGGTAAGCGAAGCGTTCAATAAGAAGTGAAAGAAGTCCGCAGAAAATCAAAGCAGCGAGGAAAGCGCATGCCATGCCGCTGAAACCTGTTCCCATAGCTCGCATAACAAAGTATCCGGCATAGGCGCCCATCATCATGATGTCACCGTGTGCAAAGTTGATAAGTTTTACGATACCGTAAACCATTGTGTAGCCCAGCGCGATAAGTGCATAAATGCTTCCAAGCTGGAGCCCGTTTATCAACTGGTTTAAAAACATTGAAAAAGAGTTCAATGGAGTCTCCTTTTTAATAATCGGGTTTTTTTAATATAACGTTTAATTATGCCATATTATAGAAATAAATTTAAGTAGGCAGAAAAATGGCAAAAAAAAACCGCCCGATTGATCAAGTCGGACGGTCTTCAAAGTGCATTTATAAAAAACTATTTGTTTTCTACTGCAGCTTTTGGTACAGATACTTTCTTTTCGAAAAGTCCGCGGTTCAGACAGCGTGTACAAACTTTAAGAGAGAATGTTGTTCCATCGATAACTGTCTTTACTGGGTGGAGGTTTGGTCTCCATGTTCTGCGTGTGTGGTTGTAAGATTTAGAAACTTTGTTACCACTCATTACGCCTTTACCGCAAATATCACAAGCTCTAGACATAATATATACCTACCTTAATTAAGATCTTAAAAAATAGTTTGTTAAGTTTACAGAATTCTGCAAGTTCCGTCAACATCCGAGGCCGACGGAAAGCAAAACTAGTCTGAGTAATCTACACCTTCAACATCGAAGCCGTTGGCAGCCAGGAAGTCGTGGCGGTAACCGTCAAGGTCACAGTATTCTTTAAGATTTTCAGTTGTGATTGCGCTCATGCATTTGTCTACTTCAGCCTGAACATCATCCTGCATTTCCCAGTCGTCAATGCGGATCAGGTTGTTTTCATCAACAGGAACGTTTCCTGCAGCGAAGTTGTCGCCTGTGTAAAGACGTTCTGCGAAAAGGCGTTCCATCTGTTCGATACAACCTTCGTGGATTCCCTTCGCTTTCATAACTTTGAAGAGGATTGAAAGGTAAAGAGAAATGATTGGGATAACAGCTGAAGAACGGGTTACCAGACCTTTGTTTACAGAAACCCATGCGTCTCCGTTTACAGCAGCTTTGAGCTGTGAAGAAAGGTTGCGGGCTGTTGCTTCCAGGTCTTTTTTAGCCTGTCCGATTGTACCGTTGCGGTAGATAGCGTGGCTCAGTTTTGGTCCGATGTAAGAGTAAGCTACTGTGCGGCATCCATCAGCAAGAACGCCTGCTTCCAGGAGCTGGTTGATCCAGATCTGCCAGTCAGCACCACCCATAACCTTTACAGTGTTTTCGATTTCTTCTTCTGT
>JAKSTM010000023.1 GCA_024402565.1 Treponema sp. | reverse complement strand
TCATCCCTGAAATGGTTGGAAACACTATTTCAGTTTATAATGGTAAATCATGGATCCCTGTGTACATCACAGAAAACCTCGTTGGTCATAAGCTCGGCGAATTTTCTCCAACACGTACATATCACGGACATGGTTCAGACAAAGCTGCTAAGAAATAAGGGTAGAGGTATATAATGAAAGTTGAAAAAGGTTATGTAGCTACTACTAAATTCCTGATTGCTTCACCAACAAAGGTTCGTCCTGTTGCTAACGTAATCAAAGGCAAATCTTATTCAGAAGCTATGGCAATCCTGGCAAACATGCCACAGAAAGGTGCAACACTTATCAGCGCAACTCTTAAGAGTGCTGCAAGCAATGCACTTAATGTAAACAGCAAACTCGATGAAGATATGCTTTATGTAAAAGAAATCCGCATCGATGAAGGTCCACGTCTTAAGAGACTTTGGTGCCGCGCACGTGGTCGTGCAGATCAGCTTCTGAAACGCATGTGTCATATTACCGTCATCGTTGACGAAAAGGCGGGGGAATAAAGTGGGACAGAAAGTTAATCCTATCGGTTTACGCCTTGGTGTAAACAAAACATGGCAGTCACGCTGGTATGCAGATCCTAGTGAATATGCAGACCTGGTTCTTGAAGATATTAAAATCCGTAAACTGGTTTCAAATCTTCCAGAATGCAAAAATGCTGACATTGCAGAAATTGAAATCGTACGTCATCCACAGCGTGTGACAATCGTAATTCACACAGCTCGTCCTGGCGTAATTATTGGTGTTAAAGGTGCAACAATCGAAAAGATCAGTGCAGATATCCAGGCTCAGCTGACTAAAAAAGTTCAGATTAAGATCAAGGAAATCAAACGTGCTGATGTAAATGCAAATTTGATTGCACAGAATATTGGTCGTCAGCTTGCAGGCCGCGGTTCTTTCCGTAAGGCTCTTAAACAGGCTGTAAGCAACGCAATGCGTGCTGGTGCACAGGGTATTAAAATCCGTGTATCTGGACGTCTTGGTGGCGCTGACATGACTCGTTCAGAAGAAATGAAAGAAGGACGCGTTCCACTTCATACTCTTCGCGCAGACATCGACTACGGAACATACGAAGCACACACAACTTATGGTATCATTGGTATCAAAGTTTGGGTTTATAACGGTATGAACTACGGAATCGAACAGAACGAAGACGCAGGTCAGCTGGTTCGCAAACCACGTCGTGGCAATGCACAGCGTTCTAATTCAAGCGATAAAGCTGATAAAGCTGAATCTAAAAGGAGCTAGAAATGCCACTTAGTCCAAAAAGAGTAATTCACCGTAAGGTGCAGCGTGGTCGCGAAAAGGGAAATGCAACACGTGATAATCACATCGACTTTGGAGACATCGCTCTCGTAGCTATGGAACCAACATGGCTCGATACTCGTATTATCGAAGCATGTCGTGTTGCTATCAACCGTAAATTGGGTCGTACAGGTAACGTTTGGATCCGTATTTTCCCGGACAAACCAATCAGTAAGAAACCTGCCGAAGTTCGTATGGGTAAGGGTAAAGGTGCTCCAGATCATTGGGCAGCTGTACTTAAACCTGGAATGATCCTGTTTGAAATTGGTGGAGTAGACATCAACCTGGCACATGATGCATTGGTTCTTGCTTCTGCAAAACTTCCAGTTAAAACAAAGATCGCTTACAAGCCAACACAGGACTAGGAGGATAAGATGGCTAAGAAAACAGAAACAAAAGAACTGTCTTATAAAGAACTGGTTGCTAAACGTGATGAGCTTAAAAAGGAATACATGGACCTTCGCTTCAAAATGGTAATCGCCCATGTAGATAACCCACTGCAGAAACGTACTATCCGTCGCGAAATCGCACGTGTTAATACACTGATCCGCCAGAAAGAAATTGCTGGCGAAAACAAATAGGAGCTGAACCGTGGAAGAAATGACTGTTCAGACAAAGGCAGCAAAACGTACATTTGTTGGTCTTGTTACAAGCGACAAAATGGACAAATCAATTGTTGTTTCAATTACAACAAAGAAAAGAGACCGCCTTTACAAGAAGTATGTTACAAGAACTAAGAAATACATGGCTCATGATGAAAATAATGATGCACATGTAGGTGATACAGTTCGTATCGTTGAATGCAGACCGCTCAGCAAAAACAAGAGCTGGCGTCTGGCTGAAATTGTTGAACGCGCTAAATAATAGTAGGAGTTAAAGTAATTATGATTCAGATGCAATCTTGTATGACAGTTGCTGATAACTCTGGCGCTAAAATCGCTCAGTGTATTAAAGTTATCGGCGGATCACACCGCAGATATGCTGGTATCGGCGACATTGTTGTAGTAGCTATCAAAGATGCTATTCCAACATCAACAATCAAAAAGGGTTCAATTGCAAAAGCTGTAATTGTTCGCCAGGCTAAAGAATATCGTCGTCCTGATGGTACTTATATTCGTTTCGATGACAACGCATGTGTTATTGTAGACGATAATAAAAACCCAAAAGGAAAACGTATTTTTGGACCAGTAGCTCGTGAACTTCGTGATAAAGATTTCATGAAAATCGTTTCACTTGCTCCAGAAGTTCTGTAATAAAGGGACAAAGGAAGGAGAAAAGAAATGACTAAATGTAAAATCCGTAAAAACGACACTGTTCAGGTTCTTGCTGGAAAAGATAAAGGTAAACGCGGATCTGTAGTATCTGTAAACCTGAAAAAAGAAACAGTAATCGTTTCTGGTGTAAACATTGTTAAAAAGGCAATGCGTAAGAGAAGTGAAGCTGATCAGGGCGGTATCGCTGAGATCGAAGCTCCTCTTAACATTTCAAATGTTGCGATCGTATGTAAAAAATGCGGTCCTGTAAAAATCGGCTATAAAATGGACGGGGACAAAAAAGTTCGCGTTTGCCGTAAATGTGGAGATATACTCTAATGGCTAATTACGTACCTCGGCTTAAGAAAGTCTATAAGGACGAAATCGCACCCGCTCTCGTAAAAGAGTTTGGATACACAACTCCAATGCAGATTCCTGCAATCAAAAAAGTTGTTGTATCAATGGGTGTTGGTGAAGCTCTCACGAATAAGAAACTTCTTGATGCTGCAGTAGCTGATCTCACTCAGATTACTGGACAGAAGGCAGTAAAGACAAAGGCTAAAAAATCTATAGCCAACTTCAAACTTCGTGAAGGCAATGAAGTGGGTGCAATGGTAACACTGCGCGGAACAACAATGTATGAATTCTTGGACCGCCTTATTAACGTTGCACTTCCTCGTGTAAAGGATTTCCGTGGAATCAAAGCAACTGGTTTTGATGGTCGTGGAAATTTCTCTCTTGGTATTACAGAACAGATTATCTTCCCAGAAATCGACTTTGATAAAATCACTAAGATTGCTGGTATGAACATCACAATTGTAACTAGTGCAAATACTGATGCTGAAGCAAAAGCATTGCTTACCAAGTTCAACATGCCGTTCAGAAAGTAGGTGAAGAAAAATGGCTAAGAAATCAATGATTATTAAATGCGCTCGCAAACAGAAGTTCTCGACACGCGAATACAATCGCTGTCAGATTTGCGGACGTCCACGCGGATATTTGCGCAAGTTCAAGATGTGTCGTCTTTGCTTCCGCAAATTGGCATCAGAAGGCCAGCTTCCTGGCGTAACAAAATCATCTTGGTAGGAGGACAGAATGAGTGCATCAGATCCAGTAGCAGATATGCTTACAAAAGTTCGTAATGCGGCTGTTGCCCGCCACGAGAAAGTTGATGTTCCTGCATCAAAACTTAAGCTTGAAATCGTAAAGATTCTCAAGACTGAAGGTTACATCAAGAACTTCAAGAAAGTACAGGAAGACGGACACAATGTTCTCCGCATTTTCCTGAAATATGATGATGAAAATAACTCGGTTATCCACGGTGTTAAAAAAGTTTCTACACCAGGTCGCCGTGTTTATTCTGGTTACAAAGAGTTGCCACGTGTTTACAACGGATACGGTACACTTATCGTATCAACATCTTCTGGAGTTACAACAGGTAAAAAAGCTGCAGAAAAGATGGTTGGTGGTGAACTTATCTGCACAATTTGGTAGGAATGGAGGAGTAGAAGATGTCTAAAGTTGGAAAACTCCCTGTTGCTATCCCAGCAGGTGTAACAATCACAGTAGCTGACAATGTTATGACAGCAAAAGGCCCAAAAGGCGAACTGAAACAGGCAATCAGCTCAAATATTAAAGTAGAAGTTCAGGGAAGCGAAGTTGTTCTTACAACAACAAACGACACTAAACAGGCTAACGCTGATCACGGTCTTTACCGTGCTCTTCTGGCTAACATGGTGAAAGGTGTATCAGAAGGATACTCTAAATCACTTATCGTAAATGGTGTTGGTTACAAATGTGATGTAAAAGGCAATCAGCTTGTAATGAACTTGGGTTATTCAAATGACTTCATTGCTATCATTCCGGAAGGACTTACAGTTACAACAGATGCAACAGGTAAGCTTACAGTATCTGGAATCAGCAAGCAGGCAGTTGGTGAATTCTGTGCTCAGATTCGTAAACTCCGTATGCCAGAACCTTACAAGGGAAAAGGTATTCGTTACGAAGATGAAGTTATCAGACGCAAAGTCGGAAAGACAGGTGTTAAATAAGGTATAGCTTTATGATTAAGAAACTTAACGATAAAAACAGAAAACGCTTGCACAGAAAGATTCACATTCGTAAGTCTATCTACGGTACAGCAGAAAGACCAAGAATGACTGTTACACGCAGCAACAAGAACCTTTCAGTACAGGTTATTGATGATGACGAAGGTAAAACAATTGCTTCTATTTCTACAATGGAAAAAGAATATGCAGCTGTTAAACCTAACACAGAAGGTGCTGCAAAACTCGGTGAAGCTTTAGGTGCACGTCTTAAGGAAAAAGGAATTGCTAAGGTTGTTTTCGACCGTAACGGTTACCTTTACCATGGTGTTGTAAAAGCTCTTGCTGACGGCGCTCGTAAAGCCGGAATCGAATTCTAGGAGTCAATTGAATGGAACACCAGAAAAAATTTGACAATGAACCAAGAGAAAAAGAGTTCGTTGAAAAACTCGTTACTCTTAACAGAACATCTAAAACTGTTAAAGGTGGACGCCGCATGGCTTTCGCTGCTCTTACAGTTGTAGGTGATCAGAAAGGTCGCGTAGGATACGGATTTGGTAAAGCAAACGACGTATCTGAAGCTATTAAAAAGAGTATTGATCGTGCTAAGAGAAACCTTATCACAATGCCAATGAAAAACGGCACAATACCTCATGAAATTATTGGAAAGTATAAGAGTTCACAGGTTCTCCTGAAACCAGCTGTTGCCGGTTCTGGAATTATCGCCGGTGGTCCTGTTCGTGCAATTATGGACGCTGCAGGTGCAACTGATATCCTTTCTAAATCACAGGGCTCAAGAGCTTCTGTAAACGTTGTTCGCGCAACATTTGATGCTATCTCTAAACTGATGGATGCTAAAAAAGTTGCCGCAGCACGTGGAAAAACTCTTGATGAATTGTGGGGGTAATCTATGGCACAGATTAAAATTACAAAGATTAAGTCTACAATTGGTCAGAAACCAGCTAAAGTTGCTACAATGCGCAGCCTTGGTTTGAAAAAGATCAATTCATCTGTTGTACACGAAGATACACCAGCTATCCTTGGTATGGTAGCTTCTGTAAAACACCTTGTTAAAGTTGAGGAGGTAAAATAATGTCAGATTATAATCCAGTATTGAGCGCTCCTCAGGGTGCAAACAAAAATCCAAAGAGAGTTGGACGTGGTTCTTCTTCAGGACTTGGTACAACAGCTGGTAAAGGTAATAAAGGACAGCAGTCTCGTTCTGGCGGAAAAACATACGTCGGATTTGAAGGTGGACAGATGCCACTTTATCGCCGTATCGCACACAAAGGTTTCTCAAACTATCCTTTCAAGAAAGAATATGTTTGTATTAATGTTGAAGTTCTTGATGCTAAATTCAACGATGGTGATGTTGTTGACCAGGCTTCTCTCGCAGCAAAAGGTTTCATTTCTGCTAAGAATCCTGTAATGGTAAAAGTACTCGGAAACGGAGAAATTACAAAAAAACTCACAGTAGCTGTTGATAAAGTATCTGAATCAGCAAAAGCAAAAATTGAGAAAGCTGGTGGATCAGTAAAAACTGCTGAAAAAACTGAAGAAAATAAATAAGTAGCGGAGTAGAACATGGCAAGCAATCCAATTGTAAATATGTTTAGAGTTAAAGAACTTCGCAGTCGTTTGCTTTTTACACTGCTCATTCTGGCAGTGTTTAGAATGGGATCTGTTCTTACAATTCCAGGAATCGATGCAAACGTTCTGCTTCAGTACTTTGACGAATTGGCAAGACAGAACAAGAATGCTTTTGCCAGCTACATGGACTTCTTCGTAGGCGGTGCATTCTCAAACTTTTCAGTTTTGATGCTCGGTGTAATGCCTTACATTTCTATGCAGATTATTATGCAGCTTGCTGTGATTATTTTCCCGGGACTTAAAAGAATTTCTCAGGAAGATGGTGGACAGCGTAAGATGCAGACAATTACAAAAGTTGGAACAATTGTAGTATGTCTCATCCAGTCTTACGCTGTAACAGTTTACGCATACAGCATACCTGGCTGTATCGTGCTTGATAATAACCTTGCCTTTAGACTTCTGACAATGCTGACTGTAACTACAGGTTCGATGATTACAGTTTGGCTTGGTGACCAGATTACAGCTAGAGGTATTGGAAATGGTGTATCAATGATGATTTTTGCAGGTATCGTAGCTCGTATGCCTTCTGCAATTACTGAACTTGTTCAGAAAGTTGCAGCCGGTGAGGTACAGCTTGTATTTGTTATCCTTGTACTCGTAATGTTTGTTGCACTTATCGCCCTTGTTATTTTTGAAGAATCTGGAGAAAGAAAGATTCCTGTACATTATGCAAAGCGCGTTGTAGGAAGAAAGATGTACGGTGGACAGAATACTTATATTCCGTTCAAAGTAAATCCTTCAAATGTTATTCCTTTGATTTTTGCTTCATCAATTCTTACATTGCCACTTCAGTTCGTTTCTTACCTTGGAAACGGAGCTAATTCTGCAAGATGGGCAGCAAGACTTTCTGCAATTCTTTCACCAAGCGGTGTTTGGTACAATGTATTGTTGGTTATTCTTATAGTCTTCTTTGCATACTTCTACACTCAGGTAACACTGAACCCTACAGAAATTGCAAAGGGTATCCGGGAAAACGGTGGCTCCATTCCTGGTGTACGTACAGAAAAAACAGAAGAATACCTTCAGAAAATATTGAACAGACTTGTATTACCTGGCGCTTTGTTCCTGGCTTTGATCGCAATCATTCCAACAATTATCCAGAATGCATTTGGGTTCCCTCAGTCAACAGCAATGTTGATGGGTGGTACATCCCTTATCATTATGGTAGGTGTTGACCTGGATACAATGAGTCAGATTGAAGCTCTTCTTAAAATGCATCATCAGGATGGACTTACAAAGAAGGGCAAAATTAGATCACGCAGTTTGTAAGCTTTAGACAACAACCTTTCGTACCAGGAAGGTTGTTGTAAAAGTTTAAAAAAAACGTGAATTAGCAGTAGAACAGATATGATGATTTGTGATATATTATCACACTGTCTGTTTGCTCTCATTACGAGGTGCTATAAACAGGCATAATAATCTTCATAAGGGGCTTTATATGAAAGTACGAACCAGTGTAAAACCTATCTGCGACAAATGTAAGGTTATCAAAAGAAACGGAGTAATCCGCATCATTTGCAGTAACCCAAAACATAAGCAGAGACAGGGCTAAGGAGTAGCAGATGGCTCGAATTGCAGGTGTTGATATCCCTAACAAACATGTAGGTATCGCATTAACTTATATTTATGGTATCGGCCGTTCATCGGCAATCAAAATTTGCGAAGAAGCTAAAGTAGACGCTGAAAAGATGATGAATGATCTTTCTCAGGATGAACTTAACGCTATTCGTGAAATCATTGACAGAGATTATAAGGTAGAAGGTCGTCTTCGTTCAGAAATCGGTCTTAACCTGAAACGTCTTATGGATATTGGCTGTTATCGTGGTCTTCGTCACAAGAGTGGACTTCCAGTTCGTGGACAGCGTACTCGTACAAATTCGCGTACACGTAAAGGAAAGAAGAAGACTGTTGCTAATAAGAAAAAGGCATAAGGCGGAGGAAAGTAGATGGCAACCGTTAAAAAGCGAAAGGAAAAGAAGAGTGTATATGAAGGTAATGTTTACATTCAGGCTACATTCAATAATACTATCGTAACTATAACAGATCTGAAGGGAAATGCTCTTTCATGGGCTTCTTCAGGTGGTCTTGGTTTCCGCGGAGCAAAAAAATCAACTCCGTTTGCCGCACAGTCTGTAACTGAAACAGCTGTACAGAAGGCAGCAAGCTATGGCTTGCGTGAAGTTCACGTTTTTGTAAAGGGTCCTGGAATGGGTCGTGAAAACGCTATCCGTTCACTTGGCAATGCAGGTTTGAAAGTTAAATCAATTTCTGATGTAACTCCAATCCCACATAATGGATGCCGCCCTCGCAAAACTCGCCGTATGTAGTTTTAGGCAAGGAGACTAGAGAAAAATGGGAAAAAGCACACAACCATTGCTGAAAAGATGTAAAGCCCTCGGAATTAATCCACTTGTTATGGGTTATGGCAAAACATCAAAAAGAAATCAGAAAGAAACTGTAAGACGTAAGAAGTCAGAATATGGAACACAGCTTAATGAAAAACAGAAAGTTAAGTTCATTTATGGCGTTCTTGAAAGACAGTTCCAGGGTTACTATGAAATGGCAGCTAAAAGAGCTGGTATGACAGGTGAAAACCTTCTTACTATTCTTGAATCTCGCCTTGACAACGTAGTATTCAGACTTGCATTTGCAAAAACACGTAAAGAAGCCAGACAGTTGGTAAGTCATGGACATATCACTGTAAATGGAAAATCTGTAAACATTCCTTCTTATCTTGTAAAAGTAGGTGATGTAATTTCTGTTAAAGAAAGCAGCAGATCTTCTTCTGGAATTAAAACACTCGTTATGAAAAACGGTGAAAGACCAACTCCAGAATGGCTCGAAGCTGATCGCGACAATTTCTCAGGAAAAGTAACTGCATTAGCTACAAAGAAAGATATCGACTACGATGTTCATGAAAACCTCATAGTTGAATACTACTCTAAATAATAAGTTTAAGGAGTTCAGATGGCTCGCAAAAATCTGCTTAAAGGTTTTAAAAGACCTAAAGGCATTACATTTGAACATGTCAGTACAAATCCAAACTACGGTAAGTTTACTGCATCTCCTTTTGAAACAGGATTTGGTACAACTGTAGGAAATACTCTTCGCAGAGTGCTTTTGTCGTCTATTCAGGGGTATGCTGTAACATCTATTCGTATCACATCTTATGATGCTAATGGTGTTGCACATGTGATTACAAGTGAATTTGAAGCCATCCCAGATGTTGCTGAAGATACTCTTGAAATCATCAACACACTCAAACAGCTTCGTTTGCGCCTCCCTGGAGATATCGAACAGGATACTATTTTCTATGAATTTAAAGGTCCTGGAGTAGTGAAGAGTGATGACTTTGCTAAAGAAGGTCAGCTTGAAGTTATGTCTAAAGATGTTCTTGTCTTTACTATGATGGAAGGCGCTCATCTGGATATTGATATTCAGGTAGATTTAGGCAGAGGATATGTTCCGGCAGAAGTAAATGAACATTATATTGAAGTTGTTGGTACAATTCCAATGGATGCAATTTTTACTCCGGTTCCTAAAGTAAAGTACTCGATTGAACCTTTCCGTGTTGGACAGCGTAGTGATTACGAAAAGCTTGTTATGGAAATTTGGACAGACGGAACAATTACTCCTGATGATGCTCTTTCAGAAGCTGCTAAAATTGCAAAAGATCATTTTGCAGTATTTATCAACTTTGATGACAAAGATTCTATTGGAAGTGATGAAGTTGATGAAAATGATGAAGGAGTTCAGAAGCTTCTGAATATGCCAGTTGAAGAACTGGAACTTTCAGTTCGTTCATCTAACTGTCTGAAGAACGCAAATATCCGTACAATCGGCGAATTGACAAAAAAGACTGAAGATGACATTGCCAAAACAAGAAACTTTGGTAAGAAGAGTCTTGCAGAAATCAAAGAAAAGCTCCAGGAATGGAACCTCTCTTTGGGTATGACAGATTACAGTCATCTGAAGAATGCTGCTAATTTGACAAAGCAGAAGGAAGAAACAGATGAATCATAGAAGTGGTTTTAATGCGCTGTCACGTACAACAGCACATCGCCGTGCTATGTCACGTAACATGGTAACATCTCTTTTCAGATATGAAAGAATTACCACAACTAAATCAAAGGCTCTTGAAGTAAGAAAAGCAGCTGAAAAGCTGATTACAAGAGCAAAAGAAGACACAGTTCACAACCGTCGTCAGGTTGCAAAGTTCATTGCTGATGAAAAGATTCTCAATAAACTTTTCACAGAAATCGGACCACGCATGAAAGACAGAAACGGTGGTTACACTCGTGTTCTTAAAATGGGATACCGCCAGGGTGATGCTGCTGATGTAGTAATCCTTGAATTGGTAGACTACAAACTGGATGACGGTTCTTCTGAAAAAGAAGCTCCAAAAGCAAAAAAAGCTGCTAAAGCTGCAAACGCTAAAAAGGAGGACAAATAATGTCTAAAAACCACCGCGGTTCAGGAATCAGATCACTCCCAGCTCATGGTAGAGCAACATGTGGTATCTGTAAAAAAGAAAACATCAAATGTCTTTTTGAAAAAGAAATTGATGGAAACACAGTAAAAATCTGTAAATGGTGTAACGCTGCTCTGAAAAATCAGGCTAGACGTGCCGCACCAGCAGCTGCTCCTGCAGCAGAAGCTTCAGCTGAGTAAGTTGAAAATATAGCTTCGTATAATAGCTTATAGGCTAACAACACCGTTGGTATACCCGACGGTGTTTTTTTTTACAAACTATAAAAAGGCAAAGTCAAGGCTTTATGGTAGCCGAAGGCGTACATGCCTTGACTCTTTCTATTTTGAAAAAACAGTCTTTATAAGGCTTTTTATATCTGTAACGAAAGACACTCCAGAAAGATTTTCAGGAGCAATTATGTTTACGAACCCCAAGTTTTGAGATGCTTTTATTCGCTGGATAGATTTTGATACTGGACGAACTTCTCCTGCTAACGAGATTTCTCCGAAAACAGTTGTGTCAGCAGGAACAGAAAGGTCGGTTCGTGCAGAATAAAGTGCAATAGCAAGTGCTGCATCAATGGAACTTTCAGAAAGCCTTACCCCTCCCGCAACATTAACATAAATATCCTGATCAGAAAGGCAAATTCCGCATCGTTTTTCAAGAACGGCTGCTACTCTAGCCACACGTCCTGAATCAATTTTTTCAGAATAAATACGTGAAATACTTGCTTTAGCGGGTACTGTAAGAGCTTGAATTTCGACAAGGAAAACACGGGTTCCTTCGAATACAGCGGTACAAGCTACTCCAGCAGGTTGTTTATCTGTTCGTTTGATAATGAAAAGAGAATTTGGATCCAGAACAGGAGAAAGGCCTTTTTCACTCATGGTGAAGATTCCTAGTTCATCGATTGATCCAAATCGGTTTTTCTGGGCGTGAAGAAAACGTATATCTTCATCATTTCTTTCAAATGAAATAACTGTATCAACCATATGTTCCATACTTTTAGGGCCAGCAATGCTACCTTCTTTTGTCACATGCGCTGTCATAATAAGGACAGAATCCCTTTCTTTAACCCAAGAGATGAATTCATTGGCACAGTATTTCAACTGGTTTACGGTTCCTGGCACAAGGCCTGCTTCAGCAGAATAAATGGTCTGAATTGAATCTATAATCACGAAAAGAGGATTAATGGAATCTAATGCGTCAAGACAGTCTTCAAGTCGCATTGTACACAAAAGCTGGATTCCGCTTACATCTAAGTTAAGTCTATCAGCTCTTTCTTTAATTTGCCCAGGAGATTCTTCTCCTGAAACATATAAGATTTTCCCGCCTTTTCCAAAACCTTGAGATACACTAGCGGCAGTTTGAAGAAGAAGGGTAGACTTTCCTATTCCAGGTTCACCGCCAAGTAAAATTGCAGAACGTTTTGTTGCACCACCACCTAAAACCCGGTCAAATTCACCAATGCCTGTCTGGTATCGTGTATTATCTTGGGCATCGACAGAAGAGAGTATTACAGGCTTAATTTTTTCTTGTGTAATAGATCCCCTTCCACCAGGAGTAATTTTTGTCTGATCAATTATACATTCTTCCATGGTATTCCATTCACCACATTCAGGACACTTTCCTAGCCATCTAGGTTGTGAATAACCACAGTTAGAACATTTGTATAAAATTGAACCACTTTTCTTTGCCATAACAGATTTTACTCCTTTCATATATTATGCGTTTTTTTTATCAAAAAGTGTAAATAAAGTGAAAAAAAGTTAATATTTTGTATTAAAAATGTTATACTGAAACATTATGAAAACAGGGTTTGATAACGACAAATATTTGAAAATTCAGTCAGAACACATTAAGGAACGAATCTCTAAATTTGGGGATAAGCTTTATTTGGAATTTGGAGGAAAACTTTTTGATGACCTCCACGCTTCCCGTGTTCTTCCAGGTTTCCAGCCTGATTCAAAACTTCAGATGCTTATGCAGCTTTCTGATGTGGCAGAAATCGTAATGGTAATTAGCGCCGTTGATATTGAAAAAAATAAAGTTCGTGGTGATCTTGGAATAACCTATGACATGGACGTTCTTCGTCTTCGTGATGAGTTTACAAAGCGCGGACTTTTTGTAGGAAGTGTTTGTATTACTCATTACAATGGACAGCCAGCTGCCGACATCTTCAGAAAGAAGTTAAAAAAAATGAAGATAAAGTCGTATGTCCATTATCTGATTCCAGGTTATCCTTCAAATGTAAATCTGATTTGTAGCGATAATGGATTTGGAAAAAATGACTATATTGAAACAAGTCGCCCTCTTGTTGTTATTACTGCTCCAGGCCCTGGAAGTGGAAAAATGGCAACTTGTCTTTCTCAGTTGTACCAGGAAAATAAACGCGGAATTAAAGCGGGTTATGCAAAGTTTGAGACTTTCCCAATCTGGAATTTGGCTTTGAAGCATCCTGTAAATATGGCATATGAAGCAGCTACAGCTGATCTTGCTGATTTAAATATGATTGATCCATTCCACCTGGAAGCTTATGGAAAAACAACTGTAAATTATAATCGCGATATTGAAATATTCCCTGTTCTTAAGGCAATTTTCGAAGGAATATTCGGAGAATGTCCATATAAGTCACCAACAGATATGGGTGTAAATATGGCAGGTCTTTGTATCTTTGATGATGCCGCATGTTGCGAAGCTTCAAAACAAGAAATCATTCGTCGTTATTACAATACTTTAAACCGTTTTGCAGAAAATGATTGTGATGAAAGAGAAGTATTTACAATCGAAATGTTGATGAAACAGGCCGGCATCACAACAGATGATCGCAAAGTAACTTTGGCTTGCAAAGAACGTGCTGAAAAAACAAAGGTGCCTTGTGCTGCAATCGAACTGGATGATGGGACTATTCTTACCGCAGGAACTTCTGAATTATTTGGTGCTTGTGCAGCTTTGATTTTGAAGGCACTGAAATATCTTGCTGGAATCGATACTAAAGTACATATTATTCCAACAAGTGCTGTTGAACCAATTCAAGACATGAAGATTCATGGATTGAAAGGAAATAATCCACGTCTTCACTCAGACGAACTTCTTGTCGCTTTGGCAATTATCAGTCGGGATTCAAATGAATGCCGTCGTGCAGTAGAACAATTGCCACGTTTGAAAGGTTCTCAGGTTCATACTTCAGTTATGCTTTCTGAAGTAGATAGAAAAATCTTGAAGAAACTGGGAATCGATTTTACAAGTGAACCAGTTGCTAAAAAAAGCACAATCTAAAAAAGTGGTGCCGCAAGGCATCCTTTATCTTTATAAGGAAACATAAATGGAACTTACAAGTAAACAGAGAAAATATCTTGAAAAACTGGCCCACGACTTGAACCCCGTTGTAATTGTCGGGGGGGGCGGTATGACTGAAGGGGTTGAACAGATGATTGCTTCAACTCTTGCAAGTCATGAATTAATTAAAGTGAAATTCAACGAATGTAAAGATGAAAAACAGGAACTAATACAGGACGCCTGTACAAAAACAGGTGCTACCCTTGTACGAATTATTGGAAATGTTGCCATTTTGTACAAAGAAAAAGAAGAAGATCCTGTAATAAAAATTCCTGAATAACAGGATATTAACGTATCTTTTAACTTCTCAAATTTATTATCTTAGTAAAAGACACTTAAATATATATTTTTTTTGGAGAAAAAAATGATTGAACTTTCCCACGTATCCAGAGATTTCGGGACATTTCGTGCGGTAAATGATGTTAGTTTTTCTATTCCAACTGGTCAGATTGTTGGTCTTCTTGGACCAAACGGAGCGGGAAAAACTACTACAATGCGTATGATAACCGGATTCCTTTCACCATCAGATGGAAAAATTACAATTGATGGAATTGATATTTCAGTTTCACCTGTGGAAGCAAAAAAGAAAATCGGTTACATGCCGGAATCAGCACCACTTTACAGTGATATGATTGTCGAAGATTACCTTCGCTATATTGCAGAAATTCATGGAGAAAATCCAGAAGAAAAAGTACCTGCTCTTTGTGTTGAATGTGGGCTTAAAGAAGTAATGAATAAGAATATCAGTGACCTTTCCCGTGGTAACCGCCAGAGAGTTGCATTGGCTCACAGCCTTATGCATGATCCTGAAATTCTTATTCTTGATGAACCAACATCGGGTCTGGACCCAAATCAGGTTGAAGATGTTCGAAATATTATTCGTGAAATCGGAAAGACACGCACAGTAATTATTTCTACACATATCCTTAGTGAAGTTGAAACTCTTTGTTCTCGTGCAATTATTATTGCAGGCGGAAAACTTGTTGCTGACAGTCCTATCGATGAACTCCGCGCAAGATTCGGAAATGAAATGTCAGTAAAACTTGTTCTTGGCAATGCAAATGAATCTTGCGAAGAAGAACTGAAAAAAGTGGCAGGTGTTGAAGATGTAAAAATTACAGATAGCGATGTTCCTGGAACATTGGCAGCGGTTGTTTCAGTTAAGGGAAATGAAGAAATTCGACCAGAAATCTTCAAAACTGTAGTAGAGAAAGGTTGGGTGCTTTATGAAATGTCAGTTCAGAAAAACAGCCTTGAAGATGTTTTCCATGCATTAACCGCAAAACCTGAAGCAGAAAAGGAGACTGTATATGAATTCGGAAAAATCTAAAAAAGTAAAAAGCGCTTCATCAATTATCTTTAAGCGCGAATTGAAATCATTTTTTACAAGTCCAACAGCATATATTGTTTCAGGTTTGTTTCTTCTCATTACAGGGCTTGTTTTCTTTTCATCATTCTATCTCTATAATCGAGCAGAATTACGACAGCTCTTTGCATTTCTGCCATTGATTCTTTCATTTTTTGTACCAGCATTAACAATGCGTTTGTTTGCAGAAGAAAGAAGAAGTGGTTCAATTGAAACTTTGATGACTCTTCCAGTAAATGAGACAAGTGTTGTTACTGGAAAATATCTTTCGTCTTTGGTAAGTACACTTATTATGGTTGCACCAACATTGTTCTATCTTCTTCCAGTTTGTGTATTTGGAAAACCAGATTTTGGTCCGATTTTCGGCGGTTATCTTGGAGCAATTTTCCTTTGCGCTTGTTTTGCAGCTATTGGGCTTTTTGCATCATCTGTAACAAAAAATCAGATTATTGCATTCTTTTTAGCTTGGGTTATTTGTATTGTTCTTACAATGATAGACCAATTTTTGATTTTCCTCCCTGGAGTTTTGCTGAGTTTCTTTTCATTCATTTCGGCAAATGCACATTTTAATTCAATCGCACGAGGAATAATTGATACTCGAGATATTCTGTATTTTGTTTCACTGGCATCCTTCTTCTTTGTTATGACAGTAAAAGCTGAACAGAAAGCAAAAGCATAAGGAGGCAGAAAATGAAAAAAATTATAGACTGGATTAAAAGTCCAAAAAGCGATTTTGTATTATTTGTAATTCTTCTGGTTCTTGCAAACATTGTAGGACATAATGCTTTTCTTCGTTTTGACCTAACGGAACCAAAATCATATTCCATTTCAAAATCAAGTAAACAGATTGTAAAAACTTTGGAGGAACCTTTATCAATTAAAGTTTTCTTTGATGATAGTCTTCCATCACCTTACAACAGTTACTATCAGTACATAAAAGATCTTCTGGAAGAATATAAAGGATCAGCAGGAAGAAATTTTTCTATTTCATATTTGGATATGAAAAAAGAAGATAACCAAAGACTGGCTTCTGATTTTGGACTTCGTCAAATTCAGATTCAGGAAGTAAAAAATAATGAAGTCGGCTTTAAGCAAGTTTATATGGGACTGGTGTTTACTTATGGTGACGCAGTTGAAAAGCTTGATGCAGTTACTTCAATCGACGGACTTGAATATAAAATCACATCAACAATTTCACAGATGGTAAGTAAAGTGGATACACTGAGCGGTCTTGGAAAGGGAAATAAAATAAAGATTACTCTTTTCCTTAGTTCTTCTTTGAAAAATCTTCGAATTAGTGGAATTGATCAGGTAGAAGCATTTGTAAATGAGGCTTATAAAAATGTAAATAAGCAGAGTATGGATCGTGTTGAATTTGAAGTTGTAAATCCTTTGAGTTCGGAAGTAAATGAGCTTGCTGAAAGATACGGAGTTCAGACAGTAACATTTACAAATTCTTCAAAACAACAGGAAAAAGCAATTTTTGGGCTTACTATTTCATTGGAAGATGAATTCCGTGTTCTGCCATTAAGTATAGAAAGAAGCTTTTTTGGAAACGGTGTTGCCGGGCTTGAAAGTCTGGAAGATAATATGAATTCTGGAATTCAGAATCTTCTTTCAAAAACAACACAGATTGGATTTGTTGTAGGACATTACGAACATAAACTTGAAGATGAAAATGATTCTGCGAACTTTATTTCAATTATTGAAAATGCAGGTTATGAACCAGTTCAACTGGATTTGATGAGTGAAGAAATTCCAGCAGGAATGAGTACAATTATTCTGGATGGTCCTCAACAGGATTATATGGAAGAAGAACTTTATAAAATCGACCAGTTCCTTATGAAGGGTGGTAATGTTCTTTTCTTTGTAGATCCTATGTTTGCTCAGGGCGGAAATCAGTATCAGATGCCGTCATATTATCCTTTGAATTTAAACGTAGATACACTTCTTAATGCTTATGGTGTAAAACGTGAACAGAATTTTGTTTTTGATAAACAGTGTCATACACAGGCAAATCAGAACTATGGAAAATTGAATTATCATTGGGTTCCTGTAGTACAGAAGAAGAATCTGGCAAAACATAATCCAATTACAAATAATTTAGGATATGTTTATATGCTTTCAAATGGTGTAATCGATGCCAGTGAAGCAAAAGAAAACAAAGACCTTAAAACTACAGTTTTGGTTCGTTCTTCGTCCGAATCATGGGTAGAAGATCATGACATTATGTTGAATCCAATTATGTTGGTTCCTCCAAAAGATGCTGAATTTAAGTCCTATGATTTGGCAGTAATGCTTGAAGGAAAATTCAATAGTGCTTTTGATTCAGAAGTTGCTAAAACAATTTTTGATGAAGAAGGAAACCCTGTTGAGGTAGACACTTCAAATGATGATCTTTCAGCAAGCGGTCATATTATGAAGAGTCGTGTTCCAGGAAAAGTTTTTGTTGTCGGTTCATCGCAGATAACCACTGTTCAATTGCTTGATAAAAACTCAACGAGTCCAATTGCTATGTTCCTGGTAAATGTTTTGGATTATGTAAATGGGCGAGAAGAACTTTGTACTATGCGTACAAAGGGATTAGCGCTTAATACGCTTGAAATTAAATCACAGGCTTTGGCACAGGTTTTGAAATATTTCTGTATTTATGGTCTGGTAGTTTTGGTTGTGGTTGCAGGTTTTGTAGCACTTCGTCTTCGCGCTAAACATCGTATTGCAATTAGAAAACGTTATAATCCTGATGATACACGAGAAATTGTTCGGGATTCTGAGCGCAAAAATAAAAAAGCAAAGAAATCTGCAAAGGATGGTGAATAATGAAACCAAGAATGAAACCAAGAAAGATAGTTTTGGCATCGGCTTGTCTGGTGCTTCTGGTAATTGCAATTATTCAGGCAGTTTATAGTCGAATCGATCCAGTGAAAATTATTTCTTTGAAAGAAGAAATTGATGAGATAAAAATTGAACGTCCTGAAGGAAATATTACATTTAGAAAAAGCGGTGACGAATGGTATCTTAATGAACGATATACTGCAAATTATAATTCAGTAGAATCATTAGCTGATAGTTTCAGTGAAGTAAAACTGTTGGGAAAGGTTACAAAGACTGATAATCAGGATGTTCTTGCAAAATATGATTTGAATGATGAAAGAATGTATAAAGTAACTGTTTCTCATGGTGGAACTGAGTTAAAAACTTATAAGGTGGGAAAATCAACTTCGACAAACTCTCAGGTTTACGTGATGCTTGATAACAGTAATGATGTTTATATGGCTGCTGGAATGCTTCAGAATGAATGTTCAAAATCTGTAAATGAATTCAGAAGTAAGGTTGCTTTTCAAATTCCAAAAGATGATATGACTTCAATAACAGTAACTCCAGTAGACGGAGAATCATGGACAGTAAATCGTGGTGGTGAAGGAAATCTTTGGACTATTACAGGACCTGGGGTAACTGAAGAATCGGAAGTGGATGCAGATATTATTTCCGGCTGGTTTAATGGATGTGCAAGTGTTGCCGCAATAGACTGGCTTGGTGATGAAGAAGAAATTCCTGGGGAGAAGATTTTCGATATCGGAATTCAGATTTCAGGACGTTTGGCAAGTCTTTCATTGTACGAAGGAAGAGATGCTGATGATACGGAAATTTATTGGGGAAAAACTTCTGAAACTCCTTATAACTTTAAGGTAGCAAAATATACTGTTGATAAATACAGAAAAAATCCTGAAGACTTTTTGAAATAATGACTGTAAAAGGGTTGCAGAAATGCAGCCCTTTTCTTTTTAGGAGAATAAAAAATTATGATAAAATTGATAGCTTATTTGGGAAATTACGGAGCGGAATATAATCTAACTCGGCACAATGTTGCATGGTTTTTTGCAGATTCAATGCCATGGGAAAATAAACTTTATTGGCAGAGTAAGTTTAAAGGTCAGTTCGCATCTTGTACTCCGGCTGAACTAGCACAGTGGGCTTGCGATGCAGGGGTAGCGGCAAAAAAAGATGGAAGTCCGATTCTTGTTCCGGAAGACGCTCCAGATCATTTTTACTTTATTAAACCTGAAACATATATGAATCTTTCAGGGGAAAGTATAATTGAAGTAGCAAATTTTTATAAAATTAAACCGGAGGAAATTCTTGTAATTCATGATGAACTGGAACTTGCCCCTGGTTTTTATAGTTTTAAGTGGAGTGGTGGACTTGGCGGTCATAATGGACTTCGCAGCATGAAAAATTGTTTTGGAACTGCAGATTTTTTCCGAATGAGATTTGGAATAGGTCGTCCAAATCATAATGATATTGCAGGTTATGTTTTAAGCCGTTTTTCAGAAGATGAGCAGATTCATTTGAGTCAGGTTTTTGTTGCTGCTACTCAAAAACTAATTAAAGTTCTTTATAGTAAAAAGCCAGAAGATTTTGTAGGAAAATGGGAAGTTTAAAAGATTAAACAATATTTTGGAAATGCCCATTAAAGAGATTTTTATATGAAAGATATGGAAAAAACTGTAGATGCGTATCGTCGATTTTTAACTGTGATAACAACATTAAGAAGTGACCATGGTTGTCCGTGGGATAAAGAACAGACACCACTTTCTATGCGTGGAGATTTGATAGAGGAAACTTTTGAAGCCATAGATGCTATTTCCTCACAAGATTCCGTTCATGCAAAAGAAGAACTTGGTGATGTCCTTTTGAACGATACAATGATTTCTTACATGTATGAACAGAAAGGCGATTGGACAATAGCTGAGTCAATCAATGAACTTTCGGATAAACTAATTCGTCGTCATCCTCATGTGTTTAAGAATAGTGAAGGAGCGACAGAAACACAGGATGCTGCCGATACTTCTGAGAAAGTCCTTTCACAATGGGATAGAATTAAACAGAATGTTGAGGGGCGTAAAAATGATTCCGTATTGGATTCTGTTCCAGAAGATTTCCCACCACTTTTAAAATCTTATAAATACGCAAAGAAAGCAATCAAAAAAGGTTTTGACTGGCCTGATAATTCAGGGTGTCGTGCAAAAGTTGAAGAAGAATGGAAAGAAGTAATAGAAGCGGAAAAGGCCGTGGAATCAATAAAATTAAAAGAGGGCGGAAAACCTTTTGAAGTTTCAAGTACTTTTGATTTAGATAAGGCACAAATGCACTTGGAAGAGGAAATCGGCGATTTGATTTTTTCAATAGCGGCATATTGTGTGCGTACAGGGATAAATCCTGAAAATGCAGTGTTAAGGGCAAATAAAAAGTTTTATAATCGATTTTCCTTTGTTGAAAAAAATATGAAAACAAATAACTGGCCTATGGAAAATTCCGAAGAAAGTCGAAATCATATGAATCAGCTGTGGAAAGAGGCAAAGAAGAATGAGAAGGAACAGAATAGTAAATAATGGGCAGAAAACGGTTGTAAATGTTCCAAAAGGGATTGCTTGGGTTATTTTTTCATCTTTTGGATTCGCATGTATGAGTATGTGTGTACGAGCAGCAGGTGATGTTCCTTTTATTCAGAAGGCTATGTTTAGAAATTTGATTGCATTTGTGATCGCAGGAACATCTCTTGTTACAGCTGGATTAAAAGATAAATCAATTTATTATGTCCCTCGACCAGCAATTAAGTTTCTGATTTTACGATGCGTTTTGGGATGTCTGGGTATTTTTGGAAATTTTTATGCTATAGGCTACATGAATATTTCTGATGCATCTATGTTGAATAAGATGAGTCCATTTTTCACAATTCTTGCAAGTTTTTTAATTCTTGGAGAAAAGCCAACGTGGATTAGTATTTTGTCCTTGATTACAGCATTTACTGGTAGTCTTTTTATTATAAAACCTACTTTTTTCTTTTCGGATCCCACGCAATGCATTCCAGCGATTGTAGGTTTCATTGGGGGCTTCGGGGCTGGATTTGCTTTTGCTTGTATTAGAAAGATGAAGATTTATAACGTCAGTAGTAAAATGATTATTACTACATTCAGCTTATTTTCCTGCGTTTTGTGCCTTCCGAATCTTATTTTGAATTTTAGTCCTATGACCTGGCAACAAACTTTGTGGCTCATTGGAGCGGGCGTGTCTGCCGCTTGCGGACAGTTTGGGATTACCAATGCCTATTTCAATGCGCCATCAAATAAAATATCAGTTTATGAGTATTCCAATGTTCTTTTTGCAGCAATTCTTGGATTTATTGCGTTCAGGCAGATTCCAGATTTATTCAGTGCTGTCGGTTATGTTTTGATTATTGGAACTGCCGTCGTCGTTTTCCTTCTAAATCGAAAAGAAAAAACTCTTTGATTTATTTCAGAGTGTCTGGACTGCGTTTTATGAAATTTTCAAATTCATCAAGTCTTTCTGAAACATTACGTTTGTTGTAAATACTGAAGAATCTTTTTCCAGAATGAATTTTGAATTTGTCGAAATCGATAATTGGTTTTTCATCAAGTTCAACAGCTTTTTTACGTAATATTGTTCCTAAATGTAATGAAGTTGCAAAATCAATCATGAAAACGCCGAATACGGTCCCAACGGTGAAAGAAAAGAGTTGATGATTCATAAACCACATAATCATTTTTGTAATTGGTGGATACAGAAAGAAATAGTATAAAAGACTTAAAACGCCCCAGATAACAGTGAATCGTGGACAAATTACACCTTGAATATTTCCTTTTTCATTAGAATAATCCCAAAGTTTGATATGCATTCCTTTTATGAAAATAATGCCAGCGATGTATTCAACCAGTGTCATTGCAGACGCCATGATTACAAACATAATCATGTAATGAAGAAGTCCTCCATGGTCGAATTGAACAATAAATTTTTCAAGATAGCTTAAGGCGTAAAGAACAACTACTCCGAATCCATAAAGAGGGAGATATGGTCCTGTCAGGAATCCTGGGTTTAACCAAAGACGGTCTGGATTTGCGCTGGAAATAAAGCGTCTGAAAAATAATTCCAGAACCCACCCCATTATGGCACCAAAAAAGAAAAGAAAGCAAACAAGAATAAAAACCGCATAAATCTTTGAAAGCATAGTAACCTCCTGAAAAAACAATCTTATTTTTTTTAATATACTAATATTTGGAGCGTTTTAGAAGTTCAAAACAACATCTTGCGTTGTGATAAGCAGTCTTCCAGTTTCCACCTTTAGGGTCTTTTAATGAAGGAGTTCCATCAACCTGGATAGCCCACCACCATTCGCCATTTTTTTTATCTACCTGATAGTTTGTAATCCAGTTCCAGATTTTTTGAACAGCGTCAGAGTATTTTGCATCTTTGGTCATTTCCCACGCATTGTAGAATCCATTAAGAGCTTCTGCTTGTACCCACCATACGCGAGTACGATCCCGCTTTCCTTTGTTATAGGAATTTTCAAAAGCACCTGCTTCCATGTCCATTCCTTCAGCTAAAGCCACTTCTGCCATTTTTAATGTGACGGTTCGAGTCTCTTTTTTGAGTTCAGAATCATTTAATTCGCATGCGGCTTCCCATAAAAGCCAGGAAGTTTCAATGTCGTGTCCGTAACTGATTTCTGAATCCAGACGATTCCATTCCATGTCAAAGAACATGCCGAGATGATCATCGCTTTGATGAATTTTTGTGTTAGTGACATGAACCAGGTTTTTAAGGGATGACTCAACTTCGGATCGTTTTTCAGTTTCTTCAGGCAGAACAATAGGAAGCGTTCTGAATAGATTTGTATAAGCCTCCATTATGTGTATGTTTGTGTTCATGCTTTTAGGACAATTCATATCTTGCGAAGAAAGACTCATATCATCCGCTTTTGACCAGTCTTCGGCACATGCTTCGATGTAACCACCATAAGTTCTATCGAGGGCATGTTCCTCCATCAGGTTAAATAATTCTAATGCTTTTTTCATATAACGTTCAGCATTGATTTTATCATTTCGGATTTCAGAAAGAGCTGCAGAATATTCAGAAAGTCCATATATACAGAAGGCTTCTCCATATATTTGTTTTTTTGACATTTCCGGAGTTCCGTCGGGTTGAACAAACCAATAAACACCTCCATATGTTTTGTCAAAAAATTTGTTTAGAATTACATCTGCGGCAAAGTCGGCCATTTCTAGATATTTTGGTTCTTTAAAAAATCTGGCAGCAACTGAATAAGCCCATAAAAAACGTGAAGTCATAACAATAGAACGGGGGAGTTCAGAATCCTGGGAATTGTCGTTATTGATTTTTCCAAAGAATCCTTTTTTTCCGTTTGTTGTATCACGGGAATATTTTTCCCAATAAGGAAGAATGTTTTCCGTAAGTTCTTTTTTTATTGATTCGTAAATGCTATCGTCCATGGTTTTTTCCCCTTTGAATAAAATCCATATGATTTTTCTGTTTGCCGGTCATACGGGTGGTATTCCCGTTTTCACTTCGTATACGTTCGTCAGATGTGTTGTGTCGTATATTACGTCCGCTTTGAGAGTTTCCGGATGGTTTAAGCCATTCAGCTGTTTTTGTGCTTTTTTCTGATTCTGCAAAGTCTTTCCATTCGGAAGGTTCTGGAACTTCAAATTTCATGTGTTCCTCTGTGTATGGATGGTCAAATTCTAGAGTTCTTGCATGAAGACACAGCCTGAGAAAGGGATCTGATTTAGCTCGGAAATTTTCATCGCCTGCAAGAGGGTATCCTTTACTTGCTAAATGTGCTCGAATCTGATTTTTTTTACCTGTATCAAGACTTAATTCAAAAAGAGTATATGCTTTTCCTCGTGTTATGACTTTATAGTTTGTTCGTGCAGGAACAGTTTTGAATTCTTGTTTTCCATTTTTTCCACCGAGGTGTTTTTCGTAAACAGATTCTTCATGTTTGCCTGCATTTCTACTTGGTTTGTCTCCGGCTTTGGGAACAAAGCCAACGTTGTAAGCATTGAATGCAAGCGGATCATCAATTAGACCGAAATCAGGAAGAGGTTTTTCTTTTAAAGGATTTTCAGCCAATGCACGGTAAAGACGTTCTGTTACCATTTGGTGCCAGCTATTCATAATAATCTTCTGGGCTGGTTCAGTGAGAGCGAACATCATTACTCCGCTTGTATCACGGTCAAGGCGGTGTACAACAAGTGGTTTATGATGAGAATTAAGGGTCCCTCGCTTGCGCATCATTTCTTCCAGAACTCCTTGTGCTGTTCTGGAATGGCTTCCCGGATACGGACAACTAAGAATTCCACTAGGCTTATTGATAATGATTATCCACTGATCTTCGTAAAGTATTTCAATTTTTTCATGACCAAAATCTTTTTTATGGGTCATTTTATATTCTGTTGAGTTTTTCATGTAAGGTTTATAGTAACGATAATACAAGAAAATATACACAACCCGTGTTATAATTTTTGTTACTATGGTATTAAAACACATTTTTATTGAATATGAGATTGAAAATCAAAATCACTTTTTCAATTCAGACATAACTTCAGACGATGCTAATTTTGGTGATGGCACATTAAACGGGCGATTTGTGTATAAAGACAGCCGTTTTACATTGGCAATTTTCCCGAATAAGAAACTAACAATAAAACAGGTGAAAGTTTCGGGAGATTTGGAAACTGCAAGAAAACGGAAAACCAGATATTTGTTGAATGGTTATCAGTCATGGACCGATACTCGGGAATATTCTGCAAAAGAAAAAGAGAAATCTGTAGGATACATGCCAGGATTTGTGAACAGAAAGTATGCTTTTAATTCTTATGGGGATTATTCTTTCTGTGGACCAAAACTTTCAAAAGGTAATTTTCATGGATGGACTTACGCTTATGTTCGTCAGGAAAATGATTATGAATTTTTAGGCTCCCTTTCAGAATTGAATTCATCTTGTGAAAATCCGATTCCTGAAGCAAAACAGTCTTTTGCTTTTGGATTAATAAGATTTGATACAAAAACTGGGACTGTAGAGATTTATGCTGATTCGTACAGAATGGATTATGAAATTGTAGATCCTGTTGTAATGATTGATGCTGTGCTCCTTACCGGTTCTGAGGATGGAGTATTTGAAAGATATTTCGAGATTGCTGGAATTCAAAAGCCAGAAGTCGAACCTGTAATGGGATGGACCAGCTGGTATGATTTTTATCAAAAAATAAATGAAAACTGCCTTCTGGAAAATGTAAAAGGGGTTGCCTCTTGCAGTGTAAATAAAACAAATCCTTTTAAGGTGTTTCAGATTGATGATGGATATGAGCCTTTTGTGGGAGACTGGCTTTCTGTTAATTCTAAGAAGTTTCCTAATGGATTGGAGACTGTAACTAAGGCTGCAAAAGAAAAGAATTTGAAAATCGGAATCTGGTTTGCTCCTTTTAGTGCAGAGAAAAAATCTAAAACATATAAAGATCATCCTGATTGGTTCTGCAAAAATGAGAAGGGAAAAGATGTCCTTTGTGGATGTAACTGGAGTGGTTTCTATGGCATGGATATTTATAATCAGGAAGTCCGGGATTATATAACCCGATGTTGTCGTCACTTTATAGATGATCTTGGATTTTCTTTGCTAAAGATTGATTTCTTATATTCAGTTTGTCTTGTCGCCCGTAAAGATAAGACTCGTGGACAGGTTATGCATGACGCTATGGTGTTTTTTCGGGAAGCCTCCAAAGGCGCAGAACTTCTTGGTTGTGGTGTTCCTCTTGGCTCTGCATTTGGACTTGTGGATTATTGTCGCATTGGAACTGATGTGTCTTTGAATTGGGATGATAAAGGGTATATGCGGTTGTGTCATCGTGAAAGACCTAGTACAAAATATACAATTTTGAATTCTCTTTACAGGCGTCAACTTGACGGTCGTGCATTTTTGAATGATCCAGATGTATTCCTTTTACGCACATATAATGAAAAGTTAGGATCCGAACGAAAATCGCTTCTGTCGCAGATAAACGCTTTAGCAGGAAGTTTGGTTTTTACTAGCGATAATCCCTCATCTTACGATGAAGAACAACTTTCAAATTTGGAAAAAGTTATTAGCCTGGCAAAAGCGAAGATAAAAGGCGTTGAGAATTCAGGAAATAGAATTGTAGTAACATATGATCCACTAGATGGAGAAAATAGAGAAAAGACGTTGAGATTTAATCGCAAAAACGGGAAAATAATTTAATATTTCCCAAAAAAAAGGAGTTTTAATTTTTATGGAAGAAACAGGTGAAATCCTAGCTGCAGAAACAAAAGCTATTACATCATTTTTAAGCTGGCTCAAACAGTATTGTACCTGGGACAATTTAATAAAATTGATTTTTTCCGCAGTGGTTGTTCTTGTTCTTTGGATTGTTTATAAGTTGATAATTCGTGCTATAAAAAAAGTTCCAGAAACAAAAGTTTCAACACATAAAACTATGCTTCTTACAACACTGGTAAAATATATTTTTTATGTTCTTGTAGTGATGTTTGTGCTTAGTCGCTTTGGCGTTAAACTTTCAGCTATTTGGGGGGCTGCAGGAATTGCCGGAGTTGCTATTGGTTTTGCTGCGCAAACTTCAGTCAGCAATATTATTAGTGGTGTTTTTGTTCTTACAGAAGGAACTATAAAAATCGGGGATTTCATTTCTGTTGGTGATGTTTCAGGCGTCGTAGATAATGTAAATCTCCTTTCGGTTCATATTCATACACTGGATAATCAGCTTGTTCGCATTCCTAACTCGAATATAATTAATTCAAATCTCACAAATTTTTCTTTTCATGCGAAAAGGCGTTTTGTATTTAATGTTTCTATTGCTTATGAAAATGATATGGAACAGGCTTTAGAAACTTTGAAAAAAGCTCCGGGGCTTTGCCCGACTGTTCTTCAGGAGCCTGCTCCTGTAGTTTTATTTGATGGCTTTGGCGATTCAGGAATCAAAATGACAGTTGCGGTATGGTTTAATTCTTCTGATTTAGCAGCTACTAAAAACGCTATGTTTATCGCCATAAAGAAAGTATTTGACGAAGCTGGAATTGAGATTCCTTATAATAAAATTGTGGTTGATTCTGGAAAACTTTCTGTGGAAAACCTGTCAAAATAATGAAAAATCAATTTAATGATTTCACATGGGAAAAAATGTTGAATCTTTTTCCCGTGCGAGATTATTGTCTTTCAGATTATTTTAAAATTCTTTCTCCTGATTATCCTGAGTTTATTAATAAATATCTTGAGCTTCCTGTTATGCAGCGACTTAAGGGAATTGGTTTGTTGTGCGGGACGGATTGGACTTCACTTTATAAAAATCGATTTTATTATTCACGCTATGATCATTCTTTTGGAGTGGCGCTTATTGTCTGGCATTTTACTCATGATAAAAAACAGACTCTGGCAGGATTATTTCATGATCTTTCAACACCATTATTCAGTCATGTTGCAGACTTCCGAAAGGGGGATGCTCTAACACAAAGTAGTACTGAAGAACCAAATGAAATAATCATAAAGAATGATATGGAGCTTAGTAGGCTTTTGGAATTGGACGGACTGACTGCCGATCAGGTTTGTGATTATCATGTTTATCCTATTGCCGATAACGAAATTCCTCAGCTTAGTGCAGATCGTTTAGAGTATATGTTTCCATCAGGAATGGCTCTTGAAGGAAGCTGGACTATGGAAGAAATTGCTAGAGTATATAATGACCTTTCTGTTTTAAAAAATGAAGACGGAATTGATGAATTAGGTTTTCGTTCCCTTGAATGTGCAGAACTTTATACTTATCGCTTCTGTATGACAGGTCATGTTCTTCAATTAAACGAAAATAAACTGACACTTTCTATCTTGGCAAAAATTACAAGTCTTGCTATATCGGAAGGTCTTCTTACCGAAGAGGACTGTATGAAAATGTCAGAAAAAAATGCCATGGAAAGATTTGAACAGAAAGGATCTAGCATTCTGAAAAAGTATTTATCGACCTTCCGAAATATGACAAAAATAGAACATATGGAAGAAAAACCGAATGATGGTGTAAATGATTCAGATTGTCCTGAATGGTTTTCTGTAAATATAAAAGTCAAACAACGTTATATAAATCCACTTGTTCTATGTGATGATGGTGTTGTTCGTAGAGTTTATGAAGCCAGCGAGAAAAGCAGACAACTTATTGAAGACTTTTTGACTTATGAAGACACTCCTTGGGCCGCAGTTAAATTAATTTAAATTTTTATAAATCTTTTTGCATCTTTTGTATTTAAAAATAAATACTAAATGCAGGAGGATTTTATGAATTTAAAAAAGCTTATTTTTCCCGTTTTGATTATCTTTTCATTTGTTTCTTGTAATCAAATTGAAGTCCATGAACATTCTTTTTCTGATGAATGGCTTTATGATGAAGAAAAACACTGGTGTGTTTCGTTGTGTTGTTCTGGAGAGTATACGACAGATGGAGTTGTTCATGATTATGAAGTCTATGAAACTCCTGCAACTTGCACAGAGTCTGGATCAAGAAGAAATGAATGTAAAATATGTGGGTATTTTTATGAAGAAGAACTTGAGTGTAAAGGACACTCTTTTTTAGAAGAAATAAAAACTCTGGCAACTTGTATCTCGCCTGAAATAACTGAAAGAATCTGCTTAAATTGCGGAGAAATATATGAAGATGAAACTTCGGGTGTAGCGTCTCATGCCTTTGGAGACTGGACCGAAATACCATCAAATTGTCTTGAAGATGGACTTCGTACAAAAAAATGTTTGAATTGTGAAGAAACTGTTTCAGAAGTAATCCCTAAAAACTCGGAGAATCATATTTTTGGAGACTGGACTGAAATACCATCAAGTTGTCTTGAAGATGGACTTCGTACAAAAAAATGTTTGTATTGCGAGAAAACAATATCAGAAGTGATTCCTAAGGAAATAGATAATCATGATTTTTGTGAATGGGAAATAGTTCCTGAAACTTGTGTTTCTGCAGGAGAAAAGAAAAGAGTTTGTTCTGTCTGCGCAAAATCGGAAATGGAAGAATTACAGCCAATAGGACATTTGTGGGATCTGGGAACTGAAATAAAAGCGGCTTCTGTTTTAGGTGAAGGAGAAATGACTTTTACTTGTTCTCGTTGTAATGAAAAACGAATAGAAGTGATTCCAGCTTTTCCACGACAAAAACTTCAGGAGATTGGAAAATATGAAAATCTTCCTGATGAAGTGGAGTTAGTTACCTTTGGAGTCTGGCCGCAAACAATCAAAGAAGATCATGTTGAGATATATTCAGAAGTATTAAATGATGAAGGCTTTTCTGCTGATTATTTTCTTGGAAGTGATGGCTCCTGGTATGCTGAACTGGAAGAAAATCCTGTCTCTGCAGGCGGCGACTCAGGGGCTAGTTCCCGGTATCATTATTCAAATGGCGATAAGGCACAGTTAATTGAAAATGGCAGGAAATTATTTTTTAAGGTTGAACCTATTGTATGGCGAAAAACAGGCGAAGAAAATTTATTGATTTCAGAAAAAGCACTTGTGGGAAATATACCGTATTATGAAGTTCAAAAATCTTCTAGAAAAGATGATGAAGAAAAACCAGTTTATTCTGCAAACTATTCCGAAAGCCTTATTCGCGCCTTCTTGAACGGGCTTCCTTATGGTTCAGAAAATGAAGTCAAAGATGATTATGATGGAAAAGGTTTTCTTAATGGCGCATTTACAAAGGAAATGCAGAAAAGAATAAAATGTGAAAAAGTCAGAAATGATTCATTGTCTACAAAAGACTTCGCTGGAACAGAACCTGCCGCTGATGGAACAGAAACTTATACAGCATCTTCAAAGTTATATCATTATCCCGATTTTACCAGTCCGAATACAGAAGACCTTGTTTTCCTGTTAAGTTTTGAAGAAATAACTTCTCAAAATTTAGGTTTCCAAGACTTTACAGTTGAGTCTTCTATAAGGCGTAAGAAACCTACTGATTATGCAATTGCAAATCATGTTTATGTTGGTGAAAAAGGGGTAAATTGGTTTACAAGAAGTCCATATTATAAAGTCAAAGAAGGAAATAGTGGAAAGGTTCGTTATGTTCATTCTACGGGAAAAGTGTCAGGAACTTTGTATACAAATAATATAGAGACAGGGCTGGTGCCCGCTATAAAAATAATCCCAACAGATTAAGACTTTATATTATCCTCGAAAATCCTTATATTTTTTTTCATTTTTCGGAGTCAAACTGTAGTAATGGAAATAAAAGAAATGCAAATTAAAATCGACAATTCAAAAAAAATCCCGTTTAACAACAATGTTGATTTCTGTGTAGGAACAGGTCGCATGGGACTGGCTCTTCAGGCAGAATATTTAAAGCAGCTGGATTTAGTTCAGAAATATATCGGCTTCAAGCATATCCGCGGCCACGGACTTTTCTGCGACGACATGGCAATTTATCAGAAACGCACTGACCGTAAGACCGGCGAAGAAACTATCGAATACAATTACACCTATATCGATATGGTCATGGACTCGTACCTTGAACGCGGCCTTGAACCTTTCCTGGAACTTGGATTCATGCCGTACAAAATGGCTAGCGGCGACCAGACTATTTTCTACTGGAAGGGAAATACAACTCCTCCTGCCGACTATGAAGAATGGAAAAAGCTGATTCAGAATCTCCTTCGCCATCTTATGAGCCGTTATGGAGCAGACCGCGTTGTTACCTGGCCAATCGAAGTCTGGAATGAACCGAATCTTCCCGGCTTCTGGTATAAGGCCGACATGGACGAATATTTCAAACTCTTCAAGGAATCTTTTTATGCTGTAAAAGCAGTAGATAGCCGTTTCCGTGTTGGCGGCCCTGCAGTCTGCGGTGGTACTGACGAAAAATGGATCTCTGCGTTTATGGATTTTGTTTCAAAAGAAAAAATCCCGGTAGATTTTGTTACACGCCATCATTATACAACCGAATTACCGGATCCTGTCGGCCACTACGGTTACGCAGAACTTCAGAGTGATGAAGCAGGTTTTGCAAACCTTAAGACAACCCGAGACATTATCGACAGTCACGAAGAATACAAAGGTCTTCAGATTCATATTACAGAATTTAACACTTCTTATATTCCAAACTGTCCTATTCACGATACAAACCAGAATGCAGCTTACATTGCAAAACAGCTTTCCCGCCTTGGAGACGGAAATGAATCCTATTCTTACTGGACTTTCGGCGATATTTTCGAAGAGCAGGGCGTTCCTTTTACACCTTTCCACGGCGGTTTTGGACTTGTGGCAAACGGCTGTATCCCGAAACCTACATTCTGGACATTCGCATTTTTCAAAAGCCTTAAAGAAAAGTCTTGTACTTGTGTCCACCGTGATGATTTTAGCGTAATTGTTAAAACTGATGACTGCGAATACCGCGGCGTTCTTTTCAATCGTGTAAATCACCGGGGAGACACAGGAACCGTAAACATTGAACTTACTTTTCCTGTTGCCACAGAAAATTATTCCCTTATCACAAAGCGGGTCGATGAAGAAACCTGTAATCCTCTTAAACTCTGGCATGACATGGGCGAACCTGCAAATCCTTCAAAGGCTCAGGTTGAACTTCTTCAGATGAGTGCCTGGCCTAAGCTTGGATCAAGTCTAGTGTCTGACGGCAAGGTAAATATCAGTCTTCCTGAAAATGCAGTGGTGTATTTTGAGCTGAAACCTTGTAAGCTTTTGTCTGACCGCGGTTACGATTTTGATAAAGTGATGCAGTATAAATAGGGCGTTCCCCCGGGAGAATTGCAGAAAACTGCAATTTTCCCGGGGTCGGCTAACTCCAGGTTCCGCGCAAAAGCGCTCCAGTCCTCCATTTTCATTCCGGACCGGCCGTAAAAACGGCCGCCTTCCGCCTGCCTAACGCGTTAGTTTAAAAAAAACAATAAATTTACATCTATGTTCGAAGGATTTTACTAAAGCAAACCTTAAAGAGATAGAAAAAACTGAAGAATTTATGAAAAAAATGCAAATTTTTGAATTTTTTTTAAATAAATTTTGAATTCTTGTTGACACGTTTTGGTTTAAAGTATATATTCTTATTCACCGTCGCACGACAGAGCGATCGAGTAACTCAAAAAACCGCAAGGTTTGATAAAATACCGCAAGTTTTTCTGGTTTTTGCTAAGCAAAAACGGGAGCCTCTTGCGACCGAAGAAAAATCTTGCAGAGCTGACCGAAGGTCAGCGACTTTGACAGAAAAGGGAAGGAAAGAAAGAACGAGTAAGGTTCAAGTGAAAACTTGAATATATGACCAACGTTTTTGGCAAGTTTAAATTAAACTTGCACCTAATCAATTCATTTAATAGAAATAAGAATTGGTCAGGTCGAATAATTTATGAAATCTTAGTCCTTCGGGACTTAGAAATAATCATGGAGAGTTTGATCCTGGCTCAGAACGAACGCTGGCGGCGCGTCTTAAGCATGCAAGTCGAACGGCAAGATTGAAGCTTGCTTCAATCCTAGAGTGGCGGACTGGTGAGTAACGCGTGGGTGACGTACCCTACAGATGGGGATAGCTGTTAGAAATAGCAGATAATACCGAATACGCTCGGGTGTGTT
>JAKSTM010000022.1 GCA_024402565.1 Treponema sp. | reverse complement strand
CAAAGCGTGCCGCAAGTATGCTTAAAGAAGATATGGAATTCATGGGACCTGTTCGACTTAAAGACGTTGAAGAATCTCAGCAGAAAATCGTTTCTATCATCCGACGTCTTGAAGACTCAGGTGATATCGTTATTGCACGTTCAGGTGAAGACGAACTGGTTTCATAAAAAAGCCGTAGTTAAAAAAATAGGATAGTAAAATGGCAAAATCTGTTTTTCGCCCCGGCGAAATGAAAACAAAAGAAGAAAGAGTAATGCTTCCTTTAGTTCATAACTTCCAGCCAGAAGAAGAAGTTATTGAAGAAGTTGTTGAAGAATATACAGGTCCTACAGCGGATGATCTTCGTCGCGAAGCAGAGCTTTTTAAAAAGCAATGGGAAGAAGAAAAACAGAAATATGAAGCTAATGCCAGAGGGCAAGCTGAACAGATAATTAAAAATGCAGAAGATGCTGCCTTCCAGGAAGTTAAAAGGCAAACTGATGCGGCAGCAGAAATTAAAGCGGCTGCGGAAAAAGAAGCAGAAGCAATTGTTGCCAGGGCAAAAATCGAAGCACAGCAGATAGTGGACGATGCACAAAGTCGTCGTGATGCCCTTGAGGAAGAAGCCCGACAGAAAGGTTTTGATCAGGGTCATCAGGCAGGCTATTCAGAAGGAAAGGCAGAAGCTGAACGCCTTGTGGATAGAATGCATAAAATGCTGGAAGCCGTTATGCAGCGTCGTGAAGAAATTCTTCGTGATACCGAAACACAGATTGTTGAACTTGTAGTTCTTATGAGCCGAAAGGTTATTAAGATTATTTCAGAAAACCAGAAGAATGTTATTATGGCTAACGTTCTTGCAGCTCTCAAAAAAGTCCGCACTCGTGGAGAAGTTATTCTTCGTGTTAATCTGGAAGATGTAAAATTAACTTCTGAGCATACAGCGGAATTCATCAAGCATGTAGAAAAAGTCCAGGGTATTACGGTTCAGGAAGACTCATCTGTTGAAAAGGGTGGTTGTATCGTTGAAACTGACTTTGGTGCTATTGATGCACGTATTTCAAGTCAGCTTACAGAACTTGAAAACAAGATTATCGAAGTTTCTCCTGTAAAAAATATCAAGCGCTCTGATTCACTTACAGGTGAGGTATAATGCGTTCCACATACACAAAAGATTTTAATTTCACAAAATATTTGTCTTCAGTTATTGATGCTGAGACCATTCTTTACATTGGTCGTGTAACAGCAGTAAGGGGACTTGATATAGAAAGCGAAGGCCCACGCGCAGTCCTTGGGGAAATGTGTACAATCAACTTGAATGATGGTTCTAAGCTTCTTGCTGAGGTTGTAGGTCTGGAAGGAAAAACAGTAAAACTTGCTGCCTTTGGTTCAACAAAAGGAATCGAAGTTGGTTGTGAAGTTGTTGCTTCCGGAAATGTTCTTCAGGTTCCTGTTGGAATGACTCTTCTTGGTCGTACAATTGATGCTACTGGAAGACCAGTTGATGGGCTCGGTGAATTAGTTCCCGAAGCTTTTTATCCGGCCGAAGCAGATCCTCCTGATGCAATGAAACGTCGTGATATCAACCGCCGAATAACAACAGGTGTTCGTGCTATTGATTCTCTTTTAACCGTAGGAAAAGGTCAGCGTATTGGTATCTTTGCGGGAGCGGGTGTTGGAAAATCCACACTTCTTTCTATGATTGCTCGTAATACGGATGCTGATGTAAACGTTATTGGACTTATAGGTGAACGCGGTCGCGAAGTTTTAGACTTTATTAAACGTGACTTAGGAGAAGAAGGCTTAAAGAAATCGGTAATAGTTTATTCCACTGGGGATCAGCCTTCAATCTGTCGTTTACGTGCAGCTTATGTTACCACTGCAGTAGCTGAATATTTCCGTGACCGAGGCATGGATGTAATGCTTATGATGGACTCAGTTACACGTTTTGCAAAGGCTCAGCGTGAAATAGGACTTGCAAAAGGTGAACCTGGAGCCCAGCGTGGATATACTCCGTCTGTTTTTGAAATGATTCCAAAACTTCTGGAAAGAACTGGAACAAACGAAAATGGATCTATTACTGCATTCTATACAGTCCTTGTTGATGGCGGTGATATGAATGAACCGATATCTGATACTGTACGCGGTGTTCTTGACGGTCATATTATTTTGAATCCTGATTTAGCTGCTGCACATCATTATCCTGCTATAGATGTTTTGCCGTCTATTTCCCGATTGATAAATCGTGTTTCTGGAAAAGAAACAAAGAAAGCTTGTGCAAAACTTCGTACCTGGATGAGTACATATCAGAAACGGGAAACAATGATTACTTCTGGAATTTACCAGAAAGGAAGTTCTCCTGAAGTAGATGAAGCAATCGAAATGCATCAGGCTATAGAAGAGTTCCTTTGTCAGGAAGAATTTGATCCGTGTCCTATGAAAGATACACTTGATAAACTTTCGGCTCTTACAGGAATTGAAATTCCACCAGAAGAATATGTAGAAAATCCTGCTGCAGATTATTTTACAACTGCACAGATTGTCGATGATATGAAAAAATCGGATTCTGAAAATCAGTAATCCATAAGAACTGAAAGGTTTCTTTTATGAAAAAGTTTTCTTTTGAACTTGAAGATGTTCTTGAAGTAAGACATTTTGAAGAAGAAGCGGCCCAAGGAGAACTGGCAAAAGCATTGGCCGTGGAAACTCAAATCCAGAATGATTTAAATACAATTGCTTCTCAATATGCAGCTACAAAAGCCGGAATGAAAGGTTCTTTGAATTCTGCCGATTATATCGCCGCCTCTCAGTATTATAAACTTCTTGATTATCAGAAAGAAGAACTTTTAAAGAAAATGGCTGAAGCAAATATTGTAACTGAAGAGAAGAGAAAAATTCTTCTTGGAATAATGCAGAATGTTCAGGCATTGGAAAAGATGAAAGAAGAAGAATTGAGAAAATATAATATTGAAGTTCAAAAAGAAGAAGATAATGAAGCGGATGAAATAAATTCCATCCGCTTCAATAACCGTTAATATTCCCCTTAGTAGTGGAAATCACTTCCACCAATGAATTCGCGAATAATGGATCTCGGAGGAACACAACTTTCTGGAATGTGAGTAAATTTGAAGAGGAAATTCAAAAGGTCAGTTGCAACGCCGTATTCAGGCTGTTCAGGTTTTACACATCTTAAAAGAGGTATTGCATAACTTGAAAGAACTGCAAGTTCATAATCCAGGGCTGTATTTAATACTGCATCAGCATTGTTCTGGAATGGGAAAATGTAAAGTTTTTCGCCTTTTGTAACACTCTGCCAAGAAGCAATTGTTGCAGCGGCTGTTCGTCCTCTGTAACGGGAATCACGGACAATTCGTCGAATCAGGCGGTTATCTGTTGTAGAAATTCTTGCATGGTCATCAAGATTCAACTGAGTCAAAGCAGAAAGATAAATTTTAAATTTCAATTCATCCGGTATTTTTGCCGTTAATTTTGGATTTAATCCATGGATACCTTCCATAATAAGAATTTCATTTTCCTTAAGTGTCATTTTCTTATGTTCTTCAAAGTACTGAAAACTTGTATGGAAATCGTATGATGGAAGTTGAACAGTTTTACCTTCAAACAAATCAATAAGGTTCTGATTTAACAAACCAATATCCAGGGCATCAATGCATTCAAAGTCTGGTTTTCCGTTTTCATCTTTTGGAGTACGGTCAATGCCAACGTAATAATCATCCAGACTTATAACTTTAGGTGTGATTCCTATGGCGAGAAGTTCCAGGGCAAGTTTTTTTGAAGTTGTTGTTTTTCCCGAACTGGATGGTCCGGCGATCAAAACGACACGAGCGGTTTTCTTTTCGGCAATTTGAGATGCTATCTTTGAAATATTTTTGGTCTGGAAAGTTTCAGCAACATCAACAAAGTCCTGCATGTGATGTTTTTCACTGCAAACTTCATTTAATGAAGCAACTGTTGTAACGCCAACTCGTTCTCCCCATTCTTTATATTCTGAGAAAACTTTTGCAAGGGCTGGCTGATCAACAAAAGGCTGGAGTTTTGACATGTCTTCTGAAGATGGATAACGGAGAAGGAATCCACGGGAATATTTCATTAAGTCAAAAACCTGAAGGTATCCTGTAGATGGAACCACAGGACCGTAATGCATATCAGAGAATCCGTCAATCGTATCAATGAGAATGGACGGCATACAAATATATTCCAGTTGTTTTCTTGTTTCTGATAGATTTGTTTCTTCAAAAATGCGACAAGCCTGACTATAAGAAACCAGCTCCGGTTCAATTGGTAAATCCTGCTTTACAAGATTTTTCATTTTAGTGAGGAGCATTTCAATCTGCGGTGTTTCGATAGTTTTTCCGTCGTCAAAAGTATAAAAGTATCCGTGGTCAATTGAACTTCCAACAATCAATCTTTTTCCTGGAAATATTTTATGCGCTGCGCAAGCTAAAAGGAGACAAAGAGAACGGCGATAAATTTTTCCGCCTTCATTTGTGTTCTTCAGGATAGGGCGAATTTTGCAATCATATAAAAGAGGTTTCGTAAGGGCACTGATTTCATTGTTTACGTATGCTCCAAGTATTTCTTCAGATGGAACATCAAATTCGTCTAAGATATCAAGAACTCTGGAGTTTCGGGTAACTGAGATAATTTTGCCATTCTCAAATGTTACATTAATATTTTCGTTCATTTTATACCTCTCGCTTTTTTCTTTTTTGATTATTATAACGTTATTTTTAAAAAAATAAACAAAAATCTCCAAAATCTAAAATTAGTAAAAGTTGATTTACAGTTGTATAATTATGCATAATTTTGTATATTTATGCATAATAATTGGAATTTATTCTCAATATTAAAAAATATTAAGAGGTGAAATTATGGCAAAAGGAAAAGTAATTCTTGCTTATTCTGGTGGACTTGATACAACTGTTATCATCCCATGGCTCAAAGAAAATTATGATTATGATGTAATCGCCGTTTGTATCGACGTTGGACAGGGCGATGACTGGGAAGCTATTAAAGGCCGTGCCCTTAAAACTGGTGCTTCAGCATGTTACGTTGTAGATGCTCGTCAGGAATATATTGAAGAATACATCTGGCCTGCTCTTAAAGCAAATGCTGTTTACGAAGATGAATACCTTCTTGGTACATCAACAGCCCGCCCTCTGATTGCAAAGATTCTTGTTGAATATGCACGTCAGGAAGGCGCTGTTGCAATCTGTCACGGTGCAACAGGTAAAGGAAACGATCAGGTTCGTTTCGAATTCGGTATTAAAGCTTTCGCTCCAGACCTTCAGGTTATTGCTGCATGGCGTGATGACAAATGGAACATGGACAGCCGCGAAGCTGAAATCAAATTCCTTGAAGACCGCGGACTCGAAGTTCCTTCTAAAAAAGACCAGTCATACTCACGCGATGAAAACATCTGGCACCTTTCTCACGAAGGTCTTGAACTTGAAAAAGTTGAAAACGAACCAAACTACAAACATATGCTTAAGAACACAACTGTTCCAGAAGAATGTTCAAATGACGGTGAATACGTAACTATCGATTTCGAAAAGGGTATTCCAGTTGGTTTGAATGGTAAAAAGATGAACGGTCTTGAACTTTTGAACGAACTGAACGTTATTGGCGGAAGAAACGGTGTTGGTCTTGTAGACATCTGTGAAAACCGCTTTGTAGGTATGAAATCACGCGGTGTTTACGAAACACCAGGTGGATCTATCCTTTACTTCGCTCACAGAATGCTGGATCACATCTGTCTTGACCGTGAAACATATCACTTCAAACAGCAGGTTTCACTGCGTATGGCAGAACTGATTTACGAAGGAAAATGGTTCACAACTCTTATGGATTCTTGTATGGCTTTCATGGATAAAGCAGAAGAAAACGTAACTGGTTGGGCAAAAGTAAAAGTTTGCAAAGGTGCTATTCGTGGTGCTGGTTCTGGTTCTAAATACAGCCTGTACAATGAATCAATTGCATCATTTGCAACTGGTGAACTTTATAACCACAAAGATGCACAGGGATTCATCACACTGGCAGGTCTTCCACTCAAAGTTCGTGCTATGATGGAACAGCAGGTTGGTGAAGGACAGGCAATTGCAGAAAGCAAGAACCTGAAAAAACGCCCTACTGAATAAACTATAACTAAAATAATCTAAAGATTTTTGGTGTTTAATGCTGTACTCCAAAGAGGGGGACGCAGAAAAAAAAATGGGGAGTGGGGCCCTCTGGGACGGGGGACCCCCATTTTTTTTTCGTCGCTGGGACCCACTTTTTGAGAGTACAAGTATTTAAGGGTAATGTTCTTTAGATTATTTGTATTTCTTTTATGACAATCAACGCAAAACAACTCGAATTTATTTTAGACAATACTCCGGCTTCCCAAAATATTATGCTTATGGGAAAACACGGAATCGGTAAATCCCGTATTCTGGAAGATTATTTTTCAAAGAACGGCCAGAAGGTTGTTACACTTTTTCTAGGTCAGATGGCAGATCCTTCAGACCTGATTGGGCTTCCTGAAAAAAACAAAGAAACTGGTAAGACCGATTTTATGATGCCTTACTGGTTTCCGACCGATGGTTCTCCGATTGTTCTCTTTTTAGATGAATTGAATCGTGCTCGTCCTGAAGTTTTGCAGACAATTATGGACTTAACTTTGAACCGTAAGCTTGCGGGAAAATCTCTTCCTGCCGGAAGCCGCATTATTTCTGCCGTAAATAACGGAAACGAATATCAGCTTACAGATCTGGACCCGGCCCTGGTAAGCCGTTTCAACATTTATGAATTTGCACCAAGTGTTGAAGACTGGATATCTTGGGCAAAGAGCGCAGGTATTGATGAACGAGTTGTTTCTTTTATTGAAGAAAATCCGGAGTTCCTTGACAGTTATGAAAACGGTGAAGCAGAAAATCTTGAACGTACTCCGGACCGTCGAAGCTGGGAACGTGTAAGCGAAATCCTGAAAAACTTTTCTGAAATTACTTTTGAACTGAAGCCTCTTGTAAGCGGCATTATCGGCTCTGAAGCGACTTCTGTATTTTTTGAATATGCAAAAAGCGAAAAAAGCCTTTCCGTAAAGCAGATTCTTTCTTCCGATTTTTCTCTGATTGAATCTGAGCTTCGCGAAATGGATATCAGTCAGATTACTCAACTGAATAATTCGGTTTTCAAATATCTTGAAAATTTTTCTGAATCCTGCTCTGAAAATGAAGTCGGTAAAGTTTCAGAAAACCTGAATAAATATTTTGACCTTCTTCCAAATCTTTCCAAAGAATATATGATGCATTTTATTAGTCTTTGTTCTGCAAGTGTTTATCCAAAGACTCTTGTGTTTATTTCTGAACACTGCGGTGCTTTGTATAAAAAAATTCTTGATTCAATCAGTAATTAAAAACTGTTGGCATTGAGATGACTTTGAGATGACTCTGTAATGACTAAAATAGAAAAAATACTGAAAGATATTATCGCCTCATGGTTTTATAAGGAACCGCTTTTGTTTTCTGCAGTCTGCAGTCACAGGCTTCTGGAAAACCCGGTTCTTTCAGTTCCTTTCAGAACCGGAAATTTCCATATCGAATTCAGTTCTAAGTTTCTTGAAGGACTTTCAGAGTCTCTTCTTGAGGAATATTTCAAGATAGAAGTTTTCAGAATCCTTCTTCTTCATCCTTATTCCCGCCAGCCTTACAATGCAAAAAAGTTGATTCTTTCTCTGGCAAGTGATGTCACAATTGCTCAGGTTCATAAGATTCCGGATGGAGTCATTCTTCCGGGCGTAGAATATATGAAGAGCCGGGATCCGGCTTACGCCCGTGCTTTTGAAAGTCCCGGAAGAGTTTTCATGTACGAAAATCTTTCTTTTGAAGAATGGTACAAAAAGCTTTACGATTTAATTTCTGAATCTAAAAACGGGCAGAATGCCGGTAGTGATGGATTTTCTGAAAACCTCCTTGTTCAGGCTGATGAAAGTGCTGCTCTGTGGGAAGAAAATGATGAAGCACAGAATAAAATAAAAGATGAAATTAAAAAGGCTGAAGTTGATGAAGGCTGGGGCGGAATCGGCGGCGAGCTTGAACGTTCCTTGAAAGATGAAGCCGATTTTTCATTTGATTACAGACGGGCTCTTTCAAAGTTCCGCGCAAATATTGTAAGTTCAAGCCGGACTTTGACAAGAATGAAACCCAACCGTCGGTTTGGTTTTAAAGCCATGGGTAGCCGTTATGACCGTAAAGCAAATATCCTCATCGCAGTTGATGTAAGCGGTTCCATTACAGACGAAAGTTTCAATCATTTTTATAAGGCAATAAAAAATATTTTCTTTCTAGGTATTATCGAAAAAATTGATGTAATATTTTTTGATACTGTTTTGAAAAATCTTAAGCCTGTAACTTTTAAAAAGAAAATTGACCTTGAAGAAATTAAAGGGCGGGGCGGAACAAATTTCCAGCCTGCTTTTGATTTTTATTTTGATCATAAAACCGAATACAACGGACTGATTATATTTACTGACGGCCAGGGACAGATTCCTTTTATGAAAGGAAGCAGTTCAAATATTTTGTGGATCATTTCCAACAGAATGGATTATGAAAAATGCCGTCAGTGGATAAATAATCTTCCTGGGAATAAATCAACTTATCTTCCGTTTTAGAAAAGTATAGAAAAAGTATAGGATAGGAGTTAAAGAATATGATTGGTGAAAAAGAATCAGATTACTGGAAACAGAAAATAAATGAGTTTCAGCATAAAAATATGACACGGGCAGGTGCAGACCGCCTGGACTTTTCTGATGTTAAAGATGAAATCAAAAAATTTGAAAATAAACATCCTGAACTTAAAGCAAAGACTTCAGATAACGGTTCATATATCACCTGGGAGATTCTTGTAACTTCAAGCGTTAAGTTCCGCGTTTTCTTTCAGTCTCAGATTAAAGTCAGCCTTATGGATATTTCTGGTGGAGAAGCTATAAAAATCTGTGATGCAAAATGTTTTTATAATCCTTTCCCGGAAATTGAAGGTTTTGTCGGAAAAATCTCTGGCTATAAAAAGGAACTTGAAGAACTTTTGAAAGCAGATATGGAACTTTCAAAAAAACAGAAAGTGGCAGGGGAATTTATCAAAGCTTATGTTCAGACAAAAATCCCTTCAGATAAATATTTATGGCAGCTTGTTCCTGAAAACCAGTCCTATAAATTGATTTTAAGGGATGTACAAACTTCTGAAGAGAAAATATTAATTTTACCTTTAGAGACTTTTAAAGAATCTTTGAAGGGCTGGTTTTTAGAAAATCAAATAACAGAGATTAATAATTTGCCAAAGTAAATGACGGCACAGTATACTTAAAATATGATCCTTCAGGACGCAATTGAAGAATTTCTAATTTATTTATCATCAGTCAGAACTTTGTCAGAAAATACAGTAATCGGTTATAGAAATGATTTTGTTTATTTGACAGGTTACACAGGTACTGAACGTGAACTAGAAACAATCAAGAAAGAAGAACTTCTCACCAGTATAGGCTTAATGTCTCAAAAAAAAATGGCCGCTGCATCCATAAACCGATATATTGCCGCAGTCAGAACACTTTTTGCATATTGTAAAAAAATGGGATATATCGAAAAAAATCCCGCACTGGAATTAAAAAATGTAAAACTTCCAAAACGACTCCCTAAATTTCTTACTGAAAAAGAAGTTGATGATTTATGTATGTCACCAGAAGTAAAAGAAATATTATGGGAAACCAGGGATAAAGCTGTTTTCGAAATGCTTTATTCTTCAGGTTGTCGTGTCAGTGAACTGGCAAATCTTAAGTTTTCTGATTTTACCGATGGTTTTCATGCAGCCCTTATTCGTGGTAAAGGAAAAAAAGACAGATATGTATATTTTGCTGATGATGCGCAAAGTGCATTGTCAAATTACCTTGACGATAGGAAGCAGTTGTTTGTAAATTTAAATAAAGAAGATAATTGTGAGTTTGTATTTATTAACCAGCGGGGCGGGCACTTAAGTGTTCGTGGAATAACCTGGATATTATCCAGATATTCTGGTCCAGAAGGAACAAATCACCAGATATCGCCACATGCTTTGCGCCATACTTTTGCTACTGCGATGCTTGCAAATGGGGC
Source organism: Treponema sp. (assembly GCA_024402565.1). Classification (GTDB taxonomy): domain Bacteria; phylum Spirochaetota; class Spirochaetia; order Treponematales; family Treponemataceae; genus Treponema_D. The sequence goes on along the minus strand of JAKSTM010000022.1, from coordinate 22,805 downwards.
GGATGTTCGTCTGGTACAGGAACTTTTAGGACATTCCAGTGTAAGTACAACTCAACGTTATACTCACATCACAACAGAAAAACTGATAGAAACTTACAATAAGGCACATCCCCATGGTGGAAATGCACAGAAAACAATGCATGGTCCACAATTGGATGAGGAGAAATGATTATGGGTGAAAAAGTAAAGATACGAAGTACAACAGTTCTTGCCGTAAAAAAAGATGGAAAAGTGGCTATGGCTGGTGACGGTCAGGTAACACTTGGTGAAACTGTTTGTAAAGGAAATGCACGAAAAGTGCGCAAAATATATGATGGTAAAATTCTTACAGGATTTGCAGGTTCTGTAGCAGATGCATTTACACTTTTAGACCGATTTGAAGAAAAAGTAAAGGAATTTCATGGAGATCTCACACGTGCTGCAGTTGCACTGGCAAAGGCCTGGCGTACAGACAGAACTCTTCAGAAGCTGGAAGCAATGCTTTTAGTAGCTGATTCCGAAAAAATACTTCTGATTTCCGGTGATGGAAATGTTATTGAGCCGGAAAATGATGTAATTGCAATCGGTTCAGGCGGAAACTATGCATATTCTGCAGCGCTTGCATATCTGGATGGCTCAAATTACACAGCAGCAGAAATTGCAGAAAAATCTCTTCGCATTGCGGGAAATATATGTATTTATACAAATGACCACATTACTGTTGAGGAAATTTAATTTATGGAATCAGGAATTATGGAAAAAACAAAACAGCAGGATTTAACTCCAAGTGAAATTGTAGAAAAACTTGATCAGTATATTATCGGACAGACAAATGCAAAACGTGCAGTGGCTGTAGCATTGCGTAATCGATATCGTCGTTTGAAACTTCCGGAAGAGATTCGCGATGAAGTAGCTCCAAAAAATATCCTTATGATTGGACCAACAGGGGTAGGTAAAACAGAGATTGCTCGTCGTCTTGCAAAACTTTGTGGTGCACCTTTTATTAAAGTTGAAGCTACAAAATATACAGAAGTAGGATATGTGGGCCGTGATGTTGAATCTATGGTTCGCGATCTTATGGCAGTGGGAATTAACGATGTAAAAGCAGAAATGGAAGATGAACTCCGAGAAAAATCGGTTTCAGTTGTTGAAGAAAAACTTCTGGACCTTCTTCTTCCTGGAACAAGTGAGAAAGAAAAAAAAGCCGCTCATGAAAAAAAATCAGGAATTACACTCGGAAATATTTTTAACGGAACTTCATCGCCTGCTTCGGGTGAAAATGTAATTCAGCTTGGTGACGGATCCTCTGCTGCCGAATCAAAAGAAGATCAGGCTGCAAAAGATGAAGAAGATCGTTCTACCCGCGAAAAATTCAGAGAATGGCTTCGTGAAGGAAAACTGGAAGACCGAGAAGTTGAAGTAACTGTAAAACCTGCATCCAGTGCTCCTAATATGGAAATCATTGCTGGCGGAAATATCGAAGATCTGGAAAACAGCATGCAGGGAATTGTAAATATGATTAACGGCGGCGGAAGAAGTAAAAAAAGAAATGTTACAGTCCGTGAAGCCCGCAAGATTCTTACAGAAGAAACCTTGGAAAGTATGGTTGACCGCGATAAAGCTGTAGACATTGCAAAAGAGCGTGTTCAGCAGTCCGGAATCATTTTTATTGATGAAATTGACAAAATTGCAGTTCATAATGAAAGTCACGGTGGCAGCGTTTCTCGTGAAGGTGTACAGCGCGATATTCTCCCGATTGTAGAAGGTTCAAACGTAAATACAAAATGGGGCGTTATCGATACAACTCACATTTTGTTTATTGCAGCAGGTGCTTTCAGTATGAGTAAACCAAGTGACCTTATTCCAGAACTTCAGGGACGTTTCCCTCTTCGTGTAGAACTTGAAAGTCTTCATAAGGATGAATTCCGCCGCATTCTTACAGAGCCTAAAAATTCACTCACAATGCAATACACAAAGCTCATGGAAACTGAAGGCGTAACTCTGGATATTACAGAAGATGCTATTGATCGTATGAGTTTCATTGCAGAAGACGTAAATGCAAAAGCAGAAAATATTGGTGCCCGTCGTCTTCATACAATTATGGAAAAAGTACTTGATGAAATCAGCTTTGATGCAGACAAGCATTCTGGTGAAACTATAAAAGTGGATGCTGCTTATGTTGATTCAAAATTAAATGATGTTGCAAGTAATGAAGATTTGAGCAGATATATTTTGTAGAAAACAGAAACTTGTGTATAAACTTTGGAATGGATGGAATCTTTCCAAAGTTTTTTCTTGACTTGATAAAAAAAATCCCGCATCCGAAAGAATGCGGGATTTTTTTTCAGGCTTTTAACCTGTCAGTCATTCTAATATTAGAGTGAGTTAGAAGAACCGAGAACGTCACGACATTTGTGTGCATACATTGCTTTAGCAGCATCGCGTGCAGCTGTCAGGTACTGACGTGGGTCGAATGCATCTGGGTTTTCAGCAAGGAACTTGCGAACAGCTGCTGTCATAGCAAGACGTCCGTCAGAGTCGATGTTGATTTTGCAAACTGCTGATTTAGCAGCCTTGCGGAGCTGTTCTTCTGGGATACCTACAGAGTTAGGGATTTTTCCGCCGTACTGTTCGATTGTTTTAACATCGTCTACAGAAACTGAAGAAGATCCGTGGAGAACGATTGGGAATCCTGGAAGTTCTTTTTCAATAGCTTCAAGAACATTGAATGCCAGTGGAGGTGGAATAAGAACACCGTTTACCAGTTTGCACTGTTCTGGCTTGAACTTACAACGTCCGTGTGATGTACCGATAGAAATTGCAAGTGAGTCACAACCTGTTTTTGTAACGAAGTCTACAACTTCTTCTGGTTTTGTGTATTTTGATTCTTCTGCAGCTACTTCGTCTTCAACACCACCGAGAACACCAAGTTCAGCTTCTACAGTTACATCGTGTTTGTGAGCGTAGTTAACTACTTTTTTTGTAAGTTTTACGTTTTCTTCGTAAGAAAGAGCTGAACCGTCGATCATAACTGAAGAGAATCCAGAATCGATACAGTCTTTTGCTACTTCAAAGTTTGGACCGTGGTCCAGGTGAAGAACTACAGGAATAGCCTTGTATTTCTTTCCGTTTTTGTCGTTTGCAGTCATTTCTTTTGCAAGTTCTTTTGCGTATTCTACAGCACCGCGAGCCATGTTGCGCAGGATGTATTTGTTTGCGTAAGCACGAGCACCTTTAGAAACCTGAAGGATTACAGGAGACTGTTCTTCAGTACAAGCCTGAATAATAGCCTGCATCTGTTCCATATTATTGAAGTTGAATGCAGGGATTGCATATCCACCTTTCATAGCCTTTGCAAACATTTTTTTTGTGTTTACCAGACCGAGATCTTTGTAAGATACCATGGGAATACCTCTTAAAAATTCATTTCCTTTTATAGTAAGGATTACTAACTTTCATTCTATGCTAAAAAAAGAAGATTATCAATATAACTGTTTTTACTAAACTTCTTTTTATAGATGCCGATTCTCTAGGAGAGGCGTCATATTATAGTAAAATAATACTTGACGGAATTTAGTTAGTTTGGGAAAATTATATGATTGATGTGATTCGTTTGGATGGGGAAAAATACTGGGTGAATCCGCACATGATAGAAAGTATGGACTCTCTGCCTGATACAACATTAACAATGTTGTCGGGAAAAAAACTCATCGTTAAGAATTCTCCTCAGGACATAATTGATAAAATAATTGCTTACCGCCGTAAGGTTGGTATTGAAGCGCAAGAGGTTTTATAAATGGATATAGCAACAATAATTGGTATCGTCGGCGGTGCTGCCATGATCGTCATGTCGGTTATGACTTCCGGTGGTTCTTTGGGAGGAATTATCGATATTCCTTCTGCAGCCATGACAATCGGTGGTTCTTACTTTGCTATCTGGATTGCCGCTCCTATGAAAAAGTGTCTCGGACTTTTCAAGGTTATGGGAAAGGCATTCAAAGTTCCTGACTTCGGTGAAAAAAATATTGTAGTTAATATGCAGGCTCTTTCGGAAAAAGCCCGTCGTGAAGGTATTCTTGCCCTTGAAGACGGTCTTGATGATCTGGAAGATCCTTTTATGAAAATGGGACTTCGTCTTGTTGTCGATGGTACTGACGGAAATGTTATCCGTGCAGTTATGGAAAACGAAATGAACCAGTGTGAAGCACGTCACATGTCATGGATCAACATTGTTAACCAGTGGGCCGGTTTCGCTCCTGGTTTCGGTATGATGGGTACCGTTGTAGGTCTTATTGGTATGTTGAACAACCTTGAAGATAAGTCATCCCTCGGTCCTAACATGGCCGTTGCCCTTATTACAACACTTTACGGTTCTATGATGGCCAACTGGCTTATCACTCCGTTCTCGCAGAAACTTCTGGATCAGAATGCTCAGGAAATGCGTTCTAAAGAAATGGTTATTGAAGGTGTTCTTGCTATTCAGGCCGGTGAAAACCCACGCATTATGGCACAGAAACTTCTTACTTATCTTGATCCTGTTACAAGAAAAGCTATCGAAGCTGACGTACTGAAAGACTAAGATTTAAGGATTTGAGGAATATAAATGGGAAAGTCTAAGGAACCAGAGAAACCGTCAAGCGCGTGGCAGGGTACCTACGGTGACATGATCACCCTCATGCTCTGCTTCTTCGTTATGCTTTATAACCCTTCAGAAATTGATCCGACTCAGCTGGCTACAATCACTCAGTCTCTCCAGATGAACGAAACTGAATCAACTTCCGGTGGTTTGTCACTTTCTGCAGGACGTCTTTCGGACCTGGGAAACAACATCAACTCACTTCCTTCTCTTGAAAAGGGTAAATCTCTTGGTTTGGCTAAGAAAAAGGCAGTTAGCCTTTTTGCACCTGATGTTAAATCTAATAAAATTACAATTACAAGTGATGAACGTGGCCTTGTAATTACACTTGCTTCTGATTCTTTTTTTGCAGAAGGAAGTGCCACTTTGAATATTGATCAGACTCGAGACACTCTTCTCCGTCTTTCAGAATTCTTTAAATCAGAGGAAATGAAAAAACGTCGTTTCCGCATAGAAGGACATACAGATAATACTCCAGTGTCATATGATTCAGAGTTTTTAAGCAACTGGGAACTTTCTACAGCCCGTTCAACAAATGTTCTTCATTATCTTGCTGATTATGGAGTAAATGAAAATCAGTTTTCTGTAGCGGGGTATGCAGATACTCGGCCAAAGTTTTCTAATGATACACCTGAAGCAAAAGCCTACAATAGGCGCGTAGATATAATTATTCTAGACGAGGGGCATTTTTAGTGGTAAAATATAGAGACTATTTAAAAAGTTTCAATTATTTAGACATAACAAAATGTTGCTTGCTGGAGGGGAAATGGCAGACAATGACGATTTAGGTCTGGATGATGCATCATCATCGGCACCAGTAAAAAAAGGTAAAATGGGCGGTTTGTTGCCCGGTCTTCTTAAATGGATAATCATTGCAGTTGCAGCAGTAATTCTCATAGTAGTTGTTGTATTTGTAACAGTTAAAATCGCCACAAAGGGAAGTTCTGGCCCAGCTGGTGGACAGCCTGCTTCTGTGTCTTATACAGCTCAGCGTGAAATTCTTGACTGGTATACTTCTCTTGGAGTTATTCAGACAACTACAAGTGATGATATTCCTGCAACTATCAGAGTTGATGTTGTTCTCGGTTATAAAAAAGATGATAAAGCTACTTCAACAGAAATAACACAAAGAACTGTTGAACTTAAAGATTTTTTGCGCCGATACTTTAATGGAAAGACTGCTTCAGAATTAAAAAATACAGCAAATGAAGAAAGACTTAAGATTGAACTTAGGAATGCTATTAATGACAAATATCTTACAAGTTCAAAAATACGTGATGTAGTTTTCCTTCAGAAAGACGTTATTGAGCAATAAGCGATAATCGATAGCGATAAGCGATTATTTAGCGATTATTTATCGATTATTAATTGAACAATAAACGAAAAATTAAGCAGTAATAAATATCTAACAGGTATTTAGGGGATGAAACGGCATGAACGAGGTTCTGTCACAGGACGAAATTGACCAGCTTTTAACAGCCATTAGTTCGGGTGATTCTGAAGTAGATGACTTTAAGCCGGTATCAAGTGCCCATAAAATTAAAATCTACGACTTTAAACGTCCTAGTAAATTCTCAAAAGAACAGCTTCGTACAATTTCGAACATGCACGAAACTTTTGCCCGAAATACTACAACTAGTTTGTCGGCACAGCTTCGTTCTATGGTTCATGTTCATGTAGCTTCTGTAGATGAACTTACTTATGAGGAATTTATTCGTTCTATTCCAACTCCAACAACTCTTGCAATTATTAATATGGACCCGTTAAACGGAAATGCAATCCTTGAAATTGACCCTACAATTTCTTTCTGTATGATTGACCGCCTTTTTGGTGGACGTGGGGCAATTGCAGGAAATAAAAACCGTGACCTTACGGATATTGAACAGGAAGTAATGGAAGGTGTTATTGTTCGTATTCTGGCAAATATGCGTGAAGCCTGGACTCAGGTAATTGATCTTCGCCCAAGATTTGCCTCAATAGAAACAAACCCTCAGTTTGCTTCTATTGTTCCACCGACCGAAATGGTCGTTCTTATTACTTTGGAAACAAAAGTAGGTGAGGAAGAAGGAATGATGAACTTCTGTATTCCTTATCTTACAATTGAACCGATTATTTCAAAGCTGTCTTCACAGTTCTGGTATTCTTCGGTTCGTAAAAGTTCAACAACTCAGTATTTGTCTACAATTAAAGGACAGATTAATGATGTTGATATGGATATGGTTGCCGATTTTGGTAGTATCAATCTGCCAGTTAGGGATGTTTTGGCTCTTCGCGTAGGCGATGTAGTACGTCTTTCAAATATAAAAGTTGGAGATCCTTTATCCCTTAGTGTTGGTAACAAAAAGAAGTTTTTCTGCCAGCCTGGTGTTGTAGGTAAAAAAATGGCTGTTCAGATTACCGGACAAATCGAAGATGTTGATGCAGAAGAGTTTGAAGAACTTTCTGTAGAAGGAGATGGAACATATGAGTGATGGTGCAATTTCACAGGATGAAATCGACGCTCTGCTTTCGGGCGTTTCAATGGATGGACTGAATTCATCTGGACAGGTTTCAAGCGGACCGGCAGTTCATATTGATGTGCCCACACTCCAGGGCCTGGCCGATGAACTGAAACCAAAACTGGAAGGAAATATTAATCAGTACACAAATGCAACATTTACAGCAGATAATCCTGTTGTGGAACTCGTTGACAGAGATAGAGTGCTTTCAAGACTTCCTGAAGTTGTAATCGGAGTAATGGCTGATTATAACGAAGGCCTTAAAGGTGATCACCTTTATCTTCTGGCTCCTGAATTTGCTCAGAAACTGTTTGCTCTTGTTAATTCTGAAGAAGTTACAGAAGTTGATGATATGGTGCTTTCTGTAGTATCTGAAATAGTTGCTACACATGTAAGTGCACAGATTAATAGCCTTGATGCTACTGGAAAACTTCCAGGGCTCGCTTATGCAACTCCTGAATGCGTTAATGAACCAAAAGCAATGATTCGCTTTCCTCAAGGGGAATTTGCATTATTTACTTATCCTCTTACACTGAATGGTGAAGCTTTTACACTTTGGGAATGTGTAGCTGGGGATATTGCAGAAAAGATGGCAAATGCTCTTGGTGGTGGACTTGAAGATTTATCATCTGCAGCTATGACAGGAGCTTCTGCTTCTATGGATGCTGGTGGAATGGCTCAGTCTATGGGCGGTGCAATGAACATGGGAATGGGCGGAATGGCTCAGCCAATGGGCGGCGCAATGAACATGGGAATGGGCGGAATGGCTCAGCCAATGGGCGGCATGAACATGGGAATGGGTGGAATGGCTCAGCCTATGGGTGGCATGAACATGGGAATGGGCGGAATGGCTCAACCTATGGGTGGTATGATGCCTCAGAATATGGGAATGAATATGGGTATGAATATGGGAATGAATGTTCCAAATGTTCAGTCTCTTCAGTATCCAAATCTTCAGGGAAATTTTGCACCAAGTGAGTCTGGAAATATCGGTTTGATTATGGACGTTCTTATGGAAATGACCGTAGAACTTGGACGTACAAAAAAATCGATAAAAGAAATTCTCGGATTCGGAGAAGGTACTATCATCGAGCTCGAAAAACTTGCTGGTGAACCTGTAGATATTCTTGTAAATCATAAACAGATTGCCAAAGGTGAAGTTGTAGTTATTGATGAAAACTTTGGTGTTCGTGTAACAGAAATTCTTTCACCAATGGAAAGAGTTTCTGATGTTCACTAATTTGAAATAAAACGAATACCGGTGCAGGAGTGGGGACTTTTGCCCGGTATTTTTATTTAAACAACTTAATCCTGAATTTTAGGGGATAATAGTTCCGGATTAGGTACATAAACGCTTGTAAAAAAGCAAAATCTTTTTCTGCTGGGTGGGATAGAAAATGGTTTTCTCGAAAAAAAGTATTTTAATCTTTGTATTGTTATCATTAACAACTTTTCTTGTTTTCGGACAAAGCACAGTGCCCGAAAGACAGTCTTCTTCATTAAATGAGTCTGAGATTTCTTTGAACATGCCGGAAGAAAATGCTCCTATAAATTTTTCTGGAGAAGCAACCAGAAAATCTTCTGTATGGCCTTTCGTTAAGATGATTCTTCTTCTTGTTCTTGTTGTAGCGGCTGTTTACGGTGTTTTGTTTTTTATGAAAAAGAAGGGCACCGGTGGAAAATCAGATGATGAGTTTTTACGACGTGTTGCTTATTTGAATCTTGGACAAGGTAAATCAGTAGAAGTAATTACTCTTGTAGATAAAGGTGCTTACTTAATTGGTGTAACAGAAGGCGGAATTAATCTTATTTCTGAAGTAAAAGACCTGGAACTTATTCAAGCTATGAATCTTTACGCTGATAAAAAATCAAATACATCGAAGCCAAGAAATTTTTCAGACGTTTTAGATTTGTTTATGCCAAATGGCCCAAGAGAAACTTCTACTGAATCAGAGGAAGGATATTCAAAAAATACAAATGTTTTTTCTTCCGGTGAAGAAGATATAAACAAAATGTTCCGTTCTCAAGAAAACCGTTTGGGCGATAAAAAGTAGGGGTGAGAATTATGAAAAGAAAATCTTTCAAAAAAATAATCCTCTTCCTTATTGTGTTATTTACATTTTTTCCTGTTCCCGCTCAGTCTTTTCCGCAGGGATCCACAAGTGGTAATACAGAAATGGGCCGGAATGTAACGCAGCCTGTTGTACCTAATGTTTCAGTTCAAATAACACAACCGCAGACAGGACAGGAAGTGGCATTCTCTGTACGCGTCCTTTTATTACTTACAGTTTTAACAATTGCTCCAAGTCTTCTGCTTTTGGTCACTTGTTTCCTTCGTTTTTCAATTGTATTGGATTTTATAAAAAGGGCTCTTTCGCTTCAGCAGGTTCCACCTACAGCAGTATTGAATGGTATCGCGCTTTTTATGACTCTTTTCGTAATGTGGCCAACATTTTCCACCATGTATGAAAAATCTCTTAAACCTTTGAATGATGGTCAGATTGGAATTGAAGAAGCTTATCGTGAAGCCGAAGCACCACTTCGTATTTTTATGTATTCACAGATGGCAGAAGATCCAACTTACATAGGAACATTTATGTCTATGGCTAAAATGGATAAGCCAAATACCCTTGCTGATGTCCCAACCCATATTCTTATACCAGCTTATATTCTTCATGAACTTACAGCAGCTTTTAAAATCGGGGTTCTTCTATATATTCCATTTATTATTATTGATATGGTCGTCGCCAGTATCCTTATGTCTATGGGTATGATGATGTTGCCTCCTGTTCAGATTTCTATGCCGTTTAAATTAATACTCTTTGTTTTGGTTGATGGATGGGGACTTCTTACAAATCAGTTATTCCTTTCGGTAATTCATTAGGAGGCGGTAAATGAGTACAGGTGAAATTGTATCCCTTATGCGTGGTGGAATTATGGAAGTAATAAATTTGATTGCACCATGTTTAATCGCGGCCCTTATTGTCGGTCTTATAGTTGCGATTTTTCAGGCAGTTACGTCCATTCAGGAACAGACACTTACGTTTCTTCCAAAACTGATTACTATTCTAATTGTTCTGGCACTTCTTGGTGGAATTATGTTTTCAAATATCGGGCAGTATACCGTTGCTTTGTTCTCAAGAATTCCCGATTTTGCAAAATAAAAACGAAAAAAAATAGCAAAAATGTTAAATCAGGTTTTATTAAGAGCACCTTACTTTCTCCTTGTATATGCGCGTTGTTTTGCCATGATTGTAACTTTGCCTCTTTTTTCTATGCGAGCAGTAAATCGCAGAGCAAAACTTGCTTTATCTTTTTACATGGCTTTTCTTATGCTGCCTGCAGTTGATTATTCTTCCTATGAAATTCTGATAATGGAAGATCAGGCTTTTTCAGTACAGTATCTTTTGCTTGTTCTAGGAGAAGGCCTTATCGGAATAATAATGGGTTTTTATCTTCAAATAATCTTTGCAGCCTTTAGTACTGCAGGTCAGTTTTTTGCCTTCCAGATGGGTTTTTCTGCAGCTTCTGCTTATGATGCTTTAAGTCAGGTTGAAAACCCTCTTATGGGACAGTATCTGAACCTTATTGGAATGCTTATTTTCATGCAGAATCGCTGGTTTCAGAAAGTCTTTATGGCTGGGTTAATGGGAAGTTTCAAAGCAATGAATGCATTCTCTATTGTAAATGGAACAGAACCTATTGCACGTTTTATGTTGAAAGGACTTTCAAATCTTTTCGCAGATGCACTTGTAATTGCGCTTCCTGTTATGGGAACTCTTCTTTTAATATCAGTGGCTACAGGACTTCTTTCAAAAGCGGCTCCTCAGATGAATCTTCTTTCTGAAGGTTTCCCTGTTATGATTCTTTTGGCTTTTTTCCTCATTCTGAATATGCTTCCAGCAATGAGTGATTTCTTTATCCGTTCATTTAATAAAGGATTGGCAGATATTGCCAATCTGTTTATGACCTGGAAACCTTAGGAGACTGAAAAAGAATGGCAGCAGAAGACGAAGGAAGAACCGAGGAACCGTCAGAGTATAAACTTGAAAAAGCCCGTAAGGAAGGTCGTGTTGCAAAAACACAGGAGCTGGCGGGAAGTCTTGTTCTCTTATTAACAATACTCCTCCTTTTAGTTTTAGGAAAAATGATTTTTTCTAATTGTATGGAAATTATGAGATATTATTTTTCAAAAACTTCAGCTGTAAAAATTGATGATCCAGGGCTATGGAATACATTTATTAATTTTTTCCTTCGAATCATTCTTCCAATGGGAGCTGTTGGATTAGTTGCAGCTATAGCCGGAAATATAATCCAGACTAGAGGTGTCATTTTCAGTTGGAAACCAATTGAACCAAAATTCAGTAAGATTCTTCCAAAATTTGGTGAATACTTTCGTCGAACTATAGGATCCCTTCAGGGGCTTTTTAATATAGCTAAATCATTAGGAAAGGTAGCCCTAATTATTCTTATTGCATTTATTTTAATAAGAAGAAATATGTGGGAAATTGTTGATACTATTTCTACGGGAAATGTTGTTTATGCGCTTAAAAAAATAAGCACAACAGCTGCAACTTTGATTGTAATCGTTTCTGTTTTATTTGTAATAATTGCAATTCCTGATTATTTCGTTCAGCGTCATGAATTTATGGAAAGCATGAAGATGACAAAGCAGGAAGTAAAAGAAGAAATTAAAGAAATGGAAGGAGATCCTCAGACAAAGGCTCAGCTTAAAGCAATGCAGCAGGAAATCCTGAAACAAAATATTCCAAAGGCCGTAAAAGAATCAAACGTCGTAATTACAAACCCAACACATTTCTCTGTTGCTTTAAAATATGACAGAGAAGTAGAAAATTCTGTTCCAGTAGTAAATGCAAAAGGGGTGGATGAAACAGCTTTCCTTATTCGTCGTATAGCAACTGAAAATAATATTCCACTTGTTGAAAATAAACCGCTTGCCCGTGATTTATATAGTAATATAGAAGTAGGTACGGCAGTTCCGGAAGTTTACTGGAATGCGATTGCAATTATTTATTCCAGACTTCCTGGAAATGAAAATGTTGATAATAATTAAATTTCAATGTAAAATAAAATACTAATATCTCAAAAATTTCTAATACTTGAAAAGTTTTGCTTTGGGTGGGGGCTTAATGGCAGACGGAAATCGAGTCGTTGACCGTATTTTAAATTTCGTAAAACAGAGCTACATGGGCGTTTTCGCCATCTTTGTAATCCTCTTTATGATTCTTCCGGTTCCAAAAGTGCTGGTAGACGTAATGATGATTCTGAATTTATCTCTCTGTATTATTGTCCTCCTGACTGTTATTACAATTCCACGTGCAGCTGACTTCGAATCATTCCCTAGAGTAATTTTGTTCCAGACAATGTTTGGTTTGGGCTTAAACATTTCTTCAACCAGACTTATTTTAACTGGCGATATTGTTATGCACGGAAATCGTGTAGATATGCCAGGACAAAGTAACATGGTTCAAGCCTTTGCTAAAATTGTAACAGGAAACAATATTGTTATTGGATTTGTTATTTTTATTATTCTGATTATTGTTCAGGTTGTAGTTATTACAAAAGGTGCAACTCGCATTTCTGAAGTTTCAGCACGCTTTACATTGGACTCGATGCAGCCAAAACTTTTTGACGTAGATAACCGTCTGAATAGTGGTGCAATTTCTGATGAAGAAGCTCAGGAACTTAAAGCTCAGATTCGTCGCGAAATTGACTTTTATTCCACAATGGACGGTGCTTCGAAATTCGTATCAGGAAATGTAAAGGCTGGTATTGTTATTACAGTCGTAAACCTTCTGGGTGGTTTTATAATCGGAATGGTTATGAAAGGAATGGATTTTTCCAGAGCTCTTTCATCTTATTCTTCCCTTACTATAGGTGACGGACTTCTGTCACAGCTGCCATCAATGATGATCTCATTTGCTACCGGTATTCTTGTTACTGGTACAAAAACTGATGATAACCTTGCACAGCAGGTAATTAATGATTTTTCTCGAGCTGGGGGAAATTATGAGATTCTTGGTGCTGTTCTGGTTGTTCTTGGTGTAGCACTTGGATTGTTATCAAAAGATTTTACACTTCTTTTTATGCTTGTTATTTTTGGTGGTCTCTTCATTTTTGTTGGAAACCGAATGAATAAAAGCAATGCAAAAAAAGAAGAAAAGAAAAAAGAACTTGCACAAAAAGATACTAAAGCAGGAACTCCTTCTCAGGCACAACGTCAGGAATATCCTTTGCTGGATCCACTTTCTATAGAACTTGGGTTTGCTCTTATCCCTCTTGTAGATGAAGAGAAGGGGGCTGAACTTACAGGGCGTATTTCAAATATTCGCATGGAAGCAGCTAACGATATGGGACTTATTGTTCCGAATATTCATATTCAGGACAATATAATGCTTGAGCCAAATGAATATGTATTTAAAATTCATGGCATCGAAGCTGGACGCGCTACAATTAAGCTTGGCTATTACATGGCAATTAATACAAGTGGAATGCCTCTTGAAGAAATTCAGGGAGAAAAAACAACCGATCCTACTTTTGGTTTGAGCGCAGTTTGGGTTAATGAAGAAAAACGCCAGGAAGCTGAGGAAGCCGGTTATACAATTTGCGACCCTTCAACCGTAATGGCAACACATATTACAGAACTTATTCGTTCAAATGCTGACATCATTCTTGGAAGTGAAGAAGTGAAGAAGATGATGGATAGAGCGGCAGAAAAATATCCAGTCCTTGTTCAAGAAGTCCTCGATAATGCAAAAATGTCTTATGGACAGATTGAACGTATTCTTAAGAACCTTCTTTCTGAACGTGTTTCAATTCGTGGTATTGAAACTATTCTCTCAGCAATTTCTGATTATGCAGGAGTTTCAAAGGATACCTGGTTCCTTACTCAGAAGGTTCGTGAAGCGCTGGGACTTCAAATTGCAAAGCAATATGTAGACAAAAACAATAAACTTTATGTAATGATTCTTTCGCAGGAACTTTCAGAACTTGTGGCAAATCATGCTTTCTATCCAAAAGACGGTTCAAAGCCAATGGTTGCATTTGATCCAGTGGATGGAAGAAGATGGAAGAGTTGTATTTCAGCGGCTCTTACACAGTTCCAGAATATGGTTCCTATTATTCTTTGTGCACCGGAAGTACGCCAGCTTGTTTATTCATTGTGCGAGATGGAAATGAATGGTGTTGTTGTTCTTTCTACAAATGAAGTATTTAACGCTGGAAAGAAAATTCACCTGGAAGTAATTGGTGAAATTTCTGACAGAAATGGGGATATGTAAAAAATGATTGAGAATGAAGGCGTTCAAAAAATAATAAGACCTTCCATTGACGACTGCCGTAACGAACTATTCAGACTTTACGGATATGATTACACCGTAATTAGAAGTTATGAAGTAAAAAAGAAAGGTTTGTTTGGTTCTTTTAGCAGACCACAGATGTGTGTTCTTTATAGAGTAAAACCTCGTTCCAATCAGGTTAATTCAACACCTGTATATGATAATACACCAAATTCAGATTACCTTCGTAGACTGGCAGAAAGTCAGGCTGTAGATGAAGAAGAAGAACGTCTTAAGAAAAATAGAGAACAGATTCTTGCACAACATTCATCAACAATTGTAAATGCAAATATTGCACAAATGGATGAAGTTAAGGCTGCATTGGAGAAAGTCCGTGAAATGCAGGAAACAATGAATAGAAAATTGAATTCTTCTACTTCATTAGATAAACCCGAGACGATTTCCAGAATTGAAGAACTTCTTTCTGATAATGAATTTTCCATGAATTATATAAATATGATTACTGAAAAAATCAGAAGAACATTCTCTTTGGAACAACTTGAAGATTTTGAATTAATCGAAAAAGCCGTTGTAGACTGGATTGGGGAATCAATTGAAGTAGAACCTTCACATGTTGTGCGCCCTCCACATGTAAAAATAATTGTTGGTCCTACAGGAGTTGGGAAGACCACAACTTTAGTAAAGATGGTCGCAAAAGAAGTTATTTCCGCAAAGAAAAGTGGAAAAGTTTTCGATGCACGTTTAATAACTACAGACTTTACCCGCGTTGGTGCGTTGGAACAGCTTAAACATTTTGCAGAAATCCTTGGACGAGATGTAGATAAAGCGGAAACTATGGATGATTTGAAAATTCTTTATGAGAATTACAGACTTCATTGTGACGGTATATATATTGATACTGGCGGATATAGTCCAAATGATAGTGTTCAGATTGGAAAATTGAAGGACCTGATTTCAGTTCCTGGACTGACACCGGAAATCTATCTTGCATTTGATGCAAAAACAAAATGCAGTGATTTGAAAAATATTATGAATAATTATGAACCTTTTGCTTACAATTCCGTAATTGTAACAAAATGTGATGAATCAAAGGTTTATGGAAATATTATCAGCAGTTTGTACGAAAAACACAAAACAATTGCTTATGTTACAGACGGACAGAATGCTGCCAGAAACATAGAAAAAGCGGATCCAATTTATTTCCTGGAAAAGTTGATAGGATTTAATCTGGATATGAATCATTTAAAAGAGAAATTTTCAAATAGTGGGGAATAAGAGTTATGGAAGAACAGGCAGAAGAACTTAAAGAACTTATGAAGGATACAGAAACTGTAGGAAAATCCACAGTTTCACCATCAGTTGCACGTCCTGAAAATAAAAGTCATAACACACGCATTATCGCTATTACCAGTGGAAAGGGTGGTGTTGGAAAAACAAATATAGCTGTAAATATGTCTATTGCATATGCACAGCTTGGAAAAAAAGTAATCCTGATTGACGGCGACCTTGGAATGGCAAACGTTAATGTTCTTCTTAATGTTGTGCCAAAGTATAACTTGATGCATGTAATTAACGGCAAAAAAACAATGAAAGAAATTATTCTTGATACAGAATTTGGTATTAAGTTTATTGCCGGGGCAAATGGATTTTCGAAAATTGCAAATCTTACTGTTGATGAGCTTGATGATTTTGCCGCTCAGTTCAGTCAACTTGGAAGTGCAGATATTATTATTATTGATACTGGTGCTGGTATTGCAGATAATGTTCAGCGTTTTGTTGCCTCTGCAGATGAAGTTTTTGTTGTAACCACTCCAGAACCAACGGCAATTACAGACGCTTATGGAATGATTAAGGTTATTACAACAGAAGTTGTAGACCGTCCTATTGACCTTAAGCTGATTGTAAATCGCGTTCATTCTGCAGATGAAGGAAAACGTATTTCTGAGCGTATAATTAATATTGCTGCACAGTTCCTTAATCATAAAGTTGAATATCTTGGTTGTGTGTATGAAGATCAGACTGTGTCTACTTCGGTAATCAGACAGAAGCCATTTATTGTTGTAAATCCAACGTCAAAACCTGCTGTTTGTTTGAAACATATCGTTGGTAAAATTGAAAAAACTGAGCCTGAGACAAATGAAGGCGTTTCAAGCTTCCTTAAGAAATTTATTGGAAGAAAAGGTAAATAGATGTATAATAATTTGATAAGGGAGGCGGAAAATTAAAGACTTAAAATTTGTCGGTATTTTTGCCGGCTGTGGTTTTCTTTTATCCCTTATATGCAGTATTTCCTCAAAAGCTGGTTTAGGCAGAACAATATTGCTGGCATTTGTCTTTGCGTTAGTTTTTGCAGCGATTGGCTATGGGGTGGTCTTTGTTTTCAAAAGATTTCTGGCAGATGATTCAATAGAATCACAGGATAATTCAAACTTAGGAAATACTGTAGGAAAGACATCTGCTAAACGTGGTCAGACTGTTGACCTTGTTATTCAAGATGAAGATTTGCCTTCCGATGAGGTAACTGGACAGTATATTGTTAATGATAGTCAGCGGATTTTTACTGCTGGGGATATAAAAAATATTCCGACTTCATCACCTGCTGCTGCACAGAATGCGTATGCAAAGCAACAGCAAAAAACTGTTGAAGATAGCGGGGCTGGAAGTACTGATTTTGAAAAATCATCTGAATCCGAAGTTTCGGAAGAAAAATTTGTACCAGTTCGAAACCTTGAGACTTTGTATAATGTTTCGGGAAAAGAAGCGGTAACAAAAACAGAGGATAAGGTTTCAAAAGCAGGGACTTTTTCTCTTTCAGGAGAAGAAGTTTATTCAGCAGAAGATGAAGAATTAGATACACTTCCTTCTATGGATTCCTTAGGAGATTCTATTGGAGGTGGAGATTCGTCACGACCTTCGTTTGGCGATGACGAAGTAAATAATGAAACTGAATTTGCAACAGCTGGTAGTAGTGGTGGAAGCCGGCGGTCTGCAGAACCAGATGAAAATGTAATTAAAGATGCCCCGCTTTTGGCAAAGGCAATTAGTACAATATTAGCAAATGAATCATGAAAAATTAAAAGTGGTTTCATTTAATAATGGTGAGAAACATGACAGAAAACATGACTGAAGACATGACCGAAGACATGGCTAACGAAGCTTCTATCGGTGCTACTAAAACAGAAGAAAATTCAGTTAATGACACAAAAGAAGAAGATCTTCTGTGGACACAGTATCGAAAAACTCAAGATCCTGCTCTTCGCGACAAATTTATCAGACAGTATATGCCTCTGGTAAAATATGTTGCGGGAAAAGTGTCTGTTGGGATGCCTAATTGTGTCGAGTATGACGACCTTGTAGGCTTCGGCCAGTTTGGGCTTCTTGATGCAATCGAAAAATATGATCCGATAAAAAATGTAAAATTCAAAACATATGCTGTAACTCGTATTCGTGGTGCAATTTTTGATGAGCTTCGCCAGTTAGACTGGGTTCCACGCAGTATCCGTCAGAAATCTCGCGAAATTGAAGATGCAATTGTTTCTCTTGAATCAAAACTTGGTCGTTCTGCTACAGATTCTGAAATCGCTGATTCATTGAAAATGTCAGAAGATGAGTATCATCGTACTGTAATGAAAGTTAGTGGAACAAGTGTTCTTTCACTTAATGATGTCTGGTATTCAGGAGATGATGGTGATAACGTTGCAATTGGAGACAATATTGAAGCTCCATCTAGTCTTGAACCAGATAAAATTGCAGAACGTGAAGAAATTAAAAAGGTTATTGCCGAAGCAATTCAGGAACTTCCTGAAAAAGAAAAAATGGTAATAGTTTTGTATTATCACGAAGACCTTACATTTAAGGAAATTGGAGAAGTTTTGCAGGTAAGTGAATCTCGTATTTCTCAGCTTCATACAAAAGCAAATCTTCGTCTTCGCGCTAAACTTACAAATATCAGAAGAGGTATTATCTAGGCTTTATGGTTACTCTGGAAGTGCTTCGTGCAGAAATGCAGAAACGTCTCGAAGTAGACAAGCTGCTTCATAGTGTCGATGTTCGCGCAGACACTATAGATGAAGCCCTTGCAGATGCTGCTGTTCAGCTTGATTCTAAAACAGTAAATCTTCAGTACGAAGTGGTTGAAAAAGGTAATGAAGGTTTTTTGGGATTTGGTAAGAAACCATGGCTTTTAAGAATTTATCAGAATCCCGACACTATTAAAAAAGAAACAGCTTATTCATCTGATGATTTATTTGCCGCAACTTATGCAGAAGAAGCGGTTGCTGTAAAAGATTCAGATGGACTTTATTATATTCGTCATTTTAATACTCAAATTATGTTAAAAATTGTGCCTCCTGTAGGAAAAGGCGCTCCTGTTGAATTAAGGGAAGTTTTGGATGAGGCACGTCGTCAAGATACAATTGCACTTGATGAAAACTTAATTAAGAAAGTTGTTAAGACAGGAACAAACGGTGAATATGTAAGTGTAGGTGACTACAAACATGTTTCTGCAGGCGACGTTCTTATTTCCGTTGATGTATCAAAAGACGAAATGCAGGCCACTATTACGGTTTCGCCTCCTTCAATGAGTGGCGCGGAAGCATCTTCGGAATCTATCATTCGTTGTCTTAAGTCTCAGGGTGTAGTGGCTGGTTTTGATGAACAGAAAATCAGTGAGTTTGTTGATAATCCTGTTTATAATATTCCGTATCAAGTGGCTTCAGCTGTTATGCCAGTAGATGGTCATGATGCTTATATTGCATACAACTTTGAAACTGATGTAAAAAAATTAAGGGCAAAAATTTCTGAAGACGGAAACGTTGACTATAAAGAATTGAATCAGATTCAAAACGTTGTAACCGGTCAGGCACTTGCAACAAAAATTCTTCCAGAACGAGGAAAGGGTGGAAAGACCATTATGGGGCGTTATCTGGAAGCAAAAAACGGAAGAGATATTCAGGTAAATCTTGGGGCTAATACTCATTTCGATAAAGACGGTGTAACAATCGTTGCTGATTGCGACGGTGAAGTTATGCTGGTAAATGGTAAGATTACTGTTGAACCTGTAAAATACCTTGATGCAGTTAATATTAAGACTGGTAATATTACATTCCTTGGAAGCGTTGTTGTTAAAGGATCTGTCGATGATGGATACAACGTTAAAGCTTCCGGAAGCATTGAAATCAACGGATCTGTTGGTAAGTGCCGAATTGAGGCTGATGGGGATGTTACAATTCGTCAGGGGGTTTTTGGAAAAGACGAATGTTATATTCGTTCTGGAAAATCTCTTTGGGCAAAATTCATCCAGTCTTCTCATGTTGAAGTTGAAAATAATATTATAGTAAATGACTCTATCATGAACTCTGAAGTTACTGCCATGAAGAATATTGTTCTTCGCGGTAAAAAGGCTCAGATTATCGGTGGTCATCTTTTTGCAACAGAGGAAATCTGTGCGAAAAATATCGGGTCTCCAGGTGGTGGTACAGAAACTGTATTAAACGTTGGTATTGACCCACGAGCCAAGAAACAACTTGAACAGTTGCAGGAAGAACAGGCTGATTTGGCCAAAGAAATGGACAATCTTGCTCTCGATATTGCAACTCTTGAGCAGCAGCAGAAAATCAGACGTAATCTTCCACAAGAAAAGAAAGAAAATCTCCTCAAATTCAAAAAACGTCATGAAGAAATTGGGGAACAGATAAACGAACTTGCCAGTCAGATTGAAAAAATACAGGAACATCTCCGCGAGCTTAAAGCTGTTGGAAAAGTTAAGTGTGAAGGAACAGTTTATTCGGGCGTAAAAGTTTACGTTCGTGATGTTCTTGATGAAGTAAAAGCTGATGTAAAAGGTGTTACCTTCTATTACGACAGAAGCTTTATAAAACGCGGAGAATATGAACCGCCTTCTATGAGTCAGGAGGAAATGAATGGGGATACAACCAATTGATTTACAAGTGATGTATTCGCAGAGTGTTAATGTTTCAAAAATTGCAAGTAGCGCTCAATCAGCTCAACTTTCTGATTCTATTATGCAGCAGACTACAGTCGTTCAGCAGAATTTGGAAAATGCCAGAAAAGTGCATAGTACTACAGATGATAAGGCTTCAAATCAAAAAGTAGATAACAATAAAAGGGGCGGAGGCTCTGGTTCAAATTTCAACAAAAAAAGAAATGGAGATTCATCGGAATCTTCTGAAAATTCTGCTCAAAGTTTGAGTGATAGTGAAAACGTATCATCAACTCCAAGGTCTTCGTATCTTGGAACAATTATCGATATCCTGGGGTAAAAAGTGATTTATCTTGTAGCGGCTCTTTGTGTTTTTAACGTAATCATGTGGATTATTTTTGGAATTCGGTTCCATAAAATTTTTTCCCCAGATGGAATGATTGAAAAAGCACGTGATGGAATGAATAGACTTCTGCGAAGTATGCAGAAGAATACTATAGATAATGTTAATCTCGTAAATGAAACAATTCAAAAGCTGGAACAGTCGAAAATAGCGGCTGAAAGAAAAATTGATGAAATTAACAGAAAACTTGAACTTCTGAATGCAGAAGCAGGAATGGTTCAATTCAGGGAATCGGTAAAAAAATCTTTTATAGATCCTAATGCTGTGTATGCTGTAAATAAACCTGTTCAAAAAGATCTCTTTGAAAAACCGGACGAAATACATGTAACAGATAATGGAGCTTCATATAAAGAAGTACCTATGCTGGATGCCCGGGTTCTTGAAGAAAAACCTGCATTTGAAGAAAAAACAGCAATGGAAGAAATTCCTGTTAAAGTGATTCCAAAAGTGGGACCTAAGAAATCGGTAGATGAACAAGTAATGAATTTGTTTAGAAATGGTCATAAAGTTTCTGATATTGCATCAGAACTTAATCTTTCTGAAACAGAAGTACAATTTGTTATTGATTTAAATTAAAAAACGAAAAAAAATATTTATTAGAGGATTTGATTATGAAAGTAACAAAAAACAAATGGGGCGTTCTTTGTGACGGAACAAAAGTAAACCTTTGGACTGTATCGAATGGACGAATGAGTTTTTCAGTAACAGATTATGGTTGTACCCTTACAAGTATCGTTGTAAATGATGCAAAAGGAAAGAAAACTGACTGTCTTTTAGGTTTTTCAACACTTGAAGGTTACCTGAATACAAAATTTTGTTTTGGGGCTGTAGTAGGTCGTTTTGCAAACAGAATCGGTAAAGCATCATTTACTCTTGATGATGTAAAATATAACCTTGATAAAAATGACGGTCCAAATACACTGCATGGTGGATTTGAAGGTTATGACAAGATGATGTGGACTGGAAAATCAGTTGAAACAAAAAAACAGTGCGGAGTTAAATTTACTCGTGTTTCACCTGATGGAGAACAGGGATTCCCTGGAAATGTTAAAATTGAAGTATCTTATCTTCTTGATGAAGATAATAATCTGACTTGCAAATATACAGCAGAAACAGATAAAGCTACTCCAATTAATATTACAAATCATGCTTATTTTAATCTGGCAGGAAAGGGAACTGTAGAAAATCATACAGCAAAATTCCTTTCAAAATATATTCTTGAGGTTGATTCAAAACTGATTCCTACAGGAAAATTTACAGAAGTAAAAGGAACAGCTTTTGATTTCAATAAAGAAAAGAAAATTGGTAAAGATATCAAAGAAATCGGTGTTGGATACGATCATTGTTATGTAACTCAGGCTTATGTAAAGGGTGGTTGTGCAAATCCTTTAGATGACAGCAAAGTAGTTAAATTTGGGGAAGTTCAGTCTCCAGAAACTGGAATAAAAATGACTGTTTCAACAAACCTTGAAGGATGTCAGTTCTACACAGGAAACTATATCGGTGGAATCGTAGGTAAAAACGGTACAGTTTACGCTCGTCACGATGCATTCTGTCTTGAAACACAGGCATTCCCTGACACACCTAATAAAAAAGACTTCCCAAACTGTATTCTTCAGCCTGGCCAGAAATACAAGGCAAAAACTGTTTATTCGTTTGAATAATGTCGATTGAATAATTGCGTCTGAATAATTGCGTCTGAATAATTGCGTCTGAATAATTGCGTCTGAAAAATTGCGTCTGAAAAATCGATGAAACTTACAAAGGGGCTCTTCGGGGCCTCTTTTTTTTTATATTTAGTGGATATCCTCAAAAAGGCTTTGTTTAGGCCTTGAGTAAAGAGGGGCTTGAGTTAGTCGCATTTCTTTGAAGATTTTGGAGATTTTATTTGTATTTTCTTGATTTTCGTATTATTATTAGAGATATTTAGCGACACTATTTTTTAAGTGAGGTTCATAAATGGATGTTCAATTACAGGAACTGATTGATAAAATCAAAAAAGATGGTGTAGCAGCAAGCGAAAAAGAAG
>JAKSTM010000021.1 GCA_024402565.1 Treponema sp. | reverse complement strand
ATGTTATTTTTGATGTTCCGTTATTCAATGCACGGTTATTGTTGAAGCTTCCTTTGCCTTCACTTACGTTCATTTCAAAGGATCCCAAGTCTGATGTGTCTCCTTCTACTTTTACTCCTACGCTGTTTGTAAGGTTTGTATCGGTAACGATATCATCCCCTTTTACAGTAATTGAAGAAGTATTAAACCAGAATCCAGAAATGTCATTATTCGACTTATTTACACTTCCATTTGTTGCAACTACTTTTGAAACATCAACTTTAGGATCATCAATATCAATCTTGAATTGAGCCGTTGCTTCGCTTGTACGGCCGTATTTATCTGTTGCCTGATATGTTACAGAACAGTCTCCACTTTCAAATACAGAATATCTGTAAACAGTTGAATATGATTTCTCTGCTTCACTTGCTTTTACAAGAGGATATCCTTTTGTATCAACAATACCAGAAGCACCATTTTCATTTGCAAGGAGGGCTGTAGAATAATATTTTCCTGCGTCTGCCTGTGTTGCTGTTGCGTAACATACAATTTTTTCGAAGCTCATTTTAAAGAGTCCGCTTCCACTTGAAGTCTCTGCAACTGTCTGAACCTTATCCTGTGCAAGTGAAGTTCCATTGACTTTTATCAGTTCAACTTTTTTAATTCCATTATTATCACTTGCTGCCGCTTCGATATAAAAAGAACTTCCCAGGAACATTCCTGTTGAATAACTTGAACCAGAAGCAGAAGAAATTCTCACACTTGGTGCGGCTTTATCTACTGCAAATGGAACTGAGAATTCTTTCCACTTTCCGTTCTTGTCTGTTACTTTTATAGAAAGTGTATGGTTGCCTTCGCCTGTTGAATCTGTGATTACATAATCATAACTCTGGCTTGTTCTTTCGCTTCCTGCAGTTGCAGTAAATGCTGCTGTATATTCACCTTCATCCAGTTTTACTTCTACTTTTGAAACTCCGTCATCATCGCCTACTGTTCCGTTAATCTTCCAGTTTCCCATACCGAACAGGTTTTCGGCTGCTGTTTTTCCGGTTGCGTTACTTGTGGCGTATGTTGGTAAATCGGTACTCTGATCTACATACAAAGTTTCTGTTTTTGTTGTTGTTCTTCCTGAACGGTCTGTTGCTGTTACTTCAAGAACAATGTCGCCTTTATATCCATCCAATTCACCTGCAGTTGTATCAAAATCTGTAATACTGTAGCGAGTATTTGAACTGTTATTTGTTAATGTTCCGATTTCGTTTTCACCCTTTTTCAGAACCGCTTTAAGAGTTCTGATTTTGTCATCATCACTGACGTTTCCGGTTATAGAAATCTTTCCATTTACATTATTTGCCTTTCCATTTGCCTCAACATATTTTGTTACTGATGGTGAATCTACTGTTGGATCTGTTTTGTCCACATAAACATTAAATGTTGTAGTTGTATTATTATTCAGAGAATCGTAACCAGTTACAGTAATTGTGTAATCATTTGCAAAGGCTGATCCATTCTTCAATTTTGAAGAATCCAGTTTCAAACTGAAACTTCCATCTGCTGCAATATTTGCCTTTGCTATAGTTCCGATTTCTGTAGATCCGTTAAGAATCCTAATGTTGTTTACACCAGACAAATCATCTGTAATTGTTCCATTTACAAAAATACCTTTTGAAGAATCTGCCGATTCCAAATCTATATCTGTAATGTAGAGAACATTGTTTTCCAGTTTCATTGTTTCTGAATTAAGTGTAAGAGTTGGTGCAATAGTATCTGACTTAATTGTAAATTCTGTTTCGCTACTTTCGTTTCCTGCCATATCCACGGCTTTAAGATAAAGTTTATTTTCACCGTTCTGGAAACCATATATTGTCTGATTAAAATTCCATCCGTCTCCACTTGCAGCGGCCTGTGGTGTAATCTTTCCTGTTAATGGTTCTGTAACTCCAGCTGCTTGAAGTCTGTACTGAATCTCTTTAATTCCCGAACCAACTTTATATCCTGAATCAGAATCTGTTGTTCCACTTCCACCATCTGTAAAGCTTCCATCGATTTCAAAACTCAGTTTATTCTTCCAGATATTCGAATAAGTTGTTCCATCTACCTTGAGAGAATTTGTGTTATATTCTGGGGTTTTATTATCAATTACATAATAATATGTTCCAGTTGATTTCTGACCGAACATATTTTCTGCAACATAAGTTACTGTTACGATTGTGTTTGCATTTGCTGATCCACTTAATGTAAGTTTATCTGTAAATTCTTTTTTAGAAATTGTTTCTCCTGCAGAAGCAGTTCCATTACCAATTGTGTAAGTTCTTGTAAGTTCTGTAGAAGAACCACCATCCCATGTTCCGGAAATTGAAACTTCTGTACCGTCTTTTACGTACTGTTCAGTCTTTGTTGAAATTCTTACAGTTGGTGTTTTACCAGCAGCACCAACATTCGAATTAAGACTTACATTACTTTGAGTTGTTTCTTTCTTGTTATCTTCTGCTTCAATCTTGATTTCATATTTACCTTCTTTTTTTGGAAGGTTCCATTCAAGTGAATATGATTTTGTTCCTTCTACAAAAGTATTATTTAAATTTCCTGTTTGCCAGTCAAAATCATTTACAGAACCTGCTGTACGATATTTTAATGTTACTGAACCCAGTCCATCATCATCTGTTACTTTTGCACGAAGCTTATTATTTGCAGAAGTTCCCGACTCATTTGTTACTCCAAACAGGTTTGTTGTTTCATTAACCTGTTCAGCAGTTTTATCTGCAACAAAGTTTCCTACTTCAATTACTGGTTTATCTGTACTCTGATCTACATTTAATTTGAATGAACTATCTGTAACTTTGTTTCCCGCTTCATCTGTTGCTTCAAGTGTAAGTGTGAATTGACCGGAAGAAGTTGTAAGTTCTGTTGTATAAACGTCAAAGGAAATATTTTTACTTGTTCCAGAAACTCCTGTTACAGTACCAGATTGACCTTCGTTATTTCCAAAGCTCCATGTAACATTGTCTGCCAGGGCGCGGTTATCGCTTACTGTGGCAGATATTTTTACTTTTCCATTTACTTTTCCGCCTTCTACTTCTGGCGAAACACTTATTTCTGAAATTGCTGGGACAACATTATCTACAGTAACATTTACTTTTTCACTTTCACCTGTTGTTCCTGCATTATTTTTTGCTTTTACGACAAAATTATTTGCCCCGGAATTTATTTTCGATTTATCTGCTGAAGTTAAAGTCAATGAATAAGTTTTACCTGAAGAAAGTGTCATTTCTCCAAGCAATGTTTCACCATTGAAAAGTTCAACTTTATTAATTCCACTACTTGTTGGTGTTACATCTGCAGTTACTGTAACGTTCAGGGAATTATATTCTGTAGCATTAATAAGTGTGTCAGAAACTACAGGTTTTGTTATTCCTGGAATACCTGTATCTACTTTAAAATTCTTTACAACTGTAGAAGCTGAAATATTTCCTACTGCATCTAAGGCAGTAATATAAATATTAGTTCCTGTATTATCTGTATTTTCCAAATTACTGATTGTAAAGAACCAGTTATCTGTACCAGAAGCTTTTGTCCACTTTGCCCCTGCGCCAGTTTTTTCAAGAGCTTCTTTTGTTGGAGATGCCCCTGCAGTTGAGTCTGTTGTGTAATAAACTCCAGAGATTTCACTTACTGCATTAAAGTCTTTTGCGGTACCATCAAAACTGATTGAGTTAGTTGTGTACCATTCAGAAAGCTGTGTATCAGTTGGGGAACTTACATTTACTTCCGGTCCTACTTTATCCAGTTTTACACTGTGGACTTTTGTTGTTTTTCTTTCTGATTTATCTGTTGCTTCAACTGTAATTACATAATTTCCGTCAGGTATTTTTCCAGAAGATTTTGTAAATCCAATTGAATAATCACTTCCATTCTGTGTGACTGTATAATCAGTATCTTTAGTCAAAGCAGCCCCACCACGAGTGATAGTTATTTTTACACCATCTGGAGCGGCTTTAAGTCCTGATTCAGATGAATCTGTAATATTGAATACAGGAACAAATTCTGCATCGGTTTTATATTCAGAACCAAATGTTGTTGTTATTTCCGGATCTTTCAAATCTACTTTGAATTCATAAGACACTGGAGTTGTAATATTTCCTGCTTTATCTACCGCAGACACATTCAGCACATATGCCTTTTCGCAAAGGTCACTGCTTGTTGTTCCTTCTACGAATGTCTTTTCAAGTGTCCATTTTGAAGATACTGGAATTTCTTCCCAGCCAGTCCAGTCATTTGGTTTAGAATTTATTACGGATGAATCAATTTTATAATAAATCTTTTCAACACCACTTGCGTCCGCATTAGGATCTGAACTTGTTCCACGGAAAGTAAAATTAGCATTCTTTATGTATTCCCCGGAAGATGTAATTCCAATAACAGGCTCTGTTTTATCAATTACTATTTCTACTGATGAAGTTGATGAATTACCTGCATTATCTGCAACTTCTACATCATACTTATACTTTCCATCTTCTGAAGCACTTATATATGTGTACTTACCATCTGAAACTTTTGTAACTCCAGTAGTACTGTTATTTACTTTTACAGAATCAATTCCTGAAGTAGCATCGGAACAAACAATATTAAATGTATATGGAGTCTGTGAAAGTATAGATGTAATTGTTTCGGTTTCAGCAGTGTTTTTAATTTCAAGAACTGGATTTGTTGTATCTACCTTCAATACCTTTGTTACAACTTTACCTGGTTCTGTTACGTTTCCAACTGAATCTATTGCTGCAAAGTAATAAGTAGTTCCAGTTGTATCACCCTGTTCTACCGAAGCAGCCCAGTTATCAGTTCCATTTGCTTTTTTCCACTTTGCATCATCGCCAGTTTTTTCAAGTGTTTCTTTTGTAGGATTTGCACCTTCAGTTGCATCTGTTGTGTAATATACAACAGCAATTGCTGAACCACCTGATTCCTTATCACTTGCTGTACCACTAAACACAATATTTTTGTATCTAAAATAATTTGTTACATCTGGAGAATCAACTGTTACTTCTGGTCCAACAGTATCAAGTTTTATACTTGCAGATTTTTTTGTTTCTTTACCTGCTTTATCTTTAGCTGAAACTTCAACCTTATAATTTCCATCTTCTGGATTTGTAAATGTTATTACTCCATCTGAATCAGTGAAACCAGTATTAATTTCTGTACCATCTTTTGTTACTGTAACACTCTTTGTTTCTAAATCTCCTGATGTATCACTTGCTGAATATTCAAATTTAAATCCTTTATCATTTGTCGATTCATTTGTAATACTATTTGCCTTTGCTTCAACTTTTACATCTGGTACAAAGAAGTCTACATCAAATTCTCTAGATACAATGGCTTCATTTTTTGTTTCATTTCCAACTTTATCTTTTGCATAAACCCAAAGTTTATAAGAACCTTCTCCCAGTGCAGTTTCATCTGTAGCCCCAGATTTAAATTTCTGATTAACACTCCACAGTGCAGAACCTGCAGGAATATTTGAAATTTCATTCCATGATGGATCGCCTTTTTCAGGTGCTGTTGATTGTGTTGAAGATGTAATTACCCAATAAACAGATGAAACGCCTGTTATATTATCACTAATACTTCCTTCAAAGTGATAATCCTCAACATTGATAGCGTTTACACCTGTTTTGCTGCCTACTGCAGGATTAGCAATTCCAACTTCCGGAGCGGTGGTATCCACTGTTACTGTTACGCTACCTGAAGTAGAAAGACCTGCATTATTCTGTACTGTTATATTTAATTTACGTGATCCTTCACCATTTTCTGCAAGAACAGAATAAGTACCTTTATCATCAGTTAATGATATTGGTTCACCATTTACAGCGACAGACAGAATTCCTGACTCAGGGTCTTTTGCTTCAATATTGAATGTGAAATCTTCATTTGTTTTTATTTCTGTTTCTGCAATAGAATCCCCGGCAACATTTGTAATTGTAAGTTTTGGAGATGTTGTATCTGCAACAAATTTATATACCGCACGATCAGAAATATTTCCTGCATTATCTACTGCATAAATGAAAATCTTTTTCTTTCCCTGTGGAATTCCGCCTTCTGCGAAATTCTGGTTAATATCAAATTTTCCACTTAAATATGCACTTTCAAGCCAGCCTTCTGTATTGTTCGGATCATAATTAAAGTCATCTGTTTCTTCGCCATATTTATAGAGAATCTTATTTAAACCTGCAGAACCATTATCATTCGAAGTTACCTCGAGCTGATTATCCAGCTGTGTGATTCTGGCTTCAGTATCTGTTGTCCAGTTTTTTACTTCTGGAACATCTGGTGCTTTATCATCAATCGAATATGAAACCTCATCATCTGTTACAAAGTTATTTGCGCAGGCACGAACGATTACCTTATAGTCACCGTTTGTATTGAATGGTCTGTTTTCCGGTTTTACAACAACTTCCTGTGTTACTGTATCTCCCGAAGGATAACCATCTCTAATTCCGTCAAAAATTTCTTTCCAGTTTGTTCTTTCTGCGTCATCTTTATCTTCTTCAGCAAGGAGATAAATTTTTAATGGATTGTCGGCTGTATTTTTTCCACTGAATCTAAGCTTCAGTGTCATGTTTGCATCACTTTTAAGAAGAGAGTTGTTTCCTTCCTGAACTGAAAGAGAAGGTGCTTCTCCTGCAATTCTTACAAATGTTTCCCAAACTGTTGTTTTTGCTGCTTCACCTGTTGATTTCTTATCTGTTACAGAAATAACCAGTTTGTATGCACCGTCATCACCTGGAAGTGCCACACTAAGTTGTTTTGATGTTTCATTTTTCAGAGTGATTTCTTCACCGTAATCTTCACTATAATTTTTAGATGAAACAACACCGCCCCGAACTTCATAAACACTTAATGTGTACTTATCCAGTCCGTCATCATCCAGAAGATATCCGGAAAGTGTATGTCGTTTTGCAAGAGAACTGATTCCCTCATCATTTACATCTGAAATTTTCTTAATCTGTTTTTCATCAATCACAACCAGTGGATTATCTGTATTCTGATCAACTATATATTTTGTATTTTCACTTTCCTTAAAGAAAAGAACTTTCTCTGCTTTGTTGCCGGCTTTATCGCTAACGTAGAATGTCATATTTAATTCGCCGTCCGGCAATGTATTTGTATCCAGTTCAAAGCTCCAGTTCTGCTGTTTAGAAATCAGCATTTCTTTCTGGCCTTCCCTAGAAGTATAAACACATTTCATTGATTCAGGATTTACACCTGTTTTTTCATCACTGAAGGTTCCCGAAATTCTGATTTTACCGTTTACATTATGGTCGTTACCGCCAGCAAGAGCCGATGTGTCCGCAATTGGAGTAACAAGAATATCGCTTATAACAGGATTATCGATATCGTAAATTACGTTCTTCTGAATTTCACCTGAAGAGAATTCGCTGTAAGTAGAGAAGACTGTAATGTCGTACTGAGCACTTTCTTCCAGTTCTTCGGACTTTATAAAGTCAGCCGGTTTCAAAACTTTTCTAAAGGCTTTATTTTCAACTTTGAATCCATCTTTTCCAGATACAAATTCTACAACCTGATCTGTTCCATTTTTCTTTACTCTGATTGTAACTTTAGGAACACCTTCGTCATGAGTTGTTTCACCAGCAATTATGATTTCACCAGATGAACCCATATAGATTGTATTTTCTGCAGGAGATGAAACAGTAAGAGTTGGAGCCAGACCTTTTGCTGTCAGATAGAAACCGTATTCTTCCGAAAGGTTGTTTATTTCATTTCCATTGTAGTCACAACCTGTAACCGAAAGTAAATATGTGTGGCCAATTGAAAGCCCCATGTCTTTTGACACTTTTGTTGTAATTGTGTATGAAGATCCCTGCTTTTCAAAGGTAGACTGATTTCTTACAGCAAGACCAGCTTCATCCAATAGAACATTTCCAGAGAAATCTTTATATGGCTTTAAAATGGAAATAAGGCTGCCATCTCCAGCCTTTGCCCAAGTATTATTTTCAGACTCAATTACCTCATATAAAGACACCCCAATCGTATCAGGGTTCAATGCGATATTATCTCGGCCTGCATCAACCTTTACCAGAATATTTTCGTCATTTAAGACTTCTGCTTTCCTAATATCTGCATAAGTCTTTACCGCTGAATATCCACCAATCAGCGAAAACTTCGGACTGTTTTCCGGATTCAAATAAAAGTTTGTATTTGTATGTGCTCCTGTTTTTTCTTTGAGCCAGTTTTCCACTTCTGACTGAAGTCCTTCTACAACAGCTCTGTCAGAAGCCGGTGAGTAAACTCCACTCATAATGTGATACAAATCTGCAATTGTGAAATTTTCTGTATATGCCCCAATTTTTTCGTCACTATCCAAATAATAAGTTTCTGAACAGTTTCCTTTTTCCCCTTCTACCTGTGGGAAACTTCTGGCAGCATCATATACACGAATCTTACACTTAAACTGTTTTGTACCTTCCATTGGGTTATGACCATAAATTGATTCGTATGGTCCGTTTTCGCCTTCCTGTCCAAAGATTGCGGCATTCAGGTCAATAGAAGGAGCAATGTTTTCTTTTTTGATTGTATAGAGAGGTGATGCATCTTCTGCGGCGTCTGCAGGAAATACATCGATTTCCATCAGGTCAACATTTGCGTCATCAGCAACACGACCTGCAATAGAAAAGAAACGTCCGTATGAATCACCTTCTGAAGGTCTTGAAAGAACTAGAAGAGGAGCTGTGTTGTCGATAATGATTGCACGTTCTGCAGGAAATACATCTTCCATAGAACGAGGTTCACTATCAAAAGGATAAACAGAAATATTATAAGTACCGTCTTTAAGAGGATATTCTCCATCTGCATTTTTTTCGTTCAGAACAAGTGACCATGTATCCTGGCGTTTATAAGTAATAACTACTTCACCGTTTTCATTCTTTTTTCTGTCGATAAGGACAGGAGTTTCCATACGTGTGAGTTTCTGAGCACGTTCAATTTCTGCTGTATCATCTGATGGATCCGATACGTAAAGATATTTTACACCTGTGTCATTGTTTGAAAGAACAATGCGAAGTTTCGAAATTTCTCGGTCATCAAAACAAGTTCCTGAGATCGTAAAACTATTTTTGATTATGGCATTTGCCTGAAGAGATTCTGAAATTGTAGCTTCAGGACGTTCTGTATCTACCGCCTCTCCAAGACCAATTTTACACGATAATAATCCTGCGAAAGAAAAAAGTGATGCCAGTAAAAAAATAAAAAATCTGGCCTTAGGTTTATATGCATTTGTAAAATTCTTCATGGCATACTCCTGTTCTCAATCTATTTTCAAAAATAAACAATTATTCCAATTTATCAGGATATACTCTCTCTATTGTAATAATAATACAAAATACAATTTATGCAAATTTGTACTATTCTTTTTCTCCAATATCTAAATATCGGCAGGTTAATTTCAAAAATTTATACTTTTCTCTTGACCGCAAATATAGACTTTTGTATAGTAAACACAAATGTCAGCAAAAAAGTTTACAGTACTGGATTTACTCGAACTTGATCTGCCCGGACACGATTCCCTGAATCTTAAGTGCATTGGTGGGCGCAGAGGATTACCTCGTGCTATCACTATTCCGGAATTAAACAGACCTGGTCTGGCTCTTTCGGGCTTTTTCCAGTGTTTTCAGTTCAATCGTGTTCAGCTTTTTGGTCGCGGTGAATCTGCATATCTTGAAAAACTTCATCAAGAAAGCAACACAGAATCCCTTAAAGAATTTTTTTCAAGTCAGATTCCTTGTTGTATTTTTTCCTATAACCTTGAACCAACAGAAGAATTCCGGGAATTAGCAGAAGAAAGCTGCTGTCCGATTCTTCAAAGTGATTTACCTTCAACAGAACTTTCAAACCGTCTTGTTCGTCTTTTTTCCAACATTTTCGCACCTAAAAAAACAATGCATGGCGTTCTTGTTGAAGTTTACGGTATCGGCATATTCCTTACCGGTCATTCCGGTGTTGGTAAAAGTGAAACCGCTCTGGAACTGGTTGAACGCGGTCACCGTTTGGTAGCAGACGACATTGTTGAAATGTGTTGTGTAAACGGAAACGTTCTTTTAGGCCGTGGTTCAAATACACTTATAAGTCACCACATGGAAATCCGTGGACTTGGAATTATTAATATTTCACAACTTTACGGTGTTGGTTCAATTCGTGATCAGAAAGAAGTTCAGCTGATTGTTCAGCTGGAAGAATGGGATGCCCAGAAAGCTTATGACCGCCTGGGTTCTGAACAAAACTATAAGGAAGTTCTGGGTGTTAAAATCCCTGAAATTGTTATTCCAGTTCGCCCTGGACGTAACCTTCCGATTATTATCGAAGCAGCTGCTATGAACGAACGTCTCAAAAACATGGGTTATAACTCGGCCCGTGATTTTAATCAGAACGTTCTTAAATGGATTGAAACAGGCGAAGCCAAAACTGCTTATAATAATATTAATGATGCTTATTAAGCGCAAAATTATGCGTTTTTAAGGAATTTGTACATACATTGTGTATACATTTACCAGTGTATTAATTTTTACCCTTTATTGTTAGTCTTTTTGATTAAATACAAAAGACAAAACAAAGGACAGATAAAAGGACAAATCATATGGTAGAAAAAATCCTTACAGTTAAGAACCGTGCCGGTATTCACGCTAGACCAGCAGCAATTATTGCTCAGACTGCAAACAAATTTGCAAGTGAAGTCACACTTATTAAAGATGACACTTCTGTAAATGCAAAGTCTATCATGGGCGTAATCACTATGGCCGCAGGTTACAACACAACACTCACAATGCAGGTTGAAGGACCTGATGAGTCAGAATGTGCAAATACAATTTGGGAATTATTCGAATCAAAATTTGAAGAGGAGTAATAATATAGATATGAAAGGTATTACTGACCGCCAGAAGGAAGTTCTGACATTCATTGCCTCTTATCAGGAAGAAAACTCTTATCCCCCAACTGTTCGTGAAATTAGTGAACACTTTAATATTTCTCTGCGTGCTGTACAGGATCACCTTACTGCACTTCAGAAAAAAGGTTATCTTTCACAGACTCAAAAACGTTCCAGATCTATCCGTGTTCTGGATGATAACGCAGTTGAACCAAAGCTTTTTGTAGGAAAAGTTCCACTTTTAGGTACAGTTGCCGCTGGAAAACCTCTTTTAAGCGAAGAAAATCTTGATGGATATGTAAATCTTACAGAACCATTTGTAAGACCTGGAAAAAGCTATTTTGCACTTAGAGTTCGTGGGACTTCCATGATCAATGCAGGTATTCTGGAAGGAGACCTGGCTGTTGTAGAACAGGCTTCTGTTGCTGCAGACGGACAAATTGTTGTTGCAGTTATTGACGATGCCATTACTTTGAAGCGTTATTACAAAGAAAGTGACAAAATCAGACTTCAGCCTGAAAATCCGGACTTTCAGCCAATTTACTGTACAGACGTTCGCATTGTAGGCATTTTGTCGAACATCGTTCGTACTTACTAAAAATGCTGTTTTTGTAACACAAAACAGACAAAATACTCGGGAATTTAAGTATTTGTATGGCAGCTCCAATTTTTTTATATACGGGACCTGAATTCGGAAAACGTAATGAAGCGGTGGATGCCGTAAAGTCGGCACTAAAGAAAAAGTATCAAACCGTTGATGAATACAGTTTCTATTTGATTGAAACTTCTCTAGCACAGGCTATGACCACTCTTCAAGATGGTTCGCTCTTTTCAGACGCTACTTGTGTCGTGATTCGTGGTGCAGAAGCAATCAAAAACAAAACCGAAATCCAAATAATTTCTGATTGGCTGGATACAAATCCTTCTGATTCAAAGACCCTTATTCTGGTTTCTGACGAAATTTCTGTTGATGCAAAGCTGAAAAAACTGGTACCTGCTTCGAATCAAAAACAATTCTGGGAGATGTTCGAAAGCGATAAACTTCCATGGATTATGAACTTTTTCAGTAAAAATGGTTATTCTATTGACCAGGATGCTGCCGAACTGATTCTGGAACTCGTAGAAAACAATACTGAAGCAATGCGGAATGAATGTTCCCGATTCTTCATTCTATTTCCTTCTGGTTCTACAATTACCACTGAAAATGTTGAACAGATTCTGGAACACAACCGCGAAGAAACACCATTTACCCTTTTTAATAGAATGACAAATGTAACACAAAAACCCGAAGAAAGGCTCGAAAGTGCCCTTTCTGTGTTACAAAAACTTCGTTTATCAAAAGAAAACAATTCTGTAATGCTTTTAGCCGGCCTTACTTCCTGCTTCCGTAAACTTCAAGCATGGCACCGACTTATGGCAGAAAATCCTTACCCTGATGATTTTGCATTAAAAACAAATGGCTTTGGATCAAAAACTATGCAAAAGCAATACAGAAATGCTTCAAAGCTTTGGACCGCAGGACAAACTGCGGCAGTCCTTGCTCTTCTCAGTTCAACTGACATGAATATCCGTAACGGTAATGCTCTTTTGGAAGATGTTATTTTACAGAAAGCTTTGTATGAAATAATTTTGAAAAAAGGCGGCTCAAGTGCCGTTTATGAGACAGAAGATATGTAATTAATCAAATGGGCTCTTCAACAGGCTCAGGGACCATTTGATAAAATAATTCAAACGGCATCAAAAAGAAGCCGTTTTTTTTATTCGATTTCAGTTTTAGAAAGAAGGTCACGAAGAGCTTTCAGTTCATCACCTGAAAGTGTAAGGCCTTTTCCCATTTTCTGGTGGTCAGGAGCCCAACTGCGAAGATCGTATTTTGCAGGACGTCCGCCCCATGAAACAAGGTTCAGTTCCAGATTCCAGCCGCCTTTGCCTTCCGACACTACGCCCATAGGTTTTACAATTTCGTAAGAAAAATCATCAGCCATAAATTTCCTCCGTCATTCCCACCCTTTTTTTTAATTATACTATGAATCAGCGTAAAACGCTCAATAAATCTTTGCGGCCCGCCTTTTCCAAAGCTTCACGTACAAGCATGCGGTTTTCCGGCTTTTTGAACTGGATTACGGCACGCTGAAGGCGGCGTTCACGGGCGCCCTTTGCTACGTAAATCTTTTTCATCTTTCCGTCTTTGTCACGGCTGTACGGATCCAGCTCCGTGTAATACTGACAGGTTGAAAGGCTTCCCGGTGTAGGGTAAAAATCCTGA
Source organism: Treponema sp. (assembly GCA_024402565.1). Classification (GTDB taxonomy): domain Bacteria; phylum Spirochaetota; class Spirochaetia; order Treponematales; family Treponemataceae; genus Treponema_D. The sequence continues at coordinate 20,017 of JAKSTM010000021.1, read as the reverse complement.
ATCTGATCCGGAACGAAGCCTGTCTTCTTCAGATAGAGAGCTGTTTCAATTGCTTCGTTCAGGCCTGCGCCCGGATGAGCCACAATGTAATACGGAACAAGGTACTGCTTCATGCCGCACTTCTTGTTCATTTCCGCATATTCTTTGCTGAAGTTTTCGTACACCTTGTGTGTGGACTTTCTCATAAGTGCCAGAATCTTGTCGCTTGAGTTTTCAGGCGCAACTTTAAGCTGTCCCGAAATATGATACCGAACCAGGTCTTCAAGGAAGCGCTTGTCTTTATCCATAACTAGGTAATCAAAACGGATTCCGCTTCTGATAAAAACTTTTTTCACTTTCGGAATGGCACGAAGCTTTCCTAAAAGTTCAACGTAATCAGAATGATCTACTTCAAGGTTCGGGCATGGTTCTGTTCCAAGGCACTGACGATTTTTGCAAACTCCGTGTTCAATCTGTTTTTTACATGCAGGCTGGCGGAAGTTTGCAGTTGGGCCACCAACATCGTTAATGTAGCCTTTGAACTCCGGATGATTTGTAAGTTCTGTTGCTTCGTTTACAAGGGACTCATGGCTTCGCGCCTGAATGCGCCGCCCCTGATGAAATGTAATGGCACAAAACGAACAGGCGCCGTAACAACCACGGACACTTGTCAGTGAAAAAAGAACTTCGCTTAATGCCGGAACTCCGCACTTACCGTTTTCTGCCGGCCCGTCATACATAGGATGCCAGCGTCTTGTATAACCAAGCTCATGAACGCTATCCAGCTCTTCGGTTGTCAAAGGAAGGGCCGGCGGATTCTGTACTACAAAGCGGGTATCGGCCTGTTCCACAAGAACATCTGCATTCAAAGCATCGGTATTCTGTTCCTGAGTTACAAAGCTTTCCGCAAATCTGATTTTGCTTTCAGGCGTCTCTTTGGAAATATCCTCAAAGGAAGGCAAAAGGATAACATTTTCTGCCACTACCTCAGAGCCGACGTCTTTCCTATTCACTACCAATTTTCCATTATCAATTGTCAATTGTCCATTTGATCCCCACCAGCAGGTTCCTCGGACTGTTCGGATTTCGCGGGCAGGAACACCCTGATTAAGTAGATCTGCAATTTCGATGATGGAATGTTCGCCCATGCCGTACATTAAAAGATCGGCTTTTGAGTCCAGGAGAATTGATTTACGGACTTTATTTGACCAGTAGTCATAGTGAGTTGTACGGCGGAGACTTGCTTCAATGCCGCCTATTAAGACCGGAACGCCTTTATAAGCTTCGCGGCACTTTGCTACATAAGTGATAAGGGCTCTGTCCGGTCTGTGACCTGCAACGCCGCCGTGAGCGTATGCGTCTTCTGAACGAGGCTTGTTGTTCGCAGTGTAATTGCTCACCATACTGTCCATAGCACCGGCACTTACAAGAAATGCTAAGCGAGGTTTTCCAAGAACTCTGAATGCTTCCACATTTTTAAAATCAGGCTGAGGAATAATTCCAACAGTGTATCCGTGTTTTTCAAGCCAGCGGCCAAGAAGAGCGGCCGCAAAAGACGGATGGTCTACGTATGCGTCGCCGGAAACAAAAACAAAATCCAGCTGTTCGATGTTACGTGCGCGGAGATCATCCTGTGAAACGGGAAGAAAATCATTCATAAGAAACATCATAGCACGAAGGACAAAAAAAAACTCCCCCGTAAAGGAGGAGTTTGAAGTGGTAGATCCTTCGACCCTTCGACAAGCTCAGGGACCGCAGGCTCAGGGACCATTTGATTAGAACTTTGCTTTGCGGAGGCGAACCTGTTCAATGTCTTCGCAGAAGAGCTGACGCAGGTCTGTAAGTCCCAGAGCCATAAGAGCCATACGGTCAATACCGATACCCCAGGCTGCAACAGGAACATCAACACCCATAGCTTTTGTAACTTCCGGACGGAAGATTCCAGAACCACCAAGTTCGAACCAACCAAGTACTGGGTGTTTGATATGAACTTCGATTGAAGGTTCTGTGAATGGGAAGTAACCAGGAACATATTTAACGTCTGTTGCTCCAGCAATTTCTACGGCGAACATTTCAAGCATACCAAGAAGTGTCTTAAGATTTACATCTTCACCAAGGATAATACCTTCTGTCTGATAGAAGTCTGAAAGGTGTGTTGCGTCAACTTTGTCGTAACGGAAACAACGTGCAATACCGAAGTATTTTCCAGGGATTTCAGCTTTGTGGAGCTGATGTGCAGAAAGTACAGTTCCCTGTGAGCGGAGAATCAGGCGGCGTGTGAATTCATTGTCAAATGAGTAGTTCCAACCGCGGCTTCCTGTGTTTCCACCGTTTTCGTGAACGGCTTTAACATTTGAAAGATATGGTTCTTCGATCATTTTTGCGTGTGTTGGATTCTTAAGACGGTAAACGTCGTGAATATCACGGGCAGCGTGGAACTGTGGCATGAAGAGAGCGTCACCGTTCCAGAATTCTGTTTCTACGAGAGGTCCGTCGAATTCCTGGAAACCAAGAGAACAAAGCTTGTCTTTTACTGATTCAAGGAACTGAACGTAAGGGTTTGTGCGGCCCTGAATAATACGTGCAGGTGGAATAGAAATGTTGTATCCACGGAATGTTCCGTTTTTCCATTCGCCTGAAGCAAGCATTTTTGGAGTAACTTCACCGATTTCGTTACCAGTAACACCGGCGTTTTTAAGTTCATCCTTAACTTTCTTATAAGCTTCTGTAAGTTTGTAAACTACAGTTTCACGTTCAATGATTTTGAATGCACTGTCAGCAGCACCACGTTTCTTTGCAAGACCAGCCATAGCTTCCTGTTCTTCAGAAGAAAGGTCAGCCTTGTTCAATGTTACAGCATCCTTTGCTTTTGCCAGAAGTTTAGAAACAACTGAAAGACGTGCAGGAAGTTCTTTGCCTGTGTATTCAGCTTTCTTTTCTTCGTTCATTTTCAGAACGCCTTCTTTTGAAAGAGGACCGAAAGCAGAACCGATGTCTTTCTGTTCACAACCGATTGCAGCTGCGATTTCAGGAAGAGTATGTGGTCCGTTTTCTTTCAGGTAATTTACCATGCGTTCTTCAACAGTACCTGTTTCAGCAAGCTTTTTACCTGTTTCTGTGATTTCAAAGAATGTATGTGGAGTGCGTTTGATTTCTTTAAGGAGTTCTTTTCCACCCAGCCAGCTGAATGCCTGGTTAGCGTGTCCTTCTTTGTATTCCAGTTCTTTCTGGAGTTTTTCTGAAGTCAGTTCATCCGAGTCTGAATACTTGAGCAGAACTTTAATCTCAAGCGGATGAAGGTTTTTAATGATATTTTTGATATCCATCTTTTTGCCTCGATATAAAATACGCCGAGTCAAGGCACGCTTACGCTTGAAGCCTTGACTTCGTCGTTTTTAGGGTTTGTAATAAACCCTAAATGAAAAAACCGGAGTTCGTAAAGAATTCCGGTTTGTATTTTACAAAATTTCAGGAAAAATTACAAATTACTTTGAAAATTTAACGTATGAAATATACTGTGCTTTCTTAAAACGTCCGTCGCGGAAGTATTTTTCCTTATCTGGAACCAGGTAACTGTAATGATAATAGCGTTCTTTTGTGAACTCTTTACCTTCCGAGTTAATATACTTGTTCAGTACTGTGAAATCCTGAAGAACAGCAAGAACATCGTTCATTGCCTGTCCGCGTTCATACTGTGTCATAAGACATGTATAATAAATACGAACTTCATTATAAAGTGGAGAATATTCAATATAAATGTTTCCACCAGCTTTTACTTTATCTTCAGACATATATGCTTTGTCTTTGAATTCAACAAACCCTTCCGGAACATTAATTGTCTGTGTTACCAGCTTTTCATTTTCCAGTTTCTGAGCCTTTTCCAATTCTGTCTGTGGATCTTTATAAGCTTCGCTGTCAGACTGTGCAAAAACGCCTGCAACTACTGTAAGACATGCCAATACGGCCAATAACTTTTTCATCTAGACCTCCAATAAGTCTATTATCTCTAAAACACAGAGTATGTTATTATTCTACCCGATTCTAGGAAAAAATCAAGATTTATAACATATTTACCTGACACAATACCCAAGGTTGGGTTTTTTCTGATTATTACAGAACCCGTAATTTCTTTTGGCTTATTTTTAATTTCATTACGGTAATGTTGACGCACTGCATCTTTTACAGCATCTGTTACAGCGTCTTTTATTCCTTCAAATCCTTTGGTTAAATCGCCATAGCCACGACCGTTTATTACAGGATTCTGAATTGACGACCATAATTTGAAGCTGTTTTCCTGAAATTCATCTCTTACAAAACGAACCCAGCAATTTAGGCGATTATTTTCTTCTGAAATCCATGGATACTCATAAATAATATTTTTCAATATTTTTTCTTGTGGCTGAATTTCTGTTAATTCGAAAAATTCCTGAACTCCTCTTGCTTTATCACTTGGGGTATATACAAAATTCCACCCGTAAACCATGCCATTTACCAGAAACGGCGCTGTTTCCTTCATCATTTTTATAGGATAATCAAAAGCCCCGGAGTTCAAATCTTGAGCTTCTGCTGATTCTGGATATGCATCACGTTGAGCCCATAAATGAAATCGAATATCCGAAGCAAAACAAAATGAAACATTCAGAATGCACAATACACACACCAGCAGTAAACGTTTGAAAATGCATAATAAAACTGCAGAGTGAAGACATGCTTTAGTTGAGGAAAGTTTTTTGTTCAGAAGGGACAGACCCCTAAAAAAATAAGCCATTTGGATTAATTATCGGCGAAAAATTGAATAATTCCATAAAAATCAAATTTTTACTATAATATGCAAACTATGAAAGCATCTAAAACTATTATTTCAACACTGCGCGACGCTCCAAACGACGCAGTTATTGCAAGCCATCAGCTGATGATGAGAAGCGGTCTTATCCGCAAACTTGGAAACGGTCTTTATTCGTACATGCCACTTGGCTACCGTTCATTCATGAAAGTTCAGAATATTATCCGCGAAGAACTGGACAGAGCCGGTCTTCTGGAAATGAAACCTACAGTAATCCAGCCGGGAGAACTCTGGAAGGAATCTGGACGCTGGGAAACAATGGGACCTGAAATGCTCAAAGCTACAACACGCGGCGGTCAGGACATGATTGTTTCTCCAACAGCCGAAGAAGCTTTTACAGCTCTTATCCGCGACGGACTTGATTCATACAAACAGCTTCCACTGATCCCTTACCAGATCAATACAAAATACCGTGATGAAATCCGCCCACGCTACGGCGTTATGCGCGGACGCGAATTCACAATGATGGACGCTTACTCTTTTGACGCAGACAAAGAATCTCTGGATAACTCTTACAACACAGTTGCAGAAGCTTACCGCAAGATTTTCAAACGTCTTGGTCTTAAAACAATTTCAGTAAAAGCCGACACAGGAAACATGGGTGGTTCAGGTTCTGAAGAATTCATGATTGAATCTCCTGTTGGTGACGATACACTTATGCTCTGCGAATGTGGTTACGCCGCAAACGTAGAAAAAGCTGCCTGCCGTCCAGACGTTCCAACTGACGATTCAGGAAAACCTCAGACAAAAACTGACCTTCCAGTAGAAGAAGTTGAAACTCCAAATATATTCAGCATTGAAGACATGGAAAAATTCTTCGGCACAACTTCAAAACGCTTTATCAAAGCTCTGATCTACCGCGTAATCAACTGTGGTCTGGATCTTTCAAATGCCAACGGCGGCAAGAACTTCAAACAGGTTACAGAAGGTAACTTCACATATTATCCGCTTTCATACGTTTGTGTTCTTATCCGCGGCGACCTGGAAGTTAACGAAGCAAAACTTGCAGGGCTCCTGAAATGTTCTGACCTTTGCCTTGCCGAAGGTGACGAAATCGTACAGATGGCAAACGCTCCACACGGATTCGTTGGACCAATGACTCTGAACTGTCCTATCATCCAGGACCTTTCTGTTGTTGATATGCACGACGCTTTTGCAGGTGCCGGAAAAGAAGGATTCCACATTAAACACGTTGAACCAAGCCGCGACTACACTCCATTTATGATTGGTGATGTTCGCACTGCAATGATCGGAGACGCCTGTCCTGACTGTGGAAAACCTTTCTACAGCAAAAAAGGAAACGAACTTGGACACATCTTCAAGCTTGGTGACAAATATACAAAAGCCATGAACGTAACATATCTCGATCAGAGCGGAAAACCAGTTGTTCCACTTATGGGATGTTACGGAATCGGTGTTGACCGTACACTGGCTTCAATCATCGAAACTTACCATGACGACAAAGGAATCATGTTCCCAATGTCTACAGCTCCTTACCAGGTTGCCGTTGTGCCTATCGCATACAAAGACAAGATGAAGGAAGCTGCTGACCAGCTTTACGAAGAACTGGAAAAACTTGGCGTTGAAGTTCTCCTTGACGACCGCAACGAACGCCCTGGCGTTAAGTTCAACGATGCTGACCTTATCGGTTTCCCAGTTCGCGTTGTTGTTGGAGACAAGAACCTTCCTAACGTTGAAATTAAACTTCGTAACAAAGCAGAAGCTGAACTTGTTCCATTAACAGAAGCTGCAGCAAAAATTGCAGAAATTGTAAAATCAGAATTAGATAAACTGAATAACTAACTGATTATGGCGGACGTGGGACGCAGGGGAAAATGGGGGAGGAACCCAAAGGGAGGGTGGTCCCCCATTTTCACCGTCGCTGGGACCCGCGTCCGCCATAATCAATTTCACTTTTCTTTTCTAATCCTGATTTTACATTTTTTCAGGAGTATCAGATGAAAAAACTTCTTTCCTTTATCATTTCAACTTTTATTTTTTTACCACTTTTCGCCCTGCCAGGTTTTACACCTTATCTTTCAGACAATTCAGGAGATTACGTCTTTTACCGTGACGATTCTTTTGAACGTGAAAGCTATCTTGGGTTTCTTACTTATGACAACGAAACTTATCAGGTTCGATATTATGCACCAATCGACAAAAAGAACTTTCTTCCTGAAAAAAATATTTCCATTCTCTTTACAGTAAACCCTGACAAAAATTTTCTGGAACTTACAGGCGAAAAAATTATTTCAGCAATTACTCCAAATTCGGAAGATGTTGATATCATCAATTACATGCACGACATTTTTTACGAATTGAATAGCAGACGATGCAAAGCAGATCCTGTATCACCAGAAAACGAAGATTACAAAACTTCAAAAAGTTTCTGGGAGAACGGACTTTCACTTAATCAGGATTTTGCTCAATTCGGTGGCCGTGTTTCTCTGATTTACGATGTAATGGTACCTCTTTTCAATCTGAAAAGAATTATTGATGCAGAAGGAAATGATATTTTTTCTATAGTGACTTTTGGAACACTGGCATCTTCTTTAGACTCTTCTTTTGATGACTTTAAAGGGATAACTTCGAAACTGATTAAAAAAGAAAAAGGCGCTGCAATTAATCGTAAAGCAAATTCTACTGAGTACACTTTTTCTAATAATAAAATTCGTTTAGATGAAAACTGGTCTCAGACAATGGAAAATCTCTGGCTTCTTGGAGATTCCGCTTTAATTTCTGCAAATGAAATTCCATCTTATGAATCTATGGGTGACCGCTACGACTATTTTGTTCTTCGCCGCCTTATCATGAGTTCCCAGGATTCTTATGTTGAAGTTCCTGGAATTCTCATTAAAACAGAAAAAGACGGTTATACAATCACATCAAATATTTATCAGCATAAAACTGACAATGTAGTAAAGAATTTTAAAGTTCTTAGAAAAAATGGCAATGGTTCTTTCAATCTCATGCTTCTCACAGCATTCCAGAAAGACTACATTGCCAACAAAAAATATTTTGATGAAATCGTTTTGAAAAACAGCAGATAAATTATAAACTTCCTCTTCCAAGCGGTGTGCCAATCCATACGCCATCGCTTCCAAGGTATTCTTTTTTCTGACCATTTATCAAGAACTGAACAGATTTTACACTAGAAAATTCTGTTGCTGTATTGATTATCTGTTTAAGCTGTCCAAGGTAACCTTCAATTCCTTCAGAGTTGAATTCAAATGCATCATTGAAATTCAAAGTAGCCACTCCGTCTTTTACACTAGCACCTAAAAGTTTTGTTCCTCGTGGAATTAATGTCGTACAATTCTTTTCGGCGGCAACCTGGAATGAAGGACCTTCCAGAAGCTGATTAATTGCATTTGTTAATGGAGAGTCTTTTCCTACTGTACGAGTTACTGTTTTGTAATTTACAGAACCGTTTGCATCTATCATTACAAAACAAAGTTTTACAGTTGTTGTCGCAGCAGGAGCCGGTTTAGGTGGTTCAATTGGTTTTTCAACCTTTTTTTCAACAGGCTTCACCACTTCTTTTTCTTCTGTCGTTTCAACAGGTTTTACTTCTTTTTCAACAGGTTTTTCTTCCTCTTTAGGTTTAGAAGTTTCTTCTGTTTTTAATGAAGGAATTTCCTTTTTTTCAACTGGTTTTTCTTCTTCCTGAACTTTCAGAGTAACTGACGATTTTTTCTTTGCTGGTTCCGCTTTCTGCTGTTTCTGAGGCTTTTCTTCAGGTTGTTTTTCTTCCTTTTCTATAATAGTCCCCTGAAGAAGACCTGCCTTAATTAAATTATTATGAATTGTTTCCCATTTTACCAGGAAAATGATTACTATTACGATTGCAAACATGAGCCAGACAGCGAAACCGATGCCTGTTCTCTTTCTTTTTTTATTAACCATAACAAAATTATCGGCCAAATTTTCAGGTATTTAACGCTTATTTTTAGTAAAATATTCATATGGCATATTTCTGGCAATCTGATTTTTCAAAAGTAATCTTACAACGGGGAAAAGAATACTTTCAGAATAATAATGTTCAAAAACTGAACATTGAAGAGGAGGACAAAGCTTCCGCTTACGTTTCTGGAAACGAAGAGTACTATGTTACTGTTCGAAAAACACAAAATGGTCTTTTCCGCTACAGTTGTAATTGTCCATACACATTAAATTGTAAACATGAAGCCGCAGTTTGTTATGCCCTTGAAAATGAAGGTTTTTTTGAAAATCAGATAGAACCTACCACTACTTTAGTAACAGCAAATCAGATTACCCCAGAAATCAAAAAAGTTGAAAACCTAGTACACCCTTTTAAAAACTTCCTTAAAGACGAAGATTCATATCACTATTTCGATATGGAAAAAATGACGGAAAATCTGGAATTTACTGAATCTATCGTAAACAATGCAGAAAAAATAATTCAGGAAAATAAAATTACTTCCGCCAGTGAGTTTAAACACATAAATGAAAATCTTTCTTTTGAATCATTCATTACAAATGACGGAAAACCTTACCAGGTTTCAATCCTGTTTAATCAAAAATCAATTGAAGGTACTTCATGCAGCGTTCCAAATTGTATGAGGACTTATGGATTTTACAGCTGGTATGCCAAAAGCAATAAAGTCTGTGCTCATGCAACCGCTGCACTTTTAGCCTTAGGCAAACAATTATATGAAACAAATCCAGGCGATGCGACAGACAAATCAGGCGAAGAATTATGTAACCTTTTTAAAACCCATAAGGGAATTTCAAAAAAACACGAAGCAGAACCAGAAGAAATTAATGATTCAAACAAAGTACTTTTAAAATTTGAACCAACCGTAGAAATTCGCCGCGGCTATTTAAGTGCCAGTTTTAAATTTGGCTCAGATAAAATGTACGTGTTAAAAGAATATGAAGATTTTATAAATGCGCGGAAAAACAAAGAAATTTTCGAGCAGACTCAAAATTTTAAAATCAATTTTAACAATGTTCGTTTTGATGAAAAGTCAGAAAAATATTTAGATCTTGTTCAGAAAATTGTTGAAGAAGAAAATGCAAAAAAAATGACAGCAGAGTATTCATTTTCTGGAGAATTAACTGCCGAAAAAATCAGTAACGGCATTAAAATCTACGGAAGCCGATTAGATGATTTTTTCGAAATTTCAGAAAACAGTTTTGTTTCAGTTAAAAAAAGTAACTACACAAGCAATAGTATCAAAAGTCTTATGTTTCAAAACAAAGATTCTAAACTTCAACTGGAACTCACTACAACGAAAAATCCTCGCGGAGAAGTAGAATGTATTTCCTGCCGTGGTTCTATGCCAGAACTTTTTCATGGCGCTAGAAATTTATATTTTATCGACGATGATTCTTTTAACCGACTCTCACCTGAGTTTTCTGAAAAAATAAAAAGTTTTACGAAAATCTCATCAGGGGCGCTTTGGTTCAATTTTAATATTGGTCGTAAAAAGATTTCTTTTTTCATGAACCAGGTTCTTCCATGGCTTAAAACTTTTTCTGAAATAACAGAAGAAGATCTTGAAGATGTAAAGCCACTTGTTATTCCTGAACCTGAATACCGGTTCTTCCTGGATTCGCAAAATGACTTAATCACTTGTTTGGCAAAAGTGATTTACGGGGAAAGAGAATACGATCTTTGTGACTGGATTTTTGGTGAAGCAAAAACTGAATTAAGAGACTACGAAGAAGAAGATAAAGTTCATGATGTTCTTTCCAAATACTTCCAGATAGACCGCCAGTTAAAATGCCTCGTAACAGAAGATGAAGACAAAATATATGAACTTTTAAATTCAGGTATTTTTGAACTAATGAACCTTGGTCAGGTAAATGCTTCAGAAAGTTTTCGTAAAATAAAAATTAAACCAAAAGTAAAAGCCGCTTTAGGTATCAAATTAGAATCAGGACTTCTCGATCTGGAAGTCACATCAGATGAAGTCACACGCGAAGAACTACTCACAATACTAGAAGGGATGCGAAAAAAGAAAAAATACGTGCGCCTTCGAAACGGCGATTTTATTGGGACGGAAGGCGAAAATCTGGAAGAACTGGAACACATGATGGAAACACTTCACATTTCCGAAAAGGATCTTCTAAAAGGCAAAATACACATTCCTTCGTATCGCGCACTTTATCTGGATAAAATGCTTGAAAGCTGCCGCGAACTAAATGCTGAACGCGACAAAAATTTCCGTTCGCTGGTAAAAGAATTTAAAACTGTAGATGATTCTGACTTTGAAGTTCCTGATGTTCTTCAAAAAATAATGCGTAATTATCAGGTTCATGGTTTCAAATGGCTCCGGACTTTAAAAGAATATAACTTCTCTGGAATCCTTGCCGACGATATGGGACTAGGAAAAACTCTCCAAACCATTTCTCTACTTCTTGCATTAAAGAACGAATCTGGTTTCGGTACCTCCCTTATTATCTGTCCAGCATCTCTTGTTTTCAACTGGAGTCAAGAATTCATAAAATTCGCCCCGGAGTTAAACGTCTGCCCTGTTACAGGAACTGCTTCTGAACGAAAAAAACTAATTTCAAATTATAAAAACTTTGATGTATTAATCACCTCTTACGATTTACTTAAACGCGACATATCTGAATATGATGAAAAAACTTTCTTTTATGAAATAATTGATGAAGGACAGTTTATTAAAAATCAAGGAACAAACGCTGCAAAAAGTGTAAAAATAATCCAGGCTGAACATTGCCTGGCTTTAACTGGTACTCCAATTGAAAACAGGCTTTCAGAATTATGGAGTATTTTTGATTTTTTGATGCCAGGGTTCCTTTTCAGTTATGACGACTTTAGAAGGCGTTTTGAACTTTCCATTGTAAAAGATAAAGATGAAAAAAAATCAGAACAGCTTCGCCGAATGGTATCTCCTTTTATTTTACGAAGACTAAAAAAAGATGTTCTGAAAGACCTTCCAGAAAAGACTGAAGAAATTTACTTTGCACAGCTTGAAGACAAACAGAAAAAACTTTATGACGCCCAGGCTATCAAGTTGATACAATCTGTTGAAAAAACTTCTGAAAAAGATTTTTCAAAAAATAAAATTCAGATTCTTGCAGAGCTCACTAAAATCAGGCAAATTTGTTGCGACCCTTCACTTACCTTTGAAAACTATACAGGTGATTCCGCTAAACGAAACGCCTGTCTGGATCTGATTGAACAGGGAATTGAAGGTGAACACAAAATGCTGATTTTCAGTCAATTTACTTCCATGTTGGAACTGCTTCAAAAAGATTTGGATGAACGCGGCATCAAATACTTTGTAATCACTGGAAGTACCGACAAAGAATCGCGCCTGAAAATGGTAAACACATTTAACGAAGACGATACTCCAGTCTTTTTAATTTCCCTAAAAGCAGGCGGAACTGGTTTAAACCTTACAGGCGCCGACATCGTAATTCATTATGACCCTTGGTGGAACCTTGCTGCGCAAAACCAAGCCACAGATCGTGCCCACAGAATCGGTCAAACAAAAAACGTTACTGTATTCAAACTAATTGCGAAAGACACGATTGAAGAAAAAATAGTAGAATTACAGAACAATAAAAAAAATCTTGCAGATCAGATTCTATCCGGAGAAAACGGGAATATTTCTTCCCTTTCAAAAGACGAGCTTCTGTCTCTGTTTGGATAAATCAGGCGGTAAACTATGTTTCAGCTGGCAGCTGTTTTTTCACCAGGTTTTGAAAAAGTAATTCCAAATGCATTAAATGATGTTCTTCCAGATGCTTCAAATATTCAAATCTCAAGCGGATTCATTAAATTTAATCTGAATAAAAATCCATTTAATGCAGTGCATGCAGATTTTTTAAATAATAGTTTTTTAGTTCTCCGTGAATGGAAAAATGGGAAAGCTCCCGCTTTTGAAGTCATGGCAAATAAAATCCGTATTCCTGAAAATCTTCTTCCAGAAATTCAAAAACAACATTACAAAACTTTTCGTTTACGTTTCAGTGCCGCAAACGTTTTTACATCCGTAAATAAAAACATCATGACAAATGTTGAAAAACAAATTTCCAGCCAGACTGGAATGCGCCCTGACAGACTTGGTGGAGATACTGAATTCTGGTTTCTTACCCGAACCGATGGTTACGCCTGTTTTGCTTTACGAATGACAAAAAAACAAAGTACAGAAAAATACCTGGAAAAAGGCGAATTGCGTCCTGAATTTGTTACTCTTCTCGCTGCCTTTGCAAATGCGAAAAATGGTTTTACTATTCTTGATCCATTTGCAGGCCATGGTGGAATAGTAAAGCGACTTTCACAAATGTATCCAAAATCAATTATTCTGGCTTCTGAAATTGATCCTGCACTTTCACAAAAATTGAAAGGCTGTGTTACTGCCGATGCTACAAATCTTTCACATATTCCAGACGAATCAGTTGATTGTGTTATTACTGATCCGCCATGGGGATTCTGGCAGGGAGATTTGCGGGATGACAAAAAACTTTCTGCGCTTTACACAGGTATGCTGAAAGAATTATTCCGTGTTACAAAACCAAATGCCTCCATTTGTATTCTTACTGCTGCAAAAGAAGTTTTTGAAGCCGCTTTTGACTCAAGCGATTTTTCTAAATCATCTGAGAAATTAAAAGGCGTCGAAATCAGAAATGATGTTCTCGTAAATGGAAAAAAAGCTGCTGTTTACGTATGGGAAAAAATCTCCAAAATATAATAAGTCTTCTTCCTTATCGCAAATTTAGATTTCCTGTCATATAATTAACCTTATGACAGGAAACAATAAAACTCTAGCAAATGCCCTCTACGTTCATGACGCAGAAGGTTTTACTCTTTTACTTTCGGAAAGTCTTCCGAGGGGCAAAAGTATTTCAATTCAAATTAGCGGCGTAAACCTCAGTTATACTGGTTTTCAGGTTTATCTTTCTTTAAATTCAACGCAGATGTCCACTCCAAAATACACGGAATTTATGGCAGGCGGTGATACCTTTACCTATGGTGATTTTAATATCAGTTTTGACTTAACTGTAAAAAACTTTACAGACCCTGATCCAGATTCTGCTAATGAAATCACTTTCCTCATGCCAAAATACAGCCTGCGCATGAAAGAAGTTATTTTCAAATCTGTTGAAATAACCGTCGATGGAAAAAACCAGATCATGGATTTATCCAAAGCAAATTTCTGGAAAGACGCTTCTAAAGAATTCGGCAATATCACATATACAGAAACTACAGAAAAAAATTACGATATTTATTCCCGCCCATTCAATGTAAAAGACGAAACTTATGCAAAAATGATTTCTGCTTCACTTGTTTCAAAAGGAAATAACTGGCGCATGAAAAAAGTTATCGAAAAAATCCGCAAAGGTGAAACTGTTTATTACACTCCACTTGGTGGTTCAATTACTGAAGGTGGTGGTCCTGCAAGTTTCCGTGACGGATATGCTTATCAGTTCTTCAAAAAACTTCAGGCAAAATACAATCCTGGTGGAAAGAACATTCTTATGAACCCTTGTGGACTTGGAGGAACAGGCTCCGCAGAAGGTATTATGAGATACAACCAAAATGTTCTGGAACGAGTAGGACACGAACCGGATTTATTAATTATTGAATTTGCAGTAAACGATGAAGCAGGAACAGAAAACATTCGTGGCTTTGAACAATTAGTTCGCACCGCCCTTACAGGAAATCCTGAATGTGCTGTTATCGGACTTTATTCAGCCGCTCCTTATCAGAACAGTCAAGGTGAAAAAATACCTGTAGGTGAACATTATGGAATTCAGCAGGTTAGTATTCAAAATGCTGTAGACAATAATAATGGTGAATTTGATCTTTCTACAGATTCTGTTTTCTATGTTGATTATGTTCACCCTTCTACAATGGGTCATACAATCATGACAGACTGTCTCATGAATTTAGTAGATTCAATTGATTCAGATAAATCGGACGATCCAATTTCCATTCCTTCAGACTATAAAGTTTCTGATTCAAGCTTCTGTAATTTTGTTCAGATTCTTCCTGACTATGCTCCTGGCTACAATGGAAACCCTGGAGTTAAACTTTCAACAGGAAGTTTTTCTTCAAGAGATTTCGAACCGCAGCATCCTGCAAACGATCTTTTAAGCTACCCATATAACTGGATGAAAAGAGGCCGTTTGGCAGAAGATGTAAAAGATATTCCAGTAGAAAACGATGCTTTCAAAATGGAACTTACCTGCAAAAATCTTCTGATTATTTACAAAGGTACTGGTTGTGGAACAGCAGAAGTTCTCATTGACGGAAAAGTGTGCGATACACTTAACGGAAATAAAGAAAGCTGGAATACAAGTAACTTTAAAAGTTTCATAAAAGAGAATGAGGCAAAACCTCATGTAGTTGAAATCCGCATGGTTAGCGGTGATGAAGGAAAACCTTTTACAATTGAAGCAATCGGTTATTCAAAATAAAAACAAACAGGAATCAAATATATGAAAAAACTCTCTACAAAAACTGCAAGAATCTTTACTGCAATACTCGTTACTATTTTTTTAAATGCATGTTCATCGGCTCCATCAAAAACAGATGAAATTCCAGAGACTCCTAAAGCGGAAAATCCAAAACCTGCAGAACCAGAAGTTTCAAATCATCCTCTTTCTATCCCAAATGATGTTTATGCTTCTATGCTTGAAAAATCAATTATAGACAAAGGAAATAATTATCGTATAAAAAAATTCCTGGAAAAGCTTCGATCTGGTGAGCAGGTTTTCGTTGCCTGTATCGGTGGTTCTGTAACAGAAGGTGCTGGACCAAACGATTTCCGTGACGGATATGCTTATCAATTTTCGAAAAAGCTTATTTCCACATATGCACCAAAAGGCGCTTCAAATCTTAAATTCGACGGTGCTGGGCTTTCTGGTTCTTCTTCTGTTGTTGGACTTGTGCGATATGAACAGGATGTTGTAAATGTTCTTGGAGCTGAACCTGATCTTCTGGTTATTGAATTTGCCGTAAACGATGGCGCAGATCCAACTAAACAACGAGCCTTTGAGGAATTGATTCGCAGAGCTTTAAGCGCAAAACCAGATGCAGTTGTCATTGCATTGTATGCTGCTGCTACATATCCAAACACTCAGAATCAGATGAAAGTAGTTGCTAGTCATTATCAGATTCCACAAGTCAGTGTTCAAAATGCAATCAATTATCGCCAGAATTCTTTCGAAGATAAAAAATTCTATACTGACTATGTTCATCCTACAAAAGAAGGACATACGATTATGGCTGAATGCCTTATGAACATTATCGATATCGCAGACAAATCCGAACTGGATGAAGTTTTTGAAATTCCTGCGACATGTAAAAAAGAAAAACCACTTTCTGGATTCAAACAAATTCTTGGGGATGATGAAAATGTAAAAATCTCTGCCGGTAGTTTTAATTCAACAGACAACCAGACACAGAGCCTTAAAAAAACAAATAAAGGAAACTTCCCAATCAACTGGCATCGAAAACCTGATTCTGGTTCAGAAAGTTTCAAAATGGAAATCACTTGTTCAAAACTTATCTTTGTTCACAAAGATTTTGGAAACTGGGGTGTAAAAGGCGGAAAAGCCGAAGTCATTGTAGATGGAATTCCTCTTTCACAAAAACTTAATGGATTTACTGGAAGCGGTTGGAATAACTGCGTTGAAACAATTATTATTGATTCTGAAGAAACTGCAAAACATACGGTAGAAGTAAAAATGATTGATGAACATCAGGATAGAGCATTTTCTATAATAGGAATGGGCTATTCAAAATAAGTAATCTGAAATTCCGCGGATTTAGTAAATCCCAGTTTTTCGTATAAGGCAAAGGCCGGAAGATTTTTCTTTTTTACAAAAAGAACACTCTTTCGGCCTGTTTTATTTATGCGCCTGCAAAGCGTCGAAAGTAAACAAAGAGAATATCCGTTTCTTCGATACAATGGGTCTGTATAAACTCCGCCAATCTGGACCCAATTCCATCCGATTGCATTTGTATTCACTTTTGAAACAAATTTCCCGTCACTTTCAATTGCGAAAACTTTCTGATTTTTCAAAATTGATTTTATGTTCGAACGAACATAAAGTTCATTTAAAGTCCTTCCTGGAGGTGCTACTTCTTCTTTTAAATATTGAAACTGAAGTTCATACAAATCCTCTGCATGATCTGTTTTGCAACCCACAATTTCTTCACCCATGGACAAAAGAGAAGCTGGCGGAGGTAAACCTAACTCATTTTCTTTTGTCATTAAAAAATATTCGTTTGAATAAAATACTTTATGATTATTTTTTTCCAGTAAATTTACAATTAAATTGGTGGAAACTTTCTCACCATCCACACAAGAAATCTTTTTTATCTGTGAAATCAATTTTAAAAAACATTCTTCAAACTGTTTATTTTCAGTTTTATAAAATGGCAGACAGTGAGTAATTCCAGAATCTAAATGAATTACGCCCCAAATCTCTCCGGTTTCATTCAAAAGCACAAAAACATTTTTTTCACAACGGCGTACCTGAGAACATAAAGAAACACAAAATTGCTCATATTTTTGGAGAAACTCATTAATTTTCGAAGCTTCTATAGCATCAGACGTCACTGCTAACATAAACTTCATTTTACACATAAAACAAAAACTGATAAACTATAGGGTAAATGTATTAATTAAGGAACTAATATGTGTGGAATTGTAGGTTACGTTGGTAATAAAATGGCTGATCAGGTTCTGATCAACGGTCTTAAAAAGCTTGAATATCGCGGATATGATTCATCCGGAATTGCCGTACTGGACGGGGAAAATGTTCTTGTTCGTAAAGCAAAAGGTGCACTGAAATTTCTGGAAGAACTGGTTGCAAAAGAAACTGTTCGTGGAAATATTGGTATTGGACATACACGTTGGGCAACACACGGTGAACCAAATGATATCAACGCTCATCCTCATACAAACGTTTCAGGAACAATTGCGGTTGTTCACAACGGAATCATCGAAAACTATGCCGATCTTAAAGAATGGCTCCAGAGCCAGGGCGTTGTTTTCCGTAGCCAGACAGACACAGAAGTAGTAGCTCATTTGGTTGACTATTACTATCAGATTGAAAAAGATATTTTCAAAGCCCTTATGCGTACGCTGCACCGCCTGGAAGGTTCTTATGCATTTGGTGTTATTTGTAAAGATTATCCAGACCGCCTTCTTTGTGCACGTAAAGAAAGTCCACTCGTTGTAGGACTTGGAAATGGTGAAAATTTCATTGCTTCCGATGTTCCTGCCCTTCTGGAACACACACGTGATGTATACTACCTTGACGAAAAAGAAATAGCTGTTCTGTACACAGACCATGTTGATATCTTCAACTTTGAAGGAACAAAAATCAAAAAAGAACCAAAACATGTTGAATGGGACGTTGATGCCGCTGAAAAGAACGGTTACCCACACTTCATGCTAAAAGAAATCCATGAACAGCCAAAAGCACTTACTGATACAATGCGTCCACGTATTATCAAAGACGGAAGTGGAACTCCAACTGATGTTTACTTTGAAGAAATGAAAGCCGACAACACATGGAAAAATGCAAAGCGTGTAGTAATCACTGCTTGTGGTACTGCTTACCATGCAGGCGTTGTGGCAAAATATGCATTTGAAAAACTAGCCCGCTTAAATGTTGATGTAGATGTTGCTTCAGAATTCCGCTACCGCGACCCTATCCTGAACAAAGATGATATCTTCATCGTAATCAGCCAGTCTGGTGAAACAGCTGACACTCTCATGGCAATGCGCCTTGCAAAAAAACAGGGACTTAAAGTTATTGCAATTACAAACGTTGTTGGTTCAACTGTAAGCCGTGAAGCGGACGAAGTTATCTACACCTGGGCAGGTCCAGAAATTGCCGTTGCTTCTACAAAAGCTTACACAACACAGCTCATGTGTCTTTACCTTCTGGCAATCAAGGCCGGTAAAGAACGCGGAACTCTTACTGATGAAAAAGTAACTGAA
Organism: Treponema sp.; assembly: GCA_024402565.1. Taxonomy (GTDB): domain Bacteria; phylum Spirochaetota; class Spirochaetia; order Treponematales; family Treponemataceae; genus Treponema_D. The sequence goes on along the minus strand of JAKSTM010000021.1, from coordinate 1,231 downwards.
ATCCTTACAGAACTGGAAACAGTTCCAGGAAAAGTTTCTGAAATTCTCGAAACAAAAGATGTTGTTCAGAAGTTTGCTTCTAAACAGTACAACAAAGATAAGATTTTCTACATTGGCCGCCAGTTCGACAGCGCAACAAGTCTTGAAAGTGCCCTGAAACTTAAAGAAGTTTCTTACATGCACTCTGAAGCTTTTGCTGCCGGTGAACTTAAACACGGACCTATCGCCCTTATCGATACAAAAACTCTGGTTGTGGCCATTGCTTCTGAACCAGCCCTTTACGATAAAATCGGTTCAAACATTGTAGAAGTTCGTTCACGCGGCGCTGCAACTCTGGTTATCACACAGGATGACGGAGACGCCTTTGCAGGTAAAGTTGATGAAACATTCAAAATCCCAATGATTTCAAATGTTCTCGCTTCACTTACAACAGTAATCCCAGCCCAGCTCTTTGCCTACTACTGTGCAATCCTCAAGGGCTATGATCCAGATAAACCACGCAACCTGGCAAAATCAGTAACTGTTGAGTAAATTGAGAATTGACAATTGATAATTGAAAATTAATAAAATAAGAAAGCGTTCTGTCAAAGTGACAAATCACAGAGACAGAACGCTTTCTTTTTTGTAAATAAAAAAACGCTGACTGATACAGAGCACTTTACTCCATAACAGTCAGCGTTTACAGACAACAAATTGTCCATTGTCAATTTTCAATTGTCAATTTTTCTTATCCTACTTCCCCATTCACGTAAGTGTGAGCAACAACATATTTTCCGTCGCCTGTAAGTTTCTTTCCTTCAATTTCTACAAAGCCGTCTTTTGTGTAAAGAGGCATGCTGAAGAATTTGTCAGCTTTTACGTAGCAGAATGTATCAACATCTGCAGGAACTTCGAATCCTTCCGGTTCAAGAATTGTTCCAACTGGGATGTCATCTGCGAAGAGAACTTCACAAGTTTCGTGGTCTTCGTCACCTGCTTTGCTTGCAGCAAGAAGCATTCCGTTTGAGCGAACGCCACGGAAGTTTGCTGGCTTCAGGTTGTAAACCAGAATGATATTGTGGTCCTGAAGTTCTTCAGGTTTATAGAATGGAACGATTGAACTTACAATCTGGCGTGGTTCTTCGTCGCCGCAGTCCAGGCTCAGAATGTAGAGCATTGGTCCTTCCGGATGCTGTTCAACCTTTACAATTTTAGATACTTTCAGCACAACGCGCAGGTTGAACTGTTCGAT
>JAKSTM010000020.1 GCA_024402565.1 Treponema sp. | reverse complement strand
AGATTCCCCCTTCAGTTGCCGATAATTAAATAAGGGAAAAAGGATTTTATGAGTAATGTAAATATCGAGACACTTAAAGAAGACCTCACATTTACCGGAGACCTCTATATCGGCAATAACTTTGTTGTTCTGCCACATACAGCTCCAGTTTCAGAAAGCCTCATTAAATCCCTCAAAGCCTGGGAATTCCAAGAGTTTGTTTGTGAAGGATCCCTGAGCCTTGGCGGAGATATTGGTGTTTCTATAAGCATTACAGAAGAAAAGAAAAATAAACCTGAAGCTTTCGTAAAAAATGATTCCCTTAAAAAAGCAATTGAAGACGCAAATACTCTGAAGCTTGGAAACAGCGACAAATCCAGAATGGAAGTTGTTCACAGTGTTTACAACGAGTACATGAATTACATCAATTCTGTTTTCACTCATTATGTAACACACCGAAAGATTGACCAGGCTGAACTTTCAGACACTGTAAAAGACCTTATAGTTTTCATTAAAGACAATCGTCGTTATATTCTTCGTGTTACTCCTTCAGTTGAACAGCGTACAAAGAACTTCCTGGTTGCACACTCGATGCGTACAACAGTTCTGGCAATTACAATCGGACTTCAGCAGCACATGCCTCTTTCAAAACTCATTGAACTTGGTGTTGCCTGTATTCTTCACGAAATCGGAATGGTCAGACTGCCTCCACAGCTTTACATGTCTGACAAGAAGTTCACACCTGCAGAAAAATCACAGGTTATGACTCACCCTATCCTTGGCTACAACATTGTTAAGGAACTGGATTTCCCTATGAGCATCCAGCTTGGGGTTCTTGAACACCACGAAAAAGAAAACGGAACCGGTTACCCACGCCAGCTTTCCGGCGACAAGATTATTTCTTACGCAAAAATTATTTCGGTTGCATGTACCTTCGAAGCAATTACAGCACCACGTACATATAAAGATGAACGCTCGACTTTTGACGCAATGGTTGAAATGCTTAAAAACCAGAACCGCCAGTATGATGATGGCGCAATCAAGGCTCTTCTTTACAGCGTTTCCCTCTTCCCTATTGGGGCTTATGTATTCCTGAAAAACGGAAAAGTTGCCGAAGTAACAGATGTTAACCCAGACAATCCTAAACTGCCTATAGTTCAGCTGCTTCTGGAAAAAGACAAAGACGGTTCTCCAAAAACAATTCAGACCAATGAAACAGACCTCGCAATTGTTCGTGATCTGAACAAAAAGGAAACTGACGATGTTACAGCTTCCGTTGAAAAAATGAATGCATTACAGAAGAAAAATGAACCTGAAGAAAAACCAGCACCAGCTCCTGCAGAAGAAACACAAGTTGAAAAACCTGCAGAGCCTGCAATTCCTCAGGGCAAAAAAAATGCCGATGGCACAGAAGACATCGACATCAGCAATTTCATTTAATTCAAATCTTTCAGCTTAAATCAGTTAAAGAACATTCTCTGATTATCAGCATCTTCCTGGAATTTCTCATCGATTACAGGAGGATGTTCATTGAAATACAGAATCTGTTCCAAATGTTCCTGATTTGCTGTTCCCCACAAAGGCACAACGTTCTCATACTGCTGCAAGAATCCCATAGCCAGAGGAACATTTTCTACAACGCCGCCACCAAGAGGCTGCATTGCAATAAATCCCACATCACATTCTTCACAAAGTTTTACGATTTCAAAACTTTCTTCGGTAGAGATTACATTGAAAGGAAACTGAATTGTTTCATAAAGGCCTGATTCAACAGCCTTCTTTGCAGCTTCCGCATCTTTTGTAATAAGCCCGATATGTTTGATTTTTCCCTGCTTTTTCAGATCACGAAGAGTGTCATAGATTTTATCCAGTCCGCCCTCAAGAGGAACAAACTTTTCAGTTTCGTACTGATAAAGGTCTACACAGTCTGTATGAAGAGCCATAAGGCTTTCTTCCAGATCTGCTTTCAGATCTCTTGCAGTTTTTGCAGAAGTTGCAGTGCTAAGACAAACATTTCTTCTGATATCATAAAGAGCATCGCCAAGAAGTTTTTCTGAAGCCGGATAATTACGGGAAGTATCAAAAAGATTTACTCCCGCATCGTATGCCTTACGGATAAGATCTGCAGAACTGTCTGCTGAATCCTCCGAAAGACGCATGCTTCCGATTGCTACGCGGCTAATGAGAAGATTTGATTTACCTAAACGAACGTATTCCATAAAAAAAAGTCCCGCAATTACCGCAGATTCTACTGAAAACCAGAAGAAATCTGCGTTTTTGCGGGAAATAATTAGTTGCGTACTACAGGTTTGTAGTTAGCAATAGCGTTGAAAAGATATCCGTTAAGTTCAGAAACCTTTACGCGTTCCTGTTCCATTGTGTCACGGTTACGAACTGTTACAGTTTCGAAGTTTTCACTTGCGCTGTCCATTGTATCGTAGTCTACTGTTACACAGAATGGAGTACCAACTTCGTCCTGACGGCGGTAACGTTTACCAACTGTACCACTCTGGTCATAGTCTGTTACGAAGTTTTCTTTAAGAACATTCTGGATTTCCTTTGCTTTTTCAGCAAGACCGTCTTTCTTCATAAGTGGCAGAACTGCAACTGTGATAGGTGCAAGCTTTGGATGCAGGTGAAGAACTGTACGGTAATCGTCTTTTCCATCTGTTCCAACATTCTGTTCTTCGTATGCTTCACAAAGGAACATAAGGAAGTTACGGTTAAGACCAGCAGATGTTTCAACAACGTATGGAACATAGCGGTTTTTAGGATCATCAGGATCGATGTAAGACATATCTTTCTTAGAGTATTCCATGTGCTGGCTAAGGTCGAAGTCAGTACGTGAGTGGATACCTTCGATTTCTTCAAAACCGATTGGGAAGTTGTATGTAATATCGTAAGCGTCTTTAGCGTAGTGAGCCAGCTTATCGTGGTGGTGCCACTTAAGCTGTTTTTCTGGAATACCGTACTTCAGGTAGAACTTCCAGCGGTCATCACGCCATCTCTGGAATGTTTCATCTTCTGTACCTGGTTTACAGAAATATTCCATTTCCATCTGTTCAAATTCAGCAGTACGGAAAATGAAGTTTTTGAAGATGATTTCGTTGCGGAAAGATTTACCAACCTGTGCAACACCGAAAGGAACCTTCATGCGGTTTGACTGAACGATATTTTTGAAATCAGTGAAGATACCCTGGCATGTTTCAGGACGCAGGTAAATAAGGTGTGCTTCGTCGGCGATTGGACCCTGGTATGTTTTGAACATAAGGTTGAATTCGCGGACTGCTGTATATTTTCTTTCTTTGCTTCCACAAACAGGACAGTTGATATTTGCCTTGATGTAGTTTTCCATTTCTTCGTGAGACATTGTATCAACAGGTTTTCCAGGGTCTTTGTCTGGATTTGCTGCTACATAGTCTTCAATCATTTTATCTGCACGGTGACGAGCCTGACATTCAAGACAGTCAATCATAGGATCAGAGAAGTGATCAGCGTGTCCTGAAGCTTTCCATGTTGTGTGGTGCTGGAAAATTGCGGAATCAAGTCCAACAACATCATCATGAAGCTGAGTCATGTAGTGCCACCATTCGTTCTGAATGTTTCTCTTGAATTCAACGCCTAAAGGACCGTAATCCCATGCACCTGCCTGACCGCCATAAATTTCAGAAGCCTGATAAACAAAACCGCGTCTTTTACAAAGACTGATGATTTTGTCCAGAGTACATGCGTGCTCATCTTTTTCGTTTGCCATTTTTTATCTCCTTTACCGCTACCGGCTTGCAGCGGAATTTTAATATAATTGAACTATTATACCAAATTTCCCCTATAAAAAAAAGGCTTTCTGCCGGAACAGAAAGCCTTCCTCTAACATAATTCTCCATTATCAATTGTCAATTATCAATTCTTAATTGTGAATTATTCTCATCCTCTCGGAGCCTTTGCAGGATCCATTGCTTTTCCATTCTGGAACACCATGAACGTAATCTGAGGAGTTCCTTTTATAGAATCCACGCCGGCTGTTCCAACTGAAGTTCCAAATGTTACATAGTCCCCTTTCTTTACAGAAACACTTCCAAGTCCAGTATACGCATAAATCAGACCTGTTTTAGACTGAACAAAAAGAACCTGCCCGAATCCACGGTAAAGACCAACGTACATTACAGTTCCTTCACGAACAGCAACTACAGTCTCATTGGAAAGACATGCAAGCTGGACGCCACTAACTTTTCCATTGATATATGTAATTTTTGGATTTTTTACAGGCCATGAAGTCGAACTATCTGTTGTTGTTACACCATAAGTTCTTGTATCGGGTGTTTTCTCTGTCAATTTTGGTTCAACAACTGGTTTCACAGAAATTTCAGTCGCTTTTTCAGGTGTACTTGCTGCCTTACGGATTTTCAATTTCTGTCCCACTTTAAGCACTGCATTGGAATCTAAACCATTCAGGGAAAGTAATTCCGGTACAGTCATGCCATTATTTCTTGCAAGACTATAAAAAGTATCCCCTTTCTGAACTACATACACTGAAGTTTCTGTTTTTGCAGAATTTGAAGCTTCTGATTTATTTGTCGAAGACAAAGCGGCAGCAGTACCAATATCGGCAGTAGGAATAACAAGTTTCTGACCAGCTTTAAGAACATCATTGTCATTCAGATTATTTGCCGTTCTCAACTCAGCAACAGTAATCTGGTATTTACGGCTTATAGAATAAAGGGTATCTCCCTTTTGAACCTGGTAAACTTCATCTGCAAAAAGAAATGATGAAGAAAACAGAAGAATAATCAAGGCTTTTCGTAAAATTTTCATACTAGAATTATCGGCAAATTATGCCGATATATTAAATATGAAAATTAAATCAAAGAAATCTATTATTGCAGCAATTTTTTCCCTTTTTTGCCTAACTGCCTTTGCCTTTGATCGCCCTGTTGTTACTAATATTTATGCAGAATATTCCAACGGAGCTAGAATTACCCTTATGTGGACAAATCCTGTTAATCCAGAAAAACCTGTTACAAAATATATTATCTACAGAGACACAAAACCATTTACAACTTTTGACGATGTAAATAATGCGACTTACGTTGCTCATATTCCTGGGACAGAAACCGGTTACACAGACACTGTAAAAGATCTTAACGATTATTTTTACGCAGTCCTTTCATTTACTGATGAATGCTATACAGTTATTCTTCCAGCCATGAATGCTACAGTAAAAGGAGTTCATGTTGAAGGAAAGAAGAAGAACACTACTCAATCTCAAAAAAAAGAAACAAAAAGCAAATATTCAGAAGGTACTTTACGAGAAACTCCGCTTCCTTTTCTAGATTTAATTGAAGGTCTGACTGAAAGTGAGAACACCATATCTTCTGAAGCTGTCAAAAAAGCTTCAAATCTAGGGCTCAAAAGTCGAAAAGAAAAAAAGACCTTGGAACCATACTTTTTTGAAGAAGATATGGTTTCGCCGGAAAGAGGTGATGCTTATTACCTGTTTCAAATCTTAACTACGGCTTTTGTTCCCGGTGAATATGAAGAATCGATTGTAAGGCTAAGAAAACTAACAGGAACAAATATCACAAAAGAAGTTGAAAGGCGCTCATATTTCTACCTTGGGGAATCTTACTATTTCACAGGAGATTACGAAAACGCTGTTCGCGCTTTTGTAAGAATCCAGGAATATTTCCCGGAAGAAACAAAAAAATGGATTGAATCTTCTCTGGATCACCTGGAATTCTAAGTGCAGAAATATTTAGTAGATATTTTGAATTAATTCAAGAATAGCAGGATGACTTACAGCCTTCCGGATTTCTGTATTCAGAGGTGTTCCTGTATCCGGCTTCTGATTTACTACCACATTTCCTCTTGCGTCAGCAACAGGAGCGGTATCAATAGCAGCATCTGTATTCAATTCAGGAAGACTGATTAAAACAACTTCATCATCATCGTTGATTTTGTCATAAAATCCATTAATTGAAATTAAGCCTTCCGAAACTTCTTCACCACAATCGGTGATTTCTATAGTTCCAAGAATATCATCTTCTCTGTAAGAAAGTCCGGTTCCGGTATCTGCAGTAGAAATTTTTCCTTTGCGAACGATCTGGAACTGAGCCCCATTAATTATATGTTCCGATTTTCCCAAATCCACAAGAACTGATTTCGCTTTCCTTTTAATAATTTTGCCTCGGACTGGAAGATTTTCCAGAACTGAAGTACGGAATCGGCGTAAAACAGTTGAAAAACGATTATTTCCTGTGGCATAAAAAGCCATTTTTTCAGTTTCAGTACCTGTTCTGGCTGAATACATTGTTGCATTCAGCGTCATATCATCACGACCTTCTTCCAATGACAGAATTACAAAATAATCAAAACCTTGTGTTCTGGCCAGTCTGAAGGCTTCTCCATAACCAGACACAGGAGAACCTTGAGTTTTTACAGAAGTTTGAGCGATTCCAGCAAAAATATCGCTGGCAGCCATAGCTGTAAGGCGGTCGGCTTCCGCATGAACAAAATTCATAGGACGATCTTCGTAGAAAACTGCTATCTTCCATCTGATTTTATCAAGGTAAAAAGACTGAATATTCCATTTCTTTGCTAATGTTTCCGAAAGAAGTGAATTATAAGCTTCGATTGTATCTGAAAGCTTAATATCATCAAGTTTAGATTCAGGTTTTGAACCAGAATTTGAATTCTCTTCGACAAATTTCAGCTGCTCAAGATAAAGTTCATGCATTCCATTCAACTCAAGCATATTTGCATAAGCAATACGAGCTTTACGGTTCATTGGATCAATACGAAGAGCACGCTGATATTCATAACTGGCTCCTGTTCCATCGTATCGTTCAGAGCACTGATCTGCTATATTTACATGATAACTCGCCCAATTTTTTCGACGTACATCTTCCAATGAAAGAGTATCTCGAACTTCAAGTTCCATGGTCATACGCATAATTTCATCTTGTGGGGAAATATCAAGTCCTTTTGACCAGGAAACAACAGCTGCTTCTGGATTCCCCATTCTTTTCTGAGCAAGCCCTTTTAAATACCAGTTCAAAGGTTCAGAACGATCTTTTGAAATCTGATAATCACAAAGGTCTATGGTTTCCTCATATTTTTCTTCATAAAAAAGAATTTGCGAAAGAAGTCTGTACCCTTCCGTATAATTCCTGTTTAATTCAACCGAAATCCTTGCCTGGTTTTCTGCATTTTGCAAATCACCTTTCATGCAGGACATAATTGCAGAAAGATAATGAACAGTTGGATCGCTTGAATAATAATTCAAGGCTCTTCTTAAATAATTCTGAGCATTAGTAAAATCATTTGTATATGCACACAAAAGAGCCAAAGAAAGAAGTGCTTTTTTATTGTCGCCCTGACGTTTTAATGCTTCTTCATATTCTTTTTTTGCCCCGGAGAAACGACCATCTGCAAGCTGGAGTTCTGCAAGACCAAAGTGTGCGGACACATCATTCGGATAAACTTCCAGAATCTGAGTAAAAATGTCGTAGGCTTCTTTTGTCTGCCCAAGAGAAAGATAAATAAGTCCTTTCAGATTCAATATTCTGGAATTAGTTTTTTCGATTTTTTCAGCAGATACAAGATATTGAAGCGCCAGATCTGGTTCTCCAAGAAAATAAGAAACGCGAGCCAGATGATACCAGGCATCGGCATACGCAGGATTAATCCGCACAGCTTCCATATAATGCTGGGTAGCATTTGCCCACTCTTCAGCATTTTCAGCGTCTATTCCTTTGTCGTAAAAGCTTCTGGCACTTTCGTTTGATGCTTTTGAACTCTTAAAAACAGTTTGTGCGTTCGCAGTCAAAGGTGAAAAAATCAAAACTGCCAAAAGAAAGGCGGTCATCTTATTCCGATTTTTCATCTGTTTCGTCTGTATCCTTTTTTATTACTTTTATAACATTAATTCGGTGACCTTCCATGTCCTGAACAATAAAATCATAGTTTTTCCATGAAGCTTTTTCGTATTTAACAGGCACTTTACCGAAAATATCAAAGACAAATCCCCCCAAAGAATCAAATTCTTCGTTTGGAAAGTCTGCTTCCATTTTCTCGTTAAGGTCATCAAGATCTACACGGGCATCACAAAGCCAGATATTTTCACCTACTGTAAGAATATCTTCGTGTTCTTTGTCGAATTCATCCTGGATGTCTCCAACAATTTCTTCGATAATATCTTCCATTGTGATGATACCCGAAATTCCACCATATTCATCTATAGCAATTGCGATATGAAGATGATGACGTTTAAATTCACGCAAAAGTGAGTCAATTCTTTTTGATTCCGGAACGAAATATGCTTTCCTGATGATTTTTTTCAAATCCAGGACTTCTCCGGAGGCAAAAACTTTCAGAATATCCTTAACATAAAGAACTCCGATAACATTATCGATAGAATCGGAATACACCGGAAAACGAGAATGCCCGGAAGCTACAATTTTCTGTAAAAGCTCATCTTGTGGAGTATCAACCGAAACAAATTCCACATCTATGCGAGGAACCATTACTTCCTTAACGGCTGTAGTGGAAAGGTCTTCTACCCCCTGAATCATATCCTGTTTTTCTTCGTTCAGGATTTCCTGTTGCAGAGCTTCTGCGTCAGATGCTCTGGACTTTTTCTTTTTTTTACCAAACATTAATTTTCCCAAAGATTTTCAGGGTAATATCCTGCTTTAATCTTGTTTGCAATTTCCTGCTTTACCAGTTCACGGTCTTCAGGATATGTCATTCCGAACCATGTTTCGCTGGATGTAAAGAATTTAATAATTCCTTTATTATTTTGAATGATTTCTGATGCAGATACTGGAAGAAGACATTCTTTTTTTGGTTCTGTAATGCTGTTTTTCTTGAATTCTTCCCAAGACAAATTGAACTGTTCAAAAGCTTTTGGTGTGAATCCGAAAAGATTCATACTTACCCATTCCTTTCCTGTCATAGGTTTCTTTCCGCCGTCTATTTCAGAAACAATCTTGTCTCCTTCGTCGTAATAAATCTTCAGATTTTCAACGATTGAAACAAGTTTTTCGTCTGCAACGGTACAAACTCCACGACTTACAGAACCGTTGCGGCTCATTGTATTCCCAAGAACGTATCCTACCATAGCGTGATCGCCTGAATCGTTGGAAACAGTAGAAAGGTAGTTTCCAAGGTTTACAAAAGCTTCACGACCGTAATAATCGTCTGAATTGATTACTGCAAATGGTGTTTTAATAGCTTTTTCAGCACAGAGAACAGCATGTGTTGTTCCCCATGGTTTTTCACGACCGCCAATCAGTTTCTTTTCTTCTTCTGTGAAAAGACTGTCTTTATTCTGAAATACGTATTCTGCGTCAAAATTTGCAGCAACACGATCAAAAAGACGTGTGCGGAAATCAGCTTCAATATCTTTTCTAATAATAAATACTACTTTTCCATAACCTGCTTTTTTTGCATCATAACATGCAAAGTCCAGAAGACATTCTCCGTTTTTTCCTACAGCGTCAATCTGTTTAACTCCGCCATATCGGCTGCCCATTCCGGCTGCAAGTACAAGTAATGTTGGTTTCATAATCCCACCTCGAATATTAATTGATTTATTTTACTTTGTTATCGTTTCCAGTGCAAGTTTCATCATATCGGTAAATGTTTTCTGTCGTTCCTCAGATGAAGTCTGGTCACCTGTTGCAATATTGTCACTTATTGTAAGAATTGCCAATGCCTTACGCTTAAATTCAGCCGCCAGTGTATACAATTCTGCCGCTTCCATTTCGATCGCTGCAACTCCATATTTTGCCCACATTTTCCAATCTTCATTTGGTTCATAAAATCGGTCAGATGAAACACAAGGTGCAACAATGGGATTTATTCCCAGTTCAAGCCCTTTATGATAAGCCGTATCAAGAAGTTCAAAATCAGGAACCGGAGCATAATGCCGATATGCAAATCGAGAAGTCTGAAGACTTGAATCTGTACAGGCGCCGTTTGCTATAACAACACTTCTGCACGGTACATCAGGACTAACACTGCCTGCCGTCCCTACACGGATTGCTTTCTGTACATCGTAAAATTGAAAAAGTTCCTGAACATAAATAGAAAGAGAAGGCTGCCCCATTCCAGTTCCCTGAACTGATACTTTTTTTCCATTGTATGTACCGGTAAATCCATACATTCCGCGTACTTCATTATAACATACTGGGTTTTCTAAAAAGTTTTCGGCAATAAACTTTGCTCGGAGCGGATCTCCTGGTAGCAGAACGAGAGGTGCGATATCACCAACTTTTGCATTAATATGTGTACTCATATAAGCCTCCATTTATATTTTATCACATAATTATTTGTAAAACAAAACATATACCCAAAACTCAAAAAAAATATTAAATTTATCTAAAATATCTTCATTTTTTTATATATTATTATTATATTAATATTATACGCCATATAATAATATACAAGGAGAAACACAAATTGGCATTATTAACACTTGAAAACATCAAAAAAACTTATCCTTTGGGAAACCAGGAAGTTCATGCAGTAAAAGGAGTATCCTTCAACGTTGAAAAAGGTGAATTTGCAGCAATTTCAGGCCCTTCTGGCTCAGGAAAATCTACAATTCTGAATATGGTTGGATTAATTGATATTCCTTCTGGTGGAAAAATCATTATTGACGGAACAGATATCTATGAAGGGGTAAACCTGGACGATACAATTATTGACTCTGGCAAATGGGCTGCAGGAGATGACAAAAAGAAAAGAAAAAAGATAAAGACATCAATTCCTGCAAAACTGGATAAACGTATTACCGCATTAAGAAGAAGTCATTTAGGATTTATTTTCCAGACCTTCAACCTTATTCCGGTTTTAAACGTTTATGAAAATATTGAATTTCCCCTTCTCCTTTCATCATCAGAAAAAAATTCCCGTTGTGCAGTTGATGATTTTACAAAAGCACAAAAAGAAGAATGGATTAACTTCCTCATGGAAAAAGTTGGACTGGCAGACTGGAAAACACACAAACCAGGAGAACTTTCAGGTGGTCAACGTCAGCGCGTAGCAATTGCACGTGCTCTTGTTACAAAAGCACCACTCATTCTGGCAGATGAACCAACAGCAAACCTGGACAGTGAAAACTCAAACCAGATTCTTTCCCTTATGAAAGAACTGAATAAAGATCCAGAACTTCAAACAACATTTATTTTCTCTACTCATGACGCTCGTATTGTAGAAATGTGTAACCATGTTGTTCACATTTTTGACGGTCTTGTTCGGGAAGATGAATATAAAACAGGTTCTGACATTTACAACGTTGGTAACCGCTAAAACAAGAATCTGGAGATAATATATGGGTGTAATATTTCGCATGGCGCTGCGAAACTTAAAGCAGCACAGAACAAAAAGCCTTATAATCGGCATATTTATTGCAGTCGGAGTAGCAATTGTAGAGCTGGGAAACGGTTTTCTTGAAGCAACAAACCGTGGAATGGAAAGAGACTTTAGAGCTCATTATTCCGGTGACATCATGATTTCGGCTCCAATTCCAGCTAATTGTCAGATGGACCTTTTTGGCATTTCTAATATTTCTAACATAACAGACCTGCCTCAAATTCCTGCAATTCCAGATCTGGAAGCAGTAGAAAAAGTAGTTGCTGAAACAAATGGTATAGAAAAAGCTACAAAAATAATTTCTGCAAAAGGTATTTTAGGAAATAAAGATTTCATGGATTTCCAGATGGAAGATCAGTCCATGATAAGTGCTCCAGTCTTTTTCTTTTTTGCAGGAGAAAAAGACACATATTTTGACATGTTCCCAGGTCAAAAAATTACCGAAGGTCGCATGCCTGAATACGGAACAAATGAAATTCTGGTTGATATACGCTTAAAAAATAACTTCAAAAACTTCTATAAAGAAGAAATCAATATTGGTGACACAATACTTGTGGCAGGTGCAAACTCCAATATGATTTTACGTGAAGCAGTAATTGCAGGTTTTTATGAACAGCCTGACAAAGATTCCTGTATGTTCAACATTGTTTACGGTGACCCTAACTTTACAAGAGCATTTGCAGATTTGACTTACGGTTCGAACTTTACAGAAGATCTTCCGGAAAATATCGATACATCTATTACAAGTTTTTCAGAAGATGATTTATTTGGCGATGACTTTTTTGACTTTGATGACGATATAAATGTTCTGGGAGATATTTCCCAAGACTTTGACGCAATCTTAGGAGACACTTCCCTTCGCGATCATTTAAACCAAGTTGATGATGGAGCCTGGCATTATATTCTTCTGAAAACAAAGCATCCAAACGATGCAGATAAAATTATTGCAGAATTGAATGCAAGTTTTGCAGAAAAAAATATTCCTGCCATTGCACGTGACTGGAAACAGGCGTCTGGTACTTTCACAAGTTCAGTAGAAGGTATTTCTATTCTTTTTACAGCCCTGGTAATTATTCTTGCAGTTGTTGTACTCATAATCATTATGAACACAATGGTTATTTCTGTTATAGAAAGAACCGGGGAAATTGGTACAATGCGCGCCTTGGGAGGACAGAAAAACTTTGTACGAAAAATCTTCTATACAGAGTCTATTACCCTTACTGTTTTCTCAAGTCTGGCAGGTTCAGTATTTGCACTTATTATGATGGCAATTTTGAATTCATTTCACATCACTGTAACAAATGACATTGCAAAAATGATTCTGGGAGGAGCAGCATTAAGGTTCATTCCGACCTTTTCGAGTATCTTCAGAACGATCCTTATCATTACAATCGGAGGACTCCTGGCAAACTTATATCCAGTTTCAGCTGCATTAAAAATCACACCGCTTAAAGCATTAAGTCAGGGAGATGAGTAATATGAGTAAAATGATAAACAAAATGAACAGAGCAAAAACAACCGTCTTTCTGGCATTAAGAAATCTTACACGTCAGAAAAGAAGAAGTTTCATGCTTGCTCTGGCAATTGGATTCGGCTTTTTTGTCGTTACTGCAATTGATGGTCTGGCAAGTGGTGCTGTGGACTGTCTTGAAGACCAGATTTCCCAGCTCAACGGTGGAAACGTATTTATCCAGGGAGTGGAACATTTAAGAGATGAAGACGGCAACCTGGACAAAAAATACAATGCAGTAATCCGGGATGCGGATTTTATTGAAAACCTTATCAACGAAAACCACATCGAACACGAATACTATTCACAGAGAACAAGTTCTGCAGGAACAATTATTTTTAACAACAAAAAAATAATCGGAAATATCAGCGGCTGTGATTTCTCAAAAGAAGATTATCTCTTAAATTCCCTTATAATTATTGACGGAAAACTGGAGAACGTTTTCAAACCCCATGCACTTATCATTTCTCAGAAAAATGCAGAGGCTTTAAACCTTCAGATTGGTGACACAGTTCTCTACTCTACCACAACTATTTCCAATCAAAAAAACGTAGGAGAATTTACAGTTCAACTGATAATTAAAGACCCTTCCCTCATCAGCTCACTTATGATTTATGCTCCTATTGATGAAATAAATGAATTAGTGGGAATTCCAAAGGGAGGATATACAAACTTCTCAATCGGACTTAAAGATAAAAGCCGTCAGAATCTGATTGCACAAGCCTTAGAAGATGAAATCAGAAAATCAGGCAACTCTGTTACCAGCCGATTGGAAGCATACAAAGCATCTCCAACAAATCCAACAGGACAATTCCGAAAGCAACTTAACAATATGCTTGTAGACGGAACACTTTACACTGCTTTCAGTATGAATGATGCTGTTCCTCAACTTAAAACTGTGGTTACAGTAGTTCATTCAGTAACAACAAGTATTCTTCTTGTTATTCTTCTGATTGTAATGGTTGGAATCTCAAATACATATAGGATGATTCTTTACGAACGAATCCGCGAAATAGGAACAATGCGTGCAGTAGGAATGACTGGAAAACAAAGTGGAAATATGTTCACCACAGAAGCAGTAATTCTTTCCCTTATAGGAGCTGTAGCCGGTTTTATTTTGGCAACAATTGTAATGTTCCTGGTGTCACGTTTTTCTATTCAGAATGAATCTCTTTCTTTCTTCCTTAGAAACGGACATCTGACATACCTTATATCACCAGGATCTATGATTGGAAAATATGTCCTGATGATAATCCTTACAATCCTTGCTGTAAGAAACACAGCAAAAAACGCAGCTTCTTTAAGTCCGGCCAACGCATTAAGAAGTTCAAAATAATTTTTCATTCCACAGGAGAAGACCGATGAAAAAAATTTTATTAATTTTTGCAACACTTTTTCTAAGTACCTTATCTTTTGCCGAAGCATCAAAAGAAATATCTGAAAAAGCATTTAAGATTATTGAAGACGCTGACAATCAGCTTGCCTATAAAGGTGACTATTCCTGCACCGCTTCAATCATTATTGAAAAACCAGGAAAGCCAAAAGAAAATCTTCAATATAAAATGTTCGAAAGAATCGGAAAAGACTCTTTCACAATTGTTCAATTATTTCCGGAAGCAGATAAAGGTAACGGATACCTTCGTGAAGGTGATAATATCTGGGCTTACGATCCGATTGGAAGAAAATTTTCACATTCTTCACTGAAAGAAGCACTTGGAGATTCTGATTTGAAAGTAGATGACATGAGTAATGACGACCAGAAATGGCGCAAAAATTACAAAGTGGAAGATCTTCGTGAAGAAGCATTAGGAAAATATGAAGTTTATGTTATCACACTCATCGCAATCACAAATGGCCCTGCTTATGAAAAATCTGAATACTACATCAGAAAGGACATTCCTCTTGTTTTAAAACGAACAGACTTCAGTGCTTCAGGACGACTCATGAGAACAACCCTTATTCCAAAATACACAAAAACTGACAAAGGCTATATTGGCTATCACACAATTGTTCGTGATGAACTGAACCCTGGCGAACAGACACAACAGATTATTAGCGACCTTACATTTGATACACTTCCAGACAAGATTTTTACAAAAGCCTACCTGGAAGGACTCAATTAAGTTACAAGAAAGAGGCAATAATGAAAAAGATATTTTTTTGTGTAAGTGCAATTCTTATTTCAAGCGCTCTTTTTGCACAGGAGTTTTCTGATGATGACTTCTTCTTTTCTGACGACGAGGGAATTGTTGAATTAGAAGCCATTCAAAGTGACAAAGAAAATAAAAGTTCCGATTTAAGTCACGGTGTCCTTTTTGAAAATGGCAGTGTAAAAATCGGGGGAAGTTTTGACCTGTCCCTTGGGACAACAACAAATTTTCCAAGCGGAAAAAATTTTGGTGATGCCTTATGGGAAACCAGCCTGACACCAACAGCAGATGCCAGCATTACTTTAGATGCAAGACCAACAGAAAATCTCCGAATGTATATGAAAACAGGAGTTTGTTATCCTTATGTGACAAAAGGAAATGCAAGTCTTTCTGGGAAACTTATCACTTACAGAGATTTAATGAACAAACCGGATTTTGTTTCTGTCATGACCACAACTGATCTTTCCATCAGAAACATGTTTTACGTAAAGGAACTTTTCTCTGATTTTTCTCTTGGTGACAACGTTGCATTCCGCTTCGGAAAGCAAACAGTAACCTGGGGTGTAGGTTATTTTTACTCGCCAGCAGATGTCATCAACGCCGCAATAGATCCAGAAAACCCTACTATTCAAGTTGAAGGGCCTTTATGTCTTAGAACACAGATCGTTTTTCCAGGAACTCAAAATGCATTATGGGCTTACATTATTCCGGATAATGATTTCTCATCCGCAAACCTGGAAAACAATTATGCACGAAACACCGCACTGGCCGCAAAAGGCGAATTTGTAATAGGAGGCTGGGAACTGGGACTTGGAACCTGGTATAGATATAACCGTTCTCCAAAAATCATGGCCACAACAACTGGAACAATCTTCAAAAAAATCAGTGTATTCGGGGAAGCGGTCTGTGGATTTGGACAAGACTCAGAATGGGTTAACGACAAAGATAAAACTATCTTTGGTCAAGGAACCGTAGGATTCATGTACAACTGGAAAAACCCACAAATCACTTTCATGGGTCAGTACTATTACAGTGGAGAAAAAGATTCAGTCATCGAAGAACAACAGAAATTACTATCCGCACTCCCGGAATATGCAGACCAGGCAGCCCAACTTGATTTATTAAAAAGAAATGGACACAATGTCGCTTTAGCTGTGAACTTCGGAAAAATTATTTCGAATGATATTTCTGCTTCTTTATATTGTATTGGAAACTTTACAAATGAAACATTAATTTCTTCTGCTATGATGACTTATACGCCTGCAAAAGAAATAAAAATCAGTTTCGGTCCATACCTTTCCTGGATTGATTTTGACAAAGATCCTGTAGTAGCTGCAAAACTTTTGTTTAATCTTGGTGGAGGGAAGTTCTAATCTTCTTTACCAGACTAAAATAAATTGGTCCTGCCCCATCAGACTGGTCAGGAAGAACATGATACCCGTATTCTGTTTTTTCAGGTACGGGTAATTTTGTTTTTATCCAGGCAGGCAAATTTTCTTCAGAAAAATTTGTACATTCCATTATCTGAACCTGTCCTTTAAATTTCTTAAGTAACCTTTCCAGCATGCCGTCATTTTCATCCCGAGCCAGAGCACAAGTTGAATATAAAAGATATCCTTCCGGTCTTAACAGGCGGAATGCACATGAAAGCAATGCCCATTCTTCATTAGAAACAGTTTTTATTCTGGAAGGAGTCCAGACATTCAAATATTTTGGATCATTATAAACATGACGTTCTGAGCTGCAAGGCGCATCAAGAAGAATCGAATCAAAACACTCTACCTGTCTTGTACACCATGTAGCTCCATCGGAACAAGAAGTTTTTACTCTTTCAGAAATATCTGATGGAAGACAATTTTGAACAACAGTAGAAAGTCTGTGTTTACGTTCAGGGGAACGTTCATTTGAAGAGAGGACTGCGCTTTGATTCATTCGACTGGCAATAACAAGAGTCTTTCCACCGGGAGCAGCACATAAATCCAGAAGCTCCGATGCATTTTCAATTGGAAGCTGCAAAGCAGCCAGAACACTGGCTGAATCCAGAAAATAAGATTCCGAAGTTCCTTCCATATGGAACTCTGCATAATCACTTTCTTTAGTAAAAGAAGCTTTTAATGCCGCCCATCTTTCACCATACTGTTCAAAATAATATTTTTCAAAAGCTTCTGCACCAATTAATTTTTTTTGTTTTGCCATATTCCAACTTCTATTTTATATTTTAATATTCTCCGGCAACTTTCGTCTATGCGATCTGCAAAAGCAGGATCTTCTTTTGCCTTCGATATTAAAACCTGTGCAGGATTAAGAAATCTTTTTTCAGAAATCATAATACAATCAACACCGGCTTCAACCGCTTTTACACATGCAATTTCTGGCGGATATCCATTTTTTGAAAGAGCTCCCATAAAAATATCATCAGAAAAAATAATTCCTTCAAAACCCATTTCATTTCTAAGTTTCTCAGTCACCCAGGTATACGAAAAACAAGCTGGTATTTCTTCATCTATAACTTGAGTTCGTGCATGGCTCATTAATACAGCTTTAGGTCTCAGATTCACAGTTCTTCCAAACGGAATCAATGCAGATACCATTTCTTCTTTTGACAAAGTAATTTCAGGAAGCCCCGTGTGAGGATCTGTATTTGTATTTCCTGGGAAATGCTTAAGGACACATGCAATTCCATTATTTTGATATCCATTCATTTCTGCCATTGAATAAGTAATGGTCTGTTCAAGATTTCCAAAACTTCTTCCATCAAGAAAATCTTTATTATAATCTGAAAGAACTTCAACCACGGGTGCAAGATTCATATGAAATCCCATATCTTTCATTTTTCTTGCATGTTCAAAATACATTTCATATGCGTCAGAAATACTTTTTGTTAATGCCACTTCTTCCTGACTTGGGAGTTTTCCTGCTAATTTCTTTAATCTTTGAACCCACCCCCCTTCTTCATCTACTGCAAGAAAAGGAGGAATGATATCATTTTCTTCACAATACGTTTTTATATCATCTGTGAATTCTTTTACCTCGGAAGGAGTGTCTCCCAAATTATAAGAGAAAAATAAATATCCTCCTGGCACATAAGGCTTTCCATTCATCCGATCAATTGGTTTAAATTTTTTATTGCCTTCCAGATTTATAATAAACATCTGACTGACTTTTTCTTCCAGAGACATTCCATTAAGAAAATCATTCAGATTATTTTCATTATTTTTTTTAATAAATTTTATTTCATCATTTACCGAAAGTGCAAACTTACGATTATTCAATTCTTTCTTTGTCTGTTTTTTATCAATTATCTTTGGTTTGCAAAAAGCAAAATTAAAAGTTGCAGAAATGACGCACAAGGCCAGTAACATTTTTTTCATATTGGAAGTATACATAAAATCACATTATAATAGAACACATGAAGAAAATAGCAGTTATAACCGGAGCAAGTTCCGGAATGGGTGTAGAATTTGCAAAGCAGATTGCTGATATGAATACAGAAGATGAAATCTGGATTATCGCCCGTAGAGAAGAAAAGCTTAAAGAAATTGCACAAGAAATTAACAAGACTAAAAATTTTGATTTAGTCAGAGCGGTCCCAATGGATATATCAGGGCAGAAAGGAGTCCATGAATTCAAAAAATATCTGGAAGATGAAAACGAAAAACTATCAGTAATGGAAAGTTCCATTGAAATCACAAAGCTGATAAACAATGCAGGATTCGGAACTTATGGTCCTTTTGACGAAACAGATGTTGACCGCGAAATGGAAATGACTGATCTGAACTGTACCAGCCTTGTAGGACTTACTGGAGTATGTCTTCCTTACATGAAAAAAGGTTCACATATAATTAACACTGCAAGCCTTGCCTCCTTTTTGCCTTTAGGAGATTTTGCGGTTTATGGAGCTACAAAATCTTACGTATTAAGTTTTACAATGGCACTTGCTGCAGAGCTAAAAGATAAAGGAATCAGCGTATGCGCCTTGTGTCCTGGCCCAGTTTCTACAGAATTCGCAAATGTTGCATCAGGCGGAGTTCGAGAAAAAGTTCGCCACGGTTTACCGGCTGATAAAGTAGTTGCACATTGTCTTAAAAAAGCCATGAAAGGAAAAAGGACAGCAATTTATGCTTCTAAATGGAAATTCAAAGCAGCAGCAAGCCGTTTTGTTGGAAGATATACAGGCGCACGCTTCACTTTCAAATACTGCAAACGTCCGCACCCTGAAAAGACAACAGACACTGTAAGTATAGATAGTTTCTTAAAATAGCAAAGCATATTTGCTCATAAATCAGCATTTCATTAAAATAAAATTATGAACGAAGTAATAGAAAACAGCACAATCAATTCAGCACTTTTTACAGATTTTTATGAACTCACAATGGCACATGGTTACTGGAAACAGAACATGGACCATGAAGTAGTATTTGATATGTTCTTCAGAAAGAATCCTTTCGAAGGCGGATTTTCAGTTCTTGCCGGCGTGGAAACTTTCCTCGATGTACTTACTTCCTTCCGTTTTTCTGAAGAAGACATTGCATACCTTTCGGGCCTCAACATGTTCGAACAGGGCTTCCTGGATTACCTGAAGGATTTCCGCTTCACAGGTGACGTTTACATGATGGACGAAGGAAAAGTGATTTTCCCACAGGAACCACTTGTACGCATCCACGCTCCTCTCATTCAGGCACAGATTATCGAAGGCATGCTTTTAAACCACATCAACTTCCAGAGCCTTATCGCAACAAAAACTGCCCGCATCTGGCTTGCAAGCAAAAAGACCCCGATTATGGAATTCGGTCTTCGCCGTGCACAGGGACCTGACGGAGCTATGAGTGCTACCCGCGCCGCCTACATCGGAGGTGCCGCAGGTACTTCAAACACACTGGCCGGAAAACTATACGGCATTCCTGTTATGGGAACAATGGCACACTCATGGATTATGAGCCATCCTTCAGAACTTGAAGCCTTCCGTGCTTACGCAAAGATTTACCCTCAGAATGCAGTGTTCCTTATCGACACATACGACACACTTAAGAGCGGTATTAAAAACGCAATCATCGCCGGCGGCGAACTTGTTAAGAAAGGATACGGATTCGGTGTTCGTCTGGACTCAGGTGACATTTCTTACCTTACCCGCGAAGTTCGTAAAGAACTGGACCGCGCCGGATACCCTCAGGCAAAAATCTGTGTTTCCAATGAACTTACAGAAGAAATCATTACAACTCTTGTTGCAGGTGGCGCACCAATTGATTCATGGGGTGTTGGAACTCACATGGTAACAGGCGGAAACGAATCTTCCTTCACAGGCGTTTACAAACTGGCAGCCCGTCACGATGCTGCATCAAACAAGCTTGAACCTGCAATGAAGTTCAGCGATAACCCTGCAAAAACAACTAACCCGGGAATCAAAAACTCTTACCGCCTTTACGACGAAAACGGTATGGCAATTGCCGACATTCTTTCCCTGGAAAACGAAACTGTTGAAGAAGGAAAAGAAAGCCGCTTCTTCCACACAATGGTAGACTACCGTTCTTTTGTGGCAAAGCCAGCTAAGGTTGAACCTCTCTTAAAAAAACGCCTTTCAAAAGGTGAAAGAGTTCTGCCTCGCCTGCCTGAAAAAGAACAGCTTATCATTGCACGCCAGAACATGGAAAAAGACCTGGCAGCACTGGACCCTTCATACAAACGTATTCTGAATCCTCACGTTTACAAGGTTTCTGTAACAGAAGGACTCAAAGACCTGAAGCTGAAATTTATCGAAGCAAACCTCAAATAGAAGCAAACCTTAAATAAATGATTCACGCTTTATACGCCACAGGCCGCAACGGGGAAATGGGCATGAAAGACGGCTCACTTCCCTGGCGCACTCCTGAAAACCGCATCCGTACAGATCTTCCTGAAAACATCCAGAAACAGTGTGCGGATGACATGGCGCTTTTCAAAAAACTTACAACGGGAAACATAATCATCATGGGGTATAACACCTTCAAAACTTTTCCCGCCCCGCTTCCTAACCGAATAAATATAGTCATAGACAGAAATGTAAACCGCCGGAACGATTCCAAACTTTCAGAAACAGAATGGAACTTTTTTCCAACAATCGAAGATGCCATAACTTCCTGCAAATCTTTGCCTGAAAAAGAAATCTATATAATCGGTGGAGCAAAAATCCTTAAGGAAACTTACAAAAAAAACTTAATTAACGGAAATACATATCACACCCTGATAGATTACGACTTCCCGGACTCTTTTACCCGATACTGTCCTGATTTATAGTAATATACAAACAAATCTCCAAATGATATTATTTAGTTACTTATTTTTTTAAGGAGCAATTATGTCTATTTTAGTTACAGGTGGCGCAGGTTTTATAGGAAGCCACACAGTTGTTGAACTCCAGAATGCAGGTTACGATGTTGTTGTTCTTGATAACCTTGTAAACTCAAGTGAAAAATCCCTGGAAAGAGTTGAAAAAATCACAGGAAAATCTGTTAAATTTTATAAAGCTGATATTCTTGACCGTGAAGCATTAAATAAAGTTTTTAATACAGAAAAAATCGATTCTGTAATTCATTTTGCAGGTCTTAAGGCTGTAGGTGAATCAGTTGCTAAACCTTGGGAATACTATGAAAATAATATTTCAGGAACATTAACTCTTGTTGATGTAATGAGACAGCATAACTGTAAAAACATTATTTTCTCTTCTTCAGCAACAGTATACGGAGACCCTGCATTCATCCCGATTACAGAAGAATGTCCAAAAGGTCAGTGTACAAATCCATACGGCTGGACTAAATCTATGCTGGAACAAATTTTAAGTGACATGCAGAAAGCAGATCCAGAATGGAACGTAATTCTCCTCCGTTACTTTAATCCTATTGGAGCTCATAAATCAGGAACAATGGGTGAAAATCCAAACGGAATTCCAAACAACCTTATGCCTTACGTAACTCAGGTTGCTGTCGGAAAACTTAAAGAGCTTGGTGTATTCGGAAATGATTACCCTACTCACGACGGAACAGGAGTCCGCGACTATATCCACGTCGTAGATCTTGCAACAGGTCACGTAAAAGCTCTTAAGAAAATTGAAGAAAAAGCTGGCCTTTGTATCTATAATCTGGGAACAGGTCACGGATATTCAGTTCTTGATATCGTTCATAATTTTGAAGAAGCTACAGGAGTTAAGATTCCTTACACAATCAAAGCCCGCCGCCCAGGTGACATTGCAACATGTTATGCGGATCCAGCAAAAGCTGAAAAAGAACTTGGCTGGAAAGCTCAGTATGGAATCAAAGAAATGTGTGAAGATTCCTGGAGATGGCAGTCACAGAATCCTAATGGATATGATGACTAATTAAAATCAATCAAAAATAAAGCCGGTATATTCAGGAATCTATCACTCCTGCACATACCGGCTCGCATTTACATATTGCCCAACCGCAATTCTTAATTCTTACCTTTTACTTTTTATTTATTCTTTACACTTTTCTCGACAACACTTATCTCGGTCCCAGGTAAGAACTCTTTATAAATTTTTCAGAATCTGTTGTGTACATTACGATTTTTTCCAGAACGAAATTCGGAGTAACTGCATAAACTTCAAGAGTATTAAATCCTTCCTTGCATTCAAAGTAAGCTGATTTTACACGGATATTGTTTGTAACATCAGTTCCCCATGGCTCCTGATTGTCACCAACATGGAAATTCTCGTCAACACAATCAACAAGTACTTTTTTTCCGTTTACTGCTGCACCAAAACGGAAGTAATTGTCCTGAGTTGCCGGGTTTGACGGATTCATGTAAAAATCTACTTTAAGAATACCGTCAAGTTTACCTGTCATAAAGAAATTATATTTAAGGCATGGCGCATCTTTCAAATCTTCCCGGAAATATGAAGTTACACTTTCTACTTTTACTGCAGAATTCAGTTTTCCATAATCAGGAAGCACTTCAAATCCGGTAACACGACCTTCTGTATCTGTTCCGGCAAAGCTTTCAGAGAAATCTGCTGCATCAATTGAGATATATGGTCCTTTCTGACAGATAGTATTTTCCGGAATTTCACATCCCGTAACTTTTGAAACCCACTGAGCCGTACCGGCTTCAACAAAAACAGGAACCTTTACGCCTCCTGCGCTTCTGTCATCATTTGTAACAAATACATAACAGCCTTTATCATTGTCTTTTTCAAGTTTTTCACGATCGACAAAAACTTCTATTTTCTTTATTTCTGTACCGGATACATCTCCTTCTTTCTGAGAAAAAGAAATCCAGTCACGATCACATTCCAGACGGAATGGTATTGTCTGATTTGAAGCTGTTCCTATATTCAGTACAAAGCTTTTACATTCAGGGTCCTGGAAAGCAAAAGAATAAAGTCGGCGCTTTGTCCAGTCAAGGCCGGAAGTCACTTCGTCATTTCCTTCTACCCAGACGCAAAGACGTTTTTTATCTGCAGGTTCAACAGTCATATAAACAGGATACTGGTTTTCTTCTTCGTTCCAGTGTTTAAAACCAATATGCTGGCTCCATCCCTGACCGTAATATTTTCCACCGTCAACTGCGTCAAGTTCCTTTACAAGAGCATGATCAAATTCTATACATTTTTTAATTTCCGGAACCAGATCATTTGCTGCAAGAATTCCGTTGGAAGCATACCAGTGGTTCTTTCCTGCAAGAAGCTGCATCTTGAGAACGTTCATATTTCCCATGGCAGGATAATAAACTTGAGCAAAGAAACCTGAGAAATCTTTTTCACTTACTTCGCCCTTAAGTTTTTTACAACGGTTCATGATATCTTCTGCAAGAGCGAGAGTTTCATCACTTTCACCGTAGTTTACAGGATGATATGTTTCTGCGTTCAAAGCTTCTGTTCTTCGGCGGTGTGAAAGTTTTGTATATCCGTTCAGAATGAAAGCTACATCATCCTGCTGCTCTTTTGAGAAGTCCGGGAACTGTTTTGAAACCCACTGACGTGTGTATTTTTCAGCAGTCATTTCAAAATCAGAATATTTTTCGTAATCGTAAGCCAGATCCAGGAAGTAACTCAGCGGGAATTCATTTGTAAGAATGTCTCCAACGTTTACAATCCAAAGATCCTGAATGCCGAAATCATAGGCAGCGCACATCTGTTCACGGACTTTTGCAAGATGAGTTGTGTTGATCCATTCGTAACTGAAAGGTGAACCATGGTAGTCAAAATGATAGTACATACCGTAGCCGCCCTTATGCTTTCTCATTTCCTTTGTAGGAACTGTACGGAGGTTTCCGTGATTATCATCACAGAGCATAAGGATTACGTTGTCCAGTTCAGGGTCACCCATAAGTCCCTTTGTTTTTTTGTCGCCGTAAAAATATGGTTCAACTTCTTTATAAAGGGCAAGCATGCGTGGAACTTCTTCAAGATTCTGATTAACATTTTCACGGATAAGTCTGTTCTGAGTTTTAAGAACATTGCGCAAAAGATCAATGTTGTCTTTAAGAGTTGCGTTCTGCATGATTGCAGTATCAGCTTCACCGCGCATACCGACTGTAATAACGTTGTCGAATTTTCCGTTACGTTTAAGTCCGTCTTCCCAGAACTTTGTAATACCCTTTTCATTTTTAATGAAGTTCCATGCGTCACCGTAAATGGAATCAGGACCGCGAAGATATTTATATTCTTCTCCGGCGCGGCAGCAAGGTTCGTGGTGTGAAGCCCCCATAACTACGCCAAGTTCGTCGGCAAGTTCTGCGTTCAAAAGTCCGGGACCGTCATCAGAAAAGCGGCTTGCCCACATTGCAGGCCACAGGTAGTTTCCCTTTAAACGAAGAAGGAGTTCAAAAACATGTTCGTAGCATTTTGCATTTACGCCGCCGAAGTTTTTTCCGGACCAGTTGCCGAAGGCAGGCCATTCGTCGTTGATAAAGAAACCGCGGAAGCGAACTGAAGGTTCTTTTGAAATCATTGTATCGTCAGAAGTGATTTCAACTTCAGCTTTCTGAACAGGTTTAATATTGCACCAGTCAACTAAAGGAGAAACTCCAAGCAGTTCTGAAAGGTGGAAAAGTCCGTAAATTGTACCACGTTTGTCAGAACCTGCAATCACAATCTGGTTTTCAAGAACATAAAATCCGTAAACTTCACGCTTTCCTTTTACTTCGGAAAGGTCGATTTTTCCTTCTTTTTCAAGATTTTCAATAATGGCTGATTTTCCCACAGTTCCGAAAATAACTGTAGAATCTTCACCGCCTTTTGCAGGGGCAGTTCCTGTTACAAGTTCTATATCGTGCATTACTTTTTCAGCAATTTTATGAACGCCCGAAAAAGCAGTATCTTCAAAATAAAATGATGTGGATGAGTTAATTTTCATATATTTTCCTCCGGATATAACCGTTAGTAGTATTCTAGTATGTTAATATCAGTTTTTCTAGCAGTAATTTCCACTAACTTATAAATATTTTATCACTTTTTTTATATACGAGTTATAATTATATTGTGGAAACAATTACAGATTTAGGGACTTTTACATTTCCTTCACTTTTACGAAATTCAGTTACAAAATTCGGTGATCGTCCGGCTCTAGCCTTTGCTCTAAAAGATGATGAACCAATAACTTATTCTCAAATGTCAGAAAATATCCTGACATTTTCAAAATTACTCCATTATTTAGGACTTAAAAAGGAAGCAAAAATTGCTCTTTATGGAATAGGTTGCCCTGCCTGGGGCACTGCTTATTTTGGAGTAGTAAACCGTTGTATGATTTCTGTTCCACTTCTTCCTGATTTTTCTTCTCAGGAAGTAAAAGCAATTCTTGAACATTGCCAGGTGGATGCACTTGTGGTAGATGAAACTCTATACAAAAAACTTTCAGATATACAAGATTCACTTCCACCAGTAATTATATCATTAAACACATTTTCGGTTATAAAAGCTCCGGTAACAGTTCCATCCGAAGAGGAAATCAAAAAAATAAACCTTCCCGAAGTAGAAGTAAAAGAAGATGATATTGCTTCCATTATTTATACTTCCGGAACAACAGGTCGAAGTAAGGGGGTTGTTCTTACACACAAGAATCTTGTTTGGACCGCAATCCAAGGACAGTACACACACCGCATAAACAAACTTGACCGTGTACTTTCATTCCTTCCAATCAGCCATGTTTATGAATTCACCATCGGATTTTTAATGCAGATTCTGAACGGAGCATGCATCTATTATCTTGCAAAACCTCCAGTTGTTAGTTCCCTTCTTCCCGCATTTACTAAAGTCAAACCTACAATCATTCTTTCCGTTCCTCTCGTAATGGAAAAGATTTACAAGAACAAAGTACTTCCGACTTTCGAAAAAAATGGATTCGTAAAATTCCTTTACTCAATTCCAATGTTCCGTCGTATACTGAACAGCATTGCGGGTAAATCTCTGAAAAAGACTTTCGGCGGCCACCTTCAGTTCTTTGGAATCGGGGGAGCTAAGGTTGATCCTAAGGTTGAACGCTTCATGAAGGAAGCAAAATTCCCTTATGCAATCGGTTATGGGCTTACTGAAACATCACCTCTTCTGGCAAGTTCTGGTGTTCGTATTACAAAACCCGGAACTATCGGTGTAATTGTTCCGGGCGTTGATCTTCAGATCGCAAATCCAAATGAAGAAGGTGTTGGCGAAGTTGTAGCAAAAGCTCCTAATGTTATGGTGGGCTACTATAAAGATGATGTATTAACAAAGGCTGCATTCACTACAGAAAATGATTCATGTGGACCTGGTTATTTCAAAACAGGTGACTTAGGAATTATTAAAAAATGGCATGGAGAACCACGACTTTCCCTAAAAGGACGTTCAAAAAATATGATTCTTTCTGCCAGCGGTGAAAACATTTACCCAGAAGACATCGAATTCATTTTGAACCAACATCCTCTTGTTGCCGAAAGTCTTGTAGTAGAAGATGACAACGGTCTTGTGGCCCTTCTTCAGATGGACGAAGAAAAACTGGAAGAAGAAGCCCGTAAACGAGTTTCTCTTTCTGATATTTCCCTTTCAAAAATCAAAGAAGGACTTTCTGACCTTAAGGAAGATCTTTCTGAAAAAGCCGCACAAAAAAAAGAAGATATTACAGATGCTGTCGCTTACCAGAAAGAAGTCATCATGAATGAAATAAAATTCTTCGTAAACAAACAGGTAAACAAATCTTCAAAAATTGACCGCATTGAAACAATCAAGCAGTTTGAAAAAACGGCAAGTCAGAAGATTAAGCGCTACCTGTATGATTTACGAAGCAAGGTAACAAAACGATAATAATTTACAATTGATAATGGACAATTATTCATTATCAATTCTTAATTCTTAATTCTTAATTCATTATTTTCGATCAAAAGTGTAAGGACATCTCCTTCTTTTACGTTTCCGCCAAGAATTACGCGAGCCATATTGTTTTCCACATAATTCTGGACTGCACGTTTTACAGGACGGGCACCCATGGCAGGTTCATAACCTTTGTCGCAAAGGAAGTCCACCACTTCATCATCATACTGAACTGATATGCGGCGGTCTTCAAGGCGGCGGCATACACGGTCCAGCTGCTGGCGAACGATTTTTCTGATGTGGTCTTTTCCAAGGCGCTGGAACATAACGATTTCATCAATTCGGTTCAAAAACTCAGGTCTGAAATGTTTAAAGAGAAGTTCTGAAACAGCAGGCTTTAGATTCTGAACCTGTTCTGCACTTTCAGCTTCCAGAATCAGATCACTTCCAAGATTACTTGTCATGATGATGATTGTGTTCTTAAAGTCCACTACTCTTCCCTGACCGTCGGTAAGGCGTCCGTCATCCAGAACCTGAAGAAGCACATTGAAAACATCAGGGTGTGCCTTTTCAACTTCATCAAAAAGAATAACGGAATATGGACGGCGGCGAACGGCTTCTGTAAGCTGGCCGCCTTCATCATAGCCCACGTATCCCGGAGGTGCCCCGATAAGGCGGGTCACACTGAACTTTTCCATATACTCACTCATGTCGATGCGGGTCAAAGCCTTTTCATCATTAAAGAGGAAATCAGCAAGAGTTTTTGCAAGTTCTGTTTTACCAACGCCTGTAGGCCCGATAAACATAAAGCTTCCAAGAGGTCTGTTAGGATCAGAAAGTCCTGAACGGTTTCTGCGGATTGCATCACTTACAACCTGCACGGCTTCATCCTGTCCCACAACTCTGTTATGGAGAACCTTTTCGAGTTCCAAATATTTCTGCTTTTCTCCGCTCATCATTTTTGCAACAGGAATACCTGTCCATGAGCTAACCACTTTCGCAATGTCTTCTTCGGTTACAGCCTGGCGGAGGAGTTTTTCTGTGTTACCTGCACCACCTTCACCAGCAGCTCCACCGTTTGCCTCTGCAGCAAGAGCCGCTTCAAGTTCTTTTTCAAGATTCGGAATAACTGAATATTTGATTTCGGCAGCCTTTGCAAGGTTTCCTTCGCGCGTATATTTTTCTTCTTCGAATCTTGCCTGTTCAAGCTGACTTTTAAGGTCACGTCCTTTATTGATAGAATTCTTTTCGTTCTGCCACTGAAGTTTCATGGCGTCCCGCTGGCCTGTAATTTCAGAAAGTTCCTTTTCAAGTTTTGAAAGACGTTCAATACTTGCAGGATCATCTTCTTTTGAAAGGCTCTGCTTTTCAATCTGCAGCTGAAGGATTTTTCTTTCAAGGCGGTCCAGTTCTACAGGCTGACTTTCAATTTCCATTTTAAGGCGGCTTGCAGCTTCATCAACCAGATCAATTGCCTTGTCAGGCATAAAGCGGTTTGTAATGTAACGGTTACTGAGTGTTGCTGCACTTACAAGGGCTTCGTCTTCAATCCTTACCCCGTGATGAATTTCATATTTGTCACGAAGACCGCGAAGAATTGCTATGGTGTCTTCAACTGTCGGCTCTGCACAGTAAACCTGCTGGAATCTTCGCTCGAGGGCGGCATCTTTTTCGATGTACTTTCTGTATTCATCAAGGGTTGTTGCACCGATGGCACGAAGTTCACCGCGGGCCAAAGCAGGCTTCAAAAGATTCGATGCATCCATACTTCCTTCTGAAGCGCCTGCCCCGACCAAAGTATGAAGTTCATCTATAAAGAGGATAATTCTTCCGTCAGATTTTGTTACTTCCTGAATAAGTGCCTTAAGGCGTTCTTCAAACTCGCCGCGGAATTTTGCACCTGCAACAAGGCTTCCTAAATCAAGTGAAAGAAGGCGTTTGTCTTTAAGACTTTCAGGAACGTCACCGCTTGCAATACGGCGTGCAAGGCCTTCTACAATGGCAGTCTTACCAACTCCAGGTTCCCCGATAATAACAGGATTATTTTTTGTTCTGCGGCAAAGAACCTGCATAACCCGTCTGATTTCTTCATCACGCCCGATTACAGGATCAATCTTATCCTGACGGGCCAGAGCAGTAAGGTCACGGGTATATTTTTCAAGAGTACGGGATTTACTTTCCGGATCATTTGAATCAACAGTCTGATTTCCGCGAACCGACTTAAGTGCTTTAAGAACCGCGTCATGAGTTATTCCGTTTTTACGCAAGAGATCCCCAGTCTGCCCTGCGCTTTCAGTCATGGCAAGAAGGATATGCTCTGTTGAAAGATACTGGTCTTTCAGAAAATCCATTTCCTTTTCTGCCTTGGAAATAATTTTCTGAAGTTCCTGACTCATGTAAACATTTGCTGAGCCTGAAACCTTTGGCAGAGATGATAAAAGTGATTTTACATCCGAAAGGAGCATATTCGGATTTACGCCTACATTTTCTACAATTGGAGAAACAAGACCTTCTTCCTGCATTAAAAGAGAAGCAAGAACGTGAGCCCCGCTGATTTCAGGGCAGTCATTCTGCATTGCAAGTGAAGAGGCCTCTTGAAGAGCTTCCTGTGATTTAATAGTAAATTTGCTGTAATCCATATTATGAAAATACTAAGATAAAATTAAATCGACAAGATTATTTTAGAAAAAAGGACTTATAACTTGAACTGGTTTTTCAAATAACCCAAATCACTAACGTTGTCGTACTGACTCTCGGATTACCAATGTACCGCTTATAAGATGACGTCCCTGAATATAAGGCTGTCCAGTTACCTTATTGATTATAAGTTCGGCGGCTACTCTAGCTGTATCTTCAGTCTTAATTGAAACAGTTGTAAGAGGAACTGGAGTTTTATTTGCTGCCAGGAAATTATCAAAACCTGTTACAGAAACATCCTGTGGAACCTTATAACCTTTTTCCATAAGTGTCTGAATCATCATTGCGGCTGTTTCATCGCAGTTACAAATAAACGCATCTGGAAGTTCAGAAGGAAGTTCCAAAGGAACGCTATAGCCGTTTTCATCACGATCCTTAATAATATCATCCTTACTTACAGCCATCCCATTTTCCATTAATGCTTTTGCAAATCCCATAAAACGGTCACGAATAGACGAAGTACTTTCAAAGTTTCCTACAAATCGAAGTTTCTTATGTCCCTGTGAAATAACATAACTTGTAAGAAGATATGAACAATAAAAGTTATCATCCGAAACTCCATCCAGATTCATTTTATTTGTATAAAAATCAAGAAGGATGAAATTTTCATAGGAGTCGTTTATAAAATCAAGATATTCATTGGAAACCTGTCCAAGAATAATCACTCCATCCACTTTATTATCTTGAATCATATGTGGAAGAACCAGATTCTTTTCATCTTCAGGTGAAAGGAGTTCCATTATGGCATAATAATTTTTATTCAAAAGTTCTGTTGAAAGACCATTAAAGAGATACCAATAAAACGATGACGATGGTGCAAAAAATCTAGAAGGAATTAAAATCCCGATATTTCCTGTAATAGACTTACCAAAATCCCCAGATTTTTTTACATGATAGCCCATTTCTTCAGCAAGACTTTTAATTTTCTTTCTTAATTCGTCCCCTACTCCTTCTTTATTTGAAAGAGCTTTAGAAACAGTAACTGTACTGATATTCAACTTTTCTGCGATATCAGAAAGGCGAACTTTTGATCTTTTTTCCATAAGTTCATTATATCTCAATTTTAGTTAAAAACAAGGGTTAGTTTAAGTAAAAAATAAATATAACATCATAATTTTCAACCATTTTCCATAAACTTCATTATTTATGGTATAATAGTTTTTATGTTGAAAAAAGGTGATATTTACAAAGATTTTTACGTTATCGATGTTACCGATGTTATTGATTACAAATGCAAAGGTATTTATTTACGCCACCGAACAACCGGTCTTGAAGTTTTCCATCTCTTAAAGGATGACCCAGAAAACCTTTTTGCCTTCTGTTTCAGGACCCCTGTTTCAAATTCGAAAGGTGCTCCACATATTCTGGAACATTCTGTTCTTTGTGGATCTGAGAAATATCCATTAAAAGAACCTTTTATCACTGCAGCAAGTAAGAGTGTTACCACTTTTTTCAATGCTATGACATATCCAGATAAAACCTGTTATCCAGCAGCAAGTCAGATTGAAAAACAATATTTCTATCTTTTAGATTGTTATGCTGATGCCGTATTTTTCCCAAATCTTTCTAAAAATACATTCATGCAGGAAGCTCACCGATACGAACTGGACGATCAGAATAAAACATCAATTCAGGGTGTTGTCTATAATGAAATGAAAGGTTCTTTTTCAAATTTTTACAGAACCGTTTACGGCAGCATGGGAAAGACGATGTTCCCTGGAACGACTTATGTTTATGAATCAGGTGGAGACCCTCTTGAAATTCCAGATTTCACTTATGAAGAATACCTGAATTTCCACAAAACCTATTATTCTCCTGATAACTGTCTTTTCTATATGTGCGGAAATATTCCTACAGAAAAACAGCTGGATTATCTTTCAGAAAACTTTATCTCTCGATTAGAAAAAAAATATAACTTTACTGGAGATCATCCAAATCATGGTTCTGAACTTCCTGTTGTAAGGCCAGAAATTCGAAAACTCACAAAAATTACTCCCGACTATAAATTCTCCGGTGACTTCCATTTTTATGGCCCAAAATCCGGACCAGATGATTGTTTTGCTGGAGTCTGTTCTTATTCAGGTTCACCAGCCATGGAAAAATATTTTCTTATCGAAGCTCTTTGTGGCTCTGACTCTTCACCACTTACAAAAGCTCTTAAAGAATCAGGTCTTGGGGATGATGTTTATTGTGGAGAAATAACAGAGGAACGTCAGGGATTTTTCTGTCTTGGATTAATCGGAGTAAAAAAACAAGATACAAGCAAAGTAAAAAAATTCATAAACAAAGCCCTTTCCGACATTTATAAAAAAGGAATCACAAAAGACGAAATCGATGCTACAGTTATGGCTATTGATTTTGCACTCC
The DNA here is from genome assembly GCA_024402565.1 of Treponema sp. Lineage (GTDB taxonomy): Bacteria > Spirochaetota > Spirochaetia > Treponematales > Treponemataceae > Treponema_D. Next base: position 2,379 of record JAKSTM010000020.1, on the reverse strand, counting down.
GCGAAGAAAACAGATATAACGGACCAAAAGCGCTGGAGCTTATGAATAAAGTAATGGACAGCTGGAATTATGGTATTCATCCTGCTGATCAGCTCACCCCTCTCCAGGCTTTCTCAAAAGTAAAAGACGATCTAAAAAATGATCCAGACTATTTCCGTCATCTCATGGAAAAATATTTCATAAACGAAAATGGAAAAGTTTTCATTACAGTAGAACCTTCAGAAAAACATCTTCAAAACCGTGATGCATTGGAAAAAGAACGTCTGGAAAAAGCAGAAAAAAATCTGGATAAAGAACAATTAAAAAAAGATCTTGAAATCCTTCACAAATATCAGGAAACTCCTGATTCAGAAGAAAACTTAAAGTGCCTTAAACGACTGGAAATTTCCGAGCTTCCAACAGATTTAAAACTTAAGACTCCGGAAATCAAAAATGTGAACGGAATAACATTCCAGAAATCTATTCAACCTACAAACGGAATCATATATTTTTCTGTTTACTTTCCTGTTGATTCCATAACAGCCGAAGAGTTTATTGATCTACCTCTTTTTAGTGACTCAATTCTTGACCTGGGTTGGAAAGGAAAAAAATGGGATCAGTGTATTCTGGAAGCAAATAAAATTGCAGGTGACGTAACAACAGACGGATTAGCAGGCACAACCCGAGACAATCATTTGGCAAAAGATTTCATAAAACAACATGAAGATCAGAACTTCATAGGTCGTGAATGGATTTACTTTACCATGAAAATTCTTGATGAAAGAATCGAAGAAGGAATTGAACTTCTTTCAGACATCCTTACCGGAATAAATTTCACAGACAAAGCCCGAATGAAAACATTAATCCGTGAATGTATTTCTGAAAGAAAGTCTGCCCTTGTAGGTGGCGGTGTTGGTTTCTGTTCAAAACGCGCACAATTATCCGAAAGTCGTGGAAGTATTATTCAGGAACTGCTTTACGGTGTAACACAAATCAAACATGGAATTGAATATAAAGAAAATGACGCTGGAAAAATGCTTACGAAATTTGAATCCATGTATAAAAAAATCAAGGATGCAGGATGTCTCATTCGTGTTATTGCAGATTCAGATTCTATGAGCCACACAGAAAAGTTGATTCCTGATTTCATAAAAAAAGCAGAACTTACTCCATTAAAACCAGCAAATAAAATTCCTGTAGAAGAATTAAAAGAATATATCCTACAGTTTAACAAATCGGAAATGGATATTATTCCTGCAGACACACAAGTCGGATATGCAGCAAAAGCTTTTAAAAATGCCGGTTCAATAACTCCAGAATTTGCTGCCGAAAGCACACTTTGTGAATGGATTAATACTCATACCTTCTGGGAGAAACTTCGCACAGTTCACGGCTGTTACGGTGCTTCCATAAGCTGCGATGCTGCAGAAAAAGTTGGAATAATGACAACTTACAGAGATCCTGACCCAAGTACATCATTCCCTATTTTTGAAGAAGCATTGAAGGAAACTTCAGAACATAACTTCACACAAGATGAAACTGAATGTGCAGTTATTTCTATGTACTCAAATTTCGCTATGCCTCGAACACCTCAAAACCAAGGTGCTGTACAATGCAACAGACTCCTTTTTGCTCAGACACAAGAACAAGTTGATAAAGCTATGGAACTCGTCTTGAAAGTAAAACCTGAAGATCTTAATGCGGCTGCAACTAGAATTTGCAATAGCTCTTCCTCAGAGGAGATGTCTTCCGCAAAATCAATGATGTGCAGTAAAAATTCAGAATATAGTGGAAATATTTTAAGATTACCTATATAATTGGAGATATTGTAGATAACGATTTGGAGTTTTATATGTTAGACAGAAAAACAAAAGAATGTGTTAAAATGCTTCGCGAACTGGTTTCAGACATTCAGGGTGCACCTTTCCCTGGTGATGAAGTAAAATCTGAATTGTATTCTATTTGGTATGAACATGCTCAGCGTGCAGCAGTTCAATGCTTTGAATTCCTTGATGAAAACTTCCCAAAAGAACACGACGAAGTCAACAAATCCATCGACAAGCTTTTTGAAAACAAATAAACAATCAAATACACTAAAAGCTAAAATGCCTTAAGAGAAAAAGCCTGAAATGAAAATTTCAGGCTTTTTTGTTTATTTTCAGACTTAATACTAAGCCTTACCAGGATTCGGCTTTCAGTCGCGGATTCCTCCCGCTCCTTTCCGCCCGCTGTTTTCTGCTGTCGGCGACATCCTTGGCGCCTCTCCGTAAAAATGCTCCTTCATCGCATTTTTACGCGCAGAAAACCGTTCGAATCCTGCGTTTTCAATTTTCTCTACTTTGTGTTAAATAAAAAAAGGAGCTTTTCAGCTCCTAATTTTACTCGGGATGACAGGATTCG
>JAKSTM010000002.1 GCA_024402565.1 Treponema sp. | reverse complement strand
AATTAATAATTAATAATTAATAATTAATAATTAATAATTAATAATTAATAATTAAGAGATATGAAGGGGCTGTTCTTCCGGATGGGGGGACAGCTTTTTTTTGGGTGAGATTTGAAAAATGTTTGGGGAAAGACGAAATTTTGGGGGAAGAAAGGGAACTGTTTGGGTGAGATTTGAAGAATGATTATATCAACTTAAGGCGCTCGTCAGGGCATTTTTCAAAAAAGGAATGGATTCGGGAGCGGAGGTCTTCGTTGTTTGGGGAAGAAAAATCTGCATTAATCCATTGGCTTTGAGCATAATGTCCGAACTGAAAGTTTGCGGAATAATATGTAAAGAATCGCTGCAATCTGGTTTTCCAGAATTCTTCTGGCTGGTACAACTGGATATCATCAATATATTCCAGAGCAAGCTTTTCTAAATCAACTTCTATTTTTTCCTGATCAGAAGAAAGCTGACGGAAAATCCAGGGTTTCTGAACTGCTGCCCGAGAAATCATAACTCCATTTACAGAAGGACAAGAACGTAAAGCAGCTTCAAACGAAGGCTTATCTTTAACATTTCCATTAACATAAACAGAGATGGAATCACCATAACGTTTCTTCAAATCTTCTGCATAGTGATATCTGGGAGGTCGTACAAGCTTTTCTTTTTTTGTACGAGGATGGAGAGTAAGATGTTCTACTCCTTCTGAAACAAGCATATCTGTAAAAGAGAAAAATTTTTCGTCGGTAAAATCATCGTCGCCCAGGCGGAGCTTTACAGAGAACCTTTTTCTTCCCTTCACTACTTCTGAAACTCCCTTTACCAGTTCACGAGTTTCTTCTATGGGCTTTATCATCCATGAGATTCCCGCACCGAATCTATAAATATCCGGAGCAGAACAGCCCATATTCAGATCAAGTCCAAGGCCAGGAAGATTACACAAAATTTCAGCAGTCTGAATCATCTTTCCTGTATCATGACCTGTAAGCTGCCATACTAATTTTTCTGGAACAGGCGCTGGATCAATATAATACTTTTCGAAATGACTGTTTGCCAGAAGACTTCCAGCATTTATCATTTCTGTAAAATATTCATCACATCCGCCAAACTTTTCCACCAGGTTTCTATAAGCTCTGTGACTGATAGTGGCCATAGGTCCGGCTATCAATTTAATTTTTTTCTCTTCCGCCATTATTTAACCACCATCACTTTTCGAGTCTCATCAAATCCATTTCCAATAACACGGACAAAATACATTCCACGTGCACAGGCTTTACCGCTTCTGTTACGACCGTTCCAGGTAAAATAACTTGTTCCTTCTTCCAGATTTCCGTGATTCAAATAATCAATTACGTTTCCATCCAGAGTCATAACAATAATATCAACTTTTCCTGCTTTAGGATTGTCGATTTTTACAACAGTTTTTTCACCTTTTGCAGAATCGATAACGTTATTCAAAATAGTAACATTACCTTTCTGGTTAATGATATCTCTCAGTCTTATAGACCACAGATCAAGAGAACTCAAATCTCCAGGTGTTTTTAGGCGAAGTGCAAACATTGGGTAAGTATCTAAAAGACTGAAAATTTCTGTAGAATAATCAAACACAGGAACATGCACCACTTTCAAAGGATTTCCATTTTTATCTGTAAGTCCAAATAAGAATGAAATCTGATCACCCGCATTCCAGGTCTCACTAGCAGATTTTGAAATTTTGAAATCCAGATTTTCCGAAAGATCACCAGGCCTTACAAAAGTACTGTCAAATACAAAGTAATCTGTATTTCCCGCATTTGCAATTGGACTGAATGTTTTTGCGCCAGCAATTTCAGGAAGCCACACACGAAGCTTTGTGTCTGCAGCCCGATTATATTCGGTCGAAATAGATTTTTCATCCGGTGAATTATCTATATAGATTCGTGCATTAAATTCGTTCTGATTCAATAACTTCTCATCATTTACTGAAGCAATTACATGAATCTCTTCTTTAGCAATCAAAGAACCAAAGTTCATCTGCTCTTCATTAAAATCATGTACACCAAAACTTCCTTCACCATAAAGTCCTGTATGAATCTTTGAATCGCCGTCATCAAAGTTTTCATTATAGGCATAAAGTGGATTTACCAAATTAACCGCAAAATCACTTAACGCATGAGCGGTGAAAGCAGATACATAATTTCCAATTCCAGTATCATCCTGAATGAATGTGGCGTAAGTTGTAGAAAGGTCAATTACAGGATCTTTATAATGAGTTTCTTCTTTTTTCACTACAAGATAAAGATTCATAATATCTTCGTAAGTTACGTTCTGTTTAAGTGTCAGCTCAATACCCATGTAATTATTATTCTGGTAGAGGATTCGAGCCGGAACTGATGAATCAATATTATTTCCTTCACTTTCTGTAAGGCTTCCTCCATCCTGGATTGTATAAAGTCCAAAAGCCCTTGGGAGTGCTTCGCTTAATGGATCCATTGTTGTAACAGAACCATCAGAAGTCTGAAGTGAAACCGCTTCCAGTTCCAGTTTCTTAGAGAACATAACATAAATCTTATTCTGCCCTACAGGAGCCAAAGTCATATTAATTGAAGGTGGTGTCAGATCCATAGTTCTGATTTTTGCTGAATCAAGTCTGTTACCTGCCAGATCTGTGACATATCCTTTTGTATTATCATAAGAAACAGTAAACTGAGTCTTCAGTGAAAGAATTGTTTCAGGAAGTTTATATCCAAAGTAGACTCCATCAACCTTATCTGGATTACGCGAAGGATTGTCGGCCGCCTGGAAAATTGGAGACGAAGCTCCATAATAAGCTTTAACTCCTTCCGCAAAAGGAATATCCGGATCCTTATCTACACCTACTACATAGCGGAATGCATCACTTGCTTCACAAATAGAAGAATAACGAATACCGCCGCTTGTCCTATTTGAAGACTCAAAAGCACGAGCCCCACCGAAATCATCTGCGGCATAAGAATCTTCTGTATACAGAATCGGATGAACCTTTACCGTATAATCATAAGGGTGTACCCACCCCTGTTTTGAAACCCACTGAGCTTCCTGATCTGAATAGGTTGGAGTGTTATCAAAAAGATGGAATTCAATTCTCTTCAAAGAAGAAGTTCCATCTACAGTTGAACCAACTGATTCATAATTTTCAGTGTCGCCTGGTTCAGTCCAAGGGAAGCTAGCTTTTCTGTAAGCCGCAAAAACTGGTTTTGAAACATCCCATGAACCATAATCTTTTTCATTTGAATAAGCCGAAGATTTTTTAATCTGAACACCTTCAAGATTAATTAATGAAAGTACATTTCCATTTTGATCAAAAATGTAATCACATCTTCCACCTGGAAGAGTAACTTCTCCGGAAGGTGTTTCAGAATAATCAATATAGCCAGTCCAATTCTTATACTGAAGCCCTGCGTTATCTGCAACAAATCCTGAAGTATATCCTGCAATTGAAAGTCTGACACTATGCTGCGTCATTCCAGGTTTTCTATAAAGAGCATGAACTTCATTATCGGAAATTCCAGACGCACCTGTTAAAAGTCTTCCTTTCTGAATTGATGCTAAACCTGAAACCAGCAATCCAGATTCATTTTGAGATACAGCTCCAAGCAAAGAGTCAACTTTCTGATTTTCAAAATAATTTACAGAAGAAGCGGTAGTATATGCATTCTGAATAAGTGTTCCGCCACCATTACTGTTATTAAAATCTACTGCTTCAGAATAACGGAATTCCAAAAAGTTATGAGCATCATAAGAAGGCTGGCTTTCCAAACCGACAGAAGAATCGTAAAGTTTGTGAGATTCTTGTCCCACTACAGTTTCCAGAAGGACTGGAGAAGTTTTATCTTCTGTGTTCTCATAAACAATTCCTGAATTAATCAGAATCTTTCCATATTTATTTGTGAAATTATAAACTGGAGCCGAAAGTGTTCTGGTAAACAAAAGAGACGGAATTGAATTCTGATGTCTTCCATGACTGTCAGTACTGAATTCATTTCCAGAGCCTTTTCCAAAAGCATCAGTGTTCCAGCGGGAATCCGAATCATTTTGAGTTTCTAAATAGAAGGAAGATACTTCTTCATCATCTCGTAACTCTACCGCTTCCACAGTACCTTTCTCGTCAACAATACGGAATGATGAATAGATTTTAACAAATCCTTCATTTGTTCCATTGTTATTAAAGAAGACACTTCCTATACTCTGCTTAAATTCACCATAGAGATTTCGGATCGGTTCTGAAAGTTCTACATAAAGAACATTATCGCTTACAGTGGATACATAACGAATGCTGAAATCCGCAAAACTCCAGTTTCTGTTTGTACCGCAATTTTCGTAATCTGCGCTATCCCATTTTTTACCACCGTCAAAAGTACAAGCTTCCGCTACTCCTTTTGAATTCAATGGTTCTTCCAGTTTTTTATAACGAACAACACTATTAGAAATATCACAATTATAAGCTTCAACAAAACAAATATCCGGATCGGCATTTTTATCAACATCCAGATACCATTCTCCTTCACTTCCAGAAAGTGAAAGTCCGTTGGCATAAAAATTCTTTCCTGCGGAAATAGAAATGCCTGGCGAAACTAAAAGTTTTCCATCACATTCCGGGAGAATATTTTCATCAAAGTTTTTATAAAGAAAATCTGCTTTTCTATTTTTTGTATATTTATATTCCCCAGCATGTTCTGCAGAACCATCGTCATGGCTATAATTCTTTCCAATAAGAACAATATCCTGAATTGAAGAAATATCTTTTGAAACCGAAATCAAACCTTTGTACAAAACAATATTTTTTGCCTGTAATGGTGAAAGAAGTTTCAGCTCTTTTTCTGATGAATCAAGGGAAATAATTATATTTTCTTTTAAATCGAGAACACCTGCTTCACCACCAAAAATCAAAGGACTTTCAGGATTTCCGCTTACTAAAACATTCTGAGCAAAATCAACTGTGGCGGCTTCCGAAGTAACAATACTTCCATAAATTAAATTCTGACCTTCACCGGTTTGAGAAAGATTTCCAGAAACCGAAATTTTCTTTTCCGAAGAAAGAACAAATGACCCTGAATTTTCAATTTTTGCCGATGCGATTTTTCCATCGGATTTTACAAGAACATCTCCACCTGTTACGATTTCGGCATTTACAAAATCAAAGCCATTATTAAGTTCCAGATTTTCTGCAACCTGAATATGAGAAGGAGAACCGGAATTACTTTCTAAAATCAGATAACAATTAGCAAGAATATTTTTTGTAGTAATTTTTCCTGAAACAGTGAAACGCTCCGCATTTACAGAAAGATTATTCGATTCACCATTAAATGAATCTTTTAAATAAATCTGTTTTCCATTCAAATCCAGATTCGTATTAAATGTTACAGTCCCTTCATAATTCTGATTTCCCGTAGTTTTTATAGAAACACAATTATCAGAAATAAGAAGATTTTCAGATGTAAAGTTTTTTACGTCTGAAACATTATTTTTCAGATTTGCTTTCGACAAAATAGTAAAGTCAAATCCATTTCCTTTAACTTCAGAATCAAAAATAATTTCGCCGGAAGAAGAACGGGCTTTTACATCTGTAGCAAGTTCAACTTCTTTTTCGAATTCCATTATATTTGTTGTTTCAATTTGTTCACAATTAAGTTTTCCGCTTCCAACCACATCAAGAGCAATCAATGATACATTTCCATTGAATTCTGAATCGGCCGAAATCTTCAGATTATTTCCGCTAAGGGAATTATTGAAAATGACTTTTAAGGCAGCAAGACTTGCATTTCCTTCTTCAATTGTTTTAACAAACTGAACGTTTCCATTGAAGGCAAGAACATGATCCAGACTTCCAGTCACATCCTTTTCGAACACAATATTTCCAGGTACTTCAGAAGAACCTGCCGTAAATTCTGAATCCACTGCTCCTACAGTAACATTACCAGAATAAATCTGATTTCCTGTGGTTAATATTTTTCCGCCATTTAATACAGAAGTTCCATCGATTTGAATTCCTGAAAGTGGATTTACTGTACCCACTTGCGCATTAGAAACAAATGATCCGTTTACATAAAGAACAACATTTTCTGTAAAATCAAAAGGATCCAAATCTGTAAGTATGAGATTCTTAAAGCTTCCGTTTAATCCAAGGCCGGAATAAGTAGCATTTATGGTACCACTTCCCCACTCAACAAATTCTACAAAAGATGCAGGGTCATGACTTATAGTTCCACCATTATTTACGATAAATGGCGAAGTTCTGTTTCCTTGCAGTGCCACGGTACCTAAGTTCAGAATATTGTCGCCTGTAACAGAATAGTTTTTTAAATTTATACGGACACCTGATTCAACGGTAAGCGATTTTATAACGATATCATTTTCCAAAATAAGAAGATTTTCGTTTCCAGAAAGGCTTCCTTTTTTTAAAGTAATAAGAGCAGTCTCATCATCTATTCTTGGAGAAACAGAAAGAACTGGTGTTCCGGTTTCAAAAGTACTCCAGTTTCCACTAGTGGTCCACGAATTATTTTCAGCGCCATGCCAGTAAAACTGGTGACCTGCAAACCAGTGATAAGTTGTGTAAGCTCCATTATCAATCCGAGATTCAACACAATTTATTACTTTTGAAGAAATATCAGAAGCCGCATAGGCATTACATATTTCAGCATTTATTACAGTCACTTTACTTACATCAACGGATTCAAGCCACCACCATTCAGTATCAATTTCCGAAAGACTTGTAAAACTTGATTTAATCAGAATATTCTTACCAGTTTCCGGAGAAGCTAAGTTTTCACCAGTTACTGTAAAGTTTCCTGTGATTCGGATTCCTTTTCCGTCAGTTCTATCACTTGCAGGGAATACGACTTTTTTTACCGATGAAGTATCGTTATTTAAAATCGAAAGATTTTCAAATTCATAAAGCCCAGAGATTTCTGTCTGAGTAAGACCTGTGAGAATTAAGTTTATTGGAGCAGTAACTTGTCCGGCATTTGTAAGGTTTTCATGAAGGGTTAAAGTTTTTCCTGTGCCAAAAGTCAGAGTTCCGTTATTTGTAAAGTTTCCCAGATCCAGAACATTACAATCAATCTGAACAGTTTTTCCTGAAGGAATTGTAACATTTCCGTTTATGGAAACATCGTTTCCTGAAACATTATTCGCAATAAATATTCCACTTCCAGTTAGCGAAAGAGGCTGTCCTGAGGAAAGAGAACATTCATAAGTTTGAGTATGTGTTCCGCTTGAAACGCTTCCACCATTTATTGTAATCGCATTTCCGGAAATTACAGTATCTTGAATTACTTCCAACGGAAGATTAATGACAGCATTTGTTGAAACAACTTCCGGAGAATTAAAAATCAATTTATTATCTTCCCCACTCTTTGAAACCGAAGAAGAAATATTAATTTTTGAAGCATTTAACGTTGGCGTATTATAAACAGTAACTGCTTTTAAATAAGTCTGTTCGCCTGTTGAAGTTACCGAAGCTTTCACATCTACAGAAGAGGACAAAGTCAAATTGCCTGTTCCTGACACAGCGCCTTCAAAAATAATTTTATTATCCCCGCCTGATAAAGTTACCGAGTCGTCAAACTTATATGTTCCATTTACCGTAAGAGTTTTATTCAAAGTTACTGTAGCGGCAGCAGAAGTCTTAAGATTATTAAATGGACAAGGTTCTGTAATATTTGGTGAAGAGCTTGAAAAGACAACAGTTCCGCTTTCACAATCAAAGCCTTCATCCGTTGCGTTATTGTCTGTCCAATCGCCGCTTACCGAAATAATACTGCTACCGGAAAAGAGTTTTCCTGAAGATTCTATTGTTACTGAATCACAAGAAAAACTTTCTGCAACCTTCAGATTACCTGAACTTACTGAAACATTTCCTGCAACATCCGAATTCTGAGTTCCAGAAATCTGTACATTTCCTGTTGTTGCTATTTCCGAAGAATTGTAAACCGTAGAAATTAATGAAAGATTTTTATTACTTGTTGTTGTTCCATTAAGTGTTACCTTAGTTGTTACTTTCAGGTTTCCAATGACAGCATCAGCTGAACCAGTATGATTTATAGTCCCATCTGTAATTTCAATTACATCAGAAGTTCCGGTATAAGAACCAAATTCAAGAGTAATTCCGGATGGAACAATTACCTTTCCGTTGTTTGTAAGTGAAACAGCTTTTGTCACTTTTGTTTCCACGGGTGCAGCCAGAGGGTCCGGCACTCGTGTATACGAAGCAGCTGTAAATTCAGTTCCGGAATCAATTAAAAGTTTTTTGTATCCATCTGATTTTTCAAGCCATCCCGAAGCCGAAGCGGTGGTTCCGTAATATTCTACAGTAGAAGAGTCTCCACTTATTACGGAAGCAACACCAAATTCAGAAACGGCCCCGTGAGTTCCAAAACGTTCATTTCCATTAAGTTTCAAAAGCCCGTTATTTGAAAGCTTATCAAGTTTCAGGTCCGAACCTTCAAGACGCAATACACCGTTGTTAGTTACTTCACCGGCTTTTAGGCTATGAATTCCAAGATCCAGTGACCCTGGAGTTACGCCGTCTGCGTCAATTGTAATATAACCTTTAGCGCTGGAACTGTAATAAAGGTCCAGATCACTTTCCAGAACAGGATACTTTGATTTTCCATTTGGAATGGTTACGACTGCACCCTTTCCAGGAACTGTTTTAGGATTCCAGTTTTCTTTTACATCCCATTTTGTTTTATCTGAATCCGAAGCCCCAGCTGTCCATGTATATGACTGTCCCGGGAAAATCCATGCTGTATTATTTCCGCCGTCACTGGAATACAATGCAACGGCAGGTCCGTTTGAACCTGTGAAATTTGAGTTTGTGATATTAAGATATTCAAGTTTATTTCCGGCATAATTCTGATCAAAGTTTATGTTCCAATATCCGCTTTCTGATTTTAATGTTACTGAGTTTCCGCCTGTTCCGTTGGAAACAATTTTTCCGTTTACAGTCTGTTCTGTGTCTGCAGCAAAAGTTACGACCGAACCTTTTTCAAAAGTCAAATCGTTGAAAGTATTTCCGGCGGTCAAACTTATAGAAGAATCTTCACCAAAGGTTACGTTATAAAAATTGCAAACGCCTGAAACAGTTTTTGAAGTCCCAGAGAAAACTATGGTTCCGCCTGTGGCGGTAAAGGTTCCGGGTGTCGGAGGTGTACCAGCATCTGCTTCCACTGTAAAATTACCGCCAACTTCAAAACTATAGGTTGTCGAAAGTGATTTTCCTTTAGAAACGAAAATGTTGTAAAACTTTGTTCTGTCACTTGATGTTACAATTTTTGAATCGGTTCCCGTAAAGATTACAGTTCCAGTTGAAGAAAGACCGCTTTCTGAAGTGTTAAGGTCACTGAAAGTTCCTGTTAATTTTATATTTCCAGAAGAAGTAAGTTTTTTTCCACTGTTAATCGTGATGTTTGTAACCTCTGCAGATGATCCCGGAAGAAGAGTTGTATCTCCGTCAATTATAAGAGTTCCTATAGAAACTGTGCTACCAAAAGTGAGCGAAGAGGCAGAAGAAGTTACGGAAGCAAAAGTTTTTGTTGAACCCACAGCACCTGTAAAGGTTGCACTTCCCGTTCCAGAAAGAGTTAGTGTTTCAGCTCCATTTGCAGTATCCGTTTTTCCTGAAACAGAAAAACTTTTCCCGTCAGCAATAGTAACAATTGAATTCTTACTTACTGTAAGCGCATTTGAAACTGTTACGTCGGCACTAACTGAAAGGCCGTCAGAAGAAGTATTTGCAAGTTCCAGATTATAATAAGTAAACGACTGAATTGTCTGTGAAGCAGCTCCGGAATATTTTACGAGACCTGAAGTTGAATTCAGTTTATCGATTGTACCAGAACCCGAAATATCGATAGTTCCAGAATTTGTTACAGAGCCAGTTGTTACAGCTCCGCTTCCATTTATATTCAAAGTTCCGCTGTTAGTAAGAGCGCCTGTAAGACTTAAGATATTGTTTCCAAGTGAAAGAGATTTCCCTGATTTAATTTCGGTGCTGACAGCGGAAATGGCTGTTCCCAATGTTACATCACCATTAATAACTAATGCGTTATAATTTTTTCCAGTCCCTGGGAATACAGGAATATTACCACCGGTAAATTCCCATGTACCCGATTCTGTTATAGTGTTTCCTGAAACACTTAGATTAGGGAGAGTTACTGCTTCTGTTCCTTCTGAAACAATAGTTCCGGAACTTCCATTTTCATAAGACTTACCGATATTCAGCGTTGTGCCGGCTCCACCGCCAAGAGAAACAGTTCCACTGTTAGTAAAACTCTGGGCGGTAAGTTTATTTCCATTAAGATTAACCTTGGTACCAGAATTTACTTCGAAACTTTTCACTTCAACATCCGAAGTGAGTTTCAAAATTCCTTCGGAATTTTCCTGAATACAAACTTCAATATAAGAAGAAGATGTCAACGGAGCAACGGAAGAAGCTGTATATGGATTCCCTTTTGTACTCCAGTTTGCAGCCTGCGCCCAGGAAGTGTTATCTGTAGTATCTTTTCCAAACCAGTAGTATTTTCTTAAGAACCAGTTTGAAGTAGAAAATGGAACTGATTCGGAAACAGTGGTTCCCCAATCTTTTTGTATTTCATTAATAGAAGAAGAATATTCTATATTTGTATAACTTAAACTTATATTTGAAGCAGGAACATTCAAACTCCACCAGGTTGAATTATTATCTGCATCTGGTGTTCCTGCCGCCGTAAGAGTTATAAGTTTTCCGTCCTGTCCTTCCGAAACAAAATTCCCGCTAACTGTTTGTGTTTTTCCAGCTTCAAAACTTACAGTCAAGGCTGCGTCCGGGTCCGGATTAATATTGAGATTTTTAAAACTATTGTTTCCTGAAACAGCTACTGTTCCAGACTTATTTATAAGGACAGTTCCAGAACTGGTAAAAGTTCCTTTATTATCAAGATCACCTGACAAAGTAATTTCTACATCCGATGCTGTAGTAAATTCAGCACCAGACTTAACAGAAATTCCTGAAGCAGAAGTATTTCCATTCAGTGTAAGTTTTCCGCTGTTTGAAATAAAATTTATTGCTTTAGAAGAATTATCTGTGGCAGTAATTGTTATATTGTTTTCCGTTGTCAGCGACAATCCTGTTTTTTTTGCATTTACAGAACCGACAGTAATTCCGTTCGAACCGCCATCAAGTTTTCTGTTTGAATCCGCTACAGAATCCAGAATCAGAGAAGATACAGAAAATGCAGCATTTCCTTTATTAACCAGAGAAGAATCATTTCCATTCAGACTTACTGAACCAGTCTCGCTGTAACTTGGAGTTTCAAAATTTCCTGTGACAGAAATTTTTCCATAGTTTACAACTGCTATTGTTTCAGCTGAATCATTGATTCCATTATTATATGTGCTGTCAAATTTGATGTTCTTAGCTTTTACTTCCGAATTCGCACGGTCCACAATTAATTTGGAACTATAATATTTTGGGCTTCCTGTAGAAAGGATAATATCATGACCTTCACCATTTAAAGTCCCTTTTACCTGAAGTCGTGTTGGTAAATCTGCATTAGTTGCACTATGAATAAAATTTGCTCCAAGGGTTATTGTTTTTCCGCTGTCTGCCAGGAAGATAGTACCTGAATATGATGTTATGCCGCCTTTAAATTCCGCATTTACATTTACCTGACAAAGTCCAATAACAGAACCTGTGGCAGAACGGGAAACATCCATATTATTTGTTACTTCAAGTTTTGTTCCATTTTTTATTTCTGCTGTAAATTGCTTTGATGGAATATTAGCGTCTGTAAGATATGGACATAAAGAATTGTCTACCCCCATATTAAAAGTGTCCGCTTTTACAGTTCCATTAAGCTGGATTTCAAGGTTTCCGGCAAAGTTTACGGTTTTAAATTCCTGATTCTGGAAAACCTTAACGGTATTCTTTGCTGTAGAATTGTTGTACCAGTAAATGGTTCCATTTGTATTTTCCCAATCAGTTGAAGTCATTTTTGAAAAATCAACGTTTTTCCAGAAGGCAAGTTTTCCGCCTGTAAGAGAAATTTTTGTTCCGGAAACTGCCTCAAAATCACAAAGTACTTTTACATTTCCGCCTGTCACCGAAAGTTTTCCATTACTTTTTATGAGTAATTCTTCACTGACAGTAAGTGTTCCATTATCACAGATAAGTTCTCCACCTGAACTGATATTTAAGTTCCTTACTTCGATAACATTATTTCCAGTGTTAGGTTTATTAATTACACTGCAATCAGGAATTATAACTTTTGAAGTTCGCCCCGGAACAGTTCCAGTATCCCAGTTTCCCGGCTTATTCCATGCCGAATCCACAGAACCCGTCCATGTAAAATCGCCGCTTTCTTCCTCCCAGCCACTTGGGAAAACTCCCCCAGGTGACTGTGAATCTTTTACTGCGAAATAAGCACCTGTTACCTGTGGCTCTGTACTGCTTGTAAAATTTAAATACTGAAGCCCAAAGTTATTCTGAAGTGCTGTAATAGTTCCGCTTCCGGTTACAGTAAGTTCTGAACCAATTCCAGAACCGCTGATATTTATTTCTTTTATGGTTGTGTCACTTGCAAAGCTTAAGGTTGACGAATTTGCCGAAGTCCATGTAAGTTTCCCGATGTTTCCGCCATTAAGTTCAAACCCTTTACCGTCACCATTAGTAATTTCAAGTTCTTCGATTTTAGCCGTTCCAAACTGAGCATAAAAAATTGAACCGCCTCCAACTACATGGTTTAGTTCCGTAGCGATGACTTTTTTATATGAGGATCCGCTTGCCGTATCAATGAGAGCGCCTTTCAAAGTTACAGAAGAACTTGCATTTGTAAGAGAAATTTTTCCTGTAGTATTAGTATCAAGGCCGTCTGCAGAAATCTGAAGTGAAGTTGTGGCGGAATCGCTAATTTCACATGCGTTATAAAAAGCGTTGGTTACAGTAATTGTTGCGTCGGATGAAGGTGTTAATGTTCCAGAAAAACGATTTCCCCCAGACCCGATAGAATCTGCAGTAATCGATGTAAAATCTTTGATTGTTCCACTTGCTGCCTGATTAAGGGCATTACAAGAAATCGAACCACAGGAGATTGTTCCCGAGTTTGTGATGTTGCCGCTTCCTGTAATCGAACCGAAGATGATTGTTCCCGAGTTTGTGATATCGCTAACCTGCAGAGTAACGTCTTCGTCAATGACTAAAGATGCACCGGCAGCAATGTTGAGATTTTCTTTTACGTTTAGGGTTCCTGTGCCGGTGAGATAAAATTCACCACCCGCTACTTCAACTGAACCGACGGTTACTATGTTATTATTTTGAAATTGTAATTCAAGTTTTTTTGAACCTGCTACGCCATTTGGAATTCCACCAGCATTCGAAGATGCAAAGTTCACATACATCGTACCGATTGCATTTGCAGGTGGAACAGTAACATTTACAACACAAACTGAATCTGCTTCACCAAAGAAATAAACATCATCAGTTCTTGAAGCATTACTTCCCGGATAATTTGTACCTTCTTCATGCCAACCAGTAGAAAGAAGATATCGTCCATAATAATCCCAATTTTTTGGTGTATCCCAATTCGTATTACCTGATGACGAAGTAGAATTTTCCGTACTCTTTTTCCATCTAAACGGAGTTCCCCACACGCCTTCCACGCAAAAGAGCAGCACCAGAAGTACTGCAAGGCGCTTGAAAAGAGGATTTCTTCTATATATTTTTCCGCATTCTTTACGGTTTTTCATCTTCTTAAAATTATACACTATGTTCATATCTCAAAATAGTCTACCAGGATTTACATCTTCAAAGGCGGTCGACGCCTGGGGGAGCGCCTGCCTCTAGGGTTGTCTCCCCTCCTAAGGGCTCGCCGCCTCTAGGGCGCTCTCCTCTTCAAAGGCGGTCGACGCCTGCGGCGTTCACCGCCCCAAATAGCTCCAAAGCATGGATATACTCATCCTCTTCAAGTATCGGTGAAATCTGAAGTCCTGTTTAGAAAAACCGTAAATCTCATAAAAACTCACACCTTTTGAACGAAAAGAATAACTTGGTGTGAGTTTTTTGCTGAATATTTTATAAATTCCCAAAAACAGACAAAACAAACTCATACCATTTTGTAAAAAATCACTGAAAAGTGTGTGTTTTTTTCTAAAAATCGTCTTAATCCCGCATAACAGACAAAAAAATCTCATACCATTTTGTAAAAATCACTGAAAGGTGTGAGTTTTTCGAAAAACTAGCCCCGGCTCGAAGGGTGCCGAAGGCAAACGCGGCAGTTGAGCCTGCGAAACTGCCGCGGTCGGAGCGAAAGCGGAGCCCGGAGTGACGGGAAAGCCTGCCCTTTGGTGCAAAGCGGTTCCCCGCACCGCCGTGGCAAGACTTAACTCCCCACCACGGCGCACCACGCCGCCTAACGAGATGTAAATCCCCGCACGGCGCCCCACACCGCCGTGGCAAGACTTAACAACTCCCACGCGCCCACACCACCGTGGCAAGACTTAACAACTCCCACGCGCCCGCACCGCCGTGGCAAGTTTACTCCGGGCAGGCGCAGCTCCATAAAAAAAAACTGACCCTCACAGAGATTACCTCCATAAGAGTCAGTTTTCTTCCTTCCGGACAATTATCAATTCTTAATTTTCAATCATCAATTTTCAATTCTAGCTTACAATCTGAAAAAGCACTTCCTGAGTACTGATTTCGCAGCGTTCCATTTTCAGGGTAACTTTTTCGTTCAGTTCCATGTGGTCGCAGCCCTGCATTGTGGTCTGCATGTCCAGAGACGGAATCAGAAAGAGTGTGTCTTTCCCCTTGTGGTCCAGAACGTAGGCATCGCCGGTCCAGTCGGGATTCTGAATAAGGTAAACAAGCTTCCAGTGAGTGTCGGAAAGGCGGCTTGCTTTCTTGGCCGCAATGGAAGCGGCATCTCCGGCAGAAACGCGGAGCAGCATGTCGTCCTTGTCCAGAAGGCGGCGGCCGTCAAGGAAGGCTCGGAGCTGCTGGTGGGCAATAAGATCCCCGTAGCGGCGCAGAGGACTTGTAACCTGGGTGTAAACGGAAAGGCCAAGGCCCGCATGAGCCATAGGAGTAATACCTACACTTCGCTTACGCATACATTTGATGCGGGCAAAGTCGCCGGCAAAACCTTCGGGAATGGAATCCGGAAATTCCGGAGCTTCCTGGCCAACAAACGGGAACGGAATGTTGTTCTTTTCTGCAAACTTTGCAGCCCCTTCCCCGGCCAGAAGCATCATTTCCATGATCATGTCATTTGATTCGTATTTGATTTCAGGTTCAACGGAAACCTTTTTTGTTTCCTTATCTACAGTGATGTGAACTTCCGGGAAATTGATGGAAACTGCCCCGCGGCGGTTACGGCGGGCAAGATTCTTCCGTGCAATTTCAAAGAAAGGCTTGAGTTCCGGCGAATCCTTTTCTTCTTCCGCCTGTTTGTATGTCTTACGCTGAACCTTTACGCGGGTCTTCAGAACTTCGCAGGATTCAACGCCAGTTTCTTCGTTGAACTTAAGCTTGAAGCTCAATGCGGTGCTGATTTCTTTAAGTCCAAGAGCGTAGTCTTCCAGGGCTTCTTCGCAGAGCATGCGGGAAGCGCCTTCCGGAATGTAGAGTGTGGTACCGCGGTTACGGGCGGCAATATCTACAGGACTGTCGGGCATTACAAAACTTGCAGGGTCCGCAATGTGGACCCAAAGGTATTCACCGTCCCAGGCAACAGCGTCGTCAGGGTCGGTAGAATGTTCTGAGTCTATGGCATAGGCAATTCCCGGAGCATCAAAACGTTCTTCATCAGGAACGGCGCCAAGCCCTTCACTTGCAGAATCAAAAGCAAAACCGAATCTTGTAGGGTACGGATTTTTTGTGTAATCCCAGATGCCGGTTTCAATCAGAAGTTTGTGGGCTTTCTGAACATCCTGAGGAAGTTTTGCTTCTTCAAGAGTTTTTGATTTTTCCATTTTCCCAAGAGCAAAGCTTTCCACTTCGCCCATAAAGCGGGAATCATCAGGAAGGTTCAAGTTCTTTTCTTTAAGGCGCTGGATAAAGGCTGCGCGGATTTCTGCCGCATGCTCTTTTTCGTCCAGCTTCTGTTTTAGGGCTGCAATTTCTTCTTCAGTTCTAAGGTTGAATTTCAGTTCCCCGTTTTTAAAGGCATCATCATCCTGACTAAAAAGAAGCGAAGCTTTTACTGCCTGGTAAACTGTAAAAATGGTATCGGCCTCTACTCCACCCAAAGCCATTTCGGCAATGTCGGAAAGTGGAACTCCCGAGTTCTGGTCATCAGACATGAAAAGTTCGTAAGCTTCCTGAAGCCCGTTTTCAAGATTTCCCGAACCGGAAGCATTTTCCAGAACCTTATCTAAAGAGGAACATGGAGATTCACTGAGGACTATAAAATCCTTTTCGCGGACTTTCTGTTCAGAATAAACCGCTTTCTTTCCTGTAGGAGTGGCTGGCTGGCTGCACCAGCGAATCTGATATTTTTCGCCGTCACGTTCTACAACTACGGCTGCATTATTTTTATATAAAATAAGGGAGTTTTTCGATACCATTCTGTCAGTATATAGAAAAAAATGGCAAAGAAAAACTCCCTTTTTATGACTTAAAAAAAATGAATAATTAAGCTATAAACTTTTCAGTCTGTTCATTAAGTGCATCTGATGCAACCTTATTCTTTTCAAGGGCACCAAATACCGACGAAATAGCATCGTCTATTTCAGCCGTATTATTGTTCATATCATTCATTATTCCGTTAATTCTCTGGGCAATATCCGAAAGCTTATCCATTTCTTTCAGAACCTCACGGCTTCCAATAAGCATTTCGTTTGAATTCTGTTTAACCTGACGTGTCTGTTCATTGATTGCACGTACAGAGTTTATAACCTGAACAGAACCTTCATTCTGTTCATTCATTGCCTGGTTAATTACCGATTCCTGATTCTGAACATTCTGTGCCAGCTCATAAATTTTTCCGAACTGAGACTGAACCGCACTGGTTTTTACCAAAACTTCATTAATCAATTCGCCCAAATTCTTAAGTCGTTCTGTAATTGCCTTACTCTGATTATTCGAATCTTCTGAAAGTTTACGAATTTCATCGGCAACAACGGCAAATCCTTTTCCTGACTCACCTGCATGAGCGGCTTCTATAGCGGCATTCATGGCCAGAAGATTTGTCTGAGCCGCAATATTCGAAATAACTTTACTTGCTTCCTGCATACCAGCAGATTCTTCTGAAATCTTCTTTGCAGTTTCCACCGCTTCATGAACCCGCTGCTGACCAGTCTGTGTTTCTTCGTTCAAATTAGCAATGGAAGCCGAGTTATGTTCAAGAATACCATTTACCGATTTAATATTTGCTACCATTTCTTCGATGGCGGAACTTGCCACTTCTACAGACTCAGCCTGAGTTTCAATATTTCCACCTAAAGTTTCCAGATTTCCTGTAATCTGAGTAATTGTTGCGCGGGTTTCTTCTACACCTGCAGACTGATCAGTCATATCCTCTTTTACAGTCTCAATCATTTTAGAAACACTGCCCACAGAAGACGTCATCTGTTCTATGGCGGCAGAAAGCTGTTCAAGACTTGTAGCAG
Organism: Treponema sp.; assembly: GCA_024402565.1. Taxonomy (GTDB): domain Bacteria; phylum Spirochaetota; class Spirochaetia; order Treponematales; family Treponemataceae; genus Treponema_D. The sequence goes on along the minus strand of JAKSTM010000002.1, from coordinate 147,209 downwards.
TAACATTTCCTGAAGACTTAATTTCATTTATCAAAGCACGTGTTCTTGCCGAAAACCTGTTAAAATCTTCTGCCAGAATACCAAAAGTATCTCGTGAAAGAACCGAAAGACTTTCCGATGTATAATCCCCCTGACTTACTTTTCCGGCAAAAATATCCAGTTCCTTAATGCGTCTTGTTTTATCTCTCATAAGAACCTGCATATCAAATACACAAACACCAACTGTAAACATCATGTAGACATACATAATTGGAAGAAACCTGGAAAGATTAACTCCAGGATCTTTAATGCGCATCATAAATCCAAAAACAAGGCTTATGGCCCCAAAAGTATTTACAGCACTTACCAAAGTAACAGAACGGGAGATTTCGATTCCAAGGATTTTTTTATCCAGAGGAATAAACTTCATGTATTTTGAAAGAGCCTGGGTAAAAAGAACATAAAAAGGTGTACAGTAAAGACCAACCGCTGCATAACCACTGTACATAACCAGAGCACCGCCATGCAAATATTCCAGCCCGATTTCATAACTCATAAGTGATGGCTGAACCAAATTCAAAATAAGGGGAACAAAAAAGCTTGTAAGTACATATTTTTTATAAGCCTTATTTGCGACCACTCTGCTTTCTTCAGAACCATCATAAGCCCTGATCTTTTTCATAAATGTAAAGTAAAAAATAACCGGGAGAATTGCCATTATCCAGAAAAAGGCTTGAAATGAATAACTTCTGAAAAGGCGAACTACTTCGCGTCTTGCTAACTGACCAGTAGAAGAGACAAAAATAGGAAGAGCAAAAACTGGTGAAAAAAAAGTTAAATAATTGAATAAAAGAACTGTGAATTTAGGGCGCGGATTCTGTGCCCCAACCTGTAATTTTTCCATAAACTTTCTACCTCTCAAGTTTTTGATACTGTTAACAATAACACGATAGTTAAAATAACACAAATTTTTTCTCTAAAAAATCCATTTTTTTAATGTTAACTATCACATACAAAGAGAAAATAGAGTAAATGGCGAGATTAAAGATTTTCCCTCGCACGGTCATTGAGCCTGTCGAAATGACCGTTTTACTGCCTCGGGTGGTTTCGGCCCTTCGGTCCTGCGGGCCCTTCGACAAGCTCAGGGACCGCAGGGGTTAGTCTAGCGGGCCCTTCGACAGGCTCAGGGACCGCATGTTCAGGGACCATTTGAGTTAAACAAAAAACCTCCTGATTTCTCAGGAGGTTTTCTATTATTCAGCAACTAGCCGAAAGAAATTACCATTTCTTTTCGATGTCATCACAAATGTTCAGTTCGCCTTCATCCATAGCGAAGAACTTTGCTTTTTCCATATTTGGAACAACGTTTACGCTGTCGCCAAGACGGAATTCAGCATTAGCTGTTGTTTTTGCGATGATTGACTGACCTTTGTTAGAGATAAGGTACAGGTGAGTTTCAGCACCAAGTGGTTCCTTGTTTGTGATTTTCATCTGCATGTTGTCTTTATCAACAGGTTTGTCTGTGTATACCAGGTCTTCTGGGCGGATACCGAAAGAAACTTCTTTTCCAACGTAATCCTTAAGTTTTTTAGCCTGTTCAGCTGTTGGGTTGATTTCGAATGATCCTTCGTCACAAACGATAGCACCGTTCTTTTCAAGAACTTTTACTGTCAGGAAGTTCATTGGAGGTGTTCCGATGAAGCCTGCTACGAACTTGTTGATTGGGTTGTTGTACAGGTAAAGTGGAGCACCAATCTGCTGGATAACACCGTCTTTCATAACAACGATTTTTGTACCAAGTGTCATAGCTTCGATCTGGTCGTGTGTAACGTAGATCATTGTAGCCTGAAGTCTGTTGTGAAGAGCAGCAAGTTCAGAACGCATTGTAACACGGAGTTTAGCATCAAGGTTAGAAAGTGGTTCGTCGAAAAGGAATACTTTTGGATTACGAACGATAGCACGTCCTACAGCAACACGCTGGCGCTGACCACCGGAAAGAGCCTTTGGTTTGCGGTCGAGGTACTGTGTAAGGTCGAGCTGTTTTGCAGCATCGCGAACACGGCGGTCGATTTCAGCTTTATCCATTTTGCGGATTTTAAGACCGAAAGCCATGTTATCATATACAGTCATATGTGGGTAAAGAGCGTAGTTCTGGAAAACCATTGCAATGTCGCGATCCTTTGGTGGAACGTCGTTCATTTCTACACCGTCGATGTAGAGTTTTCCGTCTGTGATGTCTTCAAGACCAGCAACCATACGAAGAGTTGTTGATTTACCACATCCTGATGGTCCTACGAAAACACAGAATTCTTTGTCTTCGATTGTGATATTGGCGTTATCAACAGCGCGAACACCGCCGTCGTATACTTTACCAATACCTTTAAGTTCTACTTTTGCCATTTGTTTGGCCTCCTAAAGGGTTATATTATTAATTCTATTTTAGGGCCAAACCGTACTTAAGTCAAACGAATTCTTATTTAAAAAACAAGGTTTTTTACCACTACAAAGATGACTGTCAGAACCAGGGCGGGAAGGAAGTTTGCGGTCTTGATTTTTGTTAAACCAATCAAATTCAAACCAATCATGATAATCATACAACCGCCGCAACCTGTAAGCTCAGCAATCATTTCTTCGGAAACATAAGGCTGAAGCCAGATAGAAAGAAGAGTCAAAGCCCCCTGATAAACAAGAATTGCCAGGGCGCTGAAAGCAGTTCCAAGGCCCATGCTGGCAGCAAAACTAATAGCCATAAAGCCGTCCAGGATGGACTTTGTAAAGATGATGGAATAATCCTTTTCTACACCAGCCTTAAAAGAACCGACAATAGCCATAGCGCCTACACAGAACAAAATTGATGCATTCAGGAAAGCAAAAGCAAAGTTCTGTCCCCCGCTGGCCTTCTTTGCAAGTTCTGTTTCGGACGAAGATTCTGTTTCTGTTTCAGAACCTGCTGCTTTCTTTTTATATACAAGGCGTTCCAGCAATTTTCCAAGCTTCAGGATGGCGCCGTCAATGTCCATTACGTATCCCAGAATTCCACCGGCAATAAGGGAAAGTGTCAGGAAAACAACATTCTGATATTTAAATGCCATCTGCATACCAAGCACCGTTGTAACCACACCACAGGCGGTAGTAATCATCTTTGAAAGTTCTTCCGTAAAAAGCTTTGCAAAAAGCAGACCAAGAATTGAACCAACGATAACAGCAATACAGTTAACATATACAGCAAGCATGATTTTCTCCAGGGCGTTTCCCTGTGTGGCAAAGCCCCACAGGGCCGGGCTTTGCGCGGCTCCGCTTTCGCTCCGAACGCGGAAGTTTTGCCAAAGCCAAACTTCCGCGTTTGCCTTCGGCACCGCTCCAATCCCTAACGCAAAATGATTTAAAGCAAAAAAAAAGATTGCCGTTTGAACAGCAATCTTTTCGTGCGGAGGAGCCGACTTGAACGGCCACGGCTCGCGCCACTACCACCTCAAAGTAGCGTGTCTACCAATTCCACCACCCCCGCGGATGTGAGTATTATATTATTAAATATGAAAAAAAGAGTCAATACATTTTCTTTTATTTCATAACATTTTATTAAAAAAAAGAGCTGCCTTCTTTAGGCAGCCCATTATAAATTAATAGATTAAAACTAATTTTGTTTTACCAAATCCCAGGTTAAATTCCAACTTAACCTCAATTTTCCATTGGACAAAATTTCTGGTGTAGGAAGCAGTCCGAGTGGTGTGCTTCTACGAGTCCAAGTTACAGACTCTAAGTTACCAACATGATGATATGTAGAATCAATAAAACCGCAGTCTTCTTTAGCTGTCATTGTATATTCAGAACCATTTTTTTCGTATGTTCCTTTTGTCCAAGATATATTATGTCTTGCATTATCTTCATATTTATACTGACATATTATAAATTTATCCTGATCATAGAAAACAACAGCCGTACCAGAATCATCTCTAACAGCATACCAATATTCGCCATTAGAATAATTTGGCAACTGAGTGTTTCCAAAATATCTCATTGCATTATTTTCAGGAGGAATTTCCTGGAATAGATTTTCAGTTGACCATATTTCTCCTGATTCCCATTCAAACCAGCCTTCTGGTTTAATTCTAACTTTCATAGAAGCACAGTAAGTTTTATATTTAATTCTTTTTCCATAATCCACAAAAGTGGAACCATAATTTGTACCAAAACCATCACTATTTGCACCTGTAAAGAATACATCATAATTAACAGCCCAACCCCCTGGAACATTAGAAGTTTCAAAACCTGTTAACCATTCAGAATTTTGCCATGCTGTTTTTCCATAAAGCACTTGCCCTGTTATTCTAACATATTTCTTTTTTGATGTATCTGTAAGGAATGGTATATCCGATTGCAAATCTGCTTCAGTATATGTAGTATTAATTTTATAACCATATCTTGGATTCGAACCACTTTCAGTTACACTTACTTGCTTACTTAAAAGCGAAGTAGATTTTATTTCATCATATTGAGTTGTAGAAGTTGCACGGGCTCTAACTTTTTCATTTCGAATATCAGAATCAACACCATTTATTATGAGGTCGCCTCTCAAATTAAAAGTATATAATTCATTTTCTTTTGTAAATGGATAAAGAATTTCAACCTTCTTAGCGGGTCCTGTTAATGTATCTTTAAGATTTATTTCAGACCCATTTACCATTCTAGAATTATTTGTAATATCAACATCGTATCCGCTCTTGCTTTCGTATAAGTTAGCAGAACTATAAGTAAGGATTTCATCAGCAGCAAGAGAAATAACTACTTTAATTCCTTCACGTGTTGGAATAGCTTCCAGGTGTTTTGTTTTGCTACCAATAACGTTATGAGTTAATCCAATAGCACCCTTTAATGAAAGAAAACCATCATAGTCATCACCTAAATAATAACGACTCTGTGAAACTCCATCTGCATCTGTTCCACCAATAAAATACTCATTCTGACTGTTTTTTCTAACAAGAGTTTTTTCTGTTTTATCAATATCGCGAAGTTCAGATGATATAACTAAACGATAATCATTAATATCAGTTGAATTTGCAGTATCTGTTATTTTTAAATCTAACTTTGTACTATAAATACTACCAGCTTTCACGCCTGTTGATGGAAACTCCCCTGCTTTACCACTACAGAATTCATATGAACCTATTTCTTTCCACCAACCATCTACATTTCCATTTACCGAAACAACGCGTACCTGAAAATTATTTAACTTTTCTTTTGCTTTTATATTAAAACTAATTTCTACAGCATCACCCCATACAGGCACTTGTTTAACACCAAGGTCTGTTAAAGGGATTTCAAACTGAAAATTAGAATTTTTTTCTGTTTTATCATATGGGTTGTACTTTAAAACATATTCAAAACCATTTTCAAGTTTTTGATCCCATTTACCTGCACCATCAGCAACATTCTGCTGGCAAGAAGTTAATGCAAAAACAGCAAACACTGCTGCTGCAAAAAACTTTACTAAACTATTTTTTTTCATGAATCACTCCATAAAATTAAAGGACTATTCATTTAATATATTAATACACTTATTTAATAATTTTAAAGAACTAATTTTTTTTCGTGTGTAGGAACTCAAAAATACCCCGAAACGGCGAACCGTTCCGGGGCAAAAATCAACCGGAGAAATCCGGTTGATTGCACTAACAAAATACTACTTATTCTGCAGCAGCATTAGATGTTTTCAATGTATATACAAAGTCATCTTTTCCTGCTTCTTTTACAGTAATAACGATAGCTACATACTGTTTTGCAGGAACATCTTTAAGTTCATAAGTGTATTTTTTACCAGTAACTAAATCTGGCTTAGCAAGATCATCTTTAAGATCTTCTGGTGTACCTTTAACAGCAACAGGTTTACCAAGGTTAGCATACAGCTGGTTATCAAGAAGTACAGCTTTATCAGCAGTTACGTAAACAACAGAAGCTGTCTGTGTAAGGTTAAGCTGGAGATTGAAAGACAAGTCATTAAGTTTTCCATCAGCATCTGCAGCAACCATGAATGAAGTTGTTCCATCATTTTCACGGAGTTTTTTACCAGCTGCATTAGTGAGAACTACAGGAGTACCATTCAATTTAACTGCACTTGGAGCTGTAAGGTCATCCATTGTAGTATTATATACTGTAGAGAATGTATTTACTTTATCTTTGCATTCTACTTCAGCCATTACGTAAACTTTTGCATTAGCCTTAACATCTTTGATGTAGTATGTATAAGTATTTGCAACAACTGGCAAAGCTTTAACATCTGTTGATTTAAGAAGATCAGAAGCATTTGCAATTTCTGCACCTACTGTTTTTTCATCAACTACTACGTAAAGAATAGACTTCAATTTGTTGTCTTTATTCTTAAGATCAATATCAACTCTTACATCGTTAACAACTTTATCTGCATCCTGTGCAACTTTTTCCAACTCAACAACAGCTGCTGTAGCTGCTGCTTTGTAAGAAACTGTACCAGTTGTATTTGCTGTTGCTTCACAGTATTCGTTCTTTTCTGTGAACTTAGCATAAGCAAATGTGTAGTTTCCTTCAGGAACGTTTTCTACAACAAAGTAGTAGAATGTACGTGGTTCTGTTGTAGCAGTTGTTGTAGGAATTGTAAGTGGTTTTGCTTCTGGAGTATAAAGCAAGTCTGTACTGTTAACTTTTGTTGTAACATATTTTACTTCAGCAAGTTTCTTGTCTGCATTTAAGTATTTACCAGTTGCTGAATCATATGATACTTCTGGGAGTTTAACCTGAATCAATGCATCATTAGCAATCTTATCTTCACCAAGAGCTACATAGTTAATCTTCAACAAATTTGTTTTGTCATATCCAGGAATGTTATCGAACATTCCAGTATTATAACCCTTAGCAGCAGAAGCAGCTGTTCCTGCTGTTTTTGCAGTTTTGAAACCGAAGTTTACATCTTTTTCAGTTTTTGCATAAACTGCAACATAGCTTTCTTTAGCAACATCTTTTACAACCCATGTGTAAGCTGTCTGTTCAGCTGTTGGAATTGTAAGAGCTTTTGCAGCATCAGTAGAAAGAAGGATATCACAAGCTGTTGAATCAATGTTAGCAACATATTTTACAGAAGTAAGTTTTGTATCTGCATCTGGTTTAACATAGATAATTGCATCATTTGCAAGACCATCATCATCAGCAGCAATATAAGATACAGTTACTGTTGGGTTCAAGTTAGAATCATAAGCAGCTGGCAATGTTGCCTTAGTAGAAACTGCAGTAGCTTTCTTGTTCAACTGTCCAGCTTCAGCAATTTCAACATACAATGCAACGTAGCTGTCTTTAGCAACATCTTTAATGTATGAATAAGCTGTAGCAGAATATGTTGTTCCACTCAAACCATCAATAGTTGTGAATGCTGGAGCTTTTACTGCTTTGTCAGAGTAAAGCAATGAAGTAGCTACACCAGAAGAAACTTTAGAAACTGCATATTTAGCATTTACTACAGTCTGTCCTTCTTTAAGGCCTGTTACTTTGAAGTAAACATCTTTAGAAGTCAAATCTTTATCTTCATCAACATCAGTAAATGCTACAGATACAGTCTGTGTAGCATCACCAAGTGCAGATACAGATGGAGTAGATGTATAAGTACGCAGAGCATAAGCTGTTGCTTTACCTTCTTCTGTTGTTGCAGCATACAATGCTACGTATTTTCCAACAGGGATGTCTTTAATAACAAAGAAATTTGTTCCTGTAGCATCAACTACTGTAAGAGCATTTGTATATTCTTCTTCCATCAATACTTTTGATGTTGAATCTACGAAAGCGTATTTAACAGCAGAAATTGTTGTTGATTTGTTTGGAGCTTCTACTTTTACTAACAGGTCATTCTTCATTCCATCAAGATCCATATCTTCCAATGCTGTATTAACAGCACTTAATGTAGCACCAGTAGCGTTTGTTATGAATGAACCTACAGAGTTTTCTTTGTAAGCTTCGTAAAGTGGTGTACCATCAGCATCTTTGTCTTTCAATACAACACGGAATGTGTTTGTAATTTCGTTAGAAACCTTATCCTTTGTCAAATCGAAGTCAATATAGTAAACATCCTGATTGAAAGCTTTGTTTGCTTTAATAAGGCTTTCGAGTTTTTCATCGTAAACTGGGTTACCTTCTTTATCTGTTACAGCAGAACCATCTTCGTTTACTTTAGCAACTTTTACTGTTACAGAAGAAACATCTTTCCAGTAGTTTGTGAAAGTATTGCTGTAGTATACAGAGTACTTAGATGCTGGGTAAGCTTCGTTGTTGTGGTTTTTAGCAGGTGACCAGAGAACGCGGATAGTATCTTTATCTTTGTACTGAACAACTGGTCCAGAAGTAGCTGTTGTTACATCAAGACCTTTGATTGTTACTTTCTTAGAAGCTGTAATAACTTCAGATTCTGGGTAGTCAGATCCTAACAAAGAAGCAACTTTTACAGTTACTGTATATTCACCAGCAGCAGTAGAAGCTAATTTTTTTGCATAGTTACCATCTACAGTGTAGAAGTTCTTGTCATATGTAGTAGAAGATGAGTATGTATTAGCAGCAACTACATCAGATACAATTGTATCAAATGTTTCAAGTTCATTTCCTTTGTAGAAGTTTACTGTATATTTCAAGTAAGCTTTAGTTGGGAAAGAAACCCACATTTCGTTGTTGATCAATTCAACATTAATGTTGTCCTTGTTGAGCTTGAATTTTGACTGATCGCCACCTTCGTAGTCAATCAAATCAAGTGCTTTTGTTCCATTAACAGGAACGACTGCTTTTACAGATGCAGAAGTTTTGCTTCCACTCTGTTTCAAGATAACTTCATCCCAGTTACCCATCTGTGTAGTAGCACCTGGTGTTGTAACATCCAGTGATCTGTCAGACTTCTTGAATGCGTATGCAGTATATTTATATTCTGCACCATTCTTAATGCTAGTATCGATATAGGAACCGCCATTATTGTTATCAGTACCTCCTGATACTTTTGTACCATCATTACGATAAACTACTACCGAAGCAGCACCTTCAACTGGCAACCAAGCAACATAGTTGTAACCTGGGAATGCTTTAACAGTTAATTCAGGGGCTTCGAGGTTAATTTCATTGATAAGGGAAGCACCATTCTGACAACCAGTCAATGAAACCACTACAAAAGCTGTTAATGCAACAGCTAATGCTTTTACGAATTTCTTCATAAAATTACTCCTTTTTTTTTATTTTACCGACAAGAGCAACCTGCCCTTTTACGCCAGTAAGTGTTTACTTTTATTCCCCGTAGCATGCGCTACGATTAATACCTTTTTAAAACGGCTATCCGGAGAAAATTAAAAATCTCCATTTTAGCACTATCTTCTACAATAACAGCATATTATATTTTATGCAAATTTAAATTTTTCTGCTTTAAATTGATTACCCCCCCCCCTATATAGAAGAAATATACTGAAAAACTTGAAAATGTGCGTAAAGATAGGGAAAACGCCCTAAGAGAAATAATAATTAAGAGATAATAAATAATAATTAGAATTAATAATTAAGAGATAATAATTAAGAGGTAATAAAATGAATAGGTAACAAGTAAAAGTTATTATTTATTATTTATTACCTATTACCTATTATTTATTATTTATTATTTATTATTTATTATTTATCTAAAGGTCGTTGAACTGTTCTTCTTTTGCGTAAACGTTCAAGGCGTCAAGCATGTCGTCCATGTCGCCCATCATGAAGCCTGGAAGGTTGTGCTGGCTGTAGTTGATGCGGTGGTCTGTGATACGATCCTGAGGATAGTTGTAAGTGCGGATTTTTTCGGAACGGGCACCGGAACCAACCATTGAAAGACGGGTAGCTGCACGTTCGGCCTGTTTTTTACTTTCTTCAAGTTCAAAAAGGCGGGCACGCAGAACGCGGAATGCTTTTTCTTTGTTTTTAATCTGTGATTTTTCATCCTGCTGGATAACAACAAGTCCGGTAGGAATATGGGTAAGACGAACGGCAGAGTCTGTTGTGTTAACACACTGTCCACCAGGTCCACCAGCGCGCATAACGTCAACGCGAACGTCACCTGGTTTAATTTCGATTTCTGTTTCTTCAGCTTCAGGAAGAACAGCAACTGTTACAGTTGAAGTCTGCAAACGGCCCTGACTTTCTGTTGCAGGAACACGCTGAACACGGTGAACACCAGATTCAAAGCGAAGTGCTCCATAAACGAATTTACCTGAAATTGATGTAACGATTTTATTAAAGCCGCCGACTTCTGTTTCCTGGGCTTCCATTGTTTCTGTTTTCCATCCGCGGCGTTCAGCCAGATGTGTGTACATTTCCCAAAGGTCACGAACGAAAAGAGAAGCTTCATCTCCACCGGCTGCAGAGCGGATTTCCAGAATGATGTTCTTTTCATCAAGTGGATCAGGCGGAATAAGCTTAAGTTTAATCTGATCTTCCAGTTTTGGCTGGCGTTCTTCCAGTTCTTTAAGTTCTTCACGAGCCATTTCTTTCATATCGACGTCGTCTTCCATTGTAATCATTTCAGTGGCGTCTTTGATTCCCTGAAGAACTTTTTTATATTCTGCATAGAGTTCTACTACATCAGACAGATATCCGTTTTCGCGCATAACGTCTTTGTATTTTTTCTGGTCTTTTACCAGATTCGGGTCCATGACCATTTCCTGCACTTCTTTCAAACGTGCTTCACATTCATCGAGTTTCTTAATGAGATCCATAGTCTGTAATTATATAAAAATTACGCAGAAATTAACAGATGTACCGATTAGCAAAAAACTTATCTTCGGCGGTCACAAACGAAGTAAGTGTTTTTTTCTACCTGCATGAGTGTTGTGGAAACCGGAATAATCTTTCCATTAATGCTGATAGAATATTCAAAATGAGGAACTTCGCCAGTTGCCTGAATTGCATTGATTTTTTCTATATCCAGAAGAACTGCAGTCTTTTTACGGTCTTCTTCCACAACGTAAGTTTTTATCCAGTTTGTAAGAACTTCATGAAGAGACTGAGGATCTTTTGTTTTCGGCTGAAAATCCATATTCGAAGAAATAAATTTCATGGAACCGGTTTCATAATTTACTTCAAAAACTTCATCATAAACCTTGTTCAGAATCTGACCAAATTTTGAAACATCCCCTTCTATCTGCTGGTTCAAATCAATCAGAATAATAATTATATCTACGCCGTCTTTATCGTAATTCAAAACGCTCTGAACAAATACCAGGCGGGAAGTTCCATTTTTCCGTTCAACCACTGAACGGGTCTGGAAAGAATTTCTTTTTGCGGCGATAGTTTCTTTTAACAAAGTCACGAATTTTTCGTATTCACCTGGTGCAAAAGTTGCCTCACAATTAGTTTCAAAAACTTTTTCGAATTCTACAGGTGAATATCCATAAATTGAACAGATTCCTTTATTAATAAACTTAATCTGTGGCATGCCAGGACCTTCTTTCCGCATTGTGATAATTCCACAAGGCACACTGTCGATTATCGATGTAAGTTCATTATTTATTCGTTCATTTTCATGGAGCAGATGTATATTCTGTGTTACGTTTTCTACGGCAACGTAATAAATTTCTGAATGTCCGGACGAAGCCAAGAAACGGGACCTATACTGAATCCAGTATCGTTTACCACTACCGTCAAAAGGCCGCCAGTGGAGAACACATGTTGATTCCCTTCCATTATCATGAGCTTCATCAAGCATTTGTTTGAACTGGTCTGCATATTTTTCTGCATAATAACCCAGGCACTGGTGAGGTGTATTCTGATACTGTTCACGGGAAATGCAGACTGTATCGAAGAATTTGTCATTTATGCGAATAGCATCAATTTCGTCTTTGTCTCGTTCGATTATGGCAGCACCGCCAACAAAGCTGTTGAAAAGCAAAGCATTCTGTGTGGAAAGATTCAGGAAGTCAACGGCATTTGCAAGATCTTCAGGAGTATCTTCATTTTCGATCATTTCCAGGTCGGCCGCTTCCATAAGTTTAAGGAATTCATCTTCCGGAATAGGTCGGCTGAAAAGGAAGCCCTGCATTGTATAACAACCGATTGTTTTTAAGAATTCTGCCTGCTCAACGTTTTCGATTCCTTCGGCAATAATTGGAAGATTCAGCCAGTTAGCCATGCGAACGATAGAGGTAAGAATACTTCCTCCCCTTTTATTCGTGCCTTCTGAACTTAAGAATTTCAAATCCAATTTAAGAATATCAACAGGAACATCTTTCAATGTATTAAGTGAAGAATATCCGCTTCCAAAGTCGTCCATTTCGATAGTGAAACCGGCTTCTTTCATTCTTTCTACAACTTTAATAAGCTGAGCAGGTTCTTCCATGTATGCCGATTCTGTAATTTCAAGACGCAGATAGAACGGATCCAGTTCGTATCGATTTACAAGGTTAATAAGGTACTGAACCAGGTTTGGATTATAAATATCGCGACGGGAAATATTCACCGAAACAGGAATCAGTTCATAGCCCTGGTCTTTCCATTTTTTCAAAGCCATGCATACATGTTCCCAGATATATTCATCCAAACGACAAATGAATCCATTCTGTTCAAAAACAGGAATAAACTTTGCCGGACTGATAACCCCTTTTGTAGGATGGAACCAGCGGACCAAAGCTTCTGCCCCGGACATTTTTCCAGACGCATAATTGTACTGAGGCTGAAAGAAAATCTGGAAATCTTCATTCTGAATAGCAGGTTCCATATCGGTAATAAGTTCCTGCTCTTCCATCATCTGACCGCGCATTGATTCATCATAGAAAGCTACACGACGTTCAAAGTCATTTTTAATAGACTTCATGGCCATAAGGGCACGGTCACACATAAGTGCAACACTTAAGTTCGGATCAGTAATTCGGTAAACGCCCATTCGGACGATAAATTCAAAGTCGGAACGATAAAGGGAAATCTGTTCGCTGATATATTTGTGTACGGCAACGCTGGAAAACAGTCGTTCTTCCATACACATAACAAAGTGGTCGGAAACCCAGTGTCCATAAGTTACGGACTGAAAATTTCGGTCGATGTAAGATTTTCCGATAGCGCGTAAAAGTGCATCGCCGGCATGAACACCAAAAGTATCGTTATAGATTTTAAAGCGGTCGATATCCCAGCGAACAAGAACAAAACTTTTTTCAGGATTCGAACGAATCATTTCTTCTGTACGACGACAGAATGCTTCACGATTAAAGATTCCTGTTTCTTTATCCAGTTCCTGAAGCCGTTCAAACTTCTTGCGATTTTCTGATTCATGCTTTGCGAGATATTCCATCTCGATTTTATAACGTGCACGAGACAGCAAAAGAAGATTTCTAAGTTTTAACGAGGTGTTTTTCTTTGGAAGATTAAAATCAATAATGTCTGAAGCAAAGCCCCTTTCCAGAACAATTTCTTCGACACTTTCTTTATCTGAAGTAACTGCAATAACAGGATTAATACTTAAAGCGGGTTCGATTTTAAAAAGGTCAAGTAACTTTTCAACTTCGTTATGTCCGTGATTCAAAAGCGAATCGGCACAAACTGCAATGATTACAACATCGGAAACATGTTTTAACCAGGGAACCATTCCCTCTGGAGAGTTGAAAACTTCGATACTGCAATTTAATGCCGGAAGATCTCTGAAAAAATCAATCTGTTCGTCTGAAAGATTCAGAGTGGCAAGAATCATATTTTCGGACATGACCATCAAACCTATTTAATTGTATTTCTAATTATTTAAATGTTCCTTTGCCAAAGTACTGATTTCTGCTGCCATATTCTGGAGAGGAACCTGTTTCTGTACACCTCCAAGTTCCCAGGCAACACGAGGCATTCCATAAACGATGGCAGAATCCTGATCCTGTCCCAAAGTCCATGCCCCCTGCTTTCTCATTTCTGTTATTTCAGCAGCACCATCACGGCCCATACCGGTCATAATTACACCCAGGGCACGATTCTGGTAAATCTTTGCAACACTTTCGAAAAGCACATCGGCTGAAGGTCTGTGACCGTTTCTCTGTTCTGCATCTGAAAGACGAATTACATTACCAGTTGGTCGGCGTTCAACTAAAATATGCTTGTTTCCCGGCGCAATATAAATATGTCCGCTAAGAATTGGATCTTCGTCCACAGCTTCGGTAACTGTAAGAGGACAGATAGAATTCAAACTGGCAGCGAATTCTTTTGTGAATCCTGCCGGCATATGCTGAACAACCAGTATAGGCTGCTTAAGTTCTTTATCGATTGCCTTGAAAACATCACGCAGGGCATTTGGTCCACCTGTAGAAATACCGATGGCAATAATTTCGATTTTTCCGCCTTCACGTACGGCTTTAATTTCTGCTTTCTCTTTTGGTTTTGAAGGAGTCCAGCGTGAAGCAAATGAAGCCGAAGAGGTTCCTGAAGAAACAGAATTTGCATGATTTAAAAGAGAAGCCGGCTGTGAAGTCTGTCCCGATTCAGAACCTTTTTTCTCCTGAACAAATTTTTCAGCTTCTTTGAGTTTTAACTGCTGGTCAAAAAATTCAGGATCAAATACCTGCTTTCCATGACGACGTGCATAACGTCCACCATAAGAAGCAATATTTTCTACAATGTCACGGGAAACATCACCAATTTTTAGTGATACAGAAGTTCCGCCTGGTTTTGTAACAAAGTCACTGGCACCCAAAGAAAGACACTGCATAGTAACTGCAGCACCTTCGGTTGCAATACTGGAAATAACAATAACAGGAATATTTATACCGCGGCTTCTTCTTTCCTGAAGAAACTGAACTCCCGTCATTACAGGCATTTCAATATCAAGAAGAATTACATCAGGACGTTTTGGTTCAGATGAAAGTTTATCCAGAAGGTCCTGACCATTCTGTGCTTTAAAACATATTTCGAGACCTTCGGTTCCTTCAACTATTCTACCGATAAGGTTTCTCATCAAAGCTGAATCATCGCAAATAGCAACAGAAATATTTTCCATTTTCACGTATTCCTTACTCTAGTATCTCTTATTCAAGTATCTCTTGCAAAAATCGTCTTATTTTTGAGTTTTCTGATACAAACAAGCCCAGTCGGTTTTTAAGAATTCAAAGTTTGTTTTCATACCAAAAAGTGACTCTGAATGCCCGATAAACAGATAAGACTGTGCGGCCATAGAATTCCAGAAGCGATCAATTACTGCTTTCTGTGCCGGTTCATCGAAATAAATGAGAACGTTGCGACAGAAAATAACATCAAGATTACGTGCCCCGGAATCGTTTTTCAAGTTATGGTAGTCGAAATGTACGGTATCAAGGATTTCTTTTTTGATCTGATATCCGCCTTCTACCTGTGTAAAATATTTGGCCAGGTAATTTGGAGGAATACCGTCAACTTTATTGTTGCCGTAGAATCCCTGCTGTCCTACCATTAATGATTTAAGAGAAATATCACTGGCAGTAATCTTAAAATCGAATGGAGGCTTACAGATTTCCTTCATGAGCATGGCAATTGTGAAAGGTTCTTCACCTGTTGAACAGCCGGCACTCCAGATACGGATTGTCTTATCCATACTGTTCTTTTTATTTTCCATTACATGCGGAATAACATAATTTACAAAAGCATCAAAATGTGGCTGATTTCTGAAAAAACGTGTCAGATTTGTTGTTACAGAATCCAGCATGATTTTCATTTCTTCTTTATCAGATGTAATAATCTTGTAGTAATCCATTGGAGAAGCAAGATTCTTTCTGTGGAGAAGCTCTTTGATGCGGCTATCCAAAATAGATCTGTTTGTTGCGGAGAATGTAATACCACTTTCATCGTAAATGAGTTTACGGAATGTTTCAAAGTCCGAGTCAGATAAAACGTCAATCATAACGTTTATTATATATCACTAAGTAGGATTTAACAATAATTTTTTAGAGAAAATAGAGTTTTTGCTTTTTTTCACGCATCAAATGCCCTGCATCACCATTTTGTGAATGGGAGTATAACTTTAAATAAATAGAAGATTTTTCTACTTTAGGTATACCATAAGAAGCATAATGTCGCTGTTGCGGATACCGGAAATGCGGTTTGCCTGACCAAGGGTCAGAGGGCGGACAGTTTCAAGCTTCAGACGGCTTTCAGCACTTAAAGACGGAATTGCCCCGTAATCAAAGTCCAGCGGAATGCGTGTATTTTCCATTTTATGCATTTTTTCTACGCGCTTATCCTGCTTTTCGATGTAATACTTGTACTTTGCCTCGATTTTTGCGGCTTCCCATTCTTTTTCAGGATAACCCGGATTTTCCATATCAGGCTTTTTCAGAATCATGGCTTCCAGTTCTGAAAGACGGGCGTATTTTTCTTCTACGGCAGAAAGTTCGGCATCTGATTTAAGTCCTACTCTGTGACCGTACTTTGTAAGGCGCTTGTCACAGGTGTCGTGGCGCAGTTTAAGGCGATATTCGGCACGGGCTGTAAACATACGGTAAGGTTCTTTTGTTCCAAGAGTAACAAGGTCATCAATCAAAACACCGATATATGCTTCATCGCGGCCAAGAATAAGAGGTTCATATTCAGGGATTTTGTGAGTAGTTGATTTGAACACATCTTTTTCAAGATATTCACAAAGTCCGTCTGTAAGTCGCTGGCTGATTTCAGTAAACTGATCCAACTCCTGGGCTGTCATACGGGCTTTTGGCATAAATGCGCCAGGTTCCATGGAAACAGGAACGCCGTTCATTGTGTCAGGGATTTTTGCAAGGTCTCCGCAAAGTGCTTTGTGGCTTCTTGCGTAAAGTCCTGCGTTGATTCCGGCAACAAGGCCCTGCCCTGCGGCTTCTTCGTAACCTGAAGTTCCATTAATCTGACCGGCATTGAAAAGTCCTGCTACGCGCTTTGTTTCAAGAGAAGCAAAAAGCTGTGTCGGTTCAACATAGTCATATTCAACGGCGTAGCCCGGACGGCTCTGAACTGCATGTTCAAAACCTACCATTGTGTGAAGGAAAGCGTCCTGAACACATTCAGGAAGACTTGATGAAAGTCCGTTCAGGTACATTTCGTCTGTTTCAAGACCTTCCGGTTCTACGAAAATCTGATGGCGGTCGCGTTCTGTAAAGCGCATAACTTTGTCTTCAATAGAAGGACAATAGCGCGGACCGATTCCACTGATTTTTCCTGAATAAAGTGGCGAACGCCCGATATTTGCACGGATAATCTCGTGTGTTTTTTCATTTGTATAAACAACGTGACAAGGAACCAGCGGACGGTCAACTTTTTCAGTGCTGAAACTGAAAGGAATAACTTCGTCATCTCCGTTGTTTTCTTCAAGCTTGTCAAAATCAATTGTGCGTTTAAGAATGCGTGGAGGAGTTCCTGTCTTAAGGCGTCCTGTTGTAAAACCAAGACGATGAAGACTTTCTGTAAGTCCGAAGGCGGCAGCTTCACCAACGCGGCCGCAAGGAGCATCGTATTCACCGATAAAGATACGGCCGCCAAGGAATGTACCTGTTGTAAGAACGATTGAACGCACCGGAATTACGCGGCCGCGTTCTGTTACGATTCCGATTACCTTCTGACGCATTCCGCTTTTTGCCGCTCTGGTAACGCCTTCATGGCGGCTTTCGCCTGGAATTGTCCCCTTTTCTGCTGCCGAGTCTGAGCCCGGAGGAAGAGGAGTTTCACTTTCTGTTGTAAGGATGTCTGTAACTGTATCCATGAGTGTAAACAGATTTTCTGTTGTTTCGCAGGTTTTTCTGGCAATCATGGAATAAGTGATTTTATCTGCCTGACTTCTTGGTGCCTGAACTGCAGGTCCGCGGCTTTTGTTTAAAAGACGGAACTGAATCATGGAACGGTCAATAATCTTTGCCATTTCACCGCCCAGTGCGTCAATTTCGCGAACAATGTTTCCTTTTGCAATTCCACCAATAGAAGGATTACAGCTCATGCGCCCGATGGCATCAGGAGTCTGAGTAATAAGAACTGTTTTGAGTCCCATACGTGCAGAAGCAAGAGCTGCTTCAACACCTGCGTGTCCGCCGCCAACAACGGCTACATCATAAAAATCATAAAAGCCAGACATAATGGAAGATTATATTAAAAAAATGAGGATTGTGGAATTATATAGAAACGAAAGACTCAGTGGTTTCGACAAGCTCAACCACCGTTCTTCAAAAATTAATCAGACACGACGAACGGCCAGCAAAGTAAGGTCGTCAAGCTGTTCATCTTCGGCAACATTTGTATATTCCAGATAGTTTTCTTCATCTGTTTCCAGAATATTGCCACAGTAATGATTGTAAAGACTGAAATGTTCTTTTAAGAACGCATCAATTTTCTTATCAACAGTGACTGTGTCATTTTCGTTAGCAGACGGAGTTTTGTAAAGACGGAATACTTTTTCTACAGATGCCAAAGCAAGAATTACTTCCGCCAGAGTTCCTTTGCAAGAAGTAAAGTCAAATTCCAGTTTTTCACCAAACACAGGATTATCCTTCTTCTCAAGAACAAACTTTTCTTTTGCAAATACCGCTTCAATAACTGCCTGAACTCTTTCCGGCTCCATCAACTCTTTTCGTTCTTCGTTAGTAAGGTTTCCATTCTGATCTGTCAGTTCATCAACGATTACACTGAAATCAGAACGGCGGCAAAGTCTTGTTGATTCTTCAATACCGTCAGTATAAAGGAAGAGAACATCACCTTTTTTCAAATTCGTTTTTTCTACTTTGAATCCGCCCTTCATATCAACCATGAATGAAGGAAGTGGACCTGCCGCAGGAGTTTCAGAAAGAGTAATTACTTTCTGCTTTTTCTGGTCTTTGTCATAAATGTGAACAATATTATCTCCTGCATTACACATGAAAACATCACCTGTTTTTGTATCAAACAGACAGATAATCATGGCAGCAAATTTTCCTTTAAGTCCAAGTGATTCCAGGGCGTCGTTTATTTTTGTTACCAGAACATTAAGTTTTATTCCTTCACGAGAATAACTCCAGTTATTAAAATATTCACGGAAGTGGGTTGCAACAACAGTCATAATAAGTGCCGCAGGAACTCCGTGTCCTGAAGCATCACATTTAATGATTGCAAACCAACGGTCATCAAGTTTTCTATAGTCAAAATAGTCACCAGAAACTCCTGATGCACCTTCGTAATATCCGAAACATTCAAGGTTTGATTCTTTTAATTCAGCAATTGTCTGAGTCTTATGGTGACCTGGCAAAAGAGGAAGGAATGCCTGCTGAACCGCTTTACCGTCAAGGGAGAGTTTTTCATCTTCTGCGGCTTTTACCAGCTGACCGGTCATGTTATTTATCACTTCACCAAGCTGCCCGATTTCATCTTTCGATGTTACCTTAAAATCTTTTCCTTTAAGTTTAGCCTTATCCTTTGTATCTCCGATAACCTGAACATAAGCGGCAAGTTTTTTAATTGGCTTGATTATAATAGAAGCTAAAACAAAAGAAAGGAACGCACCAATCAAAACTGCCAGGAATGCTACTGCACCTGCGATAAAGAATACTGTATTTCTGGAAGCATTTGCTTCATCTACAAGATTCTGTGTAGAAATCTGAAGAAGGATTACTCCATGTACATAATTCTGGCTTGTTCCCTGACGGAAAAGAACAGGTTTATAGAAAAGATATTCTGTATTATTTCTATCCAAAGTGTTTGCATCGAATTTTGGATATGATGAAATGCCTGCTTTTGAAATATCACTAAGGGTTCCTGTAAGTTTCACATTTAAATCTGTTGTAACAGAAGCAATTTCCTGAAGTCTTGAAACACTGATTTCATCAGTCTTAAGAGCAAGGGCAGCACCTTCGGCATTAAGTTCAGAAACTGTTTGTGCGATTTCTCCTACAGATTTAACCGCTTCTTCATTAAGTGCAATACACTGTTTAGTAATTTCTTCCACGATTGGTTCAATGTTACGCGATACACCAAAGTTTATAATCTCGGTGTCGATTTTTTCTGAAATAGCGGCATCGTTTGTTGCCCACACATAATTCATACCAGCCTTTTCGGCGTTTTCTGATTCACCTATGATTGTGGCAAATCTGGCTTCATCCATAGATTCCGCCTGCCCTGGAAGGTAACTAAGTTCAAGAATATTATTTGCTGGCATGTAGGCTTTTGCACCTGAAGAAAGACTTTCCAGAAGAACTTCAACTCGCTGCTGAAGACCACGTCCCAAAGTTCTTTCCTGCATTGTTGTCATAATGTAACCAAGAGGAACTGCTACAAGACTTACTACCGCAAAAACCAGAGCAGAAGTAAAGCCCATCAGCTTAATTTTAATACTGATTCCTTTTTTCTTTAATGCGTCCGATTTCATTTTCTTTTCTGCAGGCATAAGTCCTCCTGTAATCAATGCCGTTACTTCCTTACGAACCAGCACAGATTCCCGTGCTGTCTGAATGAAGCCCTGGAAAGCAAAAACTAAGATTCCAAGGCTAAGGAGAATAATTGCGGCTAAAAGCAAATAATTTGTATTGATTGAATATTTATAAGTTTCGTCTACAACTTTCCAGTCAGGAACGAATTTAACGTCAGGTTCAATTTTTATAGTACCATTCTGTTCAATGCGTACTATTGCTTTACTCATGTAAAGTCCGCGGTCTGTATGAACAAGTCCTATATGATAAGTACCTTCATCCAGATTATTTCCAAGCTTTATTCCGGAAATTTTATTATCTGACATAACCTGGAATTGTCCGGTTCCACGAGTCAGCGTCATATCATATGGTTCAATTCCATCACGATCTATATATATAGAAGAAATATTTCCATCATAAGTAAATCCACCACCAGTAACAGTAAGTGTAACTTCTCCAAGTTCATTTACCGAAGATTTTGCCGAAAGAATGTAAGTTCTTGGGACAAACTTATTCAAAACCAGAAGTTTCGAAGCGGTTTCTGAAACATTTCCAACTTCATCTATAGCGGCGATGGTAATAAGATAAATACCGTTAGCCCGTGCAGAAAAGTTTACCGACTTTTTCTGAGTCATTACCTTGTTTGGAACTTTACGTCCTTTTTGAATCAGATCAGCATATTTTTCTTCAAGTCTTAAAAGTTCGTCTGCGATTTCTTCTTCCGAAAGACTAATCGGATGACGCGGATTATCAACCAGCTTTTTAGGAAGTGCCGAAATGTAATCAAAACTGTAAGTATAACCTGCTAAATCGGAATCCTGTTCATTTCCTGAAAATCCTACTGAAAGAGCATTTGTCTTTGGAATAAAATATTTATCAAGGTCATAAAATGTAATTTCAGGCTTTACAGGCGGCGTAATATCAAGATTATAAACAACCCTAGAAGATTCAGAAATGTTTCCTGCATAATCAAATACGCGGGCGCGGAAATACCAGTCACCATCAGTATCTGCTTTCAGATTTATAGTATTCTGCCCGGAAAGATTAGTCATTATATATTCAGGTTCAACAGTTTCATCCTGAGACCAGGAATAAGAAAAGCCCGCTATACCTGATGAATCTTCAGGCATAACTACTTTTATTTTTACATTCTTATTTGTACTATGATGTCCTTCTTTAAAAGAAAGAGGATTTATAACTGGTTTTGGAGCAGAAGTATCTGGTTTTAAAAGGATAATACTTCCAGAAGATTTTGAAGTCTGCTGCCACACAAAAGAAAGCTGTTTGCCATTTTCGGTCAGAACAGGAAATGCAAAAAGACTTGAATTACGTCCTGAAGAAAGACTGCTTTCATCCCAGTACATACCATTTTTCTGAGCAAAATAAACTCGTTCTACACCACTTCTGGTATCAAACCAAACCATGGAAAGCTGACCATTATAGTTAAAAAGCTGTGCACGGGAAGCATTTCCATTCATTGTTATCTGTTCGGATGTTCCCGCTACTACTCCATCGGGAGTAATTTTCTGAATCCATAAATTTGCATTTTCAGAAAGATAAAAAGTTCGTTCCCATACTATGTATGTTTCATTTTTGTAATTAAAAAGAAAAGGCTGCTGGTTCTGGAAATTTGTATAGACTCTGGAATCTGAAGCGGGAATAGTTTTCTGGTCAGTAAGAATGAAAGGTGTACTCCAGGTATTTCCATCAGAAGAAAAAGTTCCATAAAGCTGATACGAAATGCGGGAACTTGTAATAAGCTGTGCCTGAAAAACTACAAGGTCGCCACCTCTGCAAGAAACAAGAGAAGGAACAAAAGGATTCGAATAATTTTCTGAAGGTCCAAAAGAATAAAAGTTTGACCAGTTTCTGCCATCCCGGGATTCTGAATAAACAATTCCAAAAGACTCGTTTTCGCTTGAAGAACAGAAAAGCATAAGTGAGTTTCTGGATGTTATATAAAGACGTGGAGCAGCAAGAAATTTTTCTTGTTTTGAAATCACATTTGTTTCAACATTTCCATCTGAAGTTAATTTATAAACAGTTACTTCGTGTGTTCCTGAAAGGAGTGCTACAAAAACTGTACCGTCCGCTTTCATAACTGCAGAATAAATATCTGGTATTTCGCCGGAATATTTCACAGGATCGGAAAATCTTTCAAAATCAACAGATTTTCCAATTTTCGAATAATAAGAAGCGGAAAGACGAATCTGATGAGATTTTTTATCTATTTCCTGCCAGATAATACAAGATTCTTTTTCATTTGTCACAGATTTAGGAAATCTAGAATCATTTTTTGAGATAACTTCCGGATTTTCCCAGTAAAATTCTTCCGCATATGAAAAACTGGAACAAGCGAGAAAAATGAAAATGGCAGCAAATATTTTTGTAAGTCCCAATTTTTTCATATTATAAGAGTGCCTTTATTTTTTTTCTTAATTCAAGAATCTTTGTAGAATTCTTGTTTGAATCTTTTTGCAAAAGCTGTTCAACAATTGCGTTGGCAGTAATCAGATTATTTCTTTGAAGTTCCAGAATGGCTACCTGATATCTGCTTTCGTCTTCTGCTGAAAGTACCGCTGCGGCTTTACCACCAATACTAACCTGAATTTTATCTTTCAGATTAATGGCAGACGAGTTATTCGGATCCAAAGAAATTGCTTCATCCAGTTTTGCCAGAGCTTTACGAAGTTCGTCTTCGTTTCCTTTTGCCCGATTAAAAATTGACTGAGCCTCTTTTGTTAATTCCGAAGCTTTATTCGAAACGACCTTTGTAACAGGCCGCTGCCTGATTCCAATTTCCAGTTCAACATCATAAATCAATTCTTTTAAGCCAGGATACTTAGAATTAATTTCATACAAGTCGAGCAAATCGGCATAACTTTGCTGTTGTTTGTCCTTATTTTTATAAGTTGCTTTTGCTTCAGAAACTTTTCTGGCAAACATCTGGTCAAAGTCGTTCGGACTTAAAACTTTCTGAATTCTTAAAGACAAAAGTGAGGCTTCCTGATTCAAAGGATACACCAGCTGAACTTCCTGAATTTTTTGAAGGGCATGCTGAAGCTGAGCAATTCCTTCTTCAGAATTTCCTTTTTTAATTAAATCAGAACCTTCCGTATAATACTGAGAAGCAACACTCAGAATCTGTGACATTTCCGGATAAAGCGGAGCCGAAGGCAAAATAACACGACCAGTCTTCATAGAAAGAGCGGAAGTAACAAGGGCTCGAAGTCCTGTAATTTCCAAGTCTTCTTCAACGTTTGTGACTGCCCAACGTGCAGATGCCTGTGTCAAATAATTTTCAGCGGCTTCAAAGTTTCCTGCATAGTATTCATTTTTTGCCTGTGTTTTCAGGCGACGAACATCGGAAACGACGTATTCATTTTCTTTCTGGTTAATTCTTTCGCCAAGTTGAATCAATAATTCATCACTTCTGTTTTGAAGTTCTTCAGAAAAAGACAAAGCAAGAGCTTCATTATATTTTGTTCGTGCATTCTGAAGTCTGGTTCGTGCTACATCAAAATTATCTTGTCTTAATGCACTTTCAGCCTGATTGAAACGAAGTTCCGCTTCATTTCGGGCACGCTGTGCATTTTGAATCTGCGTACGACATAATGAAGCGAGTTCTGAAGATGAAGATTTCAATTCATTTAGTTTTTCGATATCAGAATTTAGTTCATTCCTTGTACTTTCTGAAAATGAAATATCCTGAAGTTCAGGCAATAAAGCTATGTGACCGGAAATAACTTCTATCTGTCTGTCGATTTTTGAATTCAATGCGGCAGACTCTGAAAGAGATTTTTCAGGATATTTTTCAATAATTGACTTTTCACTGGACTCATCACCGTCAAAGAGGAGTTTTGCGACAGAATAATCATTTCTGCTCTGTTCAAGAAATTCCACTCCTGCAGTTTTCAAGTAATCACAGAACCGTTCACTTCCAGTTCGAAGGGTTTCATTAACGGAATCAGAAATTTCTGAAGCATAATTTTGAAACTTCTGTTTCATAGCAATCAATGTTTCACCATTTACTTCAAAGGCTTCTGTTGATTTTAGGAATTCTTCTTCACTGGAAACAAGCGGAACCTTTGCCATTTCATTTAAAAATGTACGGCAGAAAGAATTTCTTTCTAATTCAGCTTTTGCAGGAGACTCTGGTTCTTTTACTGACTTAACCACATTAAAACGAGCTTCAACATTCTGTTTCAGCGAATACATTTCCTGAATCTTTACAGGTATTTGATATCCATAGGAACATTCTGACTCAAAAGAAACAGTATCAGACTCGTAAATATCTGGTGACAAATTGAAGTTTAAAGCATTTACCCTTATGGCAAGATTTGAATACTGCTGAATATTTGGGACCGCCTGAAGATTTAATTCAGAAAGAGAAGATGTCATTATTTCTTCCGGTAATGATGCGGCGAAAAGATTCTCGTAAACCTGGAGTTTTTTTGAAACTGCAGATTTCATGCGATTCATAGAACTGTACCACTGTGAATTCATTACACCGGCAATTCCCGTGTCTGCATTATCTGTCTGACCTACTGTAAAACGAGTTACAAAAGGTAAGAAAGAAGCATCTGTAAGTTCTTCTTCAGAAATACTTTTCATATATTCAAAAGTATTTTTAAAAGTTTCTCCGGATTCATAAATCTGATTTCTGATTACAGCAAATTCCATAAAATCAGTCTGAACTGCAAGCCAGGCAGTACTGATTTCATCCTTTTTTTCTTCATCGACTGCCCGAACAAAGGCGTCTACAGATTCAGTAATTCTTTTTTGAATTGCGTCATAATTTATGAGTGATTCATCTATATTCAGCAAAGCTGTTTTTACTGGAGAAACGACATCCTCCTGAGACCATTCATCAAAAAATCGTTCCTGGTAAAGCTCAAAACCTTCTCTGGCTTTTCGAGCTGCTGCCATATATTGTCCTGAATGAACCAGATTTTCTGTTTCTTCATGAAGGCGAATATATTCTTTTCGGAAGTAGTTAAACTCAGCCGCAATTCTGGTTTCACGGATAAAAGCCAGCTGGCGGTCTGAAGGATATTTTTCCAAATGTTCAAGTTCCGAAGTAATTTTATAAATTTTTTCAGAATTATCTGGTTCGTCAATAATCAACTGAATCAACTCTTCGGCAAGACGTGAATACCGGTTTCGAGCCAGCATAATTCGTTCAATTCGGGCCTGTGCATTATCGAAATTTTCAGGATTTTGAATTATGTACTTATTTAATTCTTCCAGGGCCTGGTCATAACGAGTTTCTTTTATGAGAACGTCGATTT
Organism: Treponema sp.; assembly: GCA_024402565.1. Lineage (GTDB taxonomy): Bacteria > Spirochaetota > Spirochaetia > Treponematales > Treponemataceae > Treponema_D. The sequence continues at coordinate 121,594 of JAKSTM010000002.1, read as the reverse complement.
GCGAAAGGCTCATAACATCCCCGTCATTCTTTTCCGCGGCAAAAGCCTGAATGAAGCAAAAAGAGAAAGTAAAAATAAGGACAAAAAGCCGTTTTTTAGTCATAAATCCTAAAAAGTCTATTCCCCTATTCTATTTTTCGGAAAATTATTACTATTCATTATAGAAAAAAAAATTCCGATAATAAAGAAGATGAAAAAAACTGCGATTATTGCTTTTTCTATTTTTCTCACTCTTTGGGAAATACCGGCTCTTTCCTTGACCGATTTTTCTACAGTAATTGGAGATATTTTTTCACCTTTCATTGATTCGAATGAGGGAGCTACCAGTTTCCATTCACTTCTGATTCCTTTAGGCGGCCGTGCAGAAAGTATGGGCTGTGCCTTTACAGGACTTTCAGATGATGTCAGCTACATAAACTTTAATCCAGCCGGTTCGTCACTTCTTTCAAATACCCAGGCAAGCGTTTTTCATAATTCCTGGATTGCTGACTCAAACATGGAAACAGTTTCCATTACCAGCCGAATCAAAGACTTTGGAATGGGTGCATCTTTTTCTTGTTTCTACGTACCTTTCACTGAATACGATATCTTTGGTTCACGCGCTTCCAGCGGATATTATACCGAATCCATGGCAGCAGTAAACGCTTCTTATAACTTCCTTTCCGGATACAACTTCAAAGGCCTTGCTCTGGGAGTTACGGCAAAAACTGCCTTCCGTGGAATGCCAGATTATGCCGATGACGACACTGGAGCCATTCTTACAGGTTCAGGTCTGGCACAATCTTCCGTTGCTTTCATGGGCGATTTAGGACTTATGACCCGATTCAACTTTGCCAAGTTCTATCCATCACGTGAACCAAACTTAAAAATCGGCCTTGCAGTTCAAAACCTTGGTGTAGCAATTACAGGATTTGGAAAAGGCATCGGACTGGATGATCCCCTTCCTTCCAGTATCGCGGCAGGTATTTCTTATAAAGTTATTAAACCGGTTACAATTTCTGTGGATTTCAGACAGCCTTTTACATTTAGTCCTGAAATTGGATATCAGATGTTCCAAACTGGAGCAGGAATTGAAGTTTGTGTAACAGAATTCTTTTCTGCTATGGCAGGTTTCCAGCTTAAGGGGGCAAATCCGCGAATTAGTTTTGGAGCCGAATTCGAAATCAACAAAATACGCGTAAATGCTAACTACACACTTGATCTTACAACTTCCGGAAACCCATTAAACCGAATAAGTATTTCTGCTAAATTTATTATGAGTGACCGTGGACGTGCAGAAATTTCCAAGAGAATCGACGAACTGTATAATCTGGGTGTTTATTGCTTTTCACAGGGCGATTATCAGGGAGCTATAGATTATTGGGAAGAGGTTCTGGAACTGGACAAAAGATTTGATCCTGCAATTCTTGGAATCCAGTCTGCAAACAGAATGATTGAAATGTTCCAGAAAATCCGTGACAGTATGTTCCTTGAATAAACGAATATAGAATAAACAAAATAGACTTCGAAAAAAAATTTAGTCTTTTATAATTGTTAGAGACTTTGACTGATATTCCGGAAGATAAGTCTTAAATGCGCCTGTTTCATACTGGACTTTTATTACGTATTCACCTTCATTAAGACGACATTCTGCAATAACGCCATAACCAAAGTCATCGTTATAAATCTTGGTTCCTTTTTTCCAGGTAGCGGCAATTTCTGCTTTTTCTCCCCACTTTGCGGTCATAACAGCAGAGGAATCTGTCGCTGATTTTGATCCCCCACCTATATCCCTAAAGGCATATGGAGCATTTCCAATAACTTTTAATGCGGGTCTGCATTCATATAGAAAAGGAGACGGTTTCATAAATTCTGTGCGTCCATACATTCGTCTCTGCGAACAGCTTGTAATATACAGTTCATTCTTTGCACGGGTGATTCCAACGTAACAAAGACGTCGTTCTTCTTCCAGCTCTGCCCCAAGTTTATCCTGGCGAGGAAAAGTTCCTTCTTCCAATCCACTCATAACCACACAAGGGAATTCCAGACCTTTTGTATTATGAAGTGTGATTAATGTAACAAAATTTGTACCACCGTCTTCCTGCTCTTCCAGACTGCGATCCAAATTAATTGCATCAAGGAAAGCATTCAACCCTTCGTAAGAATTTTCAAAAAGAGAAGCTGTATTTACAAGTTCCTGAAGGTTGGCAAGTCGCTGAGTTCCGTCTTCTTCGGCTTTGTAATATTCTTCAAGTCCGGAATATTCCACTACCCTTTTCATAAACTCAGAAAGGTTTTCACCGGCGGTAAGGCACTGTTCCAAAGAATGAATCAGGGTAACAAATTTTTCACAGCCTTCTTTTGCTTTCTTAGGTAAAGTTGGTCCCAAATGCTCACAGGCCATTAAAAGAGTCATGCGGTATTCTGAATCATAATCCCGTGCAAACTCTACTATTTTATCTTGTGTTTTGTCCCCGATTCCACGAACCGGAAAATTTACAATACGACGGAAAGAAATTTCATCTTTCTGATTTGCAACAATACTAATATATGCAACCGCATCTTTAACTTCCTGACGTTCATAGAATTTTAATGACCCGACAACTTTATATGGAATTTTGCGCTTTAGAAAAACACTTTCAAATCCGGCACTCTGTGCATTCATACGATAGGTCACGGCCCAATCCGAATAGGACGACTGTCCTAAAGAAACCGATTTAGAAATAAGGTCTGCAACGAATTCAGATTCTGTATCCTGGGTCGGTAAAAATGCCAGTACAGGTTCTTTCCCTTCGCCTCGATCAGAAACCAAAGTCTTTCCAAGACGAGAAGTATTATTCTCTACAACAAGACTTGCGGCATTCAAAATATTTGAAGTAGAACGATAATTTGTTTCCAGCCTTACAATTTCTGTATTAGGAAACTGATTTGGAAAATTCAAAATATTCTGAACTTCGGCACCGCGGAAAGCATAAATACTCTGATCATCATCGCCGACAACACAAGTGTATGTATCACAACCTTCTTCCACTCCTGAAAGGTACTGAAGGAGTTTAAACTGAGCAATATTAGAGTCCTGATATTCATCGACCATAATTACTTTGAATCGATTATGAATATAGTTTTTAATGCTTTCATTTGCCTGCATTACTTTAGCGGGCAGCATTATTAAGTCACCAAAATCAGCATTTCCTGTTGAATGAAGTCGGGCTTCGTAAGCCTGATATATCGGCTGCAAATCAAAGTCACTGTTTACAGCTGACAGATCATCATCTGGGCCAAGGAAATAATCTTTTGCCAGAGCAATATCATGAGCCGCTTTCTTTGCATCCTTTGCAGAAAGTTCAGGACATGCTTTTTTTAAAAGCGTCAGAGAATCATCATCGTCATATACTGTAAAGTTCTGTTCGAGTCCGGCGGCATCGTAATATCGCCGGAGAAACCAGGCTCCGAAAGAATGGAAAGTTTTTATAGAGGCTTTTTCAGCACGTGGTTCCATAAGAACTGCACGTTCCCGCATTTCATTTGCCGCTTTTTTTGTAAAAGTAACTGCAAGAATATGATAAGGATCTATATCTTTTTGATTAATGAGGTAAGCAATTTTTGTGGTAATTACACGTGTCTTTCCCGAACCGGCGCCAGCAAGAATAAGCAGATTACCACCTTCATGGACAACTGCCTGCCGCTGTTCGGAATTTAACATATTCAAAAATTCTTCCATATCAATCCTATTTTAATATCAATTCCATCTGAATTCGTTTTAATTACGTAAAGTTTTTACATGCCCCTGAAAGAATTATACTAAACGGGAATCCAGGTCGACTCCTGTTACTGAAAGGATTTTTGCCTGTACTACAGCTCCTTCAAAAATCTTTGCCTTATCTTCCTCTTCGTAACGCACAACTACAGCGCCATCAACTTCCGGTGCCTGGAACCAGGCTCTTCCGATTGCGAGACATTCTTCCTCATTTGGAATAACTTCTTCGATTAATATACTGAAAGTTTTTCCAACATAACTTTCCAATTTTGAAAGAGTTATTTCCTGTTGAATATCACCAAGAATTTCAGCCCGTTTTTTTGCCTTCTTTGAAGGGACCCTGTGGCGGAGATTATAAGCGGGTGTGTCCTCTTCAAGGCTGTAATCAAAGCAACCTGACCAGTCAGGTTTTATCTCAGAAAGGAAGTTTGCTGTTTCCTTAAAATGTTTTTCTTTTTCTCCCGGAAACCCAGTCATAAAAGTGGTACGAAGAACCATATCAGGAAAAACTTCGCGCATTTTTCTAATCATGGAAGAATATGTTTCTGCATTTCCCCGTCTATTCATTAAATGAATGATATCGCCACTTCCACTCTGGAAAGGAATATCAAAATAATGGAGGAATCTGTTGTCTTTTTTCATTACATCAAGAACATCAAAATTAAAATGATCCGGATGAATGTACAAAAGACGAACAACAAAATCACCTTCGATTTTTGAAATCTCACCTAACAAAGCAGCGAGAGGTGTAACTCCTGAAGCGGGAAAGAAATCGTTAGGCTTTTCTGTAATTTCAAGTCCGGAAATTTTTGAAAGGTCTTTTCTAATCTGAAAGTCATCTATTCCAGTTCCATAAGCGGCAAGATCCTGACCAATAAGGTTTAATTCGTAAACACCTTCTGAAACCAGTTTCTTAATTTCTTCAATAATGGAATCTGCGGGACGGCTTCTTAATTCGCCGCGAATAAGTGGAATTGCACAGAATGAACAATGATTTGAACAGCCTTCTGTTGTCTTTACATAGGCACTGTTTCTAAAACCGAAAGAAACTTCGCGCATACAGAAAGAAACACCTTTCTGTGGAGCCTTTACAACAGCCTTTTTTTGAGCCATTACTTCATCGGCTACTTCTACGATTGAAGAAAGTTCTCCGTTTCCAAAAATGCCGTCTACTTCAGGAAGAGAATCCTTAAAATGTTCTGCATAACGTTCAGCCAGACAGCCCGCAAGAATGATTTTTTTTCCTGGATAAGCGGCCTTTGTTTGAAGAACTGCATTAAGAGATTCTTCCTTAGCACTTTTTATAAATCCACAAGAATTTATGATAATAAGATCCGCTTCTTCTGGATTCATTGTTAGTTCGAATCTTTCGTTTTCTTTTCCAAGATAAGTTGCAAGAATTTCACCATCAACGCGGTTTTTTGCGCATCCATGTTGATCAATAAAAAATTTAGTCAAGTTCAATTACCACCAGTTTATAACGACCGTCAGTATCTTTTATCCATTTAATATCCTGAACAAGAGGCTGACCTGCTTTACCAATTTCAAGATCATAAGTTCTAGCATCAGCGACAACAGTAAATTTAACTGCATTACTGTTACTCATCCAGATTCGAATACCGTTATGTGCAGACGCAGAGAACTGTTCACCGTTACTGAAATATGATTCAACACTTGAACCAAAGTCAATTTTATCACGGAAAACACAAGAAGCACGGAATGTAGCATTAAGACTAAATGGATAAGCACGATTATCTTCCAGGATAACATGCTGAGGATGTTTACTCTGAATTTCATCAGCGAACGGAATATTTTCGATTGAAGTTGAAGAGTCTGCACCTCCAGTGGAAACTCCATGACGAAGGAGAAGTGAAACTTCTGCACCACGCTTTTCATCATTCAATGAAATATCTGAAACATAAACGATAAGGTCTGAATTGCCGTCACCATTAATATCAAATTCATTTTCTTCGGCCAGGTCTGTATAAAACACACCTGCAGGAGTATCAATTGCAAAAGATTTTAAAGTTTCCTTTACAGTAAGAACAATTTTTCCCGCATTTCCAGGAATAGTAATCTGATCTCCTTTATAAAGGCGCTGCTGGAATTTCTTTTCGCCTAATTCATAAGACTGATTTTTTACGGCCCCTGCCAGAAGAACATTATCTTCCTCTACAGGCTTTTTTCTCAAAACCAGAACAAGAACAACAACTATTACAATTACTACTACGGCTGAAATACTACTTATCAGAATAGGAAGAAACTTTTCTGATTTTGGTTTTTCAATAAGTCCTTCAGGAACAGGAGATTCCTGAATCTTTTTATTATGGTAAAGTTTCAGAATATAGTCGGAATCAAGTTCCAGATATTCTGAATAATTTTTCATAAAACCAATTAAATAAGGTTCACCTGGAAAAACGCTGTTATCTTCTTCTTCAAGTCCTGCCAGATATTTCTTGTCGATTGTAAGTGCTGCAGAAATTGTATCCAGTGAAAGAAGTTTTTCTTCGCGCTTGTTTTTCAGTAATTCGCCGTAACTGTCCATATTTTATTCCGAAAACAAAAAGTTGTTGTAATTATTAGCATCTGATGGAGCGTCATAAATAAAACGCTGATCTGTAATTTCAGGATTAAGTTTATAATCATAGAAATTCATAACAATTGGGTCTCCTGCATTTGGAGTTGCTTCTACACGTCTAATCAGTTTTGTATCTGCAGAAATATAAAGCCTGATTGTTTTGAATGCTTCTGCTGTACTTCTTTTATAAAGAATCAACTTAATTACTTTCTCATCAGAATCTTCATCCAGAAACTCCGCTTCAGGTCCTGTTTCATATGCCACTGTATAATAACGGTTCAAAAGATTAAGTCCCTGTGGGGTTGTCAAAGAAGCACCAGAAGATTCTGAACTAACCTGCTGCTGAAGAACTGCAGTGTCTCCTGGAAGATAAATTGTCAGCATATTTGAACTGTAACAGAAAACCTGTTCTGGAGGATTAGAAAAATCAAGACGCAGAAGATCAGGAGCTTTAAATGAAAGGTGGCCTGCCATTTCAATAGTTCCCTGATTTAAATCAAATTCAGTTTCGTAAGTTTTCAATGTTGTATAATATTCTGAAACTGTTTTGAAATATGCAGATGCTGTTGTAATATTCTGAGCAAATGCAAATGTTCCAACCAGAAGAATGGCTCCTGCTGTAAGGATTTTCTTTATCGCTTTCATAATAATATCCTGTTCAAATCCTATTTTAATTTTTTTAATCAACGTTATTAATCAACGTTATCAGTTTTGCTAGCTTTGTCGGCTTTTTTTGCACGAGGCTTTCTTGTCTTTGGAGCAGGCTTTTCACCTGCTTCTCCGTTTATTTCTGATTTCTCAGCTTTTTCCGAAGCTTTTGAGGCAGCCTTTGAGGCAGCCTTTTTAGCTGGTTTTTCAGAGACAGCTTTATCTTCAAGTTCCTGACAATGCTTTTCGGCCTTAACAATTTCGTAGAATTCCTTTCCTTCCATTGTTTCAATTTCTATAAGGCGTTTAGCAATATAATCAACAAGTTCTTTATGATCTTTAATTATCTTAAGAACATGACTATAACGTTCGTCCATAATTCTGGCGATTTCGTCATCGATAAATTTCTGTGTTTCTTCTGAAAATTCGCGTACTAAAGTTGGTTCTCCTGAAGCACCTGCAAGAACACCTTTTCCCAGCGTCATATTCTTGAACTTGTCGCTCATACCAAAATCAACAATCATTCGTTTAAGAATATCTGTTGCACGAGCAATATCATTTGAAGCTCCAGTAGAAATATCGCCCAGTACAATTTCCTCTGCTGCACGACCGCCAAGAAGTGTGTCTACTTCATTCATCATATCTTTACGAGTCTGGAAGTTCTTTTCTTCTTCTTCACGGTACTGTGTGAATCCACCAACTCCATGACTGCGTGGAACAACAGTAATTTTATTTACTGGAGGATAATCTGGAGTAAAGGCACCTATCAAAGCATGTCCTGTTTCATGAACCGAAACGAGGCGCATTTCTTTTTCATTGTCCTTACGACTTTTCTTTTTAAGACCAATGCTTACTTTATCGATAGCATCGTTGAAATCGCTCATTGAAACTTTTTTATGTCCGTTACGAACAGCAAGAAGAGCGGCTTCATTTACTACGTTTGCAAGGTCTGCACCGGCAAAACCTGTTGTACCATGAGCTATAGATTCAAAATCAACATCATTATCAAGTTTTACGTTTTTTGCATGAATACGAAGAATTGCTTCGCGTCCCTTTACATCTGGTTTTTCAACAGGAACATGGCGGTCAAAACGTCCAGGTCGCAAAAGAGCCGGGTCCAGAATATCGGCACGGTTTGTTGCGGCAAGAATAATGAGTCCTTTTTCGTTATCGAAACCGTCCATTTCAACCAGCAGCTGGTTCAATGTCTGTTCACGTTCATCGTTTCCGCCGCCGTAACCATTCATACGATTTTTACCAAGGGCATCAATTTCATCAATGAAAACGATACAAGGAGCCTTTTCACGAGCCTGTTTGAACAGATCACGAACACGTGAAGCACCTACACCGACAAACATTTCTACGAAATCAGAACCTGAAATACGGAAGAAAGGAACTCCGGCTTCTCCGGCAACTGCACGGGCAAGAAGAGTTTTTCCTGTTCCCGGTGGTCCAACAAGGAGAACACCCTTCGGAATCTTACCACCGATATCTGTATATTTTTTTGGTTCTTTAAGGAAGTCTACTACTTCAACCAGTTCTTCTTTTGCTTCATCGACACCGGCAACATCGGAAAAACGTGTTTTAACCTTTCCTTCTTCAACTGCTTTTGCACGGCTTCCACCCATACCGAAAAGTCCCATACCGCCTTCTTTATTCCCGTTCATACGACGGAAAATAACGACGTATAAAATAATAATGAGAATAAATGGAAGGAAATTCAAAAGAAGCTGAAGCCAGATTGTATTCTGTTTTCCAATAAATCTATATATAACACCCTTTTCATCCATAAGTCTGAAAAGTTTTTCCATTAATACTGCATTCGAACGGAATACCTGGCGGTTCTTTGACTGAGATGGTGAAGAAAGTTTCTGAAGTCTGTTCTTAAAATTCTGTGGTGAATACAGTCCATCTGCAGAATTAGGTGTTCCATAACCGATTACATAACTGTCACCAACTTCAACTTCAACAATTGTTCCGTTTTCAATAAGTGTGCAGAAAAGAGAATAATCAATTGTTTTTCCCTCTTTTGGTGTAAACAAAACATCAGCAAACAGGAAGACTGCCACTGCAATCATTATTACTGCAAAAAATGGAAATCTTCGTTTTGGCTTTCTGCTTTTATTATGATCATCGTCTTTATGATCCACAGGACCTGCAAATTTAAAGAAATTATATGGATCTAAATTTTCACGTTTAGGATCATCAGGTTTAGGTTTATTTGGATCTTCACGTTTTGGGTCTTCTGGTTTCTGTTCTGTATCGTCTGCCATAAAATCTCCGTAATTGTGTACAAAATGCACAATTATACTTAGTTTAAATATAATACAAAAAAAAGCAAAAAGTATAAAGTAACGCAAAAAAAATCCTAAAGTCATCTAAAAAATCACCGAGAATCTAATCGTAAAACTATAATCCTGTACTTTTCACTATAAAGGAGAACACATGTATACAAATGCTTACACTGCTTACCAGAGAACTAATATCAGTACAGCCACAGGCGGCCGTTTGATTGTTCTTTTGTACGAAGGTGCTGTTAAACAGCTTTCTCAGGCGTTGAATCTTTTTGAACCTGATGGAAAAATCCAGGCTAAAAATATTGAACAGTTCGGAAACTGTATCCAGAAGGCAGAAGCCATTATTTCTGAACTTGAAGTTTCACTAGACATGGAAAAAGGTGGTGAAATAGCTAAAAATCTTATGGCTCTTTACCTTTTCTTCAACGAAGAATTGGTTCAGGCAAATATCAGTAAAAATAAAGAAAAAATACAGTCTGTTCTTAAAATGCTTTCCGATTTAACAGAATCCTGGCGTCAAATTGTCGCAACAAATGCAAATACTTCACCGTCACCATCAGGAAACAGACTTTCTATTAATTCATAAAAAGGCGGGAGGAATAAAATGGAAGAGTTATCACAAAAAGAACTTGATGAACGTGTTGCAATCCTGAGACATTTCAGAAAACTGCTGGAACAGCAAAGAGCCAAATTCCAGGAATACCTGAATGTTCTGGAAAAACAGGAAAGCTCCATTACTTCAGAAAATGCAGACGCTCTCATTGCTCATACAGAAATTGAGCAGGAAGTGGTTAAGAGCATTTCCAACCTGCAGAAAGTTATTGTTCCAATGCAGAAAATGTATATTGCAGCAAATCCTGAATCAGACAAAGAAATTGTTGATATTCAGAATGAACTTAGCACTTTACAGACAAAAGTTCTGGAACAAAATGAAAAGAACCGGGAACTTTTGAAATGTCACATTACAGAACTGAGAACAAGAATCAGTTCTCTGCAAAATGCAAATCCTTACAGAAATGCTGCAAGTGTTTATGCTTCAAGTGCCAAGAACAGCGGGCACTTGATAACAGTAGAAGTTTAACGTCTAACCTGGTCCAGTCCGCGTTTGAACTGAGGAATGCGGGCGCAGGCGGTTGTATTCCAGTCGGAACGGTCGCCACGGGCCAGGAAATGATAGCCTACTCCGGCAATCATAGCGCCGTTGTCACCGCAAAGTTTCAGCGGCGGGAAAATACAATTCAGATCTTTATGTTCTGCAAGAATAGAGCGAAGTCTTGAGTTTGCAGCAACTCCCCCACCGGCAACAACAGTTTTTAATCCTGTATCTTCAACCGCTTTCAAAAGCTTGTTTGTAAGAGTTTTTACGGCAGTCTCCTGGAAAGCGGCACACATGTTTTCTGTAGAATGTTCATAACCTTCGTTCCAGAACATATCACACTGGTGAATTACAGCAGTTTTAAGTCCTGAAAAAGAAACGTCATAGCGATGCTCTTTCGGATCCAGACGAGGAATCGGGAAAGTAGCCGCTTTAGGGTCACCTTTCTTAGCAAGGTTATCAATTACAACTCCTCCAGGGTATCCAAGTCCGTAGAACTTTGAAACTTTATCAAAGGCTTCTCCTACAGAATCGTCAACAGTAGTTCCAAGAACTTCAATATCATCAAAATTATTTACTTTACAGATAATGGAATGACCGCCTGAAACCAGAAGTCCAAGGTACGGATACGGAATATCATTTTCAAGATGCGCAGCGTAAAGGTGGCCAAGCATATGGTTTACGGCAATAAAAGGTTTTCCTGTTGCCCATGCAAGAGTTTTTCCAAAAGTAAGGCCAACAAGAAGAGAGCCCATAAGGCCAGGACGATTTGTTGCGGCAATAGCATCCACTTCCGAAAGATCCATATTTGCTTCGGCAAGAGCCTGATTAACTACAGGAAGAATCCATTCAGCATGTTTACGGCTTGCAATTTCAGGAACAACGCCTTTATAAATCTGGTGAAAAGGAATCTGTGTTGCAACAACATTGCTTATAATCTTTTTTCCGTCTTCAACAATGGCGGCAGCTGTTTCGTCACAGCTTGATTCAATACCTAAAACTTTCATATATCTTGCTCCAAAAAAACTACATTATATATATTACTCCTGAAAAACGGGGCCCAGCTACGCGAGATTGCATCTTCAGAAACATGGGTCCTCGTTCGCAAGCTCACTGCGGAATGTTTCTTTGATGCAACTCGCTGCGTCCCGTTTTCAGATTTTATTTAATCTTCTTTTTTGCATCAATTCTATTCTCAATAGAAAAAACTAATTCTTAAGGCCGCGGCTTTTGCCTACGGTGGTGAAGCTGTAGCCTTTTGCCACAAGTTCCGGATAAACTTCGCGAATCAAAGCCGGCATATAATCGGCTGACCACACATGGGCTATCATTATAACGCATCCCGTTTTATTGGCAATATCCAGATTCTTCCGGAGTTCCTTCAAAAACTCGTCACGGGTTTTCTGATTGTCCAGAAAGTAACCGTTTCGTTCATACCAGCCGTAACCAAGTTCCCGGCTTACATAAGGAATCTTTGTCTCAACGTTTGTGCGGGAATCCAGAAAGTAAATTCCCTGCATATGAGCAACATCAATTATTGTTTCCATTTTCGAGCTATCCGCCGTAATCAAAGAACCTTCATGGTTATTCATACCAGAAACGGGACCAATTTCGCGAAGGTTTTCCAGCACAAGGTTTCTGATTTCCGATGAACTCATATCGGGCTTAATGGCGCCTGGTCCCGGATTCACATTCAGGTTCACAGCCTGCATCGGCTGATGAAGCATAAGTTCCCCATGACCCGAAGCACGGACCGCCTGAGCACTTGAAACAGAGTCACGGAGCTTTGGAAGAACGGCAACCGTTACAGGAATTTTCAAAGCCAGGAATTTCTGAAGGTCAGAAAGATTCTGTCCCCCGTCATCCAGAAGAAGACAAAGTTGTGCATTTCCCACAGCTTTTGGAAAATCAAAAGATTTCTTATTGGAAGCTTCCTTAGTTTTTTCAGTATCAGTTTTCACCTGGGAATTTTCCGAACGAATTGTATCAGTCTGCTGAACTTTATTTTCTGGTTTAGGAACAGGGGCCTGTTTAGGCTCTTCGCGTTTCGGAGTATTTGATTCCGGAGTTTTTTCTTTAGTAGCGGGAGAACTTGTTTTCGGACTTGATTTGGGACTTTCCTTAGTAGTTACTTTAGTAGTTACTTTAGCAGTTTCTTTAGCATTTTCTTTAACGCTTTCTTTAGGCTTCTTAGCCTGCTCGGGAGTATCTGTTTTTTTTGTTTCAGGAGTTTTTCCCTTACTTTTATCGGTTTGAATATTTTCAGTTATAAACTGTGAATCAACCTCAGGACGTCGTTCTACGATTGTTGTTACCAGAAGAAGTACAAGACAAAAAATAATTATTCCACCGCATAAAAAAATCAGTCCTCCTGGGGAAACACTGACTTTTCCACGTTTTACAGGAGACTTTTTTTGGGTTGTTTTTTTACTTGTTTTTTTGTTATTAGATTTCGAACTAGTAGAAGTTTTTCTTGTATTTGCCATTAATGATTTTCCAATATCATTTTATCTACCACAAAATTTTCCTGCAAGAGTACACAATATAAAAACAATTATGTTTGCTGCTACAATTGTTGCCCCTACAGGAGTCGATGCCAGAATGGAAACAATAATTCCCGTAAATGCACAGATTACAGAAATTACTGCCGAAGCGATAACAGCACTTTTGTAATTTGTAAAAATTGCCATAGCACTTAAAGCGGGAAAAATAATCAAAGCTGAAATAAGAAGGGAGCCTACAAGATTCATTGCAAGAACAATAATAATTGCAGAAACGATTGCAACTCCCATATTGTAAGCGTCTGCATTGGTTCCCGTTGCCTTGGCAAAAGTTTCGTCAAAAGTAATGGCAAAAATACGGTTGTAGTAAATAATAAAAAAGAGAACTACAAGAACCGACATTACAGAACACATAATCACTTCAGATTTTTTAAGTGTCAGAATGGAAGTTGAACCGAAAAGTGTTGAACACACATCGCCCGACACATTGGCGCTTGTAGAAAAAACATTCATTATAAGGTAACCAAGAGCCAGCGCCCCAACACTAAACATGGCAATGGCGGCATCCCCTTTAATGCGTCTGTTTTTTCCGCCGCGCAGAAGAAGAACTGCTGCAATAATTGTTACAGGCATTACAAGAATGGTTGTATTTGAAAGTTTCAGAACTGAAGCCACTGCAATTGCGCCAAAAGCAACGTGACTGAGTCCGTCCCCGATAAATGAAAAACGCTTCAAAACCAGAGTCACTCCGAAAAGCGAAGAACACAGTGCAATGAGCACACCTACAATGAGAGCATAACGGACAAAAGGATATCCAAGGTAAAACATCAGACTATTCATGATCATCCTCCCCTTCATGGTGGTGGTGGCAATGGTCGCCGTGGAAAGTTATGTATTCTTCTACAGGCAGGAAATGACAGTGTTCACTTCCGACAGTAAGAATGTGGCTTGCGTATTTAACCGCTTCATCCACATCGTGAGAAATCATTATTACAGTGACACCTTCTTTGTTCAGTTTTTCAATCAGGTGATACATTTCGCTCATGGCTTCTGGGTCAAGTCCTGTAACAGGTTCATCCAGAAGAATAAGGCGGGAGGCGGCACAAAGGGCACGGGCTAAAAGGACGCGTTGCTGCTGGCCGCCTGAAAGAGTTCTGTAACATTTATTTTTCAAGTGGGAGATTTCCATTTTTTCAAGGACACTTTCGGCAAGTTCCTTTTCTTTTTTTGAATAAAAAGGTCTCAGGTGGATTTTATTCAGTGTTCCAGAAAGAACAATTTCCCAGACAGAAGCCGGAAAATCTTTCTGCACTTCACTCTGCTGTGGAAGGTAACCGATATGGCGGGAAGTAAGTCCGTCCCCAAAAATCACTTCGCCTGAAACAGGCTTTTCAAGACCAAGGAGAGTTTTTATTAAAGTTGATTTTCCACTTCCGTTACTTCCAACGATACAAAGATAATCCCCTGAATCAATTTCAAAGGAAACTGACGCAGTAACGGCAGTTCCGTTATACCCTGCCACAAGTTTTTCACATTTAATAAGAGCCACGAAGCACCTCCAGATTTTCTTCCATCAATCCGATATAGGTCGCACCATTTTTTATGTCATTCATGCTTATACCCTGAAGTGAGTTCAGCACTTTTATTTTAGTTTCAGTTCCTGCAGTTTTAATTATCTGGTCAGCCATTTTTGAACTGGAATTTTCAAGAACAAAAATTGTCTGAAGATTATTTTCCTTCACCTTGTCTGCAAGCCCTATTACAGTACGGAAGCTTGCTTCAGTTTCTGCGCTGCAGCCGGGGAATGCAGCATAAGTTGTCAGGTTATAATCGTCGGCAAAATAAAGGAACGGAAAACGATCTGCAAATAGAAGAACTGATTCATTTCCAAAAACAGATTTAAATTCATCATCAAGTTTCAAAAGTTCTCCATTATAAGCTGAATAATTTTTTGCATAAAGTTCTGCGTTTTCTTCATCCGAAGCAGAAAAAGTAATAGCCATGAATGCCGCGCATTTATCAGCCTTTTTCAAAGAAAGCCAGATATGTTCGTCATAGGCAGGGATCTCTTCCTCTTCTTCCACTTCGCCAAGTATTCCTTCGGAACTTTCAAACATAAGTTCCTGACCAAGACAGTCGATAAAGGAAAGAGAAATCTGATTCTGATTCTTTCGTTCAGAAAGTGCATCTTTTATCCATTCTTCAGATTCGCCCCCAACGTAAAAAAGAAAATCAGCTGAAGAAATTCTTGCCATATCAGAAACACTTGGCTGGAAGCTGTGCATGTCAGTTCCTTTTGTGTTTAAAAGCTGAAGGTCAAAAAAATCGGAACCATTAAGAATGTTCCGTGCCCAGTCATAAAGAGGAAAAGTTGAGCAAAGCACTACAGGCTTTTTATTGCCGCCGTTTTTTCTGTTGCATCCTGAAAGTGCAAAAATCAGAAAGGCTGCAGCAATCACTGCAAAAATTTTTCTATGTTTAGAAGTCAAATTTTTATTCATTAATTCCATCAAAAAAAATCCATCCTATTTTTTACTGCAGCTTTCGCAAAGCCCTTTCAGAACAGACTGTCTGCAGTCCAGAAAAAAGCCGTGATCTTTCATAAGATGTTCCTGCATCTCATCCATAAAATCACATTCCATATGAAAAAGTTTTCCGCACTCAGAACACTGAAGATGAATATGATGTTCACAGTCAGAATCTTCAGACACAACCTGAAACTGTGCGGCGTCTTCATTGTCGCTTTTACGTTTAATCAGAATGCCCTTTTCAACAAGGCGGTCGATATTCCGGTAAACAGTTGTAACGTTTACAGTGCTGTCGCATTTTTTCAGATATTCCGAAATTTCTGCAGCAGTGAAAGTAACGTCATGATGCTTGAGAATAAAATCGTTTATGAGGTCTTTTGTTTTTGTCTTGTAGTTTTTCTGTTCCATAGTAACGTAAAGAAAACGCGAGCAAATGAAAAACAATATACGCGTGTTTATGCCTTTTCACGCAAGTCCTGTGCTCGGTCCCTTCGGACCTCGTGCGGAATGCGTTCAAGTCATAACACGCTTAATATCTTTCACTTTCTCTCTTTAATAAATTGCAAGTAATTTGCAAAAGCAAATCATTTGCATTTTATGAAACAGTTTTGAAAATGTCAAGAAAGAGGCTTATTCAAACCAGAGTTTTCTGAGCTGAGGATTTCCTTCTCCTTTGAAAGAAATATACAGAGCATGAACTCCGTCAGGAATTGCAACTTCCGTACTTCCTTTTACCCAGAAATTTGTGTAACCCACTTTTACTTCGCCCCACACTTTTCCCTGGGGTTCTGTGCGGATTTCAAAAACGCCGTTGGCATAAGCTCGGGTTTCAAGTGTGATTTTCTTTACGCCTTTGAAATCGAAATATTTAAAGCCGACTGTGGAACCTTCATAAAGACGTGTAATGTAAGAAAGATCTTCTTCGCCGTCTGTACATTCCTGCATGATTTTTGGGAAACCTTCTGCAACATAGGCCTGTGGTTTATTTGTCCAGATATTGCAGGCAATGTAAGCCGGATATTCACCTTCTGCCTTAAGTGGTCCGCCGTTTAATCCGCATGAAGTAATTTCCACCTGCGGGATTTTTCCGTCTTCTGTAAATGTGATTTTTTCAGCACAGCCCTGGCGTGAATACCAGTCGCCGTTTGTGTGGCGGTGATAGAAAATGTACCATGCATCTTGAATCTCTACGATGCTGCCGTGATTGTTGGCGCCGTAACAGGCAGGAACATCGGCAGCTTTGTAAGTGTCGATTCCAAGATCACAGTTTGAAACAATTACGCCGCCGTAAGTAAATTTTTCCCGTGGATTTTTACTTGTTGCGTAGCAAAGTTCGTGCATAACTTCAGATGAGTAAATGAAGTAATATGTGTCACCTCGTTTACGGATTGAACTTGCCTCAAAGAAAGAATGACCTTCGAATCCGCTTCCTTCGCAATATTCAACACCCGGAACAACAAGAACAGGTTCTTCAATAATTGTAAGCATATCTCTGTCCAGTGTTACACACCATGAACCGTGACGGCTTTTGTCTCCGCGTCCGCAGAAACCTGTGTAAAGATAAGTCTTTTCACCTTCTGTCAAAACGCCCGGGTCAAACTGTGGTTCGTCCCCTGCTCGCTCGCCAAGTCTTGTTCCGTCTGCATAATGAACATAACCGTAAAACTTAAATGGTCCCTGAGGAACATCACTTACAGCAACAGAAACGAGTGAAAATTTATCAAGACAATAATAAAGATAATATTTTCCGTCAGGGCCTACTGTAACGTCAGGTGCGTAAAGAACAGCAAGACCGTCCTTATTAACAGGATCATCAGTTCTTTTATAAGAAACGCCTTCGTATCTCCAGTTACCAAGATCATCAACTGGAGCACTCCAGCAGACATAATCATTCAGACAGAATACTGGACAGCCGTAATGGTCGTGACTTCCGTAAACATAAACCCTTCCATTAAAAACATAAGGTTCTCCGTCGGGAATATATTCATAAGACGGAAGATAAGGATTAAAAGCCTGTTTTTTCATAATTATGCCTCTTTGATTTTTATTACCAGGTTATTTTCAAAGAAAAGTGCCATTTTCACAATTAGGAAAATCCCCTTTCCTATTCGGCTTTTTTCATATCAGGAATTGTTGCCTGTTTAAAATATTTTGGTGCTCTTCCACTGATGATCCAGCGACCGTCATAAAAACCGTTTTCATCCGTACCAGGATAAACAAAAATCACTTTAGCCGGATTTTCAGTATCGTAAATAAACTCGTTACTCTTCCATTCATCACGATTTTCAGAAGGATATGGCCACTGTTTATCGCTTGGTGTAGAAACAGTCATTTTGTAACGACCAGGTTTTATATTCAGGTGCATTGCCACGCCGCCTGAAAGCCAATAAGTTCTCTGATATTTATTTACAACATCCGGAATCGAAACCCATTCATAAGTGGCTGAAATTTTGGTATAAGTAACATCATTTCCATCCATATCTTCTACTTTTAGCCAGCAACGAATATCGTTAATGGCTTCAGTATTCTGAGGACGGTAAATAATTAGTTCCCAGGGATTATGCTTTATATCAGGAGTAAGATCCGTCGCCCAAACATAAAGAAAAGAAACAAAAATAAGTAAAAAACTTAAAAAGATCTTTTTCACCCGGGAACCTATCATATTATTGTTCCAGGTTAATTATATGCGTCGGAAAAAGCTTTTACAAAAGCTTCATCCTCGTTTACTATTTTAAGGTTACTTCTATCAAAAACGCGGAAGTCCCCGCCGTCATCCCAGTAAACGAGTGAAATCCCGAGACTGCTTGCCTTACCTGCAAAATATGTTATCCATTTTGTACGTTCGCCTGCATCAATATAACGCATAGCCCCAGTCTCTCCAAAAACTACAGGAATGCCTTTTGAAATATAATTTGTTTCAAGATTCGATAACATATTATCAAGAGTCTTCTTATGATCTGAAGTAAATGTCTCCGGCAGAGTATTTTTATCAACACCCATAACATAGTTATGAACTGTAAGAATCAGTTTATCTTTTGCTGTATCATTTGGAAGCTTAAAAAGGCTGTGGGTAGTTGTGTTATCAGAAGTACATAAAGATGGAATCAATACAAAACGGTTTGCGTTAGCTCCACCAGAAGCACGAATTGCATCAAGACAAATCTGATTATATTCATTCAAAAGTCCATAATCTGCTTTACATTCAGCACAGTTTGCAGCACCCCACATTCCAGGAATCCAGCAGTGTTCATGACCTGTATTACGAGGTTCATTCATTGTTTCAAAAATAAGATGTTCGTCGTAGCTTGAATTAAAGGCCGCTGCAATTTGAGTCCATACGGCTTTTAAAAATGCTTTTGATTCAGCAATGTCGGTCGGATTATTTCGGATAATGTAACCATCACCATATTTCAGAGGATCATTCATATTGTCATGAACAGAATGATGTTCATTAAGAATCACGTAATAGCCGTCTGCAATAGCCCAGTCTACAATTGTTTTTACACGCTTCATCCAATCAGAGTCAATTGTATAATTTTTATCAATAATATGATTAAACCAGGTGACAGGAATACGAATTGTTTTGTATCCATTTTCGGTTCCCATATGAATAATTTCTTTTGTTGTTTTGGGATTTCCCCAGCAGGTTTCGGAAGAAAGACCTGAAGAACCTGCTATAAAAGCATCCAGTGTATTTCCAAGATTCCATCCCGCTTTCATATTTTTTACCAAATTAATGGAAGAAATATCAGCGATTGATGCGGTTCCGCTTTCATCTTTTACTAAAGGTTGTGCTGGTGTTTTATTGTCAAAACTAGGATCTTCCTTTTGTTTACACCCTGTCAAAGACAAAACCAAAAGTCCAAACAAAAATAAAATTGAACTCAGTCTAAAATTTTTTTTCATAAATAATCCTCCATGAATTTCCACTACTTTATAGAATAACATAGAATTTACGTTTTCACACCAAACAAAAAAAGACTTCATCGTTTGATGAAGTCTTTTAAATAAAAAAACGGTCCTTGCGGGAGTCGAACCCGCCTTTCAACCTTGAGAGGGTCGCGAACTAAACCGATATTCGAAAGGACCATTAAGTGAAATATGTAAAAAAAAAGCTGAATCGTTTGATTCAGCTTAAGTTCCCCAAGGAGGATTCGAACCCCCACAGTCAGAACCAGAATCTGAAGTGCTACCATTACACAATCGGGGAATGAGTATGTTTATATTATAAAATTGCGGTGGTTACGTCAAGTGCCACAGCAACTCTTTTATAAACTTTTTTTTACATACTGAAATCTTCACCCAGATAAATTTTGCGGGCAATTTCAGACTGTAAAATATCATCTTTTGTTCCCTGAGCAACAATTGTTCCGGTACTGATAATAATAGCACGATCTGTAATCTCCAGAGTATCGCGAACATTATGGTCTGTAATCAGAATACCAATTCCACGTTTTGCAAGAAGATGAATCATTCCCTTAATATCTGCAACCGCAATCGGGTCAATTCCAGCAAAAGGTTCATCCAAAAGAAGGAACTTAGGTTCTATGGCGAGAGATCTGGCAATTTCGGTTCGGCGACGTTCTCCTCCCGATAAGGTAAAAGCCGGCTGCTTTCTGATTCGGCCAATGGAAAACTCTTCTATTAATTCTTCAAGTCTCTGCTTTTTTTCTGCACGAGACAAATCTTTCCGAGTTTCAAGAATGGACCAGATATTTTCTTCAACTGTCAATTTTTTGAAAACAGAAGGTTCCTGTGGTAAATAAGAGATACCTTTTCGTGCCCGTTTATACATAGGAAGTTTTGTTATACATTCATCATCAAGAAAAACTTCACCATTTGTTGGTTTATAGAAACCGACAACCATGTAGAAAGACGTTGTTTTTCCGGCGCCGTTCGGTCCAAGCAAACCAAGAACTTCACCAGTTTTCATAGAAAAATCTACACCTTTAACTACCTGTTTTTTTCCAAATGATTTATAAAGACTTGAAACACGCAGAATATGTCCTGTTGACGGAGTTTCAAGTAACGGTGTTTCGGGTAACGGTGTTTCAATTGTAAGATTTGTTGTAGGTTCTATTGAAGATTCCCCAGCATTTTCATCACTCATTTTTTGAAGACTCCCCTTCTGTTTTTTCGTTTGATTTTTCTGTTAGTTCTGTTTCGCTTTTTTGATTTTCATTTTCAGACTCTGCTTTACTTTCTATCGAATCATCTTGCAGGTCATCTTGTTTCTCCGTTTCGTTTCCATTTTCGGCTTCGTTTTCACTTTCTTTCTCAGAAACAGTTCCTTTTACACGACCATCCAAAGTGATTTCTTCAGTTTCCATGTTCAAAGTAATTTGCTGTGCACGGAAAGTATCTTCCTTCTGTTTGATTTTGGCATTTCCCGAAAGATTTAACATCTGAGTCTTTTTATAATAAACAGCATAAGATGCAGAACAAACATTATCTTTTTGAACCAGATTAATTCCAATCTGCATAATGGCTATATCTGTTTCAGAATTGTATGAAATCACCTGGGCTTTTGCAGTTACGTCATTTTCAGTGTCTTTCAAATCCACATCGCCTGTCAGAACTGCCAGTTTTGAAGTTCTGTCATATTCCATTTCTGCACAGGTAAACTCCATACCAGATTTTGTATTTTTTCCTTTTACTTTTCCTTCTGCCCGAATATTTTTATAATCTTCTCCCGAAAGCTCGATTTTATCAGCAAAGATTTCCATTTCTTCTGTAGTTATCTGAGCATTTCCCTGAAGGACAGTTGTTGTAGCATTCTTTTTTGCCGATCCCGACATACTGTCTGCAGAAAAAGTAATATGTTCTGCAAATAAGGAAGTGGACGAGAAAATAAAAATAAAAAGAAAAATTATTTTTTTCAGCACTTTTATAAATCGTTTATTCATTTTTTGTATCAATACTGCCTGTTATAACTGAATTAAAAACAAAACTGGTGCTGGCACCACTGGCAGAAAAACCGCTGCCACGAACTACCATGCCATCCTTTTCCACAGAAACTGTATCATTTCTTCCAGCAACCAGCTGTTCATTTTTTCCGTTCCAGTGAAAGGATCTTCCCGAAACATTAATTCCTTCTTTTTTGTTATATATTTTTATCTGTTCATAAAGTTCATAAATTTCTTTTTTTGTATCTGCGCTTAAATAAACGCAACTCCCTTCCATGACAAGTCCATCTTTATCAAAAGTTGAAAAAAGAACGTCTTTCGCAAACATAGAATGTCCGTCTCTATACTGTTCCATTTGTCCTATGCGAAGTTCCAGATTTTTCTTATTATTTTCGTATCGAGTAAGAACGGAATCAGAAAACGAGAATTCTGGAATAATTTCATCCACGTTCTGTTCCTGTGCATATTTGAGGGAACAAGAAGAACACATAAGAACTATAAACAATGCCTCAAAAAGGATGTATCTTTTCACAAAAATAATTATACAATAAAATTAAACAAATATGAAAGGAAAAGACGAAAGACTGTCGACTATCAGACAGCTCATTAGATCAAATACAATCCAAAATCAGGATGAACTGCTGGAGCTGCTTCAGAAAGAAGGTTTTGAAGTTACACAGGCAACACTCTCAAGAGATCTGCGATATCTTCAGGTTGTAAAAATCCCTGGAGATAATGGAACTTATATATACTCTTTCAGCACAGACTCATCAGTACAGGAAACTTCTCAAATCTATATCCAGGATTTTTTAAGAGGTTATTTGAGCGTCGAAACCAGCGGAAATATGGTAGTTATTAAAACATTCCAGGGACATGCAAATACAGTTTGTAATGCAATCGACAACCTGGAAATTTCTGAAATCCTTGGAACTGTAGCCGGAGACAACACAATGTTCGCAGTTCTTCGTGAAGGGGTTACAAAGTCCGACTTTGAAAAAGCCCTTAAAGCAAAAATTCCCGGAGTGGAAATCAACTAAACTAGAAAAATCGTAAACACATGATATTAACAAGCACAAGAAATCCAAATCTTAAAGTACCTTTCTCAGACGGCATAATCCATTCTATTCCAGGAGATGGGGGACTTTACGTTCCTTCTAATCTCCAGGACTTAAGACGCTGGATAATGTACACAAATGAAAAAACTTCTTTCCAGAATATTGCAGGAACATTAACTTCAGCTTTTATAAATGAAGAATTTTCTCCAATTATTTGTGAAAAAATTGCAACTGAAGCATTTCCTCACGAACCTGTTTTAAAACAGCTTGATGAAAATCTTTTTTGTCTGGAGCTTTTCCATGGATGGACAGGATGTCACCGAGACTACGGAGTTTCGTACCTTTGTGCACTTCTGGATACAATCCTTACAATGAAAGGCGGAAAAGCAGTTTTCCTGGATTACACAAACGGAGAACTTGGTGCCATTCTTGCAAAGACTCTCAAAGGAAAGAAAAATCTAAAAGCGGTTCTTTTATGCAAAAAAGGTGAATACCGTGGAATGAAAGATGAAGACTTTGTCTGGAACGGTGGAAATATTTATCCTCTTGAAGTCGAAGATGATAATGGTAAAAATCTAATTCGCGAAGTTTTTGCAGACACTGCTTTCACAAATGAATACAACCTTACAGTTGCAAACACAGCCAACTTCGGACGCCTTCTGGGACACATTTTCTTCTTCCCATTTGCATTCTCTCGAGTAAAAAATATTGTTCACGGAGATATCTTCTATTCACTTGCACCAGGAAATTATTCTAATCTGGTTGCAGGTCTTTATAGCTGGCGTTTTGCACTTCCTTTAGGAGGTTTCATTCTTCCTTCTACAGGGGCACTTACAACAGATACTCGTGGCAATACACTGATTATGGACTCGTTTGTATCTCTTGAAAAACGCAACAAAACAGATCCTTCCGATCCATCAAACCTTGAACGAATGGAAGAAATTTTCAGCGCAAACTCACTGATGCTCAGAAACTTTGTTTACCCTTCTCCAGTTACAAATGAAGATGTTGATGAAGCAACGAAAGAACTTTTTGTAAAATACGGAATCTTTGCAGACCGCCATACCGGAAGAGCTTACGCTGCACTTAAAAATCGATCTGAAGAAATTTTTGAAGATGAAGGTTCCGCAATTCTCATCGCAAGAGACGACCCGGCACTTTCACAAAGCTACTGCAGACATACAGTTGGAGAAGCTCCTGAGATGAAAGAAAATGTTCAAGCCGCATTGGAGCCTACAATTCTTTCAAGACCAACAGTTTCTACAGCCAAAGAGATTAAAGACATTATCAAAGAAATCTCAAAATGAATCTGACTTTTGGTGAAGCTAAACAGAAAGGAATTACCCTCTTAAAAGAATTTTCACCTTCCAGTGGACTGGATGTATCTTGTTTTCTATGCAGCATATTAAATTGTGATAAAACATTTCTGCTTCTGCATCACAAAGACTTACTTACTCAAAAGCAGGAAGAAACCTTTTTTGACTATATTGAAAAACGGCAAAAAGGACTTCCTGTCGCTTACATAACAGGAAAAAAAGAATTCTTTGGTTTAGATTTTTTTGTCACTCCAGATGTATTAATTCCAAAACCTGACACAGAAATCCTTGTAGAAAATGCTATAGAGGAAATCTCAAAAATAAAAAATGCAAAGGTTTGTGACATGTGCACGGGCAGTGGCTGCATTGGAATCTCCGTAGCAAAATCTGTACCACATTATCTCGATCTCACTTTAGTTGATATCAGTCCGGCTGCTTTGGAAATTGCGAAAACAAATGCGAACTCAATTATTCCCCATTACAAACCAGCTTTTATTCAGTCAAATCTTTTTGAAGAAATTCCTGAGCATGAAAAATACCATTTCATTCTCACCAATCCACCTTACATTCCAGCGTCTTTAGTGGATTCTCTGCTTACTGATGGAAGGTCCGAACCTCGACTTGCCTTAGACGGTGATAATAATATTGCTTCCGATACGCCTGAAAAAAATGACGGTCTTGGAATAATCAGAAACCTTTTTCCTCAAATGAAAAATCATCTTTCCCCAGGTGGAATATTTTTAATGGAAACAGGTGAATATAATGCCGAAGCTGCTGCTAAACTGGCAGAAGAAAACGGATTTATTAATATCGAGATTTTAAAAGACCTGGAAGGACAACTTCGAGTTGTAAAAGGTACACTTAATTACTAAGCACCTGTTTTTCCCATTCTTTTATATATGGAATCATTTCTGGAAGAACATCAGAGTGAACCGCATCATTAATATAAGGTTCAATGACAATTTCCTTATAACTATCCCATTTTGCAGGAAGTTTTTCTGGAACAGAAATCATTTGAGACGGCGGAAGATTTGAAAGTAATTTTTTGTAATAAAGAGGAAGAATTCGATCATTTACTTCGCGGACTGCAGAGAACCCGCCGGCAATTCCAAATTTTTCTGTATCAAGATTTGCTTTAGATTTACGTTCAAGAATAGCTCGCTGATTTTCTGAATTCAAAAACCAGGTAATGAATTCAGTAGCTCCAACAATATTTCCTGCATCTTTATAAATTCCCATCATTACCATTGAATCTTCAACAGGAATAGAATTTTCTTTTGTAATCCAGCGATAATCAATATCTTCATTTTCATCGTTCATAAACCGGAAAAATTCATCACTGGTTGTATACGAAAAAAGACATCGTCCACTAGAAACCTGTCTGTAATCAGGCATGAACAAATATTTATATGCAAAGTCATCTTCTATTTGAACTGACTGATTTGCACTTTCAGACCAATCACGAAGATAATTAATTGCTTCTTTCAAACGAAGATTATTGTAAACAATATTTCCCTTTTCAGAACGAAAATCTACATCAAAAAGTCTTGCAACAAGATAAGGAAATTCCGGATAAGACAAAGGAGTAAATCCCATTTTTGTGAAGGCACCATTTTTATTCTGACTGTTAAAACCGGCCGCAATTTCACGAATCTGATCTACTGTAAAAGTATAATTATTTTTTACCAGATTTCTGTTTTCAGAAGAAAACATTACGCACGGAAGATTAAAACTTACAGGTAACAAAAACTGACGATATTGACTTCGGCCAGCTTCAATAAGCTGTGAATAAAAATCTTCAGAAGAAAGAATCTGTCGGTCAAAAAGATATTCAAGAGATTTAAAATTTACCCAGGTTTTATCGTTTCTTAAATAAGGCCCGGCGATAATATCTGGAACAGCTTCATCGCGAGCTGGTGGAATTGAATCTGCTGGATTTTCTTTATAAACAAGAATGACTTTATTGTCAGGATGAGTTCTATTGAAAAGTTCAATATACTGGGCAAATTCCGGAGAAGATGCCCAGATGACTGTACGGTTATCTGCACGTGAAGAACACCCGGTAAAGAAACAGCATAAAAATACAGATAACAGTAAGCCGAAATATTTTCGCACGATTATGCCTTGCTCAATGCCTCTGCTGCATCGTAAATTGCAGAGTAAACTTTTTCGATTTTTTCTTCATCGATAGATGAGAATGCAACACGAAGAGTTTCTGCATTAATCTGAATTACACCAATTCCGCTTTCTGCAAGAAGTTTCTTACGAAGGTCTTCAGCATTAACTCCATTCAGATGAAAACTCATGAAGTAACCAGAGTTGAATGGCAGTGGTGCAAGTGCAGATGATTTATGAGAATTTGTAAATTCTTTTACCAGCTTGAAGCGTTTTTCCAGCATTGCACGCATTTCTTTTTTAGCGGCATCATGAGCGGCATCTTTAAATGCGTGCATAACAAGAGACTGTGCAGGTGTTGAAGAACAAGAAACTGATGAACGAATAATACCCATGAATTTTACAGTAAGAGCTTCATACTGTTCATCTGTCATTCCTTTGCTTGCAAATGTTACGAATCCTGTGCGAAGTCCCCATGCAAAGTCTTCTTTAGTTGGTCCGTCAGCTTTAATAGCCAAAACGTTTTCATGAAGATCTGCAAGGTAAGCAAAAAGTGACTGACTTTCAATATTATCTTCATAATTGAGTCCGAAGTAAGCATCATCAGAAAGAACCAGAACTTTAATTCCTTCCTCTGCCAATTTTTTAATCATAGAAACAATTGAAGCGGCTTCGTCTTTTGTTGGACTATAACCAGAAGGGTTCTGAGGGAAGTTCAGAATAACACGAACTGAACCGTATTTTTTTCCATCTGCGCGCATTGCTTCTTCAAGTGCTTTAATATTCAGACCATTTTCATCAAAGCATTTAAACTGGTGGAATTCAGAACCACGACGAGCACATGTAATCAATTCATAATTGTCCCAACAAGGATCTGGAGCCAGTAAAGGTTTGTCAGTATCAACAAACAAATCTGAAACATAAGAAAGTGCTGCAGTTAATCCAGGAACCAGAATTGGCATAGAAAATTTCTTGTCTTTCAGGGAAGGATTTTTTTCGATAATCTTTTCTTTCCACATTTTTCGGAGTTCAGGATTACCAGCTGTTTTTGCATAAGCAACAGTTTCCTGTGGTGTGAAATTTGGAACATTGGATTTATAAGAAGGCAACATAACAGGAACTTTGTTCATAACTGTCATTCCGATTGTTCCATTTGCGAAAGAAGCGTTTGTTGCTGCTTCCCCACCCTGAGAAATAATTCCATTTGGGAAATACATTCTTTTGCCCATTTCAGACATAAGTGCCCAGGCAGTTGTATTTTCCAATTTTTCATTTAAAGATTGAGCTAAAGGATTCATAATGAAAAAAATTATAGTGAATTCTGTATATTTATTCAATTTTTTGCATATAATTACCTATTATGGAAAATACATTGACTTTTTCACAATGCAAAGCTATTGCAGAAAACATTCAAAAAGAAGCAGCAAAACGACTTGTTGGTCAGGAAAATCTGGTGAAAGACATTCTTACCGCATTTATTGCAGGCGGTCATGTCCTCCTGGAAGGGGTTCCTGGATTAGCCAAAACCCTTACTGTAAAAACTTTTTCAGAAATTCTTAATCTGGATTTCAAGCGTATTCAGTTTACTCCAGACCTTCTTCCTGCAGATGTAACAGGAACACTTATTTTTGAACAAAACTCAGGAAAATTTTCTGTCCGAAAAGGACCTGTTTTTACAAATGTTCTCCTGGCAGATGAAATAAACCGTGCACCTGCAAAAGTTCAAAGTGCCATGCTGGAAGCAATGGAGGAACATCAGGTAACAATCGGTGAAGAAACATACCCTCTTCCATACCCATTTTTTGTTCTTGCAACACAAAACCCTGTGGAACAGGAAGGTACATATAATCTGCCGGAAGCAGAACTTGACCGCTTCCTGGTAAAATTGGTTCTAACATATCCGGAAGCAAAAAATGAAAAAGAAATCGTAAAAACAGGCGGAAAAGCGGCTGAAGTCCCAGTTTCTAAACTTCTTTCAACAAATCATCTGACTGCATTAAGAGCATTAAGTGAACAAGTAAACTGTGATGACAAACTCATTGAATATATTGTTTCCATATTAAATGTTACCAGACCTTCGGATTTAAAGAAAAATCAAACTGGTATTCATGACATAACACGTTACATAAATTTCGGTGCATCACCACGAGCGGGTATCGCCCTTCTTCAATGTGCAAAGGTAACTGCCATGCTTAACGGACGTGACTTTGTTATCCCTGAAGATATTAAAGCAAATGCACTAAACGTTTTACGTCACCGAATCATTCTTTCCTACGAAGCTGCGGCAGACAATATTACCTCTGATGAAATCATTTCAAGAATAATTGACATAATCCCACTTCCATAAACAACAATGAATTATAACAGTCTTCATCAGAAATCACATTTTCTCGAAATAAAAGCCCGCTCTCTTGCAGAAGGCATGAAGAGCGGAAGCTTTCGGTCGCTGTATCGTGGACAAGGAATAGAAATGTCTGCAGTTCGCGACTACATTCGTGGAGACGACATTCGTGCAATAGACTGGAACGTAACAGCCCGAATGGGAAAACCTTATGTAAAACTATTTGAAGAACACCGGGAATTACAAATTTTTCTGATAATCGACAGTTCACTTTCCATGCAAATAAAAGAAAAGGACTGCCCTTCAAAATACGATGTAGCATCGGAAGCAGCTGCACTTCTCACTTTTGCAGCAGAATTAAACGAATGTCCAATTGGAACCGTGATTTTCGACGGAAAAATCAACCTTGCCCTTCTTCCTTTATGGGGAAGAGAACAAACAATGATTATTCTTTCTAACCTGGAAAAGCACAATATCCAGAACAATTATATACCGGAAGAACAAGGCTCTGTCCTGGACTCAGCAATAAGTGGGGCTGGAAAACTATTAAAAAAAAGATCCCTTGTTTTCATTTTCTCAGATTTCAGAACTACCGATTATGAGAAAAATCTGGGAATGCTTGCCCACAAAAATGATGTAATCGCCGTCCGTATGACCGACGAAAAAGACGATGCGCTTCCAATGGCCGGAACATTTCCATTCGTTGATGCAGAAAGTGGTATAAAAAAAATCTATCCTGCATCTTCTCAGAAGTTCAGAAAAGCATGGAAAAAATCGGAAGAAGCTAGAGAAAAAACTTTTGTCGATTTCTGTATAAAACACGGAATTATGCCAGTTGCAATGAAGTCAACTGAAGAGCCTTTAAAAGTTCTTTCTGATATTTTCAACAGGAATATAAAAAAATGAAAAAAACATTCTACTTTATTTTCCTTCTCCATTTTTCTTTTTTTCTTTTTGCACAAAATGCTGAAAAACAGGTTATGATTCCTCATACAGTTTTCATTGGAGACACAGCACAGTTAAATATTTCTTTTTCATCAAAAAAAGATTTTTTTAAGGATTTACCTCAGGGACATAACAATAGCAACCAGGAACTTTCTTTCCAGAATTTTCAAAGACCTCTTGATGAAAAAACTTATTCCATAAAAAAAATAATTCTAACTCAAAATAACAGTTCAAATCAAAACCAAATAAATTACACTTTCTCAATTTACTTTACCCCTTGGATTACAGGGGAAATTAAATTTCCACCTTATGCATTAGAAAAGGATTTCGTTATTTCACCATCAGCAATTCACATCGAATCAATTTTGGATGCCACAAAAAAGAGTCAAACTTTTTCGGAAAATAAAGGACCACTTTTCATTCCAGGAACAACTTACAGAATTCTTTTCAAAATAATTGGATTCCTTATTTTTATCGGAATTATTATTTCTGCTTTCTGTAAGTGGAACCGTCTTGTTCTTTTCTGGAAAAACCTGAAGCTCAAAATCCTTTATGCAAGGAATAAAAAAGAAACTATTAACAGTTTAAATCTTCTTAAACGAGCAAAAATCTCTGATAAAGAAAAAGCCGAACAGATTCAATCAATCTTAAGAAATTATCTTACAATCCGTTTCTCATTTCCATTTAAGAATTGTGGGGCATCTGAAATCTGGAAAGGATTTGACGCTGTTTTTCTCGGACTCCTTTCAGAAACAAAAGAAGATGCCGTTGACGATTTAACAGGTATTTTTACCCGAACTGACTTTATTCGATATTCTAAAGATGCAGTTTTTGGATCAGATGAACTTAAATCTATAATTATTAAATTAATTTCTATAATCAACATTTTTGAAACAAATGAAAAAAGCAACGAAAAGGAGGATCAAAAATGAGCTTCCAAAACCCGACAGCATTTTTCCTTCTTTTATTAATTCCTGTTTATTGGGTTTTACGAAAACTGAATATTTTCAGAAAACCTTCTATTACTGCAGTCCTTTCAGACTGGAACGGAGAATTATTCCAATGGAAAGACGGACTCACCAGGTTCTTTTACAGTCTTTCAAAGATTACGATTTATGCCGGATTTATTCTGACAATAGCTGCTCTTTCTGATCCAGTAAATAAACATCAGGAAAAAATATTCACAACTCGTGGTACCGACATTCTTTTTGTTTTAGACACAAGTCCTTCAATGGTAGCAAAAGATGTAAACGGAAAAACCAGACTCGAAGCGTCAAAAGAAGCAGTTGAGAATTTATTTCTTTCAAATCCGGGAACACGATGCGGAATAGTGACTTTAGGATCTGAAGCGGCCGTTCTTGTACCTCCGACAAATGATTTTGATTCATTCCGCTCCAGACTTAAATCAATACAAGCTGGAAGTATGGGAGACGGTTCTGCAATCGGAACAGGACTTTCAACGGCTGTATATCACCTAATTTCATCAGCTGCACCTAAAAAGTGTATTGTTCTTTTCACAGATGGTGAAAATAATGCCGGCGAAATCCATCCCGAAACAGCGGCAGAATTAGCCGCAAGAAATAATATTACTGTATATGTTTTTGGTGTCGGAACAAAAGGAACTGTTTCTATTGATTACACTGATCCAGTAACCGGAAAAAAGTATTCAGGTTACTTAAATTCTGATTTTGATTCAGCTTCACTCAGAAATATAAGCACAATAGGAAACGGAAAATACTTCGAAGCATCAACTGTATCTCAACTTGAACAAGCCTTAGATTTAATTTCCCGCAACGAAAATATTTCTCAAGACTTTACATACAAAACTATTCTTACATCATATTACAAAAACATTATCCATATTGTTCTTTTTCTTTTTATTTTTGGATGGGTACTCACTCGGATTTTAATGAAATATAGAAAAATCATTCCTGCACGTTCTATATGTATGGGCCTTAGTTTTCTTTTTCTAATTCTTTCCCTTTCAAATTTGTCATGGGGAACCACGATGGTCCCAACATATAAATCTTCAAACGCAGTTTCCTTTGTCTTCGATATTTCTAACAGCATGTCGGCAAAAGACGAAACAGAAGGTTTATCTCGTCTTCAAGCAGCGTCTGTTTTTTCTAAAAAACTTTTATCGAAATTTCATGAAACACCGGTTTCAGTCATTTTGTGTAAAGGAGATGGAGTAACCGCTATACCACTAACAGAAGACTACGCACAAGCAGAAAGTTTATTATCTTCTCTTTCTACTTCGCTTATGTCTGCTCCAGGAACTAATCTTGGGAAAGGAATCTTAGCGGCAAAAAATTCATTCCCAGAAAATATTTCATCTTCAAATCACATTTGGGTATTTACCGACGGTGAAGACAAAGATAATAATTTACAGCAAGCATTTTCCGAATGCATCAAAAAAGGAATCTCTGTAAAAATAATAGGATTTGGCACAGAAGAAGGAAAAGACATTTCCGCCGGTGACAACAAAACCATAGTCCATTCATCTCTACAGAAAGATTTTATTGAATCAACTATAGATGATGTTTCTAAAAAGTTTCCGACTACATATCGCTTTGCAAAACCTGAATTCCTGATTGCTTCCAACTATGGAACAGGAACAAAACTTCTTCATTCTCTGGAAAAAAATCCTGTCTCAAACACTTTTGTATCTTTCGAAGAAAAATCAGTCAATCGGTTCAAAGAATTTTTAGGACTTGCAATTTTCTTTTTTGTACTCGGATATATTCTTTCAGAAATGAAGATCTCTACAAAATCAACATTGCTTACAATTTCAATCATTTTATTAAGCAGTTGTTCCAAAACACAAATAAAACGAAATATCACAGACAAAACTTTCAAAGGTGCAGCCTTTTATAAACAACAGGAATTTGAGAAAGCTACCGGAGAGTTTTTTGAAACTTTTGAGCTTTCACAAAATATTGAAAACCAGATTCTAAAAGACTATGCCCTATATAACATTTCTACTGCATATTTAATGTCAAATGAAAAAGAAGCCGCTTTAGAAAAACTTTCACAGATTTCCGCTGATGCTCCTAGTGAAGTAAAATACAACGCATTTTTTAATGCCGGTGTTATTTATTACCATCTTGGTGACAGGGAAAATGCTGCTGTATTTTTCAGAAAGGCACTTGAAACCGACAGTACACGAATAGAAGCCAAAATTAATCTAGAACTTTCTTTGAAAACAAATGAGACAGTTGGAAACGAAACTCAAGGTAATATGCTTCCATCTGGAGAAGATTCCTCTTTCGATTTTGACAATCTGGAAAAAACCGTGTTCGAAAGAATAAAGGAGAATGATAAAAAACAATGGAAAAACAGCGAGAATACAAAAACTTCCGATTTATCATCAGATTATTAACATTTATTTCAGTCCTTTTTACTGGTTCTCTTTTTGCTTCACCACTTATTTCTGAAGATGAAATTAATAAACTCATTATTTTACCTGAAGAAAATATTGAACTTGTTACACAAAAAGAAATAAAGTTCCATCTGACAATTCCAAAAACTTCTCCTTTAGCAGTTGAAATCTCAACTCCAATTGAACAAGAAAACATCGTCTTCAAAACACTTCGAAAAACTGGAACAAAAAACAATGATACACTTATTGAACTATGGTATATTTTCGAAACCTCTGGTGAACATAAAATTAATCCCCTTGAATTAAAAATCGCCGGTCATTATTTTTATATACCTTTCCAAAGTCTTTTTATAACTGACCCTATGGAAAAGATGGTTCCAAAACTTTCGGCGAAATTTTCTTCCGGTCCTTGGATTTCCGCCAGCTCTTCTTCATCAGTAATAACATCCCCTGTTTCAAAGAAAATAAAATTCACTGTTTATATTCAATACTCTTCTCAAGTTTTAAATATAGATTATACACTTCCTAAAAACTCATTATTTTCCAAGATAAAAGATTATGAAATCGTTTCATCCGGTAATCCAAACAATCATTTTTCTTACCAGATGATACCTGTCTGCGATTTTGAATGGACGCCGATGGCAAAAGGGGAAATCAAAGTTCCGTCTATCAAAATAAAAGCTTTATCATATGATGGAACAATAGTCGAAGTCACTCTACCAGAAACTTTCATTACAGTTTCAAATTCATCGATAAAGAAACAAAACAATTTTCAGGATAAAACATTTCAGGACTCCTTCTCAGCAAT
The DNA here is from genome assembly GCA_024402565.1 of Treponema sp. Classification (GTDB taxonomy): domain Bacteria; phylum Spirochaetota; class Spirochaetia; order Treponematales; family Treponemataceae; genus Treponema_D. Next base: position 88,342 of record JAKSTM010000002.1, on the reverse strand, counting down.
TGAAACCACAGAGGAAGAAATAATTCTGGAAAACTCCCTCGAAAAGATTTCTCAAAAAGTTAAAGAACGAAAAAAATTGATTCTAAAATTTCTTTTCATTGCTCTTGGTACATTAATTCTTTTTGCAGTCATCATTTATTTTTTGAAGATCAAATCACCAGTTCCATATCTGATACTTTCAATATTACTTCTTTTCATTCTGATTACATTTACTGCCCTTTCTAAAAAGCAAACAGCAGTTTATACTGAAGGAGCCGTTAAATCTATTCCGGAACTTAACAGTGGAAAAATTCTTCAGATTACTGAATACTCTGAAGTAAAAATCATAAAAGAAATAAACGGATGGTATTGCATTCAATCCGGAACTACTACTGGTTGGACGAAAAAAGAAAATGTAAGGATTTATTAAAATGGACATGAATGATATTTTGAACCGCTGGGATAAGGTTCAGGCAGACGAAAAAAGAAAACAAAAAGAAAGCGGAAAAAACCAGATTTCAAATAAAAAGGCCAATGCCCCTACTCCTGAAGAGAAAGCTATGGCTAAAAACCATTTGCCGGATTTTGATGAAGAAAATAACAAAAAAATTAATCCTATGGAATTATGGCTCAGACGTTACGGCACCGTCGACAAAGATAAAATGATTGAAGAAACTGAGCAAAGACAAAAGCAGAGTGACCGAAATCACCTTAGGGAAATGCGCATTGAAGCTCGAATTGATTTACATGGACTTCGTCAGGATGAAGCAGAATTCAAACTAAATTCATTTGTATCAGATTGTCAAAGAAAGGGTATCAAAAAAATACTGATTGTACATGGAAAAGGAATTCATACTACTGGTTCAGATCCTGTTTTAGGCGAACTGGTAAGGAAATTTATTGAACGGGATAAACGACTTGGTATGTCGGGACATCCTGATCGCAACATGGGTGGAAACGGAGCTACCTGGGTGATTATAAAATAAATTTTATAATCTTCTTGTCATCTTTTTCTTCTTTTATTATTTTTAAATATATTATGGAATCATACTACGACATTTTAGGTGTACAAAAAACAGCAACTGCTGATGAAATAAAAAAAGCTTACCGCTCTTTAGCCTTCAAATATCACCCGGACCGAAATCCAGGAAATAAAGAGGCCGAAGAAAAATTCAAAAAGATCACGGAAGCCTACGATACATTAAGCGATCCTGAAAAAAGAAAAAATTATGATTTCGGTGGATATTCATCAAATTATTCAGGAACAAATAATTATTCATACCGCAGCTCATACACAGGCGATAATCCATTTGGAGACGGGCCTTTCAGTTCCTGGTATTCCAACGAAACTCAGAATTCTGGTGATTATAAACGCTACACTTATAATTATTCAAATAACAAAGATAATCAGAATTACACACGAGATTATTATAAGCGTAGACTCTGGCAGAATGTTGGAAAAGCGGCAATTAGTTTTTTCTTTGGACGAATAATTATCGGAACCTGGCTTATTGCGTTATTCCCTATTGGACCAATCATGGGTTTAGTTTGTGGAATAAATTTTATTCGCGGTATTTATGGCGCCATTTCTAGTCTGGGAAGTCTTCTGACTTTCAAAGAAGAAAAGTAACGCCTACCCGCCAAATCCCCATTGATTGACTGAAAATATTATATTTGATATATTTTAATCGATTTGGGGGTGTAGCTCACCTGGCTAGAGCGCATGAATGGCATTCATGAGGTAGTCGGTTCAAGTCCGATCATCTCCACTAGAATTTACTAAATAAGGCATCCATTTTTTTAATGGATGCCTTTAATATTTTAAAATGCACAGACTATCTAAACCTGAACCGACTACGGAAGTGAGCGCGTAAAAATGCGATGAAGGAGCATTTTTACGAAAAGCAGCCACGGATGGCTGCGTCAGCGAACTTCCGCGGGCTGGAAGGAGGCAACAGGACGTTGCCGACTGGAAGCTCGTGTTCAAGTCCGATCATCTCCACTAGAATTTACTAAATAAGGCATCCATTTTTAATGGATGCCTCTTATATTTTAAAATGCACAGACTTACAAAATTTGAACCGACTACGGAAGTGAGCGCGTAAAAATGCGATGAAGGAGCATTTTTACGAAAAGCAGCCATGGATGGCTGCGTCAGCGAAAGCTAAGGATGCGGTTATTTCCAAAGGGCAGCAAACAATGGTGCAAAGTCTTCCTGTATTGTTTTTTCGGCAGCCTTGTTTATCTTTCCAGACAGCATGCCTTCCGCTTCTGCAAATACCACAATTCTATCTAAAGTTTTTGTAAATGAAAGAATAGTGCTTTTTGAATTATTCACTTCAATTACCAGTTCCGGATTTGATACTATTGTTTCCTCAAAAATTTCTTTACCACTTTTTAATGAACCGATTATCTGATAATCTCCATTTTCGGAAACATTAAATCCGTTATCAGTAACAATCTTCTCTATTCTTTTTCCTAACCGACTGTCAGTATCCGAATCCAAATAAACTCTAAAACTAACATTACGAGCTACAGAAGAAATCTTTTCATCAAGCTCGGCTATTACTTTTCTGTCTGATGAATAAGCTTTACAACCCTGTTTGTATAACAGCTCTGAAAAAAGAATTTTCTCTTCATAGTCCTTTGCGGCTGATTTTGCTTCCTTAAGAATATCGATTTTCTTAAATGGATCATCTTCTCTTTCTGCAGCATTAAGGAAAGAATAAAAATTCTCTTTTGCCTGAGCAACTACAGGTTCCTGTTTTTTCCATGTTTCTTTTCGCTCAAGAAAGGAACAAACAATATATTCCTTTGTTTTTTTATCGAACCATGGATCAGTTCGCTTTACACCGGCAAGGTCTATCTGCGATTTTACTGTAACGGTATTAATAAGTTTTTCCTGAATATGTCCGTCTTCATCATCCGACGTCATAACCTGACTTCCGGTTCTTTCAGCTGTTATTTCTCTTACAAAATAAGCAGCCAAATCGGCATCAGCATTTACAACAGCAATTCCGGAATCTTTTCCTTTACCGATACCTGTAACGAAAGTATCTGATGGAAAGACTTGGTTTACAGTAAACGTGTCAATCCATAATGGTCGCTCTTCAACCTTATTAGAAGTACAGGCCATAAATGCCGGAACGAGAATCAGTAATGCAAGTAAACTAAAACCAAATCTTTTCATCGTTTTATTCTGTTTTTCCTTTCAAAGTTATTCAACGTCAATAATTGAATCTTCGTCAGCAACTTTGTCCATGATTTCGGCTGTAACTTTTGCTTTCAGATAAGCACTTTCTGTTACAGTTTCATCAATTCCTTGCATTGCCTGTTCAAGCTGAGCCTTGAAAGTTTTATTGTCCATTCCCCAAACTGCATAGTATTCATAGAATGTATCAATCACATGCTTTTTGCTATCAAGAACATTTACCTTAACCCAGTAATTTGCAACCTTTTCAAGTCCTGTAAGACGAACCGATGTCAAAGAAGTACGATACATTTTAATTGCTTCCTGGAGGTCTGCATTATCCTTTCCAGCCATTTCTGCTTCAACAGATTTTCCAGCAACGCGTTCCATAATTCCTGCAACTTCAGTTTCTACCTTTACCAGGTCAGCCCACTGTTCTACATAGCTGAGATTTTTACCACGGTTTGTTACAACAAAGATTTTCTTTCCGTTTACCCCAGGCATCACAGAATTCAAAACTTCAGTTGAGTACTGACCATCTGATATCAGTTTTACCCACTGTGGAATTTCTGAGCCAAATGTTGCTCCCTGATAATCTTCGATTACACGTTTTCCAGTTTCAACTTTTGCAGATTTTCCTTTAATTCCAGAACCTTTTGTCTGAGTTGTCTTGCATCCGAACAAAAGTGCAGAAAGTGCAAGAACTGTAAAACATAAAACTGATTTTTTCATAATTAAATACCTCCGAATTATTTATGTTTTATTTGTTATTTTCTAAATTAGAAACAAATTCCGATTGTAAAACCTATAGACTCATAATGATCAAAGAAATCATAATTGTCCCCATATCGAATTTCAAAATTTACATATGATCCCATAATCAAACTGCCAAGAACTACATCAAGTCCGGTACGTGTTCCGAATCTAAAATTATCAAGTTCTCTATAATGCTCAGTAGTTTTTCCGGCGGCAAAAGTCAAATCTGTATATGGTCTGAAACAACCAAAATTAAAGGATGTACCTAAACCTCCACCGAAAGAAATATTATCTAATCCCTCAAAATCGTCAAATCCAAATTCAACAAGATAATAAAGAGGGCCATTTCCACCAAAGAACAATCTGAAATCTGTGTTTGAACAACCTGTCAGAACATCTGTATTCAGATTTACAGTAATACCATCTCTCTGACGAAGATTTGGTGTCCAGTAGCTTATGAAATTTCCCAGAAGACCACGAACTTCATTATGCTGTTCCTGTCTCTGTGATTCATATTTCTGCTGACGTTCCTGACGTTCCATTCTACGCTGTAAATCAACAGTTTCTCTTTCTTGAGTTTTTCTTACAGTTCCTCTTATAGCGACGTTATAATCATCCTGAGAAAAATCTGCAACAACCAGATTATCTTCCATTCGTTTCAAATTAAAATGATTAAACACCAGTCTGTAATTTCCATATGTTGAGTTATATTTCACTTTTATTGAAAGAGTACCATAAATATATGGTGTCGATGTTCTAAAACATATATCAGCAAGTTCTACTGCGTCCATATAATCTGAATAAGCGTCTTCATTTTTTCCGTTAAACTCTACAGGATTTTTTCCAGTAATATCCTTATAAGAAACGGTGATAGAAAGAAGCGACAAATCCGGAATGTTTGTAATCTTTTCTGTTTCTTTCATTGAAAAAGAAGGTTCAACAGTCCAGTTAAATAACTCACCGTCATAGTCACCTACTGTTACAGATAAATTAGAACCATGTTCATATGAACGGAATACAAATTCAGTAGCTTCAAGTGCAGCAATGCCTTTTTCAATCTGTTTTTCATAAGCACTGATTGCAGGTGCATATGCAGCCTTCATATCGTTACCAGATTCATTAATCAATTTTTCATATTTATCGTTTACTTTTTTTGCTTTTGATTCACGATATTTTCTGGCTTTTTCAGTTGGACGACCATAAGCATCTGTTTCCGCCAGGCGCCAAGGAGACTGCATAATCTCATCTACTTCGGCATCTCTTTTTTCTCTTAAATCATTTTTTCCCTTTTCAATTTGGGAAAGAAGCTGTGTTTCCAGTTCATCCAGAACCTGACGATCTGCTTCAATAAGTTCTATCCTTTTTTCAAGAGAAAGTCCCTGTATTATTTCACGATTCAACTTTTCCTGCTGTTCCTGACTCTGCTTAATTTTTTCCTGGAATTTTTTTGCAAGATCGCTTCGTTTCTTTTCAGCAAGAGTTTTCAACTCTGCGTCCTGCTTTGCAACCTTTTCTTTTTCTTCCTGATATCTTCTAAGCTGTTCTTCTGTTTTACGTCTGGCGTTCTCTGCAGCCTGAATCTTCTGTTGAAGAGCTTGTTCTTTTCTTAAGGATTCAACCTTTTCCTGAGCAGTCTGATTATCTTTACGAATCTTATCTAACTCTTCACGATTATCATCAATCTGCTGAGTCAATTCCATAATATATTTGGAATAATTTTCTGAAGTATCTTTAGCATGTGTAAGCTGAACTTCCACGTTGTATGGAATATCAGAAATATAACCTTTTGAGTAAAGGCTTTTCAAAGCGGAATAAGAAAGCTTGTCTGTTTCGAAGTCGATTTTTTCAAGATCAAAATAACTTTCAGAAGAACCGCTTGAAATAATCTGCATAGTTTCAATATTTGATGCTGTATATTCCAGTTTGTAACCTGAATTATACTTCACAAGAGATACTTCCAGACGAAGAACCGCTTTTACTCCTAAATCACTGGCATAAGCAGAATCTTCATTTCCCAAACCTTTACTGGCATCAATCTGAGACTGTTTCTGAACCTGACGAAGACTCGAATCATTTGCTTCTGTACGAACCGAAATTTCATTCAAAAGAGTTAAATTTCCAACAAATGACTGGAAAGCAGAACGTGCATATAATTTTTCATTTGCATCAAGTTTTTCGTATGTATTCTGATTTTGTGAAACTAAAAATACAACATTTTTATTCTGGGCAGAAAGGACTGCAGAAATAAGTATTGTTAACAGAAATGTGAGAAACAGTTTTCGTTTCATTTATAATCCTCTCTCGTTATTTTGGAACTCCAAAAACTCTAAAGAAAAATCCATATTATTGCAATACATTATGTTAAACATAATAACAATATGTTAGTTACGCAAGAAAAAAATGACAACAACATTTTTTAAAGCAATTCTTTACTAAATATACAGAAAAAAAGGAGCTTCGTACGAAACTCCTTCTTCAAATAAGTAAATTTTTTAGTGGTCGGGATTACTCTTGTCCGTTCCCGACGCAAACTTGACATCCTGTCAAGTTTGCTCGACGAGTTTGCAAGCAAACTCGTTCCAGTCTACCCTCCCATCCGTGGTCGGGATTACTCTTGTCCATTCCAGCAGTATGTGCAGAGCTTACAAGGTTCGATGCCAACACTTGCAATCATATCGTCGAGACGATGGAACTTCAGTGAAGAGAAATGTAATTGTTTACGAATTTCTTCAAGCATCCATGCGTATTCAGGAGAATCTGGATCGCAGTATTTTTTAAGTGTTTCATCACTTACATTCTCCCCTTCTTTATCGCGGATGATACGACGAGTAATAAGGTCCAGTTCTGAGTTAGAACGACTGAAATTCAGATATTTACATCCATAAACAAGTGGTGGACATGCGGGTCTGATATGAACTTCTTTTGCGCCCGAATTATAAAGAAAATCTGTTGTTTCACGAAGCTGTGTTCCACGAACAATAGAGTCATCAATCAAAAGAAGAGACTTATCTTTAATAAGCTGTGGAACCGGAATAAGCTTCATGTGAGCAACAAGGTTACGCTGAGCCTGATTTACAGGCATGAAAGAACGTGGCCAAGTTGGAGTATATTTGATGAATGGGCGCTGGAAAGGAATTCCAGATTCATTTGCATAACCAATCGCATGTGGAGTTCCTGAATCCGGAACACCGGCTACTGAATCAATATGAATGCTTGAGTCTGCCATATCACGTTTAGCCAGATATTTTCCACAGTTATAGCGCATCTGTTCAACATTAACACCTTCATAACTTGCTGTAGGATATCCATAGTAAATCCACAGGAAGGTACAGATTTTCATTTCCTTTCCAGGTTCCTGAAGAGTTTCGATTTTATCAGCGGTAATGAAACAGATTTCGTTTGGACCAAGTTCATGAAAATCTGAGTACCCAAGGTTTACATAAGAAAAGTTTTCAAAGGCAACGCAATATGCTCCTTCTTTATGACCAATCTGAAGTGGAGTACGACCAAGTCTGTCGCGGGAAGCATAGATTCCGTCTTTTGTCATAAGAAGAATTGAAATAGAACCTTTGATTGTATTCTGAACAAATTTCAATCCTTCAAGAATAGAATCTTTCATATTGATGATTGAAACAATAAGTTCTGTCTGGTTGATTTCGCCACCGCTCATTTCAAGGAAGTGTGTATTTCCGTCTGAAAGAACAGTTTTTACCAGTTCATCTTTATTTGTTACAATACCAACGGTTGTAATGGCATAACTTCCAAGATGAGAGTGAACCAGAAGAGGCTGAGCCTCATAATCACTGATACAACCAATACCTACTTTTCCGTGCATTTCTTCGATATCTCTTTCGAATTTTGTACGGAATGGTGAGTTGGAAATATTGTGAATGGAACGATTAAAAGTTCCGTCTTCCTTAAGAACGGCAAGACCACCTTTCTTTGTTCCCAGGTGAGAGTGATAATCTACACCAAAGAATAAATCCAACGAACAATCATCTTTTGAAGCAACTCCAAATACGCCACCCATAATCTAATCTCCTGTATTAAATGTCGCCTCTTGCGACTTTCTTTTCTTTCTTCAATTTATACTGCAATTCATCCGCCTTTTTCAGAAGCCTTTCAAGGTCGGTATCATTGCTTGTAAAAGCAACAGCACCAACACTGACATTTACTTCAAAAGGGAGCTTTTTACGCTTTGCAAGTGCAGCACAATTTTCGGAAATCATTTTATTCTTCTCTTCGATTTTATCAAGTGTTACTTCACCGGAGATTACAGCGAATTCATCACCGCCTAATCGGCCGATTACATCATTTAAGCTGAAAGTTTTTTTCAATGCCTGGGCAACGACTTTAATTGCAGCATCACCCATATGGTGGCCATAATTATCGTTGATTTTCTTAAGTCCATCCATATCACAGAAAAAAACGGTTCCACTCTTAATCACTGACTGTGTAAGTGCCAGAATCTGTTTTCCCGCAAACATAAATCCACGACGATTGAAAACTTGAGTCAATTCATCAGTTTTTGATGTTTCATTCAGCTTATCATTATCAACCGTCAAATGTTCATTCATTTTTGAAAGAAGTGCATTTTCATCATTTTTCTTTGTATATTCGTAACTTGAAGCAATGGCATTTGCCAGGGCTTTAATATAGATATGACTCTGAGAATAATTTGTTTCGCCCATTTTCAGCATGAAATATCCATACTGTTTTTCTCCAAAGAAAATTGGTTCCAGAACATATTCTGAATAATCAAGATCAAATACATCTTCAGGGAAAATCTTTTCTCTTGGATTAAATCTTATTCCCGGATATACAGATTCAATATCATGTTCGCGGTCCAGTACCAATGCCAGCTCAACTTCTTTTGGAAGAATAAAATCGTCGCCCTTTGTGTTTTCAATCGGTTCATCATACAGGACAACAGCCAGACGACGAATATCAACTGAAAAAAGAATTTGTTTAAAGCGATAAAACAGATCCACCAATGTATCTGAAACCTGAAGAACGTCCAGAAGTATATAAACTTTCTGTTTGTCATCGTTATTCTTCATGTATTCAGATAAACTGCTGGTAAGGTAAGGCTTTTCGTTTCCGATTTTTTCGCCTGATTCGGAAATATAATCTGTGTTATAATCATTTTTTTCAATACAGCCACAGGACTGTCGGAATACGTTTTTCAACGTAAAATTATTTTCTTTTGGAACTGTTTCACCACAGGCTTTTTTATAAACCAGTTCAGCAGCAAAATATCCCTGTTCTGTTATTTCCTGACTGATTGTTGTAAGACGTGGTTCTATAATTCGGGCATGAATAGAATTATCAAATCCTGCAACAATAACATCGTCTGGAATAGAAAGTCCCAGTCTTGAAAGCTGGTTATTTACCCCTACTGCCATAAGATCGTTTGCACAAACAATTGCATCAAATGGAACCTCTTCTTTTCGGGTAAAAACTTTCATGGCAGTTTCACCAGAACCGGTTGTGAAGTTTCCGTCATAAACCAGTTCTTCATCATATTCCATTCCATGTTCTGCAAGCATTTGCTTATACAATGAAAAACGTTCCTTTGCTTCACCAGATACAGTCTTATTGGCCGACATAAATGCAATTTTTTTACAGCCATGTTTATTTATCAGATGATTAAAGAGATTTCTAAAAGCAGTCTCACATTCAGTTTTTATATAAGAAACATTTGGAAGATTCAGGTCACTTCCAACAGATACAATGGGCTTCCCGGCTAAATCTGAAATCCAGGATGAAAAAATATTTACAGGAATAGAGCTAACAAAGAATGAACTGACAATAATAAGAGCATCAAAGGAATTAGACTGAAGTAAATTATATCCTGCCCAGAACTGATACTCGAAGAAACCGTATGGAAGATTTGGAAGCTTTACTTGGGTAATAATAACATTTACGTCTTTATCTTTAAAAAATTTATTTACTCCAGAAAGGAATTCCAGGGTATATTCTCCAGATAAATCCAAAACCATTATGCCGATATTCATTTTCTTCATAATTAGGAACCCTATTTGTAAATTATACTAAAAAAATGCATTTTTTTCGAGTATTCCATCCAATTTTATGCCGATAATACAAATATGAAACTTTTTATCAAATATTTTGTATTTTTTAGCTTTTTCCTGATTTTTTCAAATTCTATTACAGCCCTTGAAGTATATAAGTCTTCTGCCACCGCTTCATTTTACGGAAAAGATTTTCATGGTAAGAAAACTTCTAATGGTGAAACATTTAATATGTACGGCTATACCTGTGCAAATAAAGAACTTCCATTTGATACCATTTTGAAAGTCACAAACCTGTCTAACGGAAAAACTGTGGAAGTAAGAGTTAATGACCGTGGGCCTTTTGTTGTCGGAAGGACAGTTGATCTTTCGACACAGGCAGCAATTGATTTGGGAATGACAAAATCTGGACTGGCCACAGTAAAACTTGAAATCGTAAAAATGGGGCCAAACACAAAACTTTCAAAAGACACTGCCGAAAGTGCAAAAAAAATTATGGCTAAAATTGAAGGAAAAAATTCCGTTGAAAATTCAAAAGCCACCGCTCCCGCTTCAAATCCAGCACCTAAAAAAACAACAGTTTCTTCAAATCCTGAGCCTGGAAAAATATGGGATATTCAAGTTGCATCTTTCAGCTCAAAAGATAATGCCGCAGTCTTTGCTAAAAATCTTTCAAAACTTGGATTTAAGAAGATTGTGTATCAAACAACAAAATCCGGGATAATCCGAGTGGTAGTAAGCCAGATTCCAAGTGAGAAACTAAATTCAACAAAGAAAAAACTTGCCGATTCAGGCTACAAAGACGTTGTAGTGAGAGAACGAAAAAATTAGATTTTCTTCAGGACAACAGCGCCGTTATGACCGCCAAAGCCAAGTGATACGCTGGCTGCGGCTTTAACATCACACTTAACACCCTTGTTTGGTGTATAGTCCAAATCACAACCGCCTTCAATATCAGGGTTTTCAAGATTGATTGTTGGCGGTACAAAACCTTCTTCAATTGCCTTTACACAGATTAAAGCTTCAATAGCACCTGCAGCACCAATCATATGACCGGTTTCACTTTTTGTAGAAGAAATGTGAAGTTTTTTTGCGTAATCACCGAATACAGTTTTTACAAGAGCACTTTCACTTGAATCATTTGCGTGAGTTGAAGTTCCGTGTGCGTTGTAATACTGAATGTCTTCAGGTTTCATGCCTGCTTCTTCAATTGCCATTTTAAGAGCTTCAGCACCCCAGTGTCCGTCAACACATGGAGCTGTAATGTGGTATGCGTCAGAGGTTGAAGCACAGCCTGCAACTTCAGCATAAATACGAGCGCCGCGTGCAACCGCATGTTCATATTCTTCAAGCACTAGAACGGCGGCGCCCTCAGCCATGACAAAGCCGGAGCGGTCACGGTCAAAAGGACGGCAGGCGATTTTAGGATTATCGTTGTAGTTTGGAGTCAATGCTGTGAGAGCTGCATAAGCACTCAAGTTCAGAGCAGTAATATTTGCGTCAGCGCCGCTTGCGAGACAAACGTCAACACGACCGGATTTAATCATGTCGCATGAAAGGCCGATGGCATCAGTTCCTGAAGAACAGGCTGTTGAAAGTGTCCATGCAGGACCGTTCATATTCAGAAGGATACTTACGTTTGCGGCAGCTTCGTTATTGATAATCATTGGAGCTGTCATAGGAGGAACTTTTGTTGCGCCGAAGGCAGGATTCAGAAGACGTTTGTAAGCATCTTCACAGGCGTCATTTGTACCGATACCAACGCCTGTAACGATTCCGCATTTTGGTCCACCAAAGTTTCCTTTATCTGTTTCAGTTGGAAGAGTAAAGCCTGCATCACGGACAGCTTCCATTGAAGCTCCAACCAGGAATTTAGTTCCCCGTGCCATTTTGCGCACAAGCTTGCGGTCCAGGTTATATTCATCAAGTGAAAAGTTTTTTACTTCACCTGCAATCTGAACTGAATGCTGAGATGCATCAAACAAAGTGATTTTATCAATTCCTGTCACTCCGTTTTTTACATTTTCCCAAGTATCTTTTACGTTATTTCCACATGGACTTACGCATCCTAAACCTGTTACAACTACTCTTCTCATATTAATCTGACCTTAGAAATCCTGTTTAATTTTATCAGCGTCCTTTCCTTTATCTTTTTCGCGGATTTCAACGCGGCGGATTTTTCCACTGATTGTTTTTGGCAATTCTTTTACGAATTCATAAATTCTTGGACATTTGTACATAGAAGTATTTTCTTTAGCAAATGTAGAAATTTCTACTTCCAGTTCTTTTGTATCACGTTCTGCATATTCTGCAGAAAGAACGATTGTTGCTTTTACAGCCATTCCGCGTTTTGCATCTTCAACGCCTGTAACTGCACATTCCATAACTGCAGGATGTTTCTGAAGAACAGATTCAACTTCAAACGGACTGATACGATAACCTGACGATTTAATAATGTCGTCTTTACGTCCAACGAACCAAACATATCCGTCTTCGTCCATGTAAACATTGTCACCAGTATGATAAACACCGCCGTCAAAAGCTTCTGCTGTAAGGGAAACATCTTTGTGGTATCCCATAAGAAGACCTAAAGGACGTCCGTCTTCAACATGAATACAAAGTTCGCCAACTTCACCTGCAGGAACAGGTTTTCCGTTTGGATTCAGAACTTCAACTTTGTACAAAGGATTTGGTTTACCCATAGAACCAGGACGAATTGGCGAGTATTCTTTGAAGTTACCACAGATGATTGTAGATTCTGTCTGTCCATAACCTTCGTAGATTTTCTTTCCTGTTTTTTCAAGCCATTTGTCAAAAACTTCGCCGTTCAGAGCTTCACCGGCTGTACTGAAACGTACACATTTACTTAAATCATATTTTGAAAGATCCTGACGAACCAGGAAGCGGTAAACTGTCGGAGGAGCACAGAATGTTGTTAACCCGAATTTTGCAATCATCTGAAGCATCTTATCCGGTTTAAGCATGTTCATATCATAAACGAACTGAGCTGTACCACAAATCCACTGACCGTAAAGTTTTCCCCAGGTTGCTTTAGCCCAACCTGTTTCTGCAATTGAAAGGTGAAGTCCGTCATCAACAACTCCATGCCAGTATTTTGCAGTCATAATGTGTCCGATTGGATAAACAAAATCCTGAAGTACCATTTTTGGATAGCCTGATGTTCCTGATGTAAAGTACAGAAGCATAGGATCTGTGTTATGGGTTGCGGCGTCTCCTACAGGACGAGGGAATTCAGGATCCAGTTTTGAATATTCCTCATGGAACGAAATCCAGCCTTCGCGTTTTTCATTTCCAACAGTTACCAGATACTGAACAGTTGGCGATTTTGGCATAGCCTTTTCAATTTCTTCCTGAATATGAGGATTGTCATAAGAAATAATCATTTTTACATCGGCAGCATTGGTACGGTATTCAATATCTGCCTGCAGAAGCTGATCTGTAGCCGGAATTACGATTGCACCGATTCTGTGAAGAGCTGGCATCAGAATCCACCATTCATAACGGCGGCGAAGGATAAGCATTACTGTATCACCCTTCTTAATACCTTTCTGAACAAGCCAGTAAGCGGCACGTTTTGATTCTCTTGAAATATCAGAGAATGTGAATGTTAAAGCATCTTCACTGTTATCATCAATCCAGACCAAAGCCCGTTTATTTGAATCTTCACGGGCGTAGCGGTCTACAATATCATAAGCAAAATTAAAATTTTCTGGAGTCTTTAATTTACAGTTCTGTGAAAAGTCTTCATAACTGGTATATTCTCTGTCTTCAACTAAAAACTCATGTGCAAGTTCCATTCTATTCCTCCGGAATGCATTTAAATCCCTTTGGAGTATGACACGTTTACCACTTTTTGTCAAAGAAAGAGCTTTTTCATTCTATTCAAATTAGTGTTATATAAATCTTATTGAACAGTAAAATACAGAATCAAAGCACCGCTTCCGCGAGCCTTTACCATGTTTCCATCAAAAGTTGCACTTGATGCATCTTCAAGACGAATAGCACATTCTTCCAGTTTATACAAGAAATTTACTTCTCCAGATGCGCCGTCAAAGAGGAATGTTAATACGCCATCATAATTTTCCATAAGCTTCTTTGAAACTACATATTTGGCGTTTACGGTTCCACCATTTTTAGCCTGTGCACTAATTATTCCCTGATTAACCAGAGCCCTGTTTCCACCCCATCTGAAAGCACCATCAGAAGTTAATGTAATTGTTCCCCAGTTCTGACTTCTATAACTATTTCCATGTGAATAAACAGTATTAAAGGCATTTGTACGGCGTTCACGTTCCGCAGAAACTATATCCGACAGGTTGGCATTAATTGCAACAAAATTCAAATCCTGTGGTTTTCCACTTTCTCCTGTATATCTGACAACAATAAAGCCTGCATTTTTATAATAGACAATACATGGAATTCCATTAAGTGCATATTCTTTATCATCACGCTTAGTGAATCCATCATAATCCCAACTTTCATGAATATCTTTCAAATTAAGGGAAACCTTCTTATTTTCTTCGTCAATTGTAAATCGATAAGAAGCATTAAGACGAGAAATATCAATATTGTTACTGTCGATTAATGATTTATAATAATCCGGGTACCAGATTGCATTACAAACAGTTTCCATATAAGGATCTGTTTTTTCTTCTTCTACAATTTCTTCGCCGCCAATGCGATTTCCAGAAATATCAGTTTCAAAAAGAGCCAGGTTATATGAAAAACACCAGCCTTGAGTTCCGTTATCTGTAAGGACTCGAAGCCAGTCTCCTTCCAGAGGATTCTTTCCAGCCATTACAGCCTGACCAGTCCCTTTGTAAAGAATCTTTATAACTTCACCCTTTCTTAAACGATAAACCTGTTTTGATGTATTTACAGTCTGAGCACGGATTGGAAGTCCGTCAATTTTTGCACTGGCATATATATGAGCATAATCACTATATTTTTCAGAAGTTTTTACGGCAATCTTCTGTTTTTCAGGTTCAGTCATCTTCCAGAGTGGAACTTCAAATTTTGCATCATCAGAAAAACCTGCTACATAAACATGTGAAATATTTGATTTTATATAAACAGGAACAACTTCACCGGCAGAAATCTGCTGTTCAGGGAGATTCCACAAAGCAACACTGTAACCCATTACCTTTTCTTTACATGAAGTCAAAAGAAAAGCTACAGAAATAAGGGCAATAGAAATAAGTGATTTTTTCATTCTTTTAGTTTATCGAAAATCAGATATTATATAAAGCAAGACTTTTATTGATTTTTATTTTTACTTCCTGCCCATTTTGAAAAATAGCGGAAACTGGAGAATCCACTATTAATATACCATTTTCTGCTTCTGCGTATTTCACGCGATATCGTCTTATCATTCCCAAAAACGAAGAAGAAATAATTTCACCTGAAAAGTCACCAGTTTCAGAAAACTCCATCCATTCAGGACGGACCAGATATTCCTTTCCTTTTAATTTTATAAAATTTGTCATTCCGGAAAAAATGGCTGCTTCTTTACAGGTCGGCTCAAAATACACATTCTCCGGAGTATCATACTGAAGAAGCCGTCCCTGATTAATCACAGCAATTTTATCTGAAAGAGACAAAGCTTCTTCCTGGTCATGAGTTACATAAACTGTTGTAATGCCGATTTTTTTCTGGATTTCCATGAGTTCTTCACGAACACGAATTCTAAGTTTTGCATCAAGGGAAGAAAGAGGTTCATCCATCAGAATAATCTCAGGCTTCATCATAAGGGTTCGTCCCAAAGCAACGCGCTGCTGCTGACCGCCT
The DNA here is from genome assembly GCA_024402565.1 of Treponema sp. Taxonomy (GTDB): domain Bacteria; phylum Spirochaetota; class Spirochaetia; order Treponematales; family Treponemataceae; genus Treponema_D. Next base: position 72,574 of record JAKSTM010000002.1, on the reverse strand, counting down.
GAAAGTTCATGTGGATATCGTTCCAGAAATTTTGAAAGTCCTAAAGAAGAACAAATAGTTTCCATATCAGAAAAATGTGTCTTTTTTTCTTTAGTACCAAATCCAAAAAGAAGATTTTGTTTTACAGTCATGTGAGGAAACAAGGCATAATCTTGAAAAACAAAACCAATTTTTCGCTGTTCGACAGAAACATTTGTTACATCATTTCCATTTATAAAAATCTTTCCGGCAGAAGGTTTCAAAAAGCCTGCCATAAGCCTTAGGAGTGTTGTCTTTCCACAACCCGAAGGTCCAAGCAAAGTTGTAAAAGTTCCACGCTCAACAGAAAGTGAAAAATTATTTATTATTTCGTTCTTTTCATATGAAAAACTAATTTCATCCAATCTTAAAATTTCTTCTTTATTCATAACGAACTCCGCATTCAAAACCCTGCGACCATGTCATTTTTTTATTATCAATTTTCCCGCAGCGATTATTCCAAAAGTTATTAAAGTCAATTCCATGGCCATAGCCGCTGCACGTCCCCAGTCTCCCTGTTCCGCCAGATTCAAAATACGAACCGAACAAAGTGGAGTATTAAAACTAACAAGAAATATTACCGAACTTAATGTTCCAACACCACGTGCAAAATTATAAGTCCAGCCACTGCTGATTCCACCACGAGCCAAAGGAAACAATACTTTCCAAAGTATTTTCAAAGGTTTAGCTCCTAAACTTTGGGCCCCTTCATCTAAAGTATGTTTTATCTGACTAAAAGTAGAAGTCACAATTCTATATGAGAACGGCATGAAAGAAATGGTTATTGCCATAACAATCATAAAACGTGGAGCTTTGAAATGAAACATATTTGCAGTTAGTGACAAAGCAAGCCCCAAAAGAGAACCTGGAATAGCAGAAGGTAACTGTATCAAAGAATCCATAAAACCCTTTCCTACCCGCTTCTGACCTGAACCTCTATGAACACAGTATGAAACAAAAGCCGATATCAATGCTGAAAGGGTTGAAGCAATAAGGGCAAATAAAACAGAATTCAAAAATTCTTTTCCGTATTTAAAGGTCTTTATAATATGACTTGTAGTAAATGTCGTATCGATTCCCCAAAGTTTCTGAAAACTTCCCGCAATAATAGCGGCGAACTGAAGCAAAACGGCAAGAGCAATAAACAGTACAAAAATAAACAGGAGAATATCTGCAAAAAATGAATTCCTGAAAACGGGTTTGTTTTCCTCACTTTTCATTAATCCGCTCTTACCGCCTATTATGGCTGTTTTTTTTGTTTGTTTTTTAAATAATCTGTTTTGTAAAAAGAAAAGAAAAAGTGATGGAACAAGAAGAACAAGACCAAGAGCGGCAGATGTACCAGCATTCATCCAGCCTGTAAGCTGTGTATAAATTTCTACAGCCAGTACTTTGAAGCGTCCTCCTACTATCATTGGATTTCCAAAATCACTTAATACAGATACTGCAATAAATAAAAAACTGCTGGCTAATGCGGGAAAAGAAAGTGGAAAAATAATCTTGAAAAATATTTTTAATTTTGTTGCTCCAAGACTTACTGCCCCTTCAATTAAATTTGAATTGAGAGCTTCAAAACTTTCTTTGCACATCAAATATGAAAGTGGAAAAAAACACAGAACTTGGGCAATCAAAAGACCAGGAAATCCATAAAGAGAAATATCCAGACCAAGAATTGTTTTTGTTATCAAACCCTGACGTCCAAGAAGAAGAATGAAAGCCAGTCCTCCAACAAATGGAGGAGTTACCAGATGAAGGATTGGAAGGGATGCAAAAAACTTCTTGAAGGGCATTCGTCCAAAAACTATAGCATATGCATATAAATATCCAGTCAGAACAGAAAGACTTGTTGAACAAACACATTCCAGAAGAGTATTGAACATTGTCTTCTGGAAACGTGACTGCAGAAAAATCACTGAAAGATCCGCAAAACGAATCTTTGAAAAAACGCAAACAAGAGGAAGAAGAATAAAGATACTTAAGCAACATGTAACGGAGTACCATAATACTTCCGTTACATTAAAACTTTTTTCTATTTTACCAGTTCTGTCCATTTAGCAATAACTTCATTTTTCTGTGAACTTGCCAATGCAGCATCGTAATCAATAAGGCTGATTTCTGAAACAGGAATTGCGCCCTTTGGAGCAACAGCATCAATATTTACTGGGATTGTAAAATCGATAGATGACATCAAAGTTTCTGCTTCAGCTGACAAAATGAAATCCACAAATTTTTTTGCAGCCTGGAGATTTCCAGCCTTTTTCATAATGGATACACAATCAACATCTCCAACAGAATCTTTTGGAGCTACCAACTGGATGTCGAATCCTTGTGCGTTGTACTTCGAAAGCGCATGAAGATAGGCAACACCAAGTGCATATTCACCAGTTCCAATTAGTTTTGGAGGAGCACTACCTGAATCAGGAAACTGACCGACAAGCTGTGAAAGAGCCGAAAGGTATTCCCAGCCTGCATCCCAGCCAAGTCTCTGAAGCTGATTCTGTACAAAAAGATAAGCTGTAGAAGAAGCCACAGGATTTGTCATTACAATTTCATCATTAAATAAAGGATTTGCAAGTTCTTCCCAAGTGGAAGGATATGAAACCCCAGGGAATTTCTCTGCAAAACGTGCCTTGTTTACACCAATACCGAGCGTAAGAACACAGAATCCTGTCCATGTATTGTCAGAACTTTTAGCATAATCCGGAAAGTTTTTAGCAACCGGAGATGCATAAGGTTCCAGACAACCTTCCTTTGCAAGATTAATATGATAATTGGAAGCTCCACCAAGAAGGACATCGGCCTGAGGTGCTGATTTTTCAGAAATGATTCTATTTACCAGTTCTCCTGTTGTGGCACGAAGATATTCAACTTTAATACCTGTTTTTTCTGTAAACAGATTACAAAGAGCTTCTGTTTCTTCTTCATGAATAATTGAATAAACATGAATAACATCATTCTGTTTTTTACCGGAACAGCCGGCAAACAGGACCATAGCGGCACTCAAAGCAGCCGCAGCTACAGATACAATTTTCTTCATGGCCATATAATGTCACAAATCTGATATTATTAATATACTCAATTTTCAATTATTTTAATAAGGTCAGATTTCTAGAAGAAAAAACCAATCAAATGGGCCCTTCGACAGGTGGTTCCTGAGCCTGTCGAAGGACTCAGGGACCATTTGATTAAAAAAAACAGCCGCCTAAGGAACAAAACCTTAAAGCGGCTGTCATAAACTGATTATAAATCAGTTAATTATGCATTAGCTTTTTTTGCTTTTGCAGCTTTTGTAAGTGTCTGAACACCTTCGATAACGAGGATGATTGCCAGAACTACGAGGAATGCAGCGATGATAACCTGTGCATATGGACCCCATCCTGCACCACCTTTAGCGATAAGCTTGCACTGGTTGATGATTGTAATAATAAGTGAAGAAATTGTAACAACCATCATGAAAGCCATTGGGAACATGAACATTTTGTTGTTCTTTCCAATGTTTCCAAGCCATGTTGCAATTGCCAGAAGTCCGAGACCTGCCAGGAGCTGGTTAGCAGCACCGAAGAGTCCCCAAACCTTCTGCCATCCTGTCATACCAAGAGCAATACCAAGTACTACAGTAAGGATTGTTGCGAAATATTTGTTTGTTACAACTTTCTTCCATCCGTCTTTAATATCAGCAACTGTCTGTCCTGGTTCAAGCCAGAATTCCTGGAACATGAAACGAGCAAGACGTGTAGCTGTATCAAGTGATGTAAGACAGAATGCAGAGTATGTAAGAATCAGCAGAGTGTAGATAACTGGTTCAGCTTTTGCACAACCAGGAATCTTTGCAACCATAGCAGCAATACCACCAGCGAAGATGTCTGTAGCACCTTTTGTGTGACCTGTCTGGCGAGCGTAAGCAATAGCACAGATTGTGATTACTGCAAGTACACATTCCAGAAGCATTCCACCGTAAGCGATTGGTCTTGCATGTGTTTCTTTATCCAGCTGTTTTGATGTTGTTCCTGAAGAAACCAGTGAGTGGAAACCAGAAATAGCACCACAAGCAATAGTTGTAAACAGAACTGGGAACATTGGAGTTCCTTTTACTGTAGCAAACATTGGGAATGAAGCGTTATCAATATTTGGATGAGCACCAACAACACCAATAAGGGCAACTGCCAGCATAGCGTAAAGAAGGAATGAAGACAGATAGTCACGTGGCTGAAGGAGAATCCAAACAGGAGTAACAGAAGCAACTGCAATGTAAACACCAACTACGATCATCCATGTTGTGTTTGAAAGATAGATTGGGTGCCATTTCATACCGATTACCATACAAATGATAATTGCGATTACACCACAGATTGAAGAAACAGCCAGTGGAGCATTGCGGCGGTATACGAGGAATCCGAATACGATAGCAACCAGGATGAACAGGAGAGAAACCATAGCAACTGAAGCGTTAGCTGCAGAAGCGGCCTTATCAAGAACACCGTTTACATATGTAGCTTTGAATGTACCAGCAACGATTGAAGCGAATGCTGCAACAACCAGAATAAGTGTAACATAAGCGAAAATGATGAACAGACGTTTTGCACGTTTACCCATATTTACGTTAATGATTTCACCAATTGACTGTCCCTTGTGGCGGATAGATGCAAACAGAGCACCAAAGTCATGTACACCACCAAAGAAGATACCACCAATGAGGATCCAGATTGTAGCTGGAAGCCATCCGAACATAGCAGCACCGATAGGACCTGTAATTGGACCTGCACCAGCAATTGATGAGAAGTGATGTCCCATCAGAACTGGAGCTTTAGCTGGAACGTAGTCAACACCGTCTTCCAATGCGTGAGCAGGTGTTGGTTCATTTGATTCGCCTACACCCCACTGTTTGCAGAGCCAGCGACCATAGAAAATGTAACCGCAAGCGAGTACGGCTACACAGATAAGAAGTAACACTAATGTGTTCATAAAAGATCTCCTGGAATTTCAATTGAGCAAAAACAGCAATTGAAATCCTAATATATTGAAGTCTGCAACGCAGACTGCATGTGCCTATTTAATATCCAGAACCTTCAAAACCATTTTCTTTACGCAAGCTCCACGCGGATTACTGAGAAGTTTCCATTCTTTTGAATCTCCCTCAGTCTTGCTACAGATTAATGCTGTGTGATATTCCATCCAGCCATAAAAAGAAAGTTTAAAGGATTTGTAAATTCTGCATTTCTTAAGTTTTTTTGCAGCAGCAGGTTCGAAATCTTCACATACAAAAATCGGGGTAACATAAGTGTACATATGATCCGGCCCGATATGAGCTTCTTTCGGCCATGCTTCCGCTACAAGCTTCATGCATTCATCATAAATATTTTCGGTAAGATTTGGAGCATAGAAAAGATAAATAAATTCTTCTGCATTGGCGCTCCAGAGGTTTGCTTTCTTAGACACCATGAACTTTTCAGATTTTTCAAAATAATCACAGCGTGCCACCAGATACGATTCATCATCAAATGTAACTATATTGTAGTAAGACTGAAAGCTTTCAAGAAGCCTTTTGATTATTGAATTGTTCGTCTTTGAACTGTTCATGGAAAAATTAAACCCCACTATAGAACTTTAGTATATTTTAAGTCTAAGTGGGGAAATGGTCAAGAAAATTAGATTAAGCTTTAGTTGTCTTCTTTACTTTCAGACGAGCAAAAATCACATTAAGAACAACCAATACCACTACAAGTATAAGACCTGCAACATCAGATTTACCTTCTGGAACAATACAAAGAAGTCCGGCACCGGCAAAAAGAATTCTGAAAGGCCACTGAACTTTTCCTACAATCCAGCCTTCAAGAGCAGCACTGATTGCAAACATACCAATAAGGGCTGTAAGTGTAATCCAGAACAGGCTTCCGATTGTTGTATCAATCATAAGGAGCTGAGGGCTGAATACGAAAATATACGGAATGATAAATGCTCCGATGGCAAGTTTTGTAGCGTTGAGAGCCGTTTCAATAGGACGTGCCTTTGCAATTGCGGCACCTGCAATAGCAGCAAGAGCAACAGGTGGAGTAATGTCGGCGATAATACCAAAGTAGAATGCGAACATATGGGCAGCCAGAGGCTGGTAACCAAGCCCGATAATTGCACCGGCTGTAATTGTAGAAGTGATAAGGTAGTTTGCTGTTGTTGGAGCACCCATACCCAGAATGATTGATGCAACCATTGTAAGGAGCAGAGTGATGAATGCAATTCCGTGAGAAATTGAAATAAGACCTGCGGCAAACTTAAGACCAATACCTGTAAGTGTTACCACACCGATAATGATACCTGCCATAGCACAGGCGATTGCTACGCTGATTGTGTTGCGGGCAGCTGTACACATAACTTCAACCACATCCTTAAGACCGAATGTTGGTTTACGTCCGCAAGCCAGATCAACAAAACTTGTAACAACCCCAATAGCGATACAACTTACAATTCCCATAAGTGCTGCAAAAACCGCAGTTTTTCCAATACAAAGGAACACTATGATTACGATAAGAGGAAGAACCATGTATCCTTTTTTGAAGAAAAGAGGCCAGAATCTTGGAAGCTGATCCTTTGGAAGTCCTTTAAGCCCGAGTTTCTTTGCTTCCAGGTGAACTGTAATGAAGATACCTGTGAAGTACAGAAGAGCCGGAATGATTGCTGCCTTTACGATTGAAAGATAAGGCATTCCAAGGCTTTCTGCCATAAGGAAGGCTGCGGCACCCATGATTGGTGGCATGAGCTGACCGCCTGTACTGGCTGCAGCTTCTACTGCCCCGGCAAAAGCTGGTTTGTAACCAAGCTTTTTCATCATTGGTATTGTGAAACTTCCGGAACCTACAGTATTTGAAACTGAAGAACCTGAAACTGTACCAAGCAGAGCCGAAGAAAGAACTGCAACCTTTGCAGGACCTCCCGAAGCACCACCGGCAATTGCGTTACAGGCGTCAATAAAGAACTGTCCGATTCCTGTTTTATCAAGCAAAGCTCCGAAAAGCAGGAACAGGAAGATAAATGTAGAACAGGCACCAATCGGGGTACCCATAATACCTTCTGTATTATAGAAGAGATGTGTAATTACACGTTTAAGTGAGTAACCGCGGTGGTTCAAGAAGCCCGGAAGGTATGGACCAACAAAGGCATAAAGAATAAAAACTGCTGCAATTACTGCAATTGGAATACCTACGATACGGCGACAGCTTTCAAAAAGAACCAGAATACCGATTCCACCAATAACAACATCAAGCACTGTAAAAGCACCTGTACGGCGGGCAATCTGCTGGAAGTTGATTACTATGTAAAGCCAGCAGGCAGCACCGATAAATCCTAAAAGAACGTCATACCATGGAAGTGTATTCTTTGGAAGTTTTTTACTTGCAGGGAAAAGAAGGAAAGCCAGAAGCTGAACAAAAGCCAGGTGCGAAGCACGGAGAATCTGGGCTGTAACCATTCCTGAAAGTGTTGCATAAAGCTGGAAACCACAGAATAAAACAGAAATCATAACTGTGATGTACTGGCGCCAGCAGGTATGTTCACGGTAAGATTGTTCCCTGTCCAACTCCTTCATAAGATTCTGCATTTCTTCTTCGTTAGTTGTCGGCAGCATGCTTTCGAGCGCAGAATTTTTGCCAGCAACTTCTTCGGTTGTGTCAGTTGTTACTTCATCCATTAATTTAGGTCCTCCGTTTTTTAATTATATAATTAATATATTCCAATAGATTAATTTTCTGGTTTTTAATTTTGAGACTAGTTTGTGGAGCAAAAATCTCCTTCAGGAAAATTTCGTTCTCTTCATCTCTATTTATTTTTATTGAATGCTCTGCTATGACACCCACTGCCATAACCAACTCATTCATATTTCTGTTCAAATTAGATATAAAATATCCTGTGTCAGTTACTGTAAAAACTGCACCGGGAGTTTCTTCTGGTTCAGGAATCCCTGCCCCATAAGAGACAAATTCTGTCTCATATAAAGTTAATGAACCGTCTTTTTCTACTCTATAAGAATCATGAACACGGCCCTTATTCACTGAATGCGTATAAGAAATAACAAATCCGTTTACGGCTGCATCCCTTGAATAAATCTTCTGTGAAGGATTTTTTCTATTTGAAATTGAAATCACATTCACAAAAGGAACAAACAAACCTGCACATAGAAAAATCCATAAAGCGAGAAACACGTAAGATGATGCTGTAAAACGAGATTTTTCCATAAGCAGGCGTTGCGGGCCGGCGTTTGAGGCCCGCAGAAGGGGTAGCGACCAACAAAGTGGGCGCGAGGGGGAGACTTCCCCCTACCCTAAAAATTTAGTTTACGCTAAGTCCGATTTCTTTAAAGTATTTTGCAGCACCTGGGTGGAAAGGAACTGAACAACCTGTTACAGCCTTTTCTGCTGTTACTTCTTTTCCCTTTGCATGTGCGGCACCAAGTTTGTCCAGATTTTCGAAAAGAGTTTTTGTCATCTGGTAAACTGTGTCTGTATCGAGTTTTGCGCTTACAGCCAGAGTTGCTTTAATTGCAAGTGCCTGTGTATCTTCATCAGTTCCTTTGTATGTTCCGCCAGGAATTGTTTCAATTGTGTAGAAGCTGTATTTTGAAGCGATTTTCTTTGCATGTTCTGTATCAATTGAAATGAGTCTGAGTCCCTGTGTGAAAGCAAGTTCCTGAAGAGCAGCGTTTGGAACACCTGCTGTTACGAAACATCCGTCCAGAGTTCCGTTCTGAATACCTTCAGCTGATTCTTTGAAAGAAAGGTTTGCTTTTTTGATATCATCGAAAGTCATATTGTAACCTTCGAGAATCTGTTTTGCATTGAATTCTACACCAGAACCTGCATCACCTACAGAAATACGTTTTCCGCGGAAATCGTCGATAGATTTAATTCCTGATTTTTCAGAAACGGCAATCTGTACAACTTCTGGGTAAAGTGTTCCGATTGTTGCCAGGTTTGAAAGTGCTTTTCCTGCAAACATATCAGATCCGTTATAAGCATAGTCCATAACGTCGTTCTGAACTGTACCGAATTCTGCTTCTCCGTTAGAAATAAGACGAAGGTTTTCTGCAGAAGCACCAGTTGCCTGTGCTGTAACGTTCATTCCAGGAATTCCGTCATTCCAGATCTGAGCCATAGCACCACCAAATGGATAGTATGTACCAGATGTACCACCTGTTGCCAGGATGAAGTTCTTGTTGTTCTGTTTTGCACAACCTGAAAGCATAGCAACAGCAGCAACTACTACGAGTAATGATTTTTTCATAGTTTTCTCCCTTTTTAAATTGAAAAGATTATAACGCACCAATTTTACAGAATTTCTGAACTTTTTTATAGGGGAAAAGACTTATACTTCAAAAATGCTCAACAGGTTCGTCCATCCCAGGAATCTGACATGCCTTTTTCATAAAGAATGGCCTTATCAAAATCTACTTCCGGCTGGCAGTTCTGTTCCACATACATAGCTGTATTATGAAGACGACGGATGCAGTCTGATTTTTCATTATAACCAAGCTTTGATTTCTCTATGCTGTCTTGTAAAACGCGAATACTTTCGTCATAAACCTTAAGAGGGACAGGAAAAGGATGACCATCTTTACCGCCGTGAGCGAAGCTGAAACGAGCAGGATCTGTAAAACGGCTTGGAGTGCCGTAAATTACTTCGCTTACAAGTGTCAGACTTTGAAGTGTTCTGGGACCAAGCCCCGGAGTAAGCATAAGACTTTCAAAATCTTTTGGCTGGGTTTCGTATGCCGTAGCAAGAACGCCGCCAAGTCGTTTCAGATCTACATCCTGGGCCAGAACTTCGTGATGAGCAGGCATTACAAGATTCCGTCCTTTATTCTGAACCACAACCATTTTTTCATCCGTACCAATTCCCGGTCCCGGAACTGATTCTGTCGGTGGAAGATTTGCCAGCTCGGGAAATAGTTCTCCCTGATCCGGATTTGGAAGAGGTGCCGACTTTTTTCTGATTGGAACAGATTTTCCACCGCTTAAAAGAATGATTTCACTTTCAGGCTTTGCCATAACGCCTATTTCTTTCAAGATTCGTTCAGGATCTTCACGGCTCATTTCCACTATAGAACTTCGTGTATTTCCTGCCCCTTTATCTGTAAGATTCAGAATAAGCCCCTGACTGTCGCCCACAACGCCTGTGTGAGGTTCTTCCACAAAACTCCGTAAATCTGAAGAACACCAATGATACCGACGCGCAGTTTTTGTCGCCCCGTTCATTCCTTGCTGGACAACAGCCCAGTTTCCTGTTCGGGAAAGAATAAAGTTATGCTGATAAAGTTGAAAGCCGTCCTGTACGGCATTGTTATCTATCTTTGCAACAAGCTTTGAATTTCTGACATATTCGTCTCCATTAAAGCCGGAACGCATTCCGAATTCCAGAAGTTCATCTGGAGTCTGACGAGAATATTTTCCGCGCCCGCCACAAACATAAAGTCCAAGCTCATGAGCCCGAGAATTCAGGCCGCGCTTTAATGCATACATTACACTTGTTGTTATTCCGGAGCTGTGCCAGTCCATTCCCATAACGGCGCCAAAACTCTGAAACCAGAGCGGATCACTAAGACGGGTCAAAGCTTCATCCACTCCGTAATTTTGGATAATCGATTCTATAATCAGCGTTCCTGTAACCATCATTCGATCGGCAAGCCATTTAGGTACTATACCTGTATGGAGAGGAAGATCTGCATGTCCAGAATTACGTAGCATGATTATATTATACCATACGTCGCGTCAAGGCGCACTTCGTTCAAGACCTTGATATCACCATTTTTAGAGTTTTTATAAAACGTTATCCCTTTAATAAAAAAAGCCGTTCGAAGTTATCGAACGGCTCATTTAGCTGGATGTTGTAGATTTCAGTCTGATTATTTTCTGCTCTTATTTTTTTCTAAGAACGGCGCCCACAAGAGCAACCACAAAACCAATAACCAGAAGATAAATACCTACATAAGGCTGGTTAAGACTTCCACCAACTTTGCTTGCTGCTTTTGCAAATCCCTTTGAAACGCCTGAATCAAAAACACCAATCGATTTCAGGTAGAAAAGAACGCCACAGGCTATTCCGCCAACAGCACATGCAAGTCCATAGATTTTTACATCTTTCAAAATGATTACAAGTACACCGCAAACTGCAAAAACAAATACCAGAAGTGCCATTACTTCAAGGAATGTATTTCCTTTGCTTGAATCAAAAAGATTTTTGATGAAATTCAGTCCACTTCCACCATTTGATCCAAATACCTTACCTTTTGTTAATGGGAGACAAAATCCCACAGCTGCCAGAACAAAACCAATCAATTCGATAAGTTTCATTGTTCCTAAATTCTTCTTTCCCATAATAATCCCCTTTTTTTGTAAAGAAAATATCTAATATCTCCAATTATATAACAAATATTTTAACAAAGCAATTAAAAACTAGAGTTATTTCATTATTTCATAAAAAATAACAGAAGCCGCCTGCGCAACATTCAAGGATTCAACCAGAGGTTCCTTAAAACCTTCACTCATTCCGCTAAAAGGAATAATTACCAGTTCATCACAAAGCTTTTCTACTTCCCTGCTGATTCCTTTTTCCTCGTTTCCAAGAATAATCAATACCGGTTTATCTCCAGCACTTTTACGAATCTGACTTACATCTTTTTTAGCCTTAAGAGAAGTTCCCACTTTGCACATCTTTCCCTTTAATGCGCCAAGAAGTTTTTCAGGATTTGCAACAGTATAAATGTTCACATATTCCATACCACCTTCTGCCACTCTGTAAGAACTGGTGGTAATAAATGTCTGACCAGCATCCATAGGAATAATAATATTTTTTATTCCAAAGAAAACTGCGGAACGAACGATTGCGCCAAAGTTATTTGCATTTCCAATATGGTCCAGAAGAACAGCATCTTCTTTTTTTTCTACCCATGACTCAATAATATCAGAATCAATCTGTATCAACTCAGGGAAATCAATCATAGCCACAACGCCTTGATGATGAACAGTCCCTGCTAATTTTTCCAGTTCCTTTTCATCTTTTACCTGATTGTATGGTTTTTTATTTTTTGCCAGAGTTTTACACAAACCTCCAAAAAGAGGAGCATTTTTTTCAGAAAAATAAAGTCTCTGAATTCTGTCGCTATGTTTTTTTTCAAGTTTTTTTACTGCCGACATTCCGCAAACGGCCAATTCGTTTCTCTGTTTATTTTTCATTTTTCCCGCCTAAACAAGTATTGTAATAATAGTAAATATTAAAAGTGAAATTAAGATTTCTAGTGATAATGATGATGATGTAAATTCTATTGTATCTTTTTCATTAGCATACATATTCAGCACAAATGATGTAGGCACAAAGAAATATATAAGAAGTGATTTTAAAAGGATATCATTCAATCCCATAGTCCTTGAAATCACAAAAAGAACTATAGCACAAAGAATAACCTGAAGACCATAACGAAGACCTGCAAGTTTTAATCCTTTTTTCAAAACATTCCAGTCGAACACCAGACCGGATCCAATACACAAAAGAATCATGGGCGACATAGGCTGGGTAAAGAAATTTGTAAGTTTTATATAAATTCCACTCCAGGATGAATTGTCGATAATTTTTCCCAGACCAAATGCAGCACCTGTAAATCCAAGAATTGTCGCCAAGACAACAGGATTTGTACAAACAGAAACAGCAATTTCTTTTCTAGACATTCTCTCGCCGGAAAGAAGTTTTAAACCTGTAGCCATAATTGTGAAAACAAAAACGCCCGAAAAAATATCCATACTAACGATGTAATATAGATTTTCCTTTCCTACGACAATGGAAATAAGAGCCCAGCCAAAAAGGCCGCCTTCATAAGTGGTCATAGCATAAGGAACATAACCTCGGACTTTTTCATCAAACAAAGGCTTAAATAGAAATCCGATTCCAAAAGCCGCAAAAAGCATAAATAATTCCAAGCCAATAAGTAAAAGAGAATCTTTTGAATAAGTTCCATGAATTAATGTATCAAACGCTAATACCGGAAGAAACACATTGCAGCATAATTTCTTTATTACAGAAATTCCATTTTCTGTGAATAATCCGATTCGTTTAAGAATGTATCCCAATGTAATTAACACAAAAACAGGGATAATTGTTTCCAGAATAATCATAATTCTAGTGTATCAAAACAGTTCCTTTTATTCGATAAGGTTTAAAAAAGATTTCCCTATTTTGCATTTTGTGATTATCATTTTATATATAACATCTTGTTAGGAGCATTCTATGAATATTTTAATTCTTTCCTGCAATACAGGCGGAGGACATAATACATCCGCAAAAGCACTTTCTGAAGAACTTGAACGACGCGGTCATAAATCTGAAATTGTTGATGCATTGGCTTTTGGAAGTCAACTTTATTCCGACTTAATCTGTAAAAGTTACATTGAAATGACAAAAGTCGCTCCAAAATTTTTTGGTAAAGTTTACAACAAAAAAAGTAAGCAAGGGGAACTTACAAATGAAATTGAAGAAAAATTGGGAATCGATTTAAAAACTCCTGTTTATGCAATCAATTCTCTTTATGAAAAAGAACTGCTTGAATATATTGAAGAAAAAAAGTTTGATGCCATAATTGCCTGTCATATTTATCCGTCTCAAACTTTAACTCATATGTACAGACACAAGCATCTGCACATTCCATCATATTTTATCAATACAGATTATGATCCAACCCCAATGATAGAAGACATAGAAAACATAACTGTTTTTGCTTCTCATAAAGACGTAGTTTCAGGTTTTCTTTCCAGGGGCGTTCCAAAAGAAATGATTATTCCTGCAGGAATTCCAGTTTCAGGCCGGTTCAATAATCCGCTACCTAAAAATGTAGCCCGCGCAAAAATTGAAGGAATAAACGAAGATGACAAAATAATTCTCATTATGAGTGGAAGTATGGGCTTTGGAAGTTCCGTAGATACAGCCAGTTACATTCTGGAAAACTCTGACGAGAAAACAAAAATCATTGCTATAACCGGAAGCAATACAAAATTGAAAAATGAAATGGAAGAAAAATTCGGAGAAACAGGACGAGTCATTGTTCTTGGTTTTACAACTGAAGTTCCACTTTATCTGGCTGCTTGTGATGTACTTATGACAAAGCCTGGCGGACTGACAACTACTGAAGCAGCAGTAATGAATGTTCCCCTTATTCACACAAGCCCTATTCCAGGTTGTGAAACTGCTAATGCAGAATTCTTTCAGAAACGTCACATGGCAATAAAAACCACAACCTCTGAAGAAGCGGCAATGGAAGCTGTAAGGCTGGTAAATGATTCTTTCTTATGTGATCAGATTAAAGCGGCTCAAAAAAATTATATAAATCCTTTTGCAGCACGAGACATAATTGACCACATTCTAAAAGAAAAATCTACTTCTTAAGAATAAAAAGGTATTCTGTAACGTGGATGTCGCGAGCTGAAAGGTTGCGGCTTCCACGGAAAGTATTATACGGAATTCCAACCGTACGTACGTCACCATAACCCTTCAACATATTTTCCATATCGCTAAAAGAAATAAAACCTTCTGAGTTATAAGAAATCACTGTATACTTTGCATCCAGCCGGCTAATAATCTGTTCCATAGATTTTAATGCTGCCTGTTTCTTATTAAAGACACTCCGATTCCAGTTAGAAGGAATTCCAGAAACTTTTGAAACTCGAACATCTTCTGGAATTTTATTTTCCAGAATTAAATTCAACATAAAATAATTTGACCCGTATGGATGCTGGTTATAAGGAGGATCAAGATAAGCTACATCAAGTCCCTTTAATTCCCCGGCCAGTTCCACAGCATCTTTCTGGAAAAGCACATAATCTGAATCAAAATTACTCAAAACAGGTTTCTTAAGCTCAATATTTCCGCAGATTCTTGAAAGCGCATTTTTTCCAGCCCCGCCAAAGCAGCCTGTCTTAGTTGCAGGATCTTTATAAAAACCTTTGAAGACTCCGCTTGTGTTAACATGAACAGAAGCTTCTGTCAAAAGAGGTGCCAGAAAAAACTTCTGCATTTCTACAGGTACAATTTCTTCTATATACTTTCGATAAGAATCTATTCGAATTGCATTTTCATGAGTATAAAAAGCCCGCTCTCCCTTTACAATTTTTTCTGTAACTGCAGGGGCATAATTATCTGTAATGATTCCACGAACAGGAGTTTCCTCTGTTTTTTTCAGAATTAACTTTTGTAATTTATCGTAAAGCTTTCCGTCAAAATCTTTTTTGTTCGTCAGATAACAGTCATTAAGTATGCGGGAATAATTTTCCAAGTCATTGGTATATAGACACTCAGAATGACGTTTAAGCATTCGAGCAACTATTCCGGATCCTGAAAACAAATCAGCACATATAAGTCTGTCTTTCCCAAGTTCCTTTTCAATATCGAAAATTTCATTTTCGATATTTGTAATGAGGATTCGTTTATTTCCAATGTAGGTAATTATTTGGGAAGTAAGATAGTCCTGATTCTCTCGCATACTTATTATGATAAAGAATAAAGCAAAATCATGCTACATTTTCATAAGCCATGCACGGCAAGGAGAGCCATCGGCACCGCCCAAATTCAAAGGAGCAGAGTTTAAAAAGTAAACGCCTTCTGGAACCTGTTCCACACGAATTCCTTCCAGAAGAACCACCTCTTCTTTCAAAAGAATATAATGCACCTTTGCAGGTCCCTCCAGTGGTCCAACCGTCTGTGATTCATTTCCAATCAAATCAATTTTGTGACTCGCAAAAACTTCTGCCGCCTCTTCCGAAACGACAGCACTTCCTTTTAAAATAATTTTCTTTTCTGAATCCGGATTTTCTTCATGGGCTTTTTTCAAAATTGCTTCCGCATCAGCGCCAGAAAGAGTCCCGTCAAATCGCGTAACAAAACACAATCCATTAAACTTTTCCAGCTTTATCTGATCAATTGTTTTTCCGTCTCCATAAAAATGATACGGCGCATCTACATGAGTGCCATTATGAGCACACATATGAATTGCGGTAAGGTTAACCAGCTCGCCCTTTGAAGTTTTCATTAATTCAATACGCTCTGGTGCTGGATCTCCAGGATAAACTGAACAGGTAAAAACTTCTTGTGAAATATCGTAAAAAATCATATCAGGAGTATTATATCACAGGATTGCATTACTGACCTTTATAAAAAAAAGAAGTATAATGATTCTATGAGTAAAAACACTTTCGGAAATAATTTCACTGTTACCACTTTCGGAGAAAGCCACGGTAACGCCTTGGGCTGCATTGTAGACGGCTGTCCTTCCAAACTGAATATCGATATCGAAAAAATCCAGGCTGCACTGGACAGACGCCGTCCTGGAAATCACAACGCGGGGGAAAACAACGCCTGCGTTACAGAACGCAAGGAAGCTGATCAGGTAGAAATTCTTTCGGGAGTAAAAGACGGACTTTCATTAGGCACACCAATTGCCATGATGATCCGCAACACTTCTCAGCATTCAAAAGACTACGGTAACCTGGAATACACTTACAGACCAGGTCACGCCGATTATACATTTGACCAGAAATTCGACTTCCGCGATTTCCGTGGTGGCGGACGTTCTTCGGGACGTGAAACAGCAGCCCGTGTTGCAGCAGGTGCAATTGCCTCTGTAATTACAGAAAACGCCGGAATCAAAATCACAGCATATACAATCAAAGCCGCAGGTATTTCTGCCACAAAGCGCAACCTGGATGAAATTGAACAAAATCCTCTCCGCGCCCCTGACAACGAAGCTGCCGAAGCAATGCAAAAACGCATTGAAGAAATCAGAAGCCAGGGAGACTCAGCAGGTGCAATAATCGAATGCGTTGTAAAAGGTGTTCCTGCAGGGCTTGGAGATCCTGTTTTTGATAAACTGGATGCTATGCTCGCTCACGCCATGCTTTCAATCGGCGCCGTAAAGGGAATAGAATTCGGAAGCGGCTTCGATGCTGCAGACATGACTGGAAGCATGAACAACGATTCTATGCGCGCCAGTGACAACGGTTACGGCGTTGAATTCGTTACAAACAATGCCGGCGGAATTCTTGGTGGCATTTCAAACGGAAACGACATTGTGTTCCGCGTAGCCGTAAAGCCGGTTCCAAGCATTTACCAGAAGCAGGAAACTGTAATGAAAACAGACAAAGGCTATGAGAACGTAGACCTGGAAATCAAAGGCCGTCATGATGTGTGCCTTGCACCGCGCATAGTCCCTGTTGTCGAAGCAATGACAGCTCTTGTTCTTGCAGACGCAATACTTAGTTAACTAATAACTGAAAAGAAATAAATAAAAAATTTTGTCTGTATGAAGCGTTCTATAAAAATAGTTTTAAGTTGTATTCCCGCACTGACTGTTACATTATTTGGAATATTTGTCGGTGTACGGAGTATAAAAATCTCAAAATGTGATGAAGCGGTTCCGTTGACAAAAAATCAGGAACAAGAGTTAGTAGCATTTCTTGAACACAATTACGCAGAACGCTATCAAATCCTGAAAAATCTTCCCTATTCTCTTTCAGAAACAAAACTTGAATTAGGTTGTGAAAGTGCAATTCTTATAGACACATCAAACGGAAATATCCTTTACGAAAAAAATGCAGATGAAATTATTCCACCTGCAAGCATGACAAAACTCTTTTCTATGTACGTGGTGGATGATGCTATATCACAAGGCAAATTGAATTACGACACCGAAATAATTCCACCAAAGGAAAGCTGGGCCTGCAACATGCCACCCCACTCTTCACTTATGTTCCTTGGGAAAAACCAGAAACTTACAGTGGCTGAACTTCTTTCAGGTCTTTCAGTGGCTTCAGGTAACGACGCCGCTTACGCTTTAGCATACACTCTTTACGGCAACATGGAAGATTTTGTTTCTGCTATGAATGCTGTTTCTGAAACATATGGTTTATCAAATACACACTTTGTAGAAAGCTCAGGCTATTCAGAACTGAACCAGACGACTGCCCGCGAAATGGCAACATTCTCTACAGTCTACATCAACCAGCACCCTGAGAGCCTTAAAAATTTTCACGGACTACAGAGTTTTGCATATCCTAAACAGAAAAATCTGACAAATGGATACCGCGTAGCTTCCCAGGATTTCTCACAGGGGCTTCCAGAAACCATTACCATGACAATTACACAAAGAAATACAAATCCTCTTTTAGGAATTATGGATGGCTGCGATGGTTTAAAAACCGGTTACATCGATGAAAGCGGATATAACCTTGCATTAACTGCACGCCGTCACGGAACCCGTTTCCTTTCTGTAACAATGAAAGGTCCCGGAAATAATCCTAAAGAAGGAAATGAATGGCGCAAAAAAGACGGTTCCACATTAATGGAATGGGCATTTAAATCTTTCGCCGACTTCAATGATATGACTCGTGTAAAACCATACTTTCTCCGCTCAAAAGGCGGAAAAGAAATCGGTGTAAACCTGGTTCCCGCTTTCAATCCGAAATCCATTAGTGTTCCTTTCATATATGGCGACAATATTCAGGAATCTCTTCAAAATGTAAAAGTCGTAACAGAAATACCAGATTATCTTCCAGAAGAAATCCTTTTAGGAACAGAATATGGAAAAGTATATTTTACTTTAAATGAATTTATTCTTGATTCAGTTCCATTAGTAGCAGACAGAAATGTTAAAAAAGCCGGGATTCTTATTCGTGCTGCAGATGAAATTATTTTTCATCTGAAATAGGAAGAACCATATGTACCACAATTCTAGTTCCATGATTTTCCTCTGCAGTTGAACTCCAGACTTCAATTGTTCCACCCATTTTTTCCACAAGATTTTTTACAATTGCAAGGCCGAGACCGCTTCCTTGATTCATGTTTGTCATATTATTTCGTTCCTGGCTAAAAGCCTCAAACATTTTTTTCTGGAATTCTTCAGTCATCCCACATCCATAATCACGGACAATAAAATCTGCTTCAAAATTCTTGTTTTCTATTTTTGAGTTTTCTACAACAACATCAATTACACCGCCAACCTCTGTAAACTTAACTGAGTTAGACAAAAGGTTAAAGAAAATCTGATTGAACTTCTGTTTATCAGTAATAAAACTCTGGTCTTCAGAAATCTGAATATTCAAATGAATATCCTTATTCTTACAAAGCGGTAAAATAATTGAATCCAGACTAGCCTTAAATTCGGAAAGACTATATGTTTCTTGTTCCAGATTGATTACGCCTTTTTCAATACGGCTCATATCCAGAATATCATTCAGAAGTCCCAAAAGAAAGTGACTTGATGTATCAATTTTTTCAAGGTATTCATGAATTACTGCAGGATCATTTTCTTCCATTGCAAGCTGGGTCATACCCATAATACCGTTCAACGGAGTACGAATATCATGACTCATCTGAGCAAGAAAGTCAGTCTTTGCACGGGAAGCAATATTTGCCTGATCCAAAGCTTCTTTCAAAACTTTTTCACGTTCACGTTCTTCAGCAAGAGCCGAAGTAATATCTGACATACACAAAATAATTGAAGATTGTTCTGGATCCAGGTAACGGAAAGTAGTTCTTAATACCAGTGTTTCACCTGAAGGATTTTTATGATGTTTTACAATGATTTCATAACTAGGATTAACTGAAAGTTCTTTTACCAGAGATGCAATCTTTATTTTATCATGAAGCGCAATATAATCTTCTTCTGAATCCAGATATTCATGCATACGGTCTGCAAACTGTTCAAAGTAACCATCATAATCACCACAATCCCAGTTTGGAACTCTGGACATAATATCATTATCATGGAGAATAATTGCTCCACCACCAATAACATCAATAATTCCCACAAGGTCAAAGTCGGAAGTTCCTATAAGTTCCAAAGCTTCCTGGCTTAATTTTTTACGGTTGATGTCATAGGTATAAATAAACCCGATAATATCACCAGTTTTTGGATCCTGGTACATGTTTACTTTTGAAGAAACCCATTGAAGATTAGCGTTTCGAACCTGACGTCTATGAACAAAAGAAAATGTTTTATTTCCTTGAGAAAAAGAATTAACCAGATTACCAGGATTAAGTTTATTCCATAAAAGACGAGCTGTATCTTCATTTACACAATACGGCATCATGCGTTTAATTACTTCGGAGAAAGACTGATTATTAAAACTTACTTCTCCTTCGCCTTTTGTTGCAAAAGACTTCACTTCATCACGTGTAGCATTAATACAAGCTTTTTCGATAAGTGTATCACCTTGCATTTCATACAAAGTTTTTGCTTCATATTCATAACTAAGTTCGGCAACTTTCTGTTCATTAATATCAGTTGTGCTTCCAACCGCATACTGAGGGTTTCCGTTTTTATCATTTACTATTGTGTAACGAAGTTTATACCAGTTGAAATTACCACCATTTATATTTCTGGCACGGAATTCACATTCTGCAGAAAGAGCACCTTCACTTAACTTTCGGTGTATATTTCTGATTGCTTCTATATCTTCCCGATGTATTACTCCAGATCCAATCACATTTTCCGGAACATTTTCCAAATGCTGTGACGACAACCCAAACAATTTTTTCAAACGTCCCGCATTAGAAAATTTCTTTTCATTTACATCATAATCCCAGGTAGTAAAACCACACATTTCAAGAACATCATGGAATCGAGCTTCCTGCTCCTTATAAAAACTGATATCCTCTGAAATACCCAACGCACGAACAGGGATATCTTTATCGTCAAAAATTGTGTTCAGTGTAACATTTCGCCATACGTAAGTATTTGTCTGTGAATCTTTTACACGAATATCTACCTCTTCAAGTGGAGAACCGTTTTTTATTGAATTAATGGCATTCTGGAATTTGTCAGCATCTTCATAATATATTAAGCCCTGCTCTACAAACAAATCCGGGAAGGGAGTTATTAAAGCTTTCTGATTATAATACCGTCTTGTTTCCATACCTAAATGGGCAGAAGAGGTAATTAAATCGATATCAAAAGAATGTACTCTTTTTCTTGGATTATCTTCGATGTCATAGATTTTTCGTTCATAAAAATCCGAAGCATCAGCCTTTTTGACTGTAACATAATAAATATATGAACGACGATATTTTTTTACAGTAACATCAATATGAATACGCTGATAAAAGCCAGGATTTACACCAACCCGGAAGTCACCGAAGAATTCTCTTCCGTCTTTTGCATTTGCAAGAAATAACTGTTCAATTTTTAAACGATCTTCAGGATGATAACCAGCAAAAACGTCATACTTTAAATTTTTTGTGTATCGCAAAAGAGAAACATTCAGAATTTTGGGGATATTTTCACTGACATTTTTTATAGAAAAATGTTTTCGTGCATCCAGCTCCACAACCAGAAGAGCTTCAAGACCATTATCAGATTCGACAGGAACATCTTCTTCCAGATATTTTGAACAGACATAAATAACATCTTTGCTGTCTTCTGAATAATTTATCTTTATGGAACTTAAGCCAACAGTAAAAGGGAAATTTACTATGTACTCACCATGTTTTCGTAAGTTAGAAAAAATTTTTCTGGGACTAAAAAGCTTTGTGAATTTTTTTGCATCTTTCGGATCAACAAAAGTCCGCCTAATGTATTTTAATAATTTCAGGCCATCTCCTGATTCCGGCATATCAAGTGGAGTTACACTTTCATTTGTATGAAGCTCATATTGAAATGTACTGATTTCACATACCCATACGAAATTGTAATTTTCCTTTACAAGGAGATCGAGTATATATTCTGTTCGTTTAGGATTTGGCGTAATCATATTATCAAAATCATTATATTACAAAAGTTTACATAAATCTATTTCTTGACTTCAATAAACTCTTCACCCAATAAAAGTTTAGAAATCTCTTCTTCAATCCCCGTTTTTTCATTTCGACAAAGGAACAGAGCAATTCGACTTCCAACACTTGATGGATTAGATATTACATAATCTCCGGATTTTTTTAATTTTCTAAGTTTTCCTTCCATGCATAATTCCGGATAATTATCATTTTTTATGTACCCTGAAACCACAGAAAGATAATGATATTGAGAATAATCAGAATCAAGGGAATATGCTTTCCCTTCTACAGCAAGCGCATATGGATTTATTCCTGTTTCCATCAGAAGATCTGAAATTCCCCCACCAATTCTGGATGCAAAATCCACAGGAACAACCCGTCCTTCTGGGGAAACAATAAAATCATACTGGGCAAAAGAAATATCATCTTTACTAAACAATGCACTTGTCCAGTCTTCCAAATATTTTGAATACTTAATAAAATCTTCCGATTCAGGTCTCAACAATGTATATGATAGCGCACAGGGTTTATCATTTATTATTACTATTCTTTTTCTACAAATCCGGACTACAGAAAACCTTCCATGGTACCAGAATCCATCCGCACTGTATTCCGTTCCTTCAACCGCTTCTGTAAGCATTGCTCCCTGATTTTCAATTTCCATAATGCGTAAGGTTCTGTTTTTTATATTTTGCGCTTGAAACAGGTATTTCTCCAGTTTTTCTTTTCCCTCTACATCAAGAATTTCAATTCCATAACCAGAATGAAGTCCTACTGGTTTTACTACTATTCTTTTCCCTTTTTCTAAAGCTGTAACCGCATCTGACACATTATTATAGATTTCTGGATAATCAAAATTATGGGTTTTCATAAAATCATAAAGAAAAGCTTTAGAACGGGAAGACTTTAATGCAGGTTCAGAAATGAAAGACGATTTATGTTTTATACAATAAGAAATCCAGAATTCTGACAAAGGAATTACAGGAATACCTTCAGGTAGTTCAGCAGTATAAAGAATTTCCTCTGTTTCTGGGAAATTATGGATTTTAATTCCGGCCATAAAAGGCGCATCAACAAATAAAAGGTTAAATCCCAATTTTTCAAAAGCTGATTTTATTCCTTTCAAATCAAAAATGCTGCAGGCTCCTGCTAGTATCAAATCATTCATAACGTATTAATTTGTCTATTTTAACAGAAAAAATGCGGTTAAAAAACAAGACCTCCGAAAGATAACATCTATCAGAGGTCTTGCCGTCCAGTCATGCTGGACATCGGAGAGAGTTTATCAGCTTATTTACAAGCTTAAGTATAAAATATCATTTTCTCTAATCATTGTCAACAAAAAAAATAGAGATATTTGAGATTTTTGCACTTAATTTTGAGTTTTTTAACAGTTTTTTATTATTTTTCATATATTAAAGTACATGGTTGTTTCTTCCGTTACTATAGTAAAGGAAAGGTGAGATTCTATGATTTCAGCACTCATTTTTATTATTTTAATCATCATATTTATTGCCCTCTTTATTGGCAAAAATATAGGAAATTTATGTAATCTCTGGCTTTTCCATACTTTTGAAAACCAGCAAGTTTCCATAATGATCTTAATTGCGTTTGCTGCAGGAATAATCTTTGCATTAATAAGTATTCTTCTGGTGAAACTTGCAAAATCCATGAAATCCGAACAGGACGAAAAAAACTAAATGAAAAAAATACTTTTACTTTCCATCATTTTAATTTGTTCAACATCATTATTTGCAGAAAAAAAAGCCTTCGAACTGGTTAAGGAATCTGCACAAAAAGCCAATGCTGATGAAAGCGCAGAATATCTTCAAGCTGAGCTAAAGAAAATTACAGTTCCTTCAGAAAAACGTGCGGGATATGCATTTTTAGGAAATCTTCAGGAAATGCTTGGACTTTATGATCTGGCAGAAAAATCCTTTGTTTTGGCAGCTGGAATCTCTTCGGGAGATGCTGAAAACATGCCTGAACGTTCTAATGAACAGCTTGTTCTTGATGCTGTACGTTGTGCATTAAGCGGAGGAAATTATAATCGTGCTGACAGTTATTTAAACTCGGCTGTACGTTCCAGTAAAAATCCAAAAATCCAAAGCTATGTAAAACTTTATTCAGTTTGGAGTTCTCTTTGCCGTGCTGAAACAAAAGAAGATTTGGAAGAGCCCATTGCAATGTTAAAAGCCTACTCTTCTGTAAGTTCCATGAAAAATGTTCAACCAGCAATTCTTCTTACTTTATGGTACATCACAGGGGATTCTTCCTGGTCTTCAGACTTAAAAGAAAAATTTCCTAACTCCCTTGAATGTTCTATTGTAAAAGGTGATTCACATTTATTACCTTCCCCTTTCTGGTATTTCGTTCCAAAAAATGGAGATGCTATGCCTGAAACAGGAACAATAAAAGATGTTCCCAAAACAAAAGAGAATGCTGCGGAACTTACTGTAACAGAAAATAAAAACGGTGGAAAACTTCAGCTTGGTTTATTCAGTTCTGAAAACAATGCAAACTCTCTTGTAAAAGAATTAAAATCAAAAGGATTTGATGCTTACTCTGAGAAACAAACAAAAGCCAGTGGTAATATTTATTATTCAGTTTTGGTAAATGCAATAGATGATTCTACAGCTGATGCATTACGATCAAGCGGCTATGAATGCTATATGGTAAATTAATTTACTTGAATAAAAATACTGTCTTTTTCATTTTCACAAATCACATCAATTTGATGGCTGCCTCGTGAAAGAGGAACTTTAAATACAAAAGGTCTTTCTGAACTTCCAGTATATTTCCCGTCGAAATACATCTCTGCCATAGTGTTCTTTCCCCCAACGGCTTCCACAGTCAGGTTTTGATATTCAGATGATTCATCATAAAAGAAAACACTGCCTTGCCTTGGAGAAGTAATCTTTAAATCCAGAACACCATAATCAACAGAGCCTTGTCTCTTTTTCAAATTAAACCAGGCAGTATATTCTTCCGGATACACGATACCGTTTTCCCGATGCCAATTGCATTCCGGACAAAAATCGATTTCTGTTTTTCTCACATATTCTAAAACGGAAGTATCGCAAAACTTTCCAGCCTTCATTCCAGAAAGAGAACAAACTTTAATTTTCTCATAACCATCTGGAGACTTAAACTTAACATGATCTTTTCCGTCTTTTTCCAGCATTTGAAGGACTTCTTTCACAATCTGCGCCGGTATTGAACTACCTGTTTTCCCGATAATTGTTTCACCCGAAAAGTTTCCCATCCAAACACCTGCAACATATCGTCCGCTAGCGCCAAGAGCAGTTATATTCTGAAATTGATTTGCAGTCCCAGTTTTAAACATAGAATCAAAATCCGTTTGAAATACTTTTGAAAAACCAAAGCCTAAAGCTCGGGCATCCGAATCGGAAAGAATGTCACAAATAAGTCGCGCAGTATCAGACGAAAAAACTTGGATGCCATCTAAAGAAAGCCCGTC
Source organism: Treponema sp. (assembly GCA_024402565.1). Lineage (GTDB taxonomy): Bacteria > Spirochaetota > Spirochaetia > Treponematales > Treponemataceae > Treponema_D. The sequence goes on along the minus strand of JAKSTM010000002.1, from coordinate 47,286 downwards.
CCTTGGGAAAACAGAAAAAGCCCTTACCAACTCATATAAGGTTACTTCTCCACCTCCAAGGGCCAGACTTAAACCTGTATCCTGATTCTTCAAAGATTCGAATCCCAATGAAAAGAGTTTATTATTATAATCTGCAATACCGAGACCATTCAAAATATTTACTGCAGGAATATTCAAACTTGATGCAAGAGCTACTCTAAACCTAACAGGACCGTTATATCTGTTATTAAAATTCTGCGGAACATAAAGGGAATCAAATCCAAACTCCATTGGGATATCAGGCAAAACAGAGGAAGGTTCATAACCCCGTTCAAGTGCAAGAGCATATAAAAAAGGTTTCATACTTGAACCCGGCTGATTGCGAACAAGAACCCCATCCAGTTGTCCTGAATGCTCAGTGTCAAAAAAATCTGAACTTCCTACCCATGCAAGTACATGACCACTTTCCACATCCATAGCAAATACAGCACCATTGGACAAACGGTTTTCAGAATACAAATTAATTTTATCAGCCAGGAGTTCTTCACATTTTTTTTGAATCGAAAGAGCTGCATTTAAATAAATTTCAGGCTTTTCAAAAAGACCTGCTTCAGAGTCTTCTTTCAAATAATTTATATAATGAGGCATCTCATAAGGATATTCATAATTTCCTGCAAGGTTAGCCCAGGATTGGGGTCTCCTTGGGATTTTTGAAAGGATTCCTACTTCGTTTTCACTCAATTCATTTAGCTTTTTCCCAAAGAAAAACCTTGCCGCACTGGTAACGCCTTCTGTATTAAAACCGAAAGGAACATTATTCAGATACAATTCTAAAATTTGTTTTTTGGGAAGACGACTCTCCAGCCTAAAAGCATTCCAGGCTTCTACCACTTTTCTGCCCAAAGACCGCTTTTTTCTTGGTGTAATCATTCTTGCAAGCTGCATAGAAATTGTTGAAGCTCCACTAACAGTCCTTCCCTCTTCAACATTTGTTTTTCCTGCCCTGATTATTGCAGAGAAATCTACTCCATGATGATGATAAAATCTTTTATCTTCTTCACGAATAAATGAATTGATTACTGAATCCGGAATATCTTCCAACGAGGTCCATTCCCTTCGGACCCCGTTTTCAAGAGCCAGTATTTGAAGGATTTCTCCATTAGCATCATATATCCGAGTTGATATTTTGTGAGACTGAAAATTAGAAAGATCTTTATATGGCGAAAAACGCACAGCGGCATATACAATCAGAAAAAAGACTGCTATGCCTGCCATTATTTTTTTTATCATTATTCTATTGTATACAAAAGACCTTCTGTACGGCCAAATACTTCAGGCTCATACATACATTCCCCTGTTACAGGAGGCACAGGATAAACACCTCGACGTACTGCTCGAAATTTAAATGTTGCAGTGGTACTTCCCTTTCTAAAATTATTCCAGAAATACTGAATTTCGTTATCATAAATCGCCTGATTACTCATCCAGTGTTCCCAAACATTTTTTTCAGTTACATCTGTTCCTGAATAACTATCATCAGGACTTGTAACAAATGTGGAATCCAAAATTTCGGCTCCTGACGGAATAGGCGCTCTTACCGCAATGAACTGTCTGTCCCTGTTAGTTGAAAGATTTATTTTTACTGTATATACACGACCGGCTTCAAGCTGAATGTGACAAGTTCCTGGCTCAGGTAATATTTCTTCTTCTGTTAAGGAATCTACAAGAATCATTTTTACCCCAAGCCCTTCATCTCGTCTTTCCTGATTTTCATAAGGAATAGAATACTTTAATGAACTTGTATAATAGAGACTTCCATTACCGTCTTTTTCAAAATCCAATGATAATAGTTTTTCTTTTGGAAGATTTACTATGCGCTGATCTTTCAAAGGAATTGATACAGTAACAGGTTTTGCACCAGCTCCTACAAATGTCCCGGATGCCAGTTCAGTTCCATTTACAGATACCTTTGCCTTCTGGTTTAAATTATCCAAACCTGAAGCTTTAATGACTGTGTACATTGAATCCAGAACTTTAGCAGTAGTTGCAGTACTTATCCAATAACCAGATTTTTGTTCTTGGAGCAAAGACCAAATTAATCGGGTTACCATCTGATCATCTTTATCCATCTGAACAAGGAACTGCAAAGCCAACGCCATGCGGTCACAATCTGTGTTATACCAGCACCAATATTCCTGAGCATTATAAGAATTTTGCGAGATATCAACGCCTCTGGTTCCCGGCCTGAAATGACTTCGAATTTCTTCACGACATTTTTCTGCCAGTTCCCCTTCCATACTTGGAATCTTTACAGCTGTCATTCCTGTATAAGCGGTAATCGAAATATCTTTACTCTTTGCTAACTGTGCTTCAAGTTCAGATTTTGAAACAGGTAATCCATGAAGCGCACGAACATAATTATAATAAGCACGGTCTAAATCTGAAACCAAATATTTATAAGTCCTTACCGTGTTTTCAAGGTAATTCATAAGTTTCGAAACATTCACTGCAATTTCGGAATCGGTATATCCACGTTCTTTTGCCAGAGCACAAATATGTGCAATGCGTAATGAAACGTAGAAATTTTCATGCCTTGTATCATTTGGCCAATAAGGGAATCCTCCAGAAACTAACTGTGAAGACTTCCAGCTCCTGAAATAACTTTTTACAAGACTCTTAACATCCTTAAGACCTTCTTCTTTTTCAAGTCCAAACACATTAATGTAATCTGAAAAAATTATGAGTGGAAGTATTCGTGAACTTTGCTGCTCTAAACATCCATAAGGATACTGGAACAAATAATTTACCGATTCTCCAAGAAGTCCAAGCCTTGTTGCATCTAATGTAACAGAAAGAGAACCCATATTATCTACAGACTCAGGAATTAAAAGTCCTTCTGCTCCTGTAGTATCCTCTTCTCGTACAGTTCCCATAGATGTAAAGGTTTCATACAAATATGGCTTTTCTATGATTAATGGACAATCAAGCTTTTCATTAACTATATCGCTGGTTATTTCAAATACCGCATTTACAATTCCTGCTTTTGTAGCTGCTACATCAAAATAAACAGTAATACTTTGCCCCGGATGAACAGTTACTTTATGAGCATTCTCCCCGTCTACAAAGGCGGCGCCTGGCGTTCCTGAAAGACCATCTTTTACTGGTAACTCATTCTTACCAGGTGTAATCATCTGGAGACTTACATTCATTTCATGATCAATATTATCTAAATTAGTTAGAAGCACTCCAAGTTCTGCTGTATCACGAATACGCATACGGCGAGGCATAACCTGCTGAACATTAACAGGATTTTTTACACCGATTTCATCTTCCTGTAGAGCAAGCATGTCTCCACAAACACCGAAAGCTGTAACACGATAAGTTGTTAGAGTATCAGGCATTTTAAACTTGCAAGTTACTTGCCCTTTTTTATCAGTAATGAGCACCGGTTCAAAGACTGCAGTCGGGTTAAAATCTTTCCGTTCCTGAAGTTTATCTCCTCCTTCATCTCCACCCTGAAGATTTTTAACTTCATAAGTAACAGGATCCATCAAAAACTCACGGCTATCTCCTCCATGAACACTAAGAGGAAATTTTCCTGAATCATAGAAAAATGAAATTGGATCCGGAACATGATAATCAATCAAATCCAGCACGCCACGATCTACTGCAAGAAGAGTTAATTCAGCATTTGCCAGAGGTTTTCCACCACGAGTTGCAGTAAGGGTCACTGTTGCTTCTTCTCCAGGACGATAAGCTGACTTTTCAGACTTAACGTCAATGCTGAATGCTTTCACATAAGGATCAACGAAAAGTTGTGTTACGCCGTAGTATCCTTTTGGTTTTCCAAGGTCCACTTCTCCATATTTGTGAACAGGTTCAGAATTTCTTACTGAATATGAAGAGACTGAAACATAAACGACTGGGACAAAACCTCGCGCTACAGGAACATCAATTACAGAAACTCCATCTTCCAAATATTTTACTTCTTCAGTAAAAATACCATCACGTTCAACGGTTATCAGATAATAACCACCTGGAAGTGAACTTTCCATAAGAAGGTGTGCAATTTCCCCTGGATTATATTTACTTTTATCCGGTGTAAGCCTTATGGAAGAAGCATCTTCCTGATTCCACAAGTATGAACCTTTACCTGTCACGAAGAAGCGAATTTCCGACAGTACAGTTCTTCCCTTTATGTCTTTACCTTCAACGGAAAGTGTATAATAACCAATTTTCTGTGGAGTAACAGAAATCTTTCCTTCTGCCGCCAGATTTACTTTTTTGCTTTCTTCTACAACTACTGATTTTTCATAACGAGTATATATTCCGCCATAAACACCATTCTGCTTTACCAGACTCCATTCGTCTCTACTTAATGTTACCTGCAAAATGTTATTTTCGCCTGCAAGAGATGCTACCAGTTTTTTACTGTTTTCGGATTTTTTTACTGCAGTCCCTTCCAGATCGGCCATTCTATAAACAAAATCCTGAGTCTCTCCCTTTCTTGAAAATCCTGATGAACCGGAATCTTTTGCCAGACCAAGATAATAAAGAGCCGGATGAACTACTGCTGAGTTCTGACTGGAAATATTCATATTTGAAGTATCCGTTACAGATGCAGAAACCCGGTATCTATAAGGCACTCCTTTCAATTCTCCCGCACTTGCAGTAACAGACAGTTTTGCTTCACCGTTTACAGAAAGAACTCCAGAATCATTACTTATGTAATCTCTTCCACCATTAGAATCAATTGGACCAAATCTAAAGTTTATAAATTCCGGATCATCCGATGTAAAATACCAAGGTTCTCGAATCCATGAAGAAGAATAAGCGGCTCCGGAAAGTGCCCCACCTGCCAAATATGATGCAGAAAGAGTACCTTGAAGAGTATCTCCCGCAGTAACAGGAACTTTTGGAATTTCAATTTCTGACTGGAACTTCAATCTTTCAAAGAAAGAAACATTTATAGTTATGCTACGTTCACTGCTTCTGGAACTACGCATAAATGAAATTTTGTAGGTTCCTGGTTCCAGGTCTTCTGGAATCTCAAAGGAACCATAAAAACCACCAGATTCCGAAGTTTTTCCCGTAATCGATTTAATAATTTTTGGCTTGTACCAGCTCGATTCCTTAAACTCAACTATATAATCTCCTACCCATGGAGTGTATTCTCCATACAGAAGATTCCTGTCGATTCCGCGGAAAGAAACTGTTTCACCTGGTTTATAAAGCCCACGATCGGTGAACATAAAAGTAACAGGTTCAACCATTGCCGCTTTTTTAAGGTTCGATGTATTGTAAATTCCATTTCGCCATGGAGTGTGACTCGACGGAACAAATGTGACAGCATCATTTTCGGTCTCAACAAGAATAGCCGGACGCCTCATTTCTGAAGTCGAATCTGACGGAATTACAGCAAGTCCATTCTCTCCGGTAACTCCCTGCGCTACCGCTTCATTTTTTATATTGTCTATTTCCGCTTCCGTATTATATCCATCAAACCAATATACTTTTGCATCAGCTACAGGCTGACCAGTACTCATACTTGTAACCAAGGCGACCACTTTATTAAGTCCATAACGAACAGTCACGCCTAAATCAGTTACTTGAACAGTAGTATGATTTTCAACCCGGTATTCTTCTTTTCTATTTCTATTCCATAGCCAGACATCAGAATCAAAACTAACCCAGCCTTTTCCGTCCTTTAAAAGAAAATCAAAATCCACCGCTTCCAGAACACGCTGATTCTGTACTTCTGTATTTAATTTTTTTACAAGAGTATCTTCATCATATAAAGCTGCATTTTTATAACTGAAAGGTTTCTTCGTTCTGGATAGTCTGTAAAAAGAATTTTCTCGGACATTTTGATAGTCAAAAACCAATTTATGAGGGAACTGGGCTTCCAGAATTTTCGAGCCACTGTTTTTAAAACTTACTTTACTTGCGGCTTCTGGAACAGTCACCTTATACGTTTTTTCTGATGAAAGATTTCGCCCGTAAATATCTTTTATTCCTTTCTTTAGACTGATTGAATATTCCTGTCCAAAAGAAACCGGCAGATTATACAGAACAACAGTCATTCCCCTGACTTCAATATTCTCTGAAGTAACCGGCATTTCTGGAGACGTAGAAACATTTCCTACAACAGAGTTTTCATCAACCTGATGAGAGAAGGAAATATAAACAGGATTTGAATAAGTATTTGTTGTATCTCCTTCATTTTTATATTTCGCTGTAAATTTCTGAAGAGTATAATAAGCAATCACTTCGGAATTAATCGAAATCTGAATTTCACCGTCATCTTTTTTCTCAGCCGGGAAATTAATTTTATAAGTAACTGTATCCTCCGTTTTCTGGATTACGTCAAATTCGCAATCATTTCCATATACTTTTACCTTTGACATTTTTTTAATTTCTTCAGCCTTTACTGAATAATTAAAACTGACCTGACATTCTTTTGCAGCCTCAAATGGAACATCGTCTTTATCAAACCAGATATGATTTTCACGGGAAAAACTTACCCCAGGCTGAAAATACTTCACTTTCAAAGCTTCTGCTTCAGTCTGAAAAAATTTCTTTCCTTCAATTTTTTTCCCAAAAATGGAAGTCAATTTATCCGAGATTTTTATAGTGTAAACTTGAAGAGGATCTGCTGGTTCTGTTGCATCAAAGCTTAACAAACTTGTTCCATACCACCGGAAAACACCTTTCAAAGGTGGCGTTACAGTCATAAACTCATTTTCATAAGCAACCGAATCTAATGCTTTTAACGAAACAACAGGTTCTGAAAACAAAACATAGAAAGAAGGACATTTTACATCACTTGGAATTTTTCCTTGGGGACCCCAGTCGGAAACTGAAAAAGGCTCTTTAGGTGCTTTTGATTTATCTAATTTTTCCTCAGAAGAAGATTTCTTATTTTCCGAATATACAACTTTTTCTTTATAATAAGCAGTCTGGTACTTTTCCAAAGCCCTAAGTCCAGGAACTACAGATTCATCAGAATAGTTCTGAGAGTTCCCCGATGAAGTTCCAAAAGACATATCTATTCGTCCTGGCGATTTACGCTCTTCTGGTTCAAGAGGTGTATAATCCAAACCGAATATGCCTTCTGAAAGTTTTCCTAAAGTGGAATATTCCGGACCATTCTGAGTGACCTGATTATCAAGATTTGATGGTGATCCCGTAGAAGTTTGATTTTCTGAAATCTGATTTTCCTGTGTAACACTTTTTGTAGAACTTCCTTTTTGGGAACAGCTAACAAAAGCCAAACAAAATAAACTGATAAATATATAAAATGATTTCTGATACATTTTTCTCATAACATCATTTTATCGAATTGCAATTTTTATTTATACAAAAAAAAACGCTCCGGAAACCGGAGCGCTTATAATAGTTATGCAGCCATAAGGCTTAAACTACCATCTGAAATGAGCGAAAGCTTTGTTAGCTTCAGCCATTCTGTGTGTATCTTCTCTCTTCTTGTAAGCTGTACCTGTGTTGTTGTAAGCATCCAAAAGTTCAGAAGCGAGAGTATCGGCCATTCCGTGACCTGAGCGGTTACGTGCAGCATCGATGATCCAGCGCATAGCAAGAGCTTCGCGACGTGAATCACGGATTTCTACTGGAACCTGGTATGTAGCACCACCAACGCGGCGAGATTTAACTTCAACCATTGGTTTTACATTTTCCAGAGCCTTAAGAAGAACTTCCAGTGGATCTTTTTCTGTCTTAGCCTGAAGTTTGTCCATAGCTTCGTAGATGATCTTTGTACAAGTTTCTTTTTTACCATCGAGCATCATACGGCAAACAAACTTTGAAACAACTTTTGAGTTGTATTTTACATCCGGCATCAGCGGACGATTAATTGATTTCTTGTGTCTTCCCATCTTAATCCTCCTCTATTATGCCTTAGGTCTCTTAGCACCGTACTTAGAACGACCACGTTTGCGATCTTCTACACCAAGAGCATCTTTTGCACCACGGATGATATGGTAGCGTACACCAGGAAGGTCCTTTACACGTCCACCACGAACCAATACAACTGAGTGTTCCTGGAGGTTGTGTCCAATACCAGGAATGTAAGCTGTTACTTCTGTACCATTTGAAAGGCGAACACGAGCAATCTTACGAAGAGCTGAGTTCGGTTTTTTAGGTGTCTGAGTCATTACACGTGTACAAACGCCACGTTTCTGCGGACAGGCTTCAAGTGCGGGAGCTTTTGTTCTGTTAGCTGCAGATTTACGACCCTGACGGATTAACTGATTAATTGTAGGCATCGCCTATTCTCCTATTTTAATTCCGGTCAGCACCCCGGAAAGTATAAACTAGATAGTTTAATAAGTTTATAGAATTTCAAAAATGAATTCAAGGGAATTCATGATTAAAATACAAAGAAATAGTACTTGATTTCATATAAAACCTTCGAAAACGGGGCCCAGCAACGCGAATTCGTGCCAGTAGCGGCATAAGTCCTCGTTCGCAAGCTCACTGCGGGATGCCGCTTTGTCACGATTCGCTGCGTCCCGTTTTCGATTTTTCTAGCAAGCGTGCCATTTCTTTAGTCTTAATAGTTTCTAACGCACATGTTGTTCCCTAACGTTAGTTTTTGATGCGGCCCGTTTTTCAGTTTTCTACGTTATTTCCTTTTGAATTCCTTTTTGACCCCTATATTTCACAAGAAGGAACTGCAAAAATCGAAATTCCTTCACGTGGGAAACGGAGTTTTACAGCTTCCACTATTTCTTTAAGTTTTGCTGCATTTTCGTCATCCGTATAAGCAAACAGAAGAAAATTTTCTTCCGGCCAAATATTGTTTCCTAATTTGTGAGATGATTTTCCTTTCCCGTGAACTCCCGGAAGAATTGTATATTCCAGTTCTGGAAGTTCATTTTCAATTCTTTCTACAATATCATCTTCTACAGACTGATTTGCAATGATTTCTACCCTAACCATAATTACTCTCCTCCGTTTTCAATTTTAGTTTCAGTTTCAGTTATCTCCGAAACAGTTTCTACTTCCGCCAGAACAACCTGCATTTTGTCTTTTTTAGAACGCATAACAACACTGTAAACTACAGGAATAACCAGAAGAGTAACCAATGTAGACGATGTAAGTCCTCCGACAACTGCCATACCAATTGGCTGAACGAAAGCCGACATACCTTCTGTTGCAAAACACATTGGAAGCATACCAAGAATTGTTGTCAATGTAGTCATAAGAACAGGTCTTAAACGTGAAACACCTGCCTGAATACAAGCATCTTTCATTGGAATTCCACGAGCACGAAGCAAGTTTGTATAGTCAACAAGGATAATACCGTTATTAACAACGATACCAACCAGCATAACAACACCAACCATGGAAATAATACTAAGAGGTGTTTTAGTCAGTTTAAAGAGAATTAAAACACCAATAATCAGGAACGGAATGGTAAGAAGGTTGATGAACGGCGCCTTGAAAGATTCATAAGTTGCAGCCATAACACCAAATACCATAAGAATAGCCATAATAATGATTCCGGCAAAAAGCTTCATATTATTCATAGTATCATTCCAAGAACCTTCGTAACTAACTGTAACTCCGTCTGGAATGATGAATGTATTTGCTATACCTTCTTTTATTTTTTCTTCAACAATATTTGCATTCAATTCTGAACGGTTTGATGCAGTAACACGAATAATACGTGTACGGTTTTCACGAGAAATCGAAACAGGCCCCAGACCTTTTTCGATTTTTGCAAAGTTTGCAACACTGACCATTCCACCATTTCCGCGCACATAAATACTTTCAAGATTTGTAAGTGATTTACGGTCTTCAGGCTGATAACGGATTACGATGCTGTAATCCCTACCATTTTTTCTGTAAGTAGATGCTGTAACACCGTCGATAGCGTATTTGATTTCATTTGCAACAGTATTTACATCAACACCGAACTGGTAAGCACGTTCACGGTCGATCACAATTTCAACCTGAGGAAGACCTTTATCAAGACTGATATTTGGTTCCGAACATTCAGGAAGTCCGCTGATTACATCAGCAATCTGATCTGCAACATTCATAGCTGCATCCAGGTCATCAGAACGGATCGCAATATTAAAGTCGCTTCCGAACATCTGGCCGCCCCAGCCCGCACGGAAGTTCCATTTTGCCCCGGCAAATTCTGCAAAGTGCGGGCGAAGCACATTCTGCATTTCTGTTGCAGTCATAGCCTTTGGATCATCTGTATCAATAGTGATTTCGATGCTTCCACGGTTTGTTCCACCGCTTCCGCGACCGCCACCAATAGTTGTGGAAATATTTTTGTAGCCTTTAAGTTCGTTTTTACAGATTTCTTCCATTTTTAAAATCTGAACCTTTGTCTCTTCCATTGGAGTACCAATAGCCATATTCAGATTCAGTGTAATAGAAGAATCTCCTCCTCCTCCTCCTCCCATATTAATCTGCATAGTCGGAATAAGTGACAGAGAAATAATGAGAAGACAAACAGAAGCAACAATAGTAACCAGACGATTATTCATTGCGAGAGTAAGAAGCCATTTGTAAGCCTTTGTAATTGCCTGAATAATCATTTCGAAAAAGCCATAAATTGCTTTAAGAACAGGATTTGTAACAGGTTTTTCAACTCTGTTTGAAAGAGGCAGGAATTTACCTGCAAGAACAGGAACCAGGAACACGGCAACAGCAAGAGATGAAAGCAAAGCAATTACAATTGTAAAAATAATTCCCTTGAACATCTGTCCCATCATACCAAGGTCTGCCATATAGAAAAGGAACGGAATGAATACACAGATTGTTGTAAGGTTTCCCGAAAGAACTGATGAAACCATTTCCTGGGAACCAAGAATAGCCGCAATTTTTGCTTTGGCACCACGTTGCCTGTATGCGTAAATGTTATCAATCATAACGATTGAGGCGTCAACAATCATACCGATACCAAGAATCAGACCGGTAAGAGTCATCATGTTCAAAGTAATTCCGAAAACACTCATGGCAAAAAGAGTAATAACAACTGAAAGCGGAATAGAAATACCGATAATCAGTGTACTCTTGAAGTTCTGAAGGAATACGAACAGAACGATAATGGCAAGAATAAGACCTTCAACAAGAGACTCAACCAGAATACTGATTGTATCGCGAATCTGTTCTGTATCATCTGAAATAATTTCCAGAGTCATATCAGAAGGTAAAGTTCTCTTTACCTGATCAATTTTCTTATAAACTTCGTTGGCAACGTTTACGCTGTTTGTACCACTCTGTTTTGTAACAGAAATATAAACACCAGGTTCTCCATTGATGTAAGCTTCACGGTTTGAATCTGCATAGCCCATAGTTGCAGTACCGAGGTCACGAAGACGAACCTGGTATCCGTTTACAGTTGCGATAATTACATTATTAATATCTTCGATGGAAGAAAACTCACCCATTGTGCGAACAACGTAGTTTTTGTTTCCGTCCTCAACTTTACCGCCACCAAGCTCCAGATTCTGGCGTGCCAAAGCACCCATTACCTGACTTACAGTAAAGCCGTAAGCACTCATGCGGTTCTGTTCAAGTTCAACATTTACCTGAGCTGTGCGCCCACCCATTACACTTGCTTCACCGACCCCGTCAGCCTGTTCAAGAACATCTGTAATTGTATCTTCCGCAATCTGGGCAAGGTCGTTTACAGAACGGTTTCCTCGAACGAGGATTCGCATGATTGGCATTGAATCTGTACTGAAGCGCATGATTGAAGGAGTTCCTGCATTGTCAGGAAGCATACGCTTTACACGGTCAAGTTTATCACGAATATCCTGAACAGCTTCATCAAGGTCAGTTCCATAGTTGAATTCCAGAGAAACACTGGAGCTTCCTTCGGAACTTGTCGATGTAATTTTTTTCAGATTATTTAAAGAAACCAGCGAACCTTCAATTAATTGAGTTACTGTTTTTTCGACAGATTCCGGTCCCGCATTCGGGTACGAAGTTGAAACAGAAAGATACGGATTGTCTGTTTCAGGCATAAGTGCTACAGCAACATTTCTGATTGTAAAGATTCCAAGTGCAAAGAGGATTGCAAAAACAATCAGCACCAGAACCGGATGATCAAGATTTTTTCTGGAAAGACTCATTATCTGCCTCCGTTTCCAGGAAATCCTTCTCCAGGCTTTCCTTCTCCAAAAGCAGGCTTTTCATCAGCAGGCATACCATTTGTAATATCACGGATTTTTGCACCGTCAAAGAGCTGAAGCATACCTTCACTTACAACCTTGTCTCCTTTTTTAATCCCCGTAATAACCTGAATCATTCCGTCTACTGATTTTCCAACAGTTACCATATTCTTTGTAACTGTTTCGTCATCGTTTACAGTAAAGATGTATCTGTCATCATTATTTGTAACAAGAGCCTTTTCAGGAACAACCAGTTCGCCTGCATAATCAAGTGTATAAAGTTTTACGCGGGCAAACATACCGGCATTGATTCTTTCGTCTTTCGTATCAAAAACAAGAACAACTGATTTTGTACGGGTTGCAGCATCAAGGACAGGAGAAACATTTTTTACTTTAGCTGTAAAAATCACATCAGGATAAGCTTCCAGTGTAACTTCTGCTTTAAGGCCAGGCTTAAGGGAAGCAACATAACGTTCAGGAATCTTTGCAGTACACTGAAGGTTTTCAATATCTCCGATTGTTGTAATAATTGTACTTGCGGCAACCTGGTTTCCAACCTTACTTGGAGCCTGAAGAATACTTCCAGAAATTGGAGCTGTTACAGAAGACAGTGTATAGTAGCTTCCTGCTGTTGAAGGGTCAATTTTTGCAATAACATCACCTTTTGAAACTTTTGATCCAAGTGAAACCTTTACTTCAACAACCTTTCCGCCGATTGAAGGGAAAACCTGGGCTGAGTTCATGCATTCAACTTCACCGTTTGTCATAACATAATCATGAAGAACTGATTCTGTAGCTTCGTATGTTTTTACAGAATAGGTCTGACCTCCGCCAAAACCACCAAAGCCGCCCCAGCCTCCGCCAAAGCCGCCTTTCTTTTTATCTTTTCCTTTCATCAAAAAGAAAACAATTCCTGCTGTTACAATGAGCAGAACCAAAACGATAATTAAAGTCTTCAGATTTTTTTTCATTTGTATATTCCTCTTTTCTGTATCCTATTTACTTAATGTGCCGAAAGGAACTCCCAGTGTATTTTCAAGTTCCAGAATTGCATTTACTAAAGTATAGTTCTGACTCTGGAGCTGTGTTTTTGCCGAAATGAGACTGTCTTCTGCATTGCGAAGAGAGTTCAGATCCCGGGATCCCTGATTATATGCATTCTGTGTAAGATCGTAAGTTTTCTGTGCCAATTTTGCAGTTGCTTCAAGACTCTTCATCTGGCTTTTTGCCTGACGAATAGTACGCAAACTATTTTCGATTGAAAGCTGAACAGTTGTTTTCTGGGTTTCAAGACTTTCTCTTAATGTTGAAAGATTATCTTTCTGATTTTCAATACTTAAAGCACCATTTGACCATGGTAAATATCCGTCCAGAGGAATTGCCAGACTTAAAGAAATAGAATGATTGGAAAGTTTAAATTCCTGTCCATCTGCCAGAGTCTGACCAGCCCCAATACTATAACTTGCACTCAAGCTTGGCCCCCAGGCAGTGAAACGTGTAGCAAGAAGCTGATTTTCTGCAGTTTCAATCTGTTTTTCTATCTTTTTAATGGAAGAAATGTTTGAAAGATTAATTTCAACATTATCTTCATTAAAATTCTCAAAGCCTTCAAGACTTCCTTTCAGTTTAAGCTGGATGTCACGATTAACACCAATCAACTGCTTGAAACTTTCCATGCTATTAACAAGTTGATTTTCCTGACTTTCAAGTGAAGGCATTTTTGACTCATAATTCACCTGACTTGTAAGTAAATCAAGTTCAGAAAGCTGACCACGGTTATATTTTGCCAGATTTGTTTCGTACTGACGTTTTGCAGCTTCCATACTGCGTTTCTGACTTTCTATATTCTGATCTGCCAAAAGAAGGCTATAAAAAATCTTTCGAACATTCAATTCTACAGAACGAAGTGCATCTTCATAAGTAATCTGCCCCTGTTCCAGCTGTAATTTTGCAGAACGGATTGAAGTATATAGTGACGGTGTAAGTCTCAAACTTGCACTTCCACTTACAGAAAAAGACATATCTTTCGACTTTGTCATTGCATTTTCCATAAGAGGAATCTGAAGACCAGCACTTGCATTTATACTTGGACTGGCAGAATTCCATGAATATTTGTTTGAACGCTCACTGGCAGCCAGAGTCCTTTCTGCCTGATGAACCTGAATATTATTTTGCATGGCAAGTTCAACGGCCTGTTCAACACTAACAGTAAGTTCTTCTGCGAAAGCAAAACCTGCCATCATCAGAATCATAATAATCGATAAACCTTTTTTCATATATATACCTACTATATAAGGATAACATTTTCACGCTCAAAAAAAATACAATAAAAACCCCTAAAAAATTGTTATTATTTTAAAAATTTTCTTATTTTTAACAGCTGATTTTTAAAATGCGCTCATTATTCCGCTTATTTTCTATATCCGCTATAATCTCTTCCATATGAAGACAACAGTTTCAATCACTCTAAAACCGGAACAGGAAAACAATGCTGATTTAATCAGAAAATTTATTTTCCGCGAATTAAACGCTAAGCACATCGATTTTCAAAAAGAAGATGTGAAATACATTCAGGAAAAAAAATCGGTGGATGCCCGTCACGGCGGACTTAAACTTCACATTAAGTATAACGTTTTTATCAAAGAAGATATATCGGAAAATAAAGAAGACAAACTTCCTGAATGGAAACATGCAGACGGACACAAAACGGTGGTTATTGTTGGGTCTGGACCTGCAGGGCTCTTCGGAGCCTTAACACTCCTTGAAAAAGGAATCAAACCGGTGATTATCGAACGTGGAGAAGCAGCTTCTGACAGAAAACGTTCAATTGCGGCCATTTCAACAAAGCAAACTGTTGATGAAAATTCGAATTATTGTTTTGGCGAAGGCGGAGCGGGAACTTTCTCTGACGGAAAACTTTACACCAGAAGTAACAAGCGTGGAAACATTGCAAGAATCCTGAAGATTTTTGTAAATTTCGGAGCAGATCCAAAAATCCTTACAGACGCACATCCTCATATCGGGACCGACGCCCTTCCTCAAATTATTACAAATATGCGAAACAAAATTATTGAACTGGGCGGCGAATTTTATTTCCAGACAAAAGTAACAGACCTTATTTCAAAAGAAAACAAAGTCTCAGGCGTCCATGCAGTTGATCTGAAAACAGGCGAAGAAAAAGAGTTTACAGGTGACGCAGTTGTCCTTGCTACGGGGCACAGTGCTTCCGATATTTACAAAATGATAGCAAAATGCAATCCAAAATCTCTTGAGGCAAAAACTTTTGCAGTAGGTGTACGAGTTGAACACCCACGAGAAATAATCGATGCAATTCAATATCACGGAAAAGCCGGCACATCAAAGGCTGGTAATCTTGGCGCTGCAGAATACCGTCTTACAACCCAGGTTCAGGAACGCGGCGTTTACAGTTTCTGTATGTGTCCAGGCGGTTTTGTAGTTCCAAGTCAAACAGGACCAAACGAAATCGTCGTAAACGGCATGAGCAACAAAAAAAGAAACAGTCTTTGGTCAAATGCCGCAATTGTAGTTGAAACCCGGCCAGAAGATATTCCACCTGTTTTCATTGAACGTGCAGAACGGGAAAAATGTCCTGCCCTTGCCGGACTTTACTTCCGTGACCATCTGGAAAAACTTGCAAAAAATGCAAGCGAAGGACAAAAAGCACCGGCACAGATGCTGACAGATTTCATGGCACACAAAGCATCTGAATCATTCCCTAAAACAAGCTACACACCGGGAATCGTATCTTCACGACTGGATCAATGGATTCCCTCCCAAATTTCAGACCGCCTTCGTCAGGGATTTTTGAACTTTGACAAAAATATGAAAGGTTTCATTTGTGACCAGGCTTTAATGATTGCTATGGAAACCCGAACAAGTACACCAGTCCGCATACTCCGCGATTCCGAAACCATGGAATGTCCGGAGCTCCCAGGGCTTTTC
The DNA here is from genome assembly GCA_024402565.1 of Treponema sp. Taxonomy (GTDB): domain Bacteria; phylum Spirochaetota; class Spirochaetia; order Treponematales; family Treponemataceae; genus Treponema_D. The sequence goes on along the minus strand of JAKSTM010000002.1, from coordinate 31,189 downwards.
CCTTGTGGAGAAGGAAGCGGTTATGCTGGTGGAATTGTAAGTTCTGCTATGGACGGAGAAAATGTTTGTAAAATTCTTTCATAAATTCCTTGACTTCTGTTTCTATAAGTAGTAACATTGTTACTGTAAATAGAAACACAAATTACTTAATCACGAGGTTATTTTATGAAAAAGATTATCGCTATGGGACTGGTTGCAGCCCTTCTCACAACAACAGTTTTTGCTAAACCTAAAAAGGCAAAGAAAGTAAAAATCGGTATTGCAAAAATCGTTCAGCACGTTGCCCTTGATGACGTTGAACGCGGTGTTATGGATGCAATCAAAGATGCAGGAATCGATGCAGAATACGACCTTCAGAACGCCAACGGCGATGTAGGTACAGCCGCTCAGATTGCAGCTCAGTACAAAGCAGAAAAAGTAAATGTTGCTGTTGGTATTGCAACTCCTGTTGCTCTTGCCATGGCAAACACAATGAAAGACATTCCTATCGTATTCGGTACAGTAACTGACCCACTTGGAGCAGGACTTGTTTCAACTCTGGACCACGGTGAAAGAAACGTAACTGGTATGTCAGATGCAATTCCAACAGAACAGCACATCGCTCTTTTCAAAGAAATCTGTGGAATCAAAACTCTTGGTTACATCTACACTTCATCAGAAGACAACTCGGCTTCTGCTCTTGAACTGGTAAAAAAAGGATGTGAACAGGCTGGAATCAACCTTGTTACACAGAGCATCACAAAATCTGACGAAGTAAAAGCAGCAGCTGAAGCAATCGTTGACCGCGTTGACGGAATCTACCTTTCAACAGACAACACTGTATTCTCTGCCCTTCCAGCTCTTGTAAACGTATTCGGAAAAGCAAAGAAACCAATCTTCTCTGGAGACGTAACAGGTGCAAGACTTGGTGGAATTGCTCTTGCCAGCGGATTCAACTACTACAAAGCAGGACGTGCAACAGGTGAAATGGTTGTTCAGATTCTGAACGGAAAGAAACCTTCAGAAATGCCAGTTCGCTTCATGACAGACCCAAGCGATTCAGACTTCCTGGTAAACCTGGACGTATTCAAAGAAATCGGAATCAAACTTGACGACAAATACGTAAAACAGGCTAACCTGGTATTCGAAAACGGAAAACTTACAGAAAAATAAGCTGAAATGGGCCCTTCGACAAGCTCAGGGGCCATTTAATTAAATAACAAAGAGGTGTCCAAACGGGCACCTTTTTTTTGTAATCGTAAGATTTTATCAAAGTCTTATAATGACTTGCCCTCTCGTGTATGCTTTCTTGAACTTTTATTACACGATAGTTATGTAAGGCTCATCGTAATAGGCAAATTTGTGGTCGTGACTTAACAGCATAAGACAATCTGATTTTGCCTGAGCAAGAAGTCCGTGATCAAAAGGATCGTTATGAGGCGGCGTTTCCGGCTTCTTTTCCAAAGTTTCCAATGCCACCACATGACGGTCATCAAAAGGAAGTTTTTTGAATCCGGCCTGTTCACAATAGTGCATGAATTCAGTGCCGGAAAAATTCATTTTCCCTATTTTGTGTTTGATTGCAATTTCCCACATGGAAATAACACTGTAATAAACAGTATTATTTTCGTCCATCAAAATCCGTTTTGCTTTTTCCGATAACTGCGGATCCGAATTAAAAAGCCAGTAAAGGATATGTGTATCTGCTAAAATATTCATAATTAGATATCCTCACTTCCGTAAAACATTTCGGCAATTTCTTCATCACCATCAAAAATATTAATGGGATACTTCAATTTCCCCGCCGCAATACCCAAAGCCTTCTGGCGGTCCACCTGTGGAATCAGCGTCATTCTGGCAACCGGTTTATTGTTCTTGCAGATAATAACTTCATTTTCTTCTTTGTTTTCCAGAAGCATCAAAAGCTTTGAAAAGTTTGTCTTTGCCTCCAGCACATTCATCTGGCACATAGCTCACCTCGTTTACATAAATGTTAGTCATATTGACCAGGTTTATAATAAAGCGAAAATAAACACATGTCAACACATTAGTCAAGTTGACTAAGTAATGCAATAATATTTATACTACATTCATTGGAAATGCCCTTTCTAAGGCGGTTAGCTCCCAAAACTCAATCAGCTTTGTCTGAAATTTAACGATGGGAGACTTACATATGACTTTCGACAGGATTATTGCAGTTATTGCGTGCATCGCAACTGTAATCTGCACAGTTATAGCAGTGCTCTCTTACTTGAAAAATAAGAAGAGTTAAAAAGTAAAGCCGCCCCAAGTTTGACACACAACGGACGGCTTTATCGTTTCTACGTGAAGATAACCCCGAAAGGGCATTTCCTTCCCTTTCAATATACCATATCAAATCACCACCGTCAAATCTCGAAAAAAATTACTATAAACAGAAACAAAACTATGGTATAATAGTAGAAGTCTTTTTTCTCGCATGCAGAGGAAATAATAAAAAATAACACAATAAATCAAATAAAATCGTGGGGCGCAGCGAATCGTGGCAAAGAGGCATCCCGCAGGCCTACGGCCGAGGACACATGCCTCTGCAGACACGAGTTCGCGTTGCGGGGCCCCGCTATTTTATTTATATTCATAGGAAACTTTTTTTATGATTTCATCGATTATTATAGAAGGTTTAATCTACGGAATGATGGTTCTGGGAACCTTTATCACATTCCGCGTACTTAATTTCTGTGACATGACCGTTGACGGTTCATTCCCGATGGGAGCCTGTGTGCTGGCTGCATGCCTTACACACGGAATGCCGGTATTCCCTGCCCTCCTTATTGCCTTTGGAGCAGGATTAATTGCAGGACTGGTAACAACCCTCATTTATACAAAACTCAAGATTCCGGATCTTCTGGCTGGTATTCTTACAATGACCATGCTTTATTCCGTAAACCTGCGCATCATGTCGAACAAAGCAAATACATCATTTCTTAAAATCGACACATTGTTTTCAAAGCTGGATAATTTTTTCTACGACACTTTCTCTTCATCTAGTTCCAGTTTTATTTCCAGTCTTGATTCACAAATTGGCATCGTACTTTTCATGATCGTATTCATCATTATTTTAAAACTCATTCTTGATGTTCTTTTCCACACAGACCTGGGACTTACAATGGGAGCACTTGGTTCAAACCCACAGCTAATTGTAAGCCAAGGCGTAAACCCGGATATTATCCGCGGAATCGGAATCTGCTTCAGCAACGGACTTGCCGCTTTGGCCGGAGCTTTTGCCGCCATGTACAACGGATTTGCCGATGTAGGAATGGGAACAGGCGTTGTAGTTTCGGGACTGGCTTCCCTTATGCTTGGCGAATTCATAATCCACTCAAACAAAATCAGACTGCAAACTTTGCGCGTTCTTATAGGCTCAATCATTTACCGCGCCCTTATGATGCTTGCCCGAAGCTACGGATACAAAATCCACATGACTCCGAATGACCTTAAACTCATTACAGGCGTTCTTATTATCATCTGTCTGATTATTACACGAACAAATCTGGGGGATAAAATCCGGGAAAAACGGGTCCTCAAACGAGGAATGGTGGTTTCGACAGGCTCAACCACCGGAGAATCTGGCTCAACCACCAACAAATCAAAGGAGGAAGAATAATGCTTACACTTGAAAACATCGACATCATCTTCAATAAAAATACTCCGGACGAAAACCACGCACTGAAAAACGTAAACCTTAAAATCAACAAAGGCGATTTCATTACTGTAATCGGTTCCAACGGTGCTGGAAAATCAACTCTCTACAATATTATTGCAGGAACCTATTCGCCAACTTCCGGAAAAATTCTCCTTGATACACAAGACGGTGTAAAAGACATTACAAAAGAAAAAGAATACAAACGTGCTGCCTACATCGGGCGCATTTTCCAAAATCCTCTATTGGGAACAGCAGGCAAAATGACGCTGGAAGACAACATGGTCATTGCTTCGAAGAAAGGTTTCAAAGGATTGAAAATCAGCCTGAACAACAAGCTCCGCGAAGAATTCAAAGCACAGCTTTCGGTTCTGAACATGGGACTTGAAAACCGTCTTAAAGACAACGTTGAACAGTTCTCTGGTGGACAGCGCCAGGCTCTGACACTCCTTATGGCCGTTATGAGTAAACCTGACCTTCTCCTTCTGGACGAACACACTGCAGCCCTGGACCCGACTAACGCTGCAATCATTATGGAACTTACACGCAAGTTTGCAAAAGAATATAACCTTACTGTAATGATGGTTACCCACAACATGCAGCACGCCCTGGACTACGGAACACGTCTCCTTATGATGGACGGCGGCGAAATCATTCTGGATATCGGGCAGGAAGAAAAAGAAAAACTCACAATGGATGACATTGTCGAAAAATTCCGAGCCATCAAAAAAACGTCGCTGAATTCCGACAAAATGCTGCTTCAGTAAATTTTATAAAGAAATGATTATTTCAGCTCCGGCGTGCTCAGAGCAATTCTGTGCTTTAATAGAACCACCAAGAGTTGAAATAATTGTGGCCGCTATTGAAAGCCCAAGCCCTGCCCCACCGGCTGATCTTGTATGGGCTTTGTCACTTCTATAAAATCTTTCAAAAACATGTGGCAGACTTTCTTCGGTAAAGCCCGGCCCATTATCTGAAATTTTTATTTCGATATTATTCTGATTTTTTTCTGATGCCGAAAGTTCAACTACACCGGCACCGAATTTCACACTGTTTGAAACTGCGGCTGTTAAAACCTGATGAAGAAGTTCCATATCGGTTTTGAGAACCAGACTGAGATTTTCATCAAAAAGGATTTTTACATCGGGTGAGATTACAGAAAACTCATTTTTGATTCTTGAAAACATTGCCCAGAGATTTACGTCAGAAAGCTTTGGCTTTGTAATTCCTTTTTCAAGCTTTGAAGCCTGAAGAAGATTTGTGATAATTGAATCCATGGAGTTTGCTTCACTGATAATCATATCAACAGATTCTTCAAGCTGCTTTTTATCATCCTTTCCCCAGCGCTGAATTAATTTCGCCTGTCCAAGAATTCCTGCCACAGGAGTTTTAAGTTCATGAGAAACGTCACTTGTGAATCTTGCTTCCCGCTCAAAGTCTTTTTTCAAATCTTCAAAAAGACGGTTGAAAGTTTCTGCAAGAACATCAAGCTCATCATGATTTTTGCTGACTGGAAGAAGGGATTCCAGATTTGATTTATAAATGTCCTTTGCAGAATCTGTCATGGCTTCAACAGGCTTTAAAGTTTTCTTTGAAATCCAGAACGAAAGAAGAAAAGAAATCAAAAGAATCGGGATAATAGCAATTAAGGCAACTTTCGGCAAAGTGTTAATCATCTGGATTGAAGCATCCTGATCTGTATCAATAGAAGTCTGAACGGTAAGTTCGGAAGGAATTCTGATGGAACAATATAAAAGATTCAGATCCCCGTCAAAATAAAAGTTTTTCTGAAAATATTTTCTGGCTTTTCCTTCTGTAATCCCCAGCTTCGGAAGCAGGGAATCATTTGTAAAAACAACATTTCCTTCATCATCAAAAACAATATATGAAATGAAATAATCAAGGCCAAGATTTTCTATGACAGGATTTTCCTGCCTTTCAATTTCACGGCACAAGATTTCAGCATTCCGTTTAAGATCCTGACTTTGTTTTTTTCTGATAGAAAGCCTTAGTGCAAAAACAAACACCATTGCAACAAGCATAACAATTGTGGCAACAAAAAGCATAAACTTAATGGAAAGTCTGAGGGCAAGAGTTTTTTTCATTTTTTATCCACCATCATATAACCTACTCCGCGGACCGTTTTTATATACTCTTCTTTAAGTGGCTGGTCTATTTTCCCGCGGAGATAATTCACATAAACGTCTACAGTGCCTTCTTCAATAAAATAATCTTTCCCCCATACAGCATCGATTATCTGAGAACGGCTTAAGGCAACGTTTTTATTTTCCAGAAAATATTTCAAAAGCATAAATTCAATTTTTGAAAGTGAATAAGTTTCCGCTTTAACAGAAAGAATAATAGTCTTTGTATTCAGTTCGATTTCTCCGTTCCGTAAAATTTCCGACGGCATAGAGCTGATTCGTGTACGGCGAAGCACAGAAGAAATCCTTGCAAGGAGTTCTTCAATGGCAAAAGGCTTTGAAATATAATCATCTGCTCCGGCACTTAGTCCATTCACCTTATCGTAAACTTCACCTTTTGCAGTTACCAGAATTACGGGCACCTGAGACTCTTTTCTGATCCGGCGAAGAACTTCAATTCCGTTCAGTTCAGGAATCATAATATCAAGAAGAATAAAATCTGGCTTTTCTGATTCAAAAAGTTCCAGAGCTTTCCGGCCGTTTTCTGCAGTAACTACATCATAACCTTCATGCAAAAGCTCTTTTTGTTCAAAATCCAGAACAGTTTCATCATCTTCAACAATCAGAATTTTTTCCATTCTTTTTCCCTCTCTGAAAATCTGTACTCAGAAGAAAACTGACAATTATTGAATGTTACAGGAATTATTTCATTTCCGTTAATTGCTTTTATTTTCCGAAGCTCAAATGAAAAAGTTTCTTCGCCTTTATTAAAAGTTTCCTTAGGGAAAACCATACGAATTGAATTTCTGTTTTTTGAAAACCTTAGTTGATTTAAATCAACAGGCATATCATTAATTTTTATACATTCCGACTGAAGACTATTAGATTCTATAGGACAATTAAAAAGCACTTCGATTAGAAAAACATCAGAAATGTCAAAACTTCTTATAACCACTGCCTTGAATTCTCTGTCTTCATTTATAAAACGCTTGCCGTGAAAGTTTCTGTAATTTCTTTTTGGATTATGCGGTTCTGGACGAAAATTTTCCTGACCTGGAACTTTTGGACGAAACTCCGGAGGCACAGGCAGTTCTGCAAAAACAAAAACCGCAGAGAAAAACAAAAGTAAACAAAATAAAATCTTCTTCATTAAAGATATTTCCTTCTTCTATTTTAATATTAAATCTACAGTCTCAAAAGAGTTTTTTCCTTAGGATTTTCTAAGAATTAATTAAGAATCAATTAAAGATAAAATTCGTCTCAGGGTTTATTTTTTTATCGTAAGGCTTGTGCCTTGGTAAATCAATTTACAGGAGAAAATACATGAAAAAAATTTCAAAAACATTACTCTGTGCTTCTGTGGTACTTATTCTTGGATCTGGTTCTGCTTTTGCAAAAGGGAAAATCGGGATGAAAGGCGGCCATAACCGTCAGTCAGGTTTCAGACCTTCTGTGGAATTTAATCAGAATGGAACCGTTACACCAAAAACAACTTTAATTGGCCAGATTTCTTTTATCGACGAAAAAACTGGAACGCTGAAAATTACTGATGCGGATGGAAAAGAAACTTCAGTTTTAGTCAATCCTTTTACAAAAATCCGTTTGAATGATTCAAAAGATGAAAAATCAATTTCAGACATTAAAAAAGGCGACTGGATACTCTATTCACTTTTCAATACAGAAACAGAAAAGAAAATTGCCGCCCGGATTTATGTGAAAACAAAATAACATAATTTTAAGCTGAAGACTTTTTAATTTTCTCAAAGTCTGCAGCTTATTCACTTTTTTCAATTTCAATCTATTGGTATTATATTAAAAGACAAAATGATTATCAGAAAAAAAAGATTTGCTTTCAACTTACTAATTTTCTCTTTCTCAATCCTAACAGCACAATCATTAAGCCTGAATGACTACCTTACAGGCTGGCTTGAAAATGACCGAGAACTGAAAACCGCTGCCATCAGTCTTGAAAACGCAGAGCTCGCAAATGAAAAGTCCCTCATTCAAAATGGATTCGATATAACTCTTTCCTCCGGAACAATGACATTCAGGACTGTAAACGGAACCGGAATCTTTTCAGCAAATCCAAATGTAAAAGCAACATTACCTTCAACAAGAAATCTTTCTTTAATTGCAGGAACTGACATTACAATTTCTTCTGAGACAAAAATAGAAAACGCATCTCTAAGTGCTGAAATTGATCTGATAGATAAAGACAAAGAAAAGCGTGAACTTACAGAAAAGAAGTCGCTCCGCGCTGTCTTTGAAGCAAAACGCCAGATAGAAGCCAAAGCGCAAAGCTCTGAAAAAAACTTTTACACAGAAATAAAATCTCTTTTGAAATCAAGCGATTCAATTGCATCAGCAAAAAACAGTCTTTATTCAGACAAGATTTCTTTTGAAAAAATTAAAGCACAAGGATTTGCAGAAACCTCGTCTAATTACCGGCTTGCAGAAATGAAAGTCAGAAACGATCTTCATAGCATTGAAACAAGCGAACGTTCTCTTAATCACAACTTTGAGCTCTTTTTATTAAAATGCGGACTAAAAGAAAAAATTGTTTCCTACGAAGACTTTTTAATTCTCATCAAGAATGAAATATCTGAACAACAGATTTTGACATTTGATGATTTTAAAAAAGAAAATTACAAACAGCTTGAAAATGCTTTATGGAACCAGAGTATCAATTCTCTTTCACGAAACTCTGACAAAAATTATTCTCTCAAAGGAAATGCCGGTTACACATTCAATAATACAAATACCAAAGGAACTGACGGAAAAGCATCTGACAGTCTGGATGCAAAAGTCACTTCCTCAATTCTTGGAATGAACCTGAGCGCCGGTGTAAGCCTTCCGATAAATCCAAATGCCGCTCCGGCATTTACTGCAGGAATCAGTTTTTCACCAAATACACTTAAGCTTCAAAAACTTAATGAAAAAAGCAAATTACTTGATGAAAAAAGCGAAGAACTTTCCATTGAATCAGTTTTATATAATTATAATATTGCAGCTGCAGACAAGAAGCAGACTGCGGAAGATTTAAAATGGACCATGTCCACAATCGAAGAAAATCTTTTGATGTACACAAAAACTGAAAGTGACATGAAATATTATTTTGACCGCGGGATTATCACAGAAAGTGAATACCTTTCCGCAAAAACAAATAAAGAAAAATATGAAATTGAAAAAACTCTGAATCTTCTTGATATCATTATCAGTAACTGCGACACACAGAGCCTTTTCTATTCTGATAATTAAAGGGCGACTACAATGGCAAAATCAAAATCCAAAAAGAAAATTACAATCACAATTATCATCATTCTGATTCTGGCAGTTATTGGGGGCGGACTTTTCTTTGGAAGAAAGCTGATGAAAAAAGCAAAAACATCAGAAGTTTTCTATACGGTCCGAGAAGAGACTTATGAAAATATAATAGAAATTTCAGGCACAGTTTCTGCTGCCCAGTCTCAGACGCTTCAGGCATTAAGTTCAGGAACTGTTACTGCCGTAAACGTAAAAGCCGGCGACCGCGTAAAAAAAGGCGACATTCTTATTCAGCTTGATGACACAACAGAAAAATACAACCTTGCAAAACATGATTACGATATGGACACCACCCGCATTTCCGGAAGCCGCCGTCAGCTGGAACTTATGGAAACCCAGAGAAACGCTCTTCTTCGAAAAGTTGAAGACCGTAAGGTAACCGCTACTTTTGACGGAATCATTGCGCAACTTGATGTAGCTGTGGGAGATTCCCTTGAAGCAAAAGATTCTGTCGGCGTTATCGTAAATAAAGATTATCTTACAGCCGAAGTTGAAATTGCAGAAACTGATGTTTCAAAACTGAAACTTAATCAGAAAGTACTTTTCACCTTCCCTGCAATGAAAAACGAAGTGGTAACAGGGTATGTGGTAAGCTGGCCTGCCGTTGGCGAAATTACAAGCCGCGGTGCTACAATTGTTAAAGCAAAAGTCCGCATTGATGAATACCCTGAACAGATTCTTCCAAATTATTCTTTCACAGGAAAAATCGAGCTTAGTCCAACCTCAACAAATCTTGTAGTAGAACGCTGGGCTATCGGTTATGACGATAACAAACAGGCTTATGTCATACTTGCAAAAACAGGCGAAAAGATTCCTGTAAAAGTGAAAAACTACGGAAACCAATATGTAAAAATCATGTCTGGGCTTAAAGGGAATGAAGTCCTTAAACAGCTTACAGAACCAAAGCAGAGCGGATGGAACCGTCAGGGATCTGGCAAAAACAGAACTCCAGCTCCTGGCGGAGCACCAGCTCAGATGCCACGAAGGTAACCAAGCCTATGGAAGAAACTGTAATTGCAATGAAAGATGTTACCCGCGTTTATAAAATGGGCGAAACAGAAGTCCATGCTCTTCGCGGTATCAGCTTTGAAATAAAACAGGGTGAAGAAGTTGCCATTATGGGACCATCAGGTTCCGGAAAATCTACCTGCATGAATATGATTGGCTGTCTGGACAGACCTACAGGCGGCATCGTAGAAGTTGGCGGAAAAAAAACTGCCCTTATGACAGAAAAAGAACTTGCTGAACTCAGAAACAAAACTGTTGGTTTCGTTTTCCAGCAGTATCATCTGATAAATTCTCTGAACGTTATTGAAAACGTAATGCTTCCACTTCGATATCAGAAAGTTCCAAAAAGCCAGCGCTACGACATGGCACTGGAAGCTCTGAAAAAAGTTGGCATGGAAGAACGCATTTATCATCGTCCCCACGAACTTTCGGGCGGACAGAAGCAGCGAGTTGCCATCGCCCGTGCCATTGTAACAAAACCAAAAATCATACTTGCCGATGAACCAACGGGAGCATTGGACAGTAAAACAGGAAAACAGGTTATGGATATTTTCCGTGACATCAATTCCCAGGGCACTACAATCGTAATCGTTACACACGACCCAAGCATTGGAGCAAGTTGCCGTCGATGCATAAAAATCTTTGACGGACTCATTCAGGACGACGGCCTTTCTTCAGCAAAAAAACAGGAGGCGGAAAATGTTTGAAGATTTCATAAACGCCTTCCAGAATTTTGCAAGAAACAAAGTCCGCACTTTTCTTTCACTTCTTGGAGTAATCATTGGAGTTGCAAGCGTAATTGTAATTACCAGCATGGGAGCTTCATCAACAAATAAGATTAAAGGCACTTTCGGAAACTCTGGACTTGATGTGGTTCAGCTCTCTAAAGGATGGATGATGCGCGGAAGCCGAGCCAGTTCAAGTGTGATTCAGTTTAATGATAGTTTTCGCGATGAACTTTTCGGACAGATTCGCGGCATCAAATCAATCTGGCTCAAAAATAATTTTAGCCCTACTCTAGCCTACGAAGATCTTTCTGCCAGCGTTTCCTGCGGAGCAATCGAAACAGGCTTTCTTGAAATGTATAACTTTGAACTGAAGGACGGGACTTTTTTCACAGTGACCGACAACGAAGAAGGTACTCAAAAAATAATCCTGAATCACGACACTGCAGAAAACCTGTTTCCTAAAGGAGACGCCGTCGGTCAGATGATTACTCTGGTTCAAGGAAAAATTACATTCGGGTTCAAAGTAATCGGTGTTCTTAAAGAACAAACAGCGGGAATGGAAAACAGTGCCGCTTACGTTCCCCGTGGCTGGTATGCAAAAAAAATCAAACCGAATCCTACGGCAGACAATATTCTGGTTCAGGCAATGAGCGAAACTCAGGCAACAGATCTTGCTGACCGCATAAAAACCTGGTGCACAGAAAAGGCCGATTCCGACTTAGCCGTAAACGTAACTTCCATGCAGAGCATGATTGAACAGATGAGTGAAATCACAAACACATTAAGCCTCATGCTAGCAGCTATTGCGGCCATTTCACTTTTAGTCGGCGGCATTGGAATCATGAATATTATGATTGTAACTGTTACTGAAAGAAAACAGGAAATCGGAATCAGAAAAGCTTTAGGCGCTTCACCTTTTGACATCAAACGCCAGTTCCTTGTAGAAAGTGCCAGCATTACTCTTATGGGCGGACTTCTTGGGGTGATACTTGGAGTTGCAATCAGTCTTGCCGTTGAATACATAAAGAGTGAAGCCTTTATCATAAACTGGAAAGCTTGCGTGATTTCTTTTGTATTCAGCGTTGTGGTAGGAATATTTTTCGGCTACAACCCTGCCTCCCGCGCCGCAAAGCTAGACCCGGTTGTAGCACTGAGTGGAGAGTAAAATACCTGCCTGATAAAATCATAGTGTTTCCAATTGAAGTATGGTAAAATTAACAAAAGGAAAAAAGTAAAATGAAAGTATGTCCTAAATGTAAAAAACAATACGAAAACGGAAACTTCTGTGAAAATTGCGAAAACGAAGATGGAACTCCAGTTAGACTTGAAGAAGAGAAAGTAAGCTGTCCACAATGTGGAAGAACATATAATGTTGGAACAAAATTTTGTTCTGAATGTGGAGTAAAACTAGGTACTGGTGGAACTTCCAATCCAATTAATAACTCAGGCATCTCCATGGGCGACAAAAATGTAATAGCCGGAGATGTAACTGGTAAAAAAGAAACATACCATGTAAGTGGAAATGCAACAATAGTTCACAATGATGACGAAACAAAGAAAACTGCAAAGTGTCATATCTGCGGTAGCATCATACAAAGAATAGAAGGTTACGACTGCCCGGACTGCGGCCAGTTTACCTGTTCAGACTGTTTCGACAGACAAGAAGGTGTCTGCCGTAACTGTTCGGCAGAACATGTAAAGAACAAAGAACAGCAGTACAAAATGAAAGTCATTGAATTTCTGGGTAATGACAACAGAATAGACCAGACTGAATTTGCAGCCTTGGAAAACCTTGCCGCAGAACTTAAAATAAGCAGCTTCAGAGCTATGGAACTTCAGCAGGAAGTAAGAAACAATGCGACTGTAAAGGAAATGACAACCTTTGAAAAACTGAATTTCGACAAGGCACTGGAACTGTATTACGAAGAAGGCAAAACAAAAGAAGCATTAAAACTCCTTGAACCAATTTACAATGACCACATGGAAGATGAAAAAGTTCTTGATTTATATCTTCCGGTTCTCGCCGCTGATGACGCCGAAAAGGCAAAGGAAATCATTCATGGTCTGAAATATGATATCAAAGGAGCCTACCTGACAGAAGTTTTCCTTGCAATACAGGAAAAGGATCTGGCAACGGCAGAACGAAAAATAAATCAGGCTGTACAGATATGGCCTGAAGATACTCTTGTAAAATGCCACAGAATTTTATACATACTGGCTCTTTATGAATATTCAGGAGATGAAAACTGGCTTAACAAGGCAGAGGAATTTGCGGCAAACCTTGGAGAAGCACATGGCAAACTGGAATTAAGCTGGCAGGTAAAAATACAATGCATGGTGAATGAAGCCAAAGGCGAAGAATCCTTTGAAATGGACGAAGAATTCTGCAAGACTAACCAACTTTATTTTAGTTTTATAAATGAAGGTGTTACTCTTGAAGACAAAGAAAAAATAAATAATGAAAAAATAATAGAAGACTTCATAAAAAATTCTAAATTCTCAGATGATGGAAAGACATTAAAAAAATATAACGGAAATCAGGAAAAAGTTATTATCCCTGATTCTGTTACGGAAATTGGAGCCGATGCATTTAGAGGTAGTACATCATTATCTTCAGTCACTATCCCTAATGCTGTTACTAAAATTGGAAGAACTGCATTTTATGGTTGTACATCATTATCTTCAATCACTATCCCTGATTCTGTTACTGAAATTGGAAACTTTGCATTCTCTTCTTGTACATCATTAGCTTCAATCACTATCCCTGATTCTGTTACTGAAATTGGAGAAGGCGTTTTCCAAAATTGTAAAATACAAGAATTAAAACATAAACTATTTCATATAGAACATGGTCTTTGTATTGAAGATGGCAAATTATATTATTCTGATTCTTCCATGAAATCTGTAAATATCCCTGATTCTGTTACTGAAATTGAAAGCTCTGCATTTAATGGTTGTACATCATTATCTTCAGTCACTATCCCTAATTCTGTTACTAAAATTGGAAACTTTGCATTTAATGCTTGTACATCATTATTTTCAATCACTATCCCTGATTCTGTTACTAAAATTGGAAACTTTGCATTTAATGCTTGTACATCATTATCTTCAATCACTATCCCTGATTCTGTCACTGAAATTGGTAGCTGGGCATTTGATTCATGTACATCATTATCAGAAGAGTCCAAAAAAAATATACGAAATCATGGTTATAAGATATAAAGAAATGGTAAATTTTGTTTATAATAATCAAACTGAATGACACGATTGAAAAAAAATTTACAGTCAATTCCGTTGAAGTGGTAAAGATGAATTTGTGCTGCTTTATCGTAAGTTGAAAAAACTGTGAAATATTATCTTTTATCCTCTTGTGTTAATATTTTCACAGTATGTTTTCAAGTATGATTCTTGTTCCTCAGGGTTATTAATTAATGCTTCATATTCTCTGAAGTCAAATAGTTCTGCAGGAGTGGTTGCCAGGTTCTTTAAAGATTCTTCCATAGTTTTATCAAGTAAAGATTTGCTGTTTTCAAGAACATTATAGGTTCTCATTGAGATTTCCAAATTATTCTGCATATACTTTATAACAACTAATTTGAGGTCATGATATACGTCGGTTTGCCTACTCTGCTTAAGCAGTTCCGTTTTTCTATACAGAATATCAGCGGGTATATTCTTTTCCTTCAAATACATTTCCATGGCATATTGAACAAGAATTTCAGTTCCGCCAGATGCTGAAGAGAGAGGGGTAAGACCAAAATAATGAGAAGGATTATATTTTAAAAGGATTTTGCTAATATTATCTGTTACGACTAAACTCATATATAAACTATATGAAGTATATTTGAATTCGTCAAATAAAGAAAAAAAAGAGTAATAAATTTATGGAGGTATTGATGAATTATATGGTTTTCTCTGGTCAATCAATCCAGGAAAAAATCGATACTTCTCATGATGGTGATACAATTACCGTTAATAGCGGTACATATCATGAGGAGCTCGTGATTAATAAAAATATCACCCTGATTGGTGAAAGCAAAGACAAAGCTTCAATGCCTGTTATCTCCTCTCCAGATGGAATTGGAGTCATTGTTTGCGACTCAACTCCAGTTCTCAAAAACTTTGTCATCAGTAACTGCAGTTCTGTAAATGTTCAGGTAACAGGGAAAAATACACATGCAGTTTTTGAATGCTGCAAAATTCACAGTTCAAAAATAACTGGTGTTGCAGTTTTAGAAAAAGGAAATGCTTCTTTTGTAGATTGCGATATTCATGATAATGGCCGTACCGAAGATTTCGATGAGCACAACGGTTGTGCAGAAGTTGTAATTATTGAAGGAGCTTCTGCACAATTTAAAAACTGCAGGGTCCATGATACACGTTCCGACTATCTGTTTGGAATATCTACCAGTGGCAAGGGGTTCTTTTCAGGTTGTAACTTCTACAATGGTGAAGAAGGTTTCTCTATTTCAAATAATGCCATTGCAACATTTGAAAATTGTCGTATGCATGACGTTCGTGTTCATGGTAATGCTGAATACTTATTGTAAATAAGGAACCGCAAGTTCAGGAACCATTTGGACATAAAAAAAGACCGTTTCTTCTGAAACGGTCTTTTTTGTAGTTCTTCCCCTACATCTCCCAGAGTTCTGCAAGTTCCAGGAGAAGCTGTTCTGTTTTTTCCCAGCCTAAGCATGGGTCGGTAATTGATTTACCATAAACGCCGCCGTCCGGTTTCTGGCAGCCGTCTTCGATGTAAGATTCAATCATAAGCCCTTTTACAATCTTTCTGATGTCGGCATTGTGACGACAGCTGTGAAGAACTTCCTTTGCAATACGAATCTGCTGTTCGAACTGTTTGCCTGAATTTGCATGGTTACAGTCTACGATAACGCCAGGGTTTTTGAGTCCTGCCTTTGCGTAAAGATCGCACAGGTCGCGGAGATCTTCGTAGTGGTAGTTTGAAATATTTGTTCCGTGGCGGCTTGTTGAACCGCGGAGGATAGCGTGAGCCAGAGGGTTACCCTTTGTTTCAACTTCCCATCCTGAGTACAGGAATGTGTGGTTATGCTGGGCTGCTGTAATTGAGTTCATCATAACTGAAAGGTCACCGGAAGTAGGATTTTTCATTCCAACAGGAACATCAATTCCCGAACTTACAAGGCGGTGCTGCTGGTTTTCTACAGAACGTGCACCAACTGCAATGTATGAAAGAACATCGGCCAGGTACTGGAAGTTTTCAGGGTAAAGCATTTCGTCAGCACATGAGAAGCCCGATTCTGCAATGGCACGCATATGCATTTTGCGGATTGCGATTACACCTTTCAGAAGGTCTGGAGCTTTGTTTGCATCTGGCTGATGAAGCATTCCTTTGTAACCGTCGCCTGTTGTGCGAGGCTTGTTTGTATAAATACGAGGACAGATAAGAATCTTGTCTTTGATTTTTTCCTGAACTGTGCGGAGACGCTTACAGTAATCGATTACAGCATCTTCGCGGTCTGCAGAACATGGTCCGATAATCAGAAGAAGGCGCTTATCTTTTCCTGAGAAAATATTCTTGATTTCTGTATCATTCTTCTTTTTGATTTCTGCAAGTTCATCGCTCATCGGATACATTTCAGAAATTGTAAGAGGATCAGGAAGACGGCGTTTGAAAGTCATGTGCAGCTGGTCTACACCGTTATTTTCACGGATAAGAGCAGGTGCTACAGGATTCTGCGGGCGAGTGAAAGCGGCAAATCTTGTTTTGTTTGCTTTCTTTGTATTGATTTCTCGTTCGAGAATTGTAAGCCCGAATACTTCTGCTGTTTCATTTGAAGCGATAGCAGCAACTGTCGGATCATTCAGTTCTTTTATGAACTTTGCAGCAAGAGCAGTGTTTGAAAATGGAACGATTTCCAGTTTGTGTGCTTTAATGAATTTATCACACTGGCTCAAAGCCTGTGGGTGTGAATAAACCTTTTTGATTGTCTTCATTGAAGCGCCTTCACAAGCCATAAGATTGTGAACAACATCAATTTCTGTAACGTGGTTTACGTAAAGGCTTCCGGTGTAAAGAAGGTCTGTAACAGTTCCTACTTCACCTGCATAGTTATTTTCCAATGGCAGAACAACACAATCGTGTTCTCCGCTTTCAACAGCTTTATATGCTTTTGAGAACTCGTCATATGCGATAAGTTCTGCAGCAGGATACATTTTTTTTGCAGCAATATGACAGAAGGCACCATCAGTACCAACATAAGCTACCTGAATTTGTTTCTTATTTTTAGCCATAGTTATTTTCCGTGAGAAATATATTAGTGGTTTTCCCGTATTATTTCAATTTAACCTGAACACCCATTTTCAGGGCTTCCAGATCGAAATCGACATATTTTCCATTTTTCATTTCTGGAATAAAACGGAAGCGTCCATCTTCTGTTTTTTCTACACGTCCTTTAATTGCTTTCTTGAAAGGAATTTCAGCATCACATCCTTTAGCGGCGTTTTCTCCCAAAAGGAAACGGGCGTCAGGTCGAATAAGAACGTAGATTTCATCCTTTGAAACAGGTGATTCAGCAATCACGCTGCTGATTCCAGAACCACGCATGCTTTCGTAAAGAACATCAAAGCGGCCTTCTACAAGTTCTTCTTTTTCTTTATTTAACTTAGCAATCTCATTCTGATGATTTTCATTTATTGTTTCGATTTCTTTAGCATGATCCTGCTTCATTTTCTGAATATCTTCTTTCATGGTTTGAATCTCATGCTTAAGCGAAACCTTTTCTTTGTACTGTTCATAAACAGAGTCTGCCAATGTATCAGTAACAAGATCAACAATTGTTGCGTCAAGCTTCACATAATCACCAATAGTATTTTTATGTGGAATTGCCTGAACCTTTTCTTCTATATATTTGTAATCCTGATACATTTCCTTTACATCGGCCATAGCTTCCCGAAGCTCTGTATCACTGATATTACCGGCACCAAACAATGCATTCTCTTCAGGATTCACTGAGAATTCATCTGTAAAATCATAATCATCAAAAATTTCCGATGCGCGGTCATCTTTAATTACAGGGTCCAGAGTATCAATTTCATCCTGCAGTTTTTTTGAAACAGCAAAAAGAGATTTCCTCATTTCATCCTGATACTGACGACGATTCTTTTCCACCGTATATTCCAGATCGGCAATTCGGTTCTCATAATTTTCTGCCATCTTTTTACGTTCAAGTTCCTGAAGCTGACGTTGCGAGTCCAATGCCTTCTGCTGTTCCTGAGCGGCAGTCAATTTTGCTTTATCGTAATCGTCCAGTTTTGTTTTATAGGCTTCTATTTCAGAATCGGCGGCAAGCAAAAGTGGATCGTATTCTGCATTTATTTCTTTTACAGAATTTTCATATTCTTTTTTTACAGCCTCTTCTCTTGCAGCCTGATCTTTTTTATCGCGAAGATTCAAAGACTGAATCATAACTAAATCGCCATCGCGTTTATCGGCAGCAGCATTAAGTAAACTTCGCTTACGAACTTCTATCTGAGTTTTATTTTTTACAGCGGCTTCATACTGGTCTTGAGTTCTGGCAACTGTATCAATCAGATTTTTCAAATTTACATCATCGAATTCCGCAACATTTACAGAAATCTCATTATTCGTTTTCTCAATTGATCGTGTAAGAATGAACGAAACTAATGCAATAATGAAAATACATGCAGACAAAATAAGAGGAATAAAAAATGACTTATTCTTTTTTGTCTTTGCATATTCTTTTTCAAGATTATAAGAATTTGCATTATTTCTGAATTTTAATGGTTCAAGTTCTTCCTGCAAAAATAACAGAACGTCTTTATGGCGCTGTTCTTCAATATTCAATATATCTGTAACTTTACTTACTACTTTGTTGTCATTGTCCATATTCCGTTCCATCCTTCAGGTGCTGATTTCATTCCCATACGTTCCAGGAAAACTTCTGTCACTTCCAGTTGTGAATCTTTGAAAAGGCGTCTTGCTGATTTCCAGTCACCTGCATAATATGCCTGAAGACCTTCTTCAAAAATACTGTATTTGGCAGGAAGGTTAGGATCCATTTCTTCATTATCAAATGGGAAGTAAATCTTCTTTCCTTCTGTTTTTCCTTTTACCTGAACTGTATCAATTTCAAAGAAAATAAATCTGTCACTTTCTTTTTCAACTTCTTCTTTTATGTAAGCAGATACAATCACTGGCAAATGATAAATACGAGTAAGTCCTTCCAGGCGGGAAGCAGAGTTTACATTGTCTCCGATTACTGTATTTGCCATGTGTTCGTTTGATCCGATATTTCCGTAGAAAACATTTCCACCATCTATTCCAACACCAATATCGAGAGAAACAGCCTGGAAAATTCTTTCTTCAGATTCTGTAAGTTTTCTTCTGCTTTCTACTTCGGCGCGGCGCTCTTTCATGCTTTCACGAAGAGCAGCAGTTACACGAGTAATATCCCATGCAGAACAAATTGCTTCGTAAGATTTACTTTTTTCTGAATCCAAAGTTCCGTAAACAGCCAGAACGGCATCACCAATAATAGATCCGATAACACCTGAATGAACATGGACTTTATGAATTACTCTGTCGTAATGAACGTTCAAAACGTCAATAATATCGTTTCCCAAAGTTTCAGTTCGGTAAGTAAAACTTTTGATATCACTGAACAGCATTACAAGTTCCTGCTGCTTTCCTTCAAGAGCAACTCCATGTTCTGTATATGCTTTTGCTACAACGTCTTTTGAAACGAATTTTTTGAATGTTCCCAAAAGATTATTAACTGAAGATGAAAGAGAATTGAAAGAGGCCGCAAGATATGTAACGTCATCATTCTTTGCTTTATCAAGATTAATAAGTCCCAGTTCCTTTTTCTCATTCATCTGATACAAATCTTTTGTAATTTCACGAACTGTCTGGAATTCGCGGTGAATAATCAAATATCCCACGATGATAAAGAATATAGTCAAAACTACGATAGCCACAGTCATCAAACCATAAATGCGGCGAATGTTTGCACGAGTATCCTTTCGAAGCTCCGCACGGATTAAGAAGTAATTCCAGTCTTTCTGATATTTATACACACCAAAAAAATCACCCGCAAATGTTGAAAAAGAAATTGAACCTTCGTCTATTCCTTCTTCTTTTTTTGTGTTCATTAATTCCAGGGCTTCTTTATCGATAAATTCATGCCAGTACAAAGCTTTATTTGCACAGGAAATAAATTCAAGTTTTCCAAAAGGATCTACGCCCATTGCCACACTATTTTCATTTGTAAAACCAGATTCTGCAGCACGAGCTAAAGCCTGATTTACAGAAGATTTATCGTGAGAATACTGATAAATCTGATACTGGTTGGCCGAGTTTGAATAAAGGTCTTTTAACTGCTCAACCATTATCTGATTATTCAATTTGATTGTTTCACGCTGAGACAACTGAAGGGAAATAAGGTTTGTTGCAATATTTGAAAGAAGAATGAGCGAGATAAAAATCAAAAGGATCTTAAACCCAATCGGAACAATCCTAGTTTTACCTACTCGTGAAAAAAATTGGAATTTTGACATTTTGAGCACCTTTTTTGATTATAACATTACTATTATATTGTAAGAATTTGAAATTGTCTAAAAATATTTCGTCAGTTATACTGAACCTATGTCTGAGAACAATAAGAAACTTATAAAATCCGGAATATCCCTTTCCGTTCTTACTTTTGGATCCCGCATAATGGGACTTATCCGTGAAATGACAAAAGCAGCATTTCTGGGAACCACAATGCATGCCGATGCATTTACAACTGCTTTTATGATTCCGAATCTTCTGCGCCGCCTTTTTGCAGAAAACAGCGTTTCTGTTGCTTTCATTCCGACGTTCAAAAAATATCTTTCAGACGGCGATTCAGCCGAAAACAAAAAAGCAACTCAGGACTTTTTGAATGCAACATTTACACTTCTCACGTTCTGTACAGTCATTGTAGTAGCAATAGGAATTCTTATTGCGCCTTACCTTTCACAGATTTTCTGTAACAAGCCGGGAAGTGCTTTATCGGCATTCATCGCAAATCTTTTCGGCAGAGCTCAGGTTGAACTTTCTTCAGAAGAATTCGCAGTTGCGATGAATGAATGGACCGCAAAAACAAATGAAATCACAATCCTTACCAGAATCATGTGGCCTTACCTGTGTTTCATTTCCATAGCCGCCCTTTTCCAGGGAATCCTGAACGGCTGTAAAATTTTTGCTCCAAGCGGTTTTACTCCGATTCTTTTAAACGGCATCATCATTATTGCAACCTATGTACTTTCTCCACATATGGCAAATCCTGCCCGCGCAATGTCTATTGGTGTAATAATCGGTGGCTTCGTACAAGCGGCTTTCCAGTTTCCATTTGTTCTGAAAACCGGATGGAAACTTTCCTTCACTTCATTAAAGAAAACTTTTTCAAACCCGGGGACAAAAAAAGTTCTGGCTCTTATAGGACCTACAATCATCGGTATGGCTGCATATCAGCTGAACGATGTAGTTTCCACTGCAGTCGCAAACAGACTTGGTACAGGCGTCACTTCAAGCCTTCAGTATTCTCTCCGTCTGCAGGAATTGATTTTAGGAATTTTTGCAGTTTCCATTGGAACTGTAATTCTTCCAGACCTTTCAACTTTTGCACAGAAAAAAGACTGGGAAAACTTTAACCAGATGCTGATTCAGGCATTGAAAATCATCACCATGATTTCCATTCCAGTAACTTTCTATTCACTTGTTACAGGTGAAGATTTAATTGCGCTGCTTTATAAAAACAAAAACTTTACCGATGAATCTGTTTCAATGACTCTTGGAGTTTTCCGCTGGCACATTGCAGGACTTTTGTTTATCGCAATGAACAGAATTATCGCTCCGGCTTTCTATGCACAGCAAAACACAAAACTTCCGACAACTGCCGGAATCATCAGTTTTGTAATAAACATTATTTTTGCACTGGCACTTTCTATTCCAATGAAAGGACAAGGTATCGCTCTGGCACTTTCAGCTGCAAGTCTTGGAAATACAATTTTCCTTATCTTCTTTATGAAAAAAATGGAAAGCTTTGATGTAAAAGGACTTTTAAAAAACATGGGAATTTACATTTTAAAAATTGTTCTTTTTTCTGTAATTGCATCAGCTCCAATTTACTTCCTTCGCCCTGTTCTCTTGAATGCATTTGCAGGACATTCCCGCATCATCAGTTACGGACTTCCTGTTGCAATTACAGCTATTATTTTTGGAATTATCGGAGTGGGACTTCTCATTCTGACTGGAGATAAATCTACAAAAACACTTCTCAAAAAAATTAAAAGATAGGAAAATTATGAAAGAATATACACAAATTGAATTACAGAAAATTTATCGCGCACGCGTAGACCGTGTGGCAGACTGGCTTACACAAAATGACATTGGCACTGCAATTTTCATCGACAATGAAGAACATAGAGAACCTTCTTTAAGATATTTAACAGGACACACAAGTGATGCCGTTCTTATTGTTTTCTCAGACGGCTATGACGTTCTTGTCCCATGGGATGAAATCCTTGCAGGGAAAATTTCAATTTCATCAAAAATGATTCCTTTCACAAAGTACAAGAACTCAGATTTAAGTGCTGTAAAAGGAATCATGAAAAATAATACACATGCAAAGAACATGAAAATTGATCTTCCTCCTTATCTGACATATCCAAAGTTTCTGAAATATGTGGATGCATTAAATGATTATGATTGTCTTTGCCGCGATGAAGGTGTTCACAAATTTGTTACAGAATGTCGTATGGTAAAAGATGAGTACGAAATCGAATGTACAAAAGAGGCATGCCGCATCGGTGACAAAATCATCGATAAGATCGAAAAGCAGGTAAAATCGGGAAAGATCAAAACCGAAATGGATGTAGCACTTCTTATCGAAAAAGAACTTCGCCTGAATGGATGTGAAAGAACAGGCTTTGATACACTGGCTGCCGGTCCTTCCAGAAGTTTTGCCATCCACGCATTTCCGGGTTATACAGATGCTGCCTGGCCAGCTGACGGACTTTCAATTCTTGACTTCGGAGTTGTCTATAACGGCTACACAAGTGACACAACCCTCACAATCGCTAAAGGAAATCTTAGTAAAGAACAGAAAGAACAGCTTGAGCTTGTAGAAAAAGCTTACAACGAATGTCTGAAACTTTACAAACCAGGCGCTTCTATAAAAGCCGCCTGCGATAAAGCAGAAAAAATATTTGCCGCCGCAAAAAGAAAAATGCCGCACACACTTGGGCACGGCATTGGACTAGAAATTCACGAATATCCTAGAGTCAGTTCCAGAAACGACGAAAAACTGTTGTTCCAGCCAGGCATGATTCTCACCTGCGAACCAGGACTCTATGACGAAAAACTTGGTGGCTGCCGCTGGGAAAATGACGTCCTCATTACAGAAACAGGGAACGAAGTTTTAAGCAACTCAAGAATCATTTGTTTGTAAAGCAAATGGGCCCTTCGACAAGCTCAGGGACCATTTGTAAATACGTCATTATAGTTTTTTCAGAACTTCATCTGCACTTTCTTTTAAGGCAGTTGCAAGATTCTGATCCTGAAGATCTGCTGTCAAAGTTTTCAAGTCATTAATTACTTTACGGGCAAGTTCATGACCTGAAAGCTTTGCCGCTTCAGTTTCAATCTGCGAATAACTTGTATCGGTTTCAAGAATTCCTGATTTCAGAAGGTTTTCAACAGTTTTCACAAGACCAGGTTTTCCGCTCATTTTTCCAATCACATAATCCATAAGCATTCGTGTCTTACTTGAAAGGAAATCTTCTTTTTTATCAGAAGGAAGAAAATCGCTCAACGAACGAAGCCTGTTGAAAAGGCCCAATTCTTCTTTATATTTTTCAGGGAAATTTTCATCCTCAATAATCTTTACAATGTTAGGAAGAAATTTTTTGGCATCATCAAAGGTCTGTTCTTCATTTTTGAATTTTTCTTCTGGACCAGCTGAATCTGGTTCTACTTCCGGCAATTCTTCATAGCCAGGCTCCAGATCAGGAGTAACAAGATTATCAAAAGGATCTTTGATTTCAAAAGGTGGTTCAAACTCTGGTTCACCAAAAGTCTCCGTAATTCCTAATCTTCCATGAATTCCTCCATCAAGAGAAAACTCTGGAGCTTTTGCATCAAAGGAGTTTGAAGACAATTCTGGATCACTGAAGCCTATTCGCTCTTCCAGCCCATTAATATTCTGAATCTGGGAAGCGGCTTCTTCGGCCTTTCTGATTGCCTCTTCGGCTTTATCACTTACATCAGAAACAGCCTTTTCCAAGTTTTCCACTGCATCGTCGATTTTTTCTACAAGACGAGGATCCATTCGAGGCTCTTCCGTATCCTGACGAAGCATATTCATGGCATCATTTGCAGAATATCTTTCAGAAGGCATAAAGTCTTCAATGTCTGCATCTACAGTTCGTCCTAAAGATTTTCCTGGCTGTGGTGCAGAATACTGCTGAGGCATCATCGAAGGAACAGGTTCATCCCATCCTGGAATAAATTCTTCCGGATCAATTGATTCAGTTTTTTCCGGTTTTGTTTCCGCCTTTGGTTTAGAAGACATGATTTCAGAAAGGGCGTCTTCTTTGGCCTCAACTTCATCTTCCATAAGACGTTTTGTATCTTCATCAATAGAATCTAAACCTGAAAAACCTTCATCTTCAGAAAGTTCTGACAAAAGAGGAATTGAAGGATCGGTGGTTTCTGTATCGGAAGGATGTGTATCCCCCATAGAATCAAAATCAAAGGAATCAACATTCTCTTCAATTATTTGTTCGGCAAGTTCAGCCGCAGCCTGTTCTTCGGCCATTATTCGTTTTGCTTCTTCTTCTTTTTCTTTTTCATTTAATTTTGAAATATAATCGGAAACATCACCCTGAAGATTTTCATTCCATTCATGACCTAAACGCTTTAATTCTTTCTTTGCATATACATCTTCATACTTAAGATTTGCAGCAATCTTATAAGTTTTTACAGCGCTTTCTAAATCTCCGCTTTTCTCTTCGATGCGACCTTTAATATTGTAGCCAGCAGGATTCAATGGTGCCAGTTCTACATATTTTGATGCATATTCCAAAGCAATATCATATTTTTTTATCTGACAATAACGACGAGCGGCTTCCAGATAATGATGACGGTAACGTGGATTTAAATCAGAAATAATATCGAATGCTTCCTTTGCACCTGCTTCATCTCCTGTCACAATGAAATACTGTGCTTTTGCATCCATAACACCTGCATCACTTGGTGCATCAAATATTAATTCTTCAAGAAGTGAATTAGCACGTTCAAATTCACCTGCCGACAGCATTATGTGGACATAACGTTTTTTCTGAGTATTATCTTTTAATCCAAGGACGCGGGCCTCTTTTGCCCAGGAAGCTGCTTCACCAGGCATATATTCTTTTTCAAAACTTTCACCAAGTCGAAGAAGAATATCAGGATCATTTGGACGGATTCGATCTGCCCGTTCAAAAGCAGATTGTGCTTCGGCAAAATCATAACGTTTAAGCTGAACTGTTCCAGAGAGCGCAATTAAATCGGCATTGGTTGGATACAGTTGAACAGACTTCTGAACGATTGCCATAGCGCGCTTTGTATTTTGAAGTTTCAACAAAAGTTTTACTGCATCGCGTATTGCATCAATCCAGCCTGGCTTTGCTTTTAAAGCCAGTTCATAATTATTTACGGCCTCTGTATAATTTCTTTCTGCTTCATAAGCATGGCCCAAGTTATAATGTAAAATAGGATGATTTGGATCTGTCTGCAAACCGCGGCGATATGCCTGTACCGCTTTGGGATAATTTTTCTTTTCTGCATAAATTGCGCCTAAATGATTATTTGCAAGTACATCGGCTGGGTTTTCCGCAACAACACTTTCAAAACAATCAATGGCATCATCCCAGTTGCCCATATCTTTATAAATAAATCCAAGTGTATAATTTATCATGCCTGTTTTATTATTTTCTTCCAGGGCACGATTCAAAATATCAATACCTTTTTCATATTGCTTCAAACGACGATAAATTCCACCAAGGCTGTTCATTGCATAAACATCATGTGGCGTGAATGTCAAAATCGTTTCATAATATGGAACTGCTTTATCGTCTTCACCATTTTTTACATAAAGGCTTCCTAAAGCATTCAAAATTTCAGCATTATCTGGTTCAGCCTTTAAAAGAGTTTTATACAATCTTGCAGCAAGGCCGTAATCACGGGAAAGCATAGCACTTTGTGCACGTTCAAGAATCAATTTGTCCATCTTACTATTCGCTCCTGATTATCTGAGAATCTTTTTAGGTCTGGCAAAAACTTCTTTTGAAAGTTCTCCAATTACATTTTCATTCACCCTGGACCAGGAAGCCACTGCAAAATAGTAAATGGTTCCGTTCTCAAGACCTGTCAATGTAAATCCTGTTGTATTTCCAACGTTGATTGGTGAAGCCCCTTCTACAGCAATGCGTCCAAGATATTCTCCCGAACGATTTCCATAATAGATGTAATATCCACCGGCTGTTTCATCAACCGAATAATTCCATTTTAAAGTTACACATCCGTCTCCTGCCACAGCACTAACACTAAATGGAGGAAGTGGAAGTGGAAGTTCCGTATAATTCAATTTAATTTCAGTAACATTTGGTGTGTGGCTTCCATTTCCATCCGGATATAAATCGGCCGCAACCTGAAAAAATAATCCGGAAATTCCGGTCAGTTCCTGTCCCGGTTCCACTGTTTTCCATTCAGGATAAGTATCTGTCCAATTGTAACGATTATCTCCTGAACGAACATACAAGTTTACTGCAGTTTCTTTTGGTGTATACATTTCCACGTCAATTGAATTCAAAACTGAGCCTGCAGAAACCATAATCGGCTTACTTCTAAAATATCCGCCTGACCTGACATATTTCATATACTCAATTGATCCGGCATTTTCTGCATTCTGAAATAAAGGCAATGAATAAGGACGTTTCATAATGCGGAAGTCATCGATTTGACCTGTATACTGAGGACAAATGTCAAAGCTGGCAGGAACTCCAAGAAAAACCAGATACACGTCTCCGCCTTCGTGCCCCGTAGATGTTATATATTTTGAGTCTTCAACATAGCCGTTTACCAGATATTCCAAAAGTCCAGTCTCTGCATCATAACTTAGTGTATGACGAGTCCAGACATCGGGAATAATTGTGGAAACACCTTTCAAAATCAAATTCTGATTTCCAGGATATGCACTGTCAAAAATATTAGAAAGACTCCATTTTAAATGGCCGCTTTCAAAACAAGAATTCAAAGTCTGATAAATCAGCTGATTTTCCATTGTCCGTGAAGAATGCCACTGAAAAATTGTTTCCCCATTTTCTGCAAGTGCAGGATTCAGCCAGAATTCAATCGAAAAGGAACCGTTTAATCCTTCATTCCCAAAAAAAGTTCCTGATTGCCCAGAAAGAGTCATTCCACCATTATCACGACTTAAACCTGCAGACTTTCCAAATTCTTGGGTTTTGATTTTCTGCATTTCATTTTTTTCTACAATGTAATTTCCATATGAAATCGGATTGTTGTCTTCAAAATTAATTATTAAATCAGTACCAAATTCCGGTTGAAACGAATTAGTAACAAGTTCAATACAATCATAACCAAAGCGACCTTCACCTTTTGTAACATTTTCAATTACTTCAAGTTCAGGCCATCCTTTTTTTCCACCCAGACTGATTTCCTTCCCAAAAAGACTTGTGCACAGTATCCCCATACAAACGCACACAATTCCCGATTTTCTGATATAATTTTTCATATCCCTATGTCTGACAAAACTATTCGCGAACAGTTACACGAAACAGCTCTGAAAGCCCCCCATTCTGCAGGCGTATACCTGTGGCGTAATGCCGAAGGTACCGTCATTTATGTCGGCAAGGCAAAAGTGCTGAAAAACCGTTTGTCTTCATATTTTTCAGGTCAGAAAAACATAAAAACCCAGCTTCTGATTGCCAATGCCGTAAGCATTGAATACATCGTTACAGCAAATGAGTACGAAGCGCTGATTCTTGAAAATAACTTGATCAAGAAATACAGCCCCCGCTACAACATCTGTCTCAAAGACGGAAAAAGTTATCCTGTAATCAGAATCACAAATGAAGAATTCCCGCGGATTTACCGTACAAGAACCGTTCATCACGACGGATCCCAGTATTTCGGACCTTTTCCCGACGTTTACGCACTGGATACATTTCTGGAAACAATCTTCAAGCTTTATCCTATGCGCCGCTGCAGGACCTTCAAAAGCAGATCTTCGCCATGTCTTTATTACCACATGGGACAGTGCAAGGCACCGTGCTGTAAAAAAATTACAAAAGAGTCCTACACTGAATATTTCGGCGAAATAATTTCCCTACTTGAGGGAAAAGATGATGCGGCCATAGAACGGCTCAAAACAGAAATGCGCGCCGCCGCCAATGACCTGAACTTTGAAAAAGCCGCCCGCCTCCGAGACGGCATCAACGCACTGAACGTGCTTCACAATCAGAATATAGTAGAAAGCTTTGACGAAAACGACTCGGATTACATCGCTTACTGGCGCGAAGGCGAACTTGTAAGCTTTACTGTGCTGAAAATCCGTAACGGAAAACTTTTAGGCCGCAACAATTTCCGGGAAATCAGCCTGAATGAGGATGACGAACTGGTTGCAGAGTTCATGAACGCATATTACAACTCGCCGGATCAGATTCCTCCATATATATACGTAAGCACAAGCGCAATGCTGCCTAAGGCGGTGGTTGAGCCCGCCGAAACCACCACGGACGCTGCGGCGGCGGAGTCTCCCGAGGCGGCGGTTGAACTTTCCGGACAGGCGGTGGAGTCTCCCGAGGCGGCGGTGGTGCCCTTCGACAGGCTCAGGGTACCACCTGCCGAAGCCCCGGAAGATGCCCGCGGAGACGTAAACCGCTGGCTTCACGACACCTACGGCGTAGACTCGCAGATTATCCTTGTTACCGATGACATTCCGTCGGCACCGCGCCACAAGGCCGCCATCCAGATGGCAACCCAGAACGCCCACGAAGACATTATCCGCCGCCTTCGCGAACGGGGCGACACACCGGCAATGGAAGAACTTAAAGACCGTCTCCACCTGGACCGCCTGCCGATCCGCATCGAAGGTTTCGATATTGCCCATATCGGCGGAAAATGGCCTGTTGCATCCCTTATCAGCTTTTACAACGGAAACCCGGACAAAAAGAATTACCGCTACTTCCGCCTTAAAACAACTGACGGTTTAATAGATGACTTTGCTTCCATGCGCGAAGCCGTAACACGCCGCTACACAAGACTTCTAAACGAAGGCGCCGACATGCCTGACCTGCTTTTAATAGACGGTGGTATCGGTCAGGTAAATGCGGTAGATGCCGTAATCAAAGCCCTGGGACTTAATATCCCGATCGCAGGTCTTGCAAAACGTGATGAAGAAATCTGGCGCCCGCACACAAGTGAGCCGATCTGTCTTCCAAAGCGGTCAGATGCACTCAGGCTTTTACAACGCGTCCGTGATGAGACCCACCGCTTTGCCACAAGCCGGAACCAGAGGCTCCGCACAAAAGAAAACGTGGTTTCCATTTTTCTGGAACTACCGGGCGTTGGCGAAAAGCGTGCCCTTGCCTTACAGAAAAAATACACGACTCTTGAAAATCTTTGCAAACAAAAGCCTTCGGACATTGCAGAGACTATCAAAATCAAGGAAGAAGACGCAGCCGACATTCTGGCTTTTGCCTACGAACTTCTGGAAATCAGAAACGAAAAGAAGGCCGACCAGAAACTTTCACTTATCAAACCAGGAACCACCAAGGAACTGGCAAAAGAAGCCGGCCGCCTTGCAAGTCTTGCCGACGAAGCGCTTGGCTTATAAAGGCATAAACTTTGCAATCCTTAGAAAACGCTTGAAATCGTTCCCAGTATCTTGAATTTGAACCGTGTTTTCTATATTATTAAGTTTCAGTATGAAATACGAAGACGTAGTGAAACATATTGAATCGCATGGGATGCCGCTTATGGGTACTACTGTTTTTATTTCATTAACTATTGTAAATAAACTATTGTAAATAACAACTGAATTCGTTTCACGGGTTCAGTTTTTTTTTATCTTAAGGGGTAACATTTATGGCAAAGAGAACAGACATCAACAAAGTTCTGATTATCGGTTCCGGTCCGATCGTTATCGGTCAGGCATGTGAATTTGACTATTCCGGCACACAGGCTTGTAAAGCCCTCCGTGAACAGGGTTACAAAATCGTCCTTGTAAACTCAAACCCTGCTACTATCATGACTGACCCAGTTATGGCAGATGCAACTTATATTGAACCACTCAACGTTGAACGTTTGAGCCAGATTATTGAAAAAGAACGTCCAGATGCTCTTCTTCCAAACCTTGGTGGACAGACTGGTTTGAACATGGCTATGGAATTAAACAAAGCCGGCGTTCTTGATAAATACGGTGTAAAAGTTATTGGTGTAAACCTTGATGCTATTGAACGTGGTGAAGACCGCGAAATCTTCAAAGAAACAATGAAATCTTTGGGAATCGACACTCC
This sequence comes from Treponema sp., assembly GCA_024402565.1. Lineage (GTDB taxonomy): Bacteria > Spirochaetota > Spirochaetia > Treponematales > Treponemataceae > Treponema_D. Next base: position 719 of record JAKSTM010000002.1, on the reverse strand, counting down.
ACGTTCTGGAATCTGTCACACAATCGAAGGTGCTGAAAAAATCGCTGAAGAAATCGGCTTCCCATTAGTTGTTCGTCCAGCTTACACAATGGGTGGACAGGGCGGTGGTTTCTGTTACAACGTTGAAGAACTCCGCACAATCGTTTCTAACGGTTTGGATCTTTCTATGACACATCAGTGTTTGATTGAAGAATCAATTCTTGGTTGGGAAGAACTTGAAGTTGAAGTTGTTCGAGATAGCAAGAATCAGATGATTGCAATCTGTTTTATTGAAAACATTGATGCAGTTGGTGTTCACACAGGTGACTCTTTCTGTTCAGCTCCATTTATGACAATCGACAAAGCTTTGGAAGAAAGACTTAAGAAAGACGCTTTCAAGATTGTTGAATCTATTGGTGTTATTGGTGGTACAAACGTTCAGTTCGCACACAACCCAAAAACTGGCCGTGTAGTAATCATCGAAATTAACCCACGTACATCACGTTCTTCTGCTTTGGCTTCTAAGGCTACAGGTTTCCCAATCGCTTTGATTTCTGCAAAATTGGCTAGCGGTATGACTTTGGACGAAATTCCATACTGGCGCGACGGAACTTTGGAAAAATATACTCCAGGTGGAGCTCCTGATGGAGATTACGTTGTATTAAAGTTTGCTCGCTGGGCATTCGAAAAATTCCGCGGTGTAGAAGATTCTCTTGGAACTTCTATGAAGGCTGTTGGTG